>DAIDHS010000005.1 GCA_027451985.1 Elusimicrobiota bacterium
TGCCGACATTTTTCCGGAGGTGGCCGCCGGGATTTTTGCCGAGGGCTAGCGGAAGAATTCGAGTGGAGGCTCGGCGCCCCCGCGTCTGAGGCTCTCGTAGAAGCGCGGCACGGCGCCCGTGGGGCGCAGCGAAAAGCCGCCGCTGCGTAGCGTTTTGGGATCCGCCTCGAAGAGCGTCGAGAGGCTGATGGTCTCAAGCTCCATGCCCGTGACCTCGGCGATCTGCACGACGCGCCTGGAGCCATCGGCCGGCCGGGCCGCCACGACGATTAAATCCAGCGCGCCCGCGATGATCGCGCGCATCGCGCGCAGGGGGATGTCCAAGCCAGCCGTCAAGGCCAGCGTTTCCAGGCGCAGGAGCGCCTCGCGGCAGCTTCCCGCGTGGAGCGTGCACAGCGCTCCATCGTGGCCGACGCTCATGGCCTGCAGAAAATCAAAGGCCTCGGGGCCCCGGCACTCGCCCACCAGAATCCGGTCCGGGCGCATGCGCAGGCTGTTTTTGAGCAGATCGCGCAGGGTTACGTCGGCGAGTCCGCTTGCGTCCCGCATCCGGGTGCGCAGGTAGAGGGCGTGCGGCTGGGGCAGCGTGATTTCCGGCGTGTCTTCGAGCACCAGAATCCGCTCCTGCGCCGGGATGAAGGAGGCCAGGGCGTTCATCAGCGTGGTCTTGCCCGAACTGGTTCCTCCGGCGACGAGGACGTTCCTTCTGTTTTCAACCGCGTAGCGCAGGAAGGCGGATGCCGCGGGCGAGAGCGCACCCAGGCGGATCAAGTCGTCTAAGGAAGGCCGGCGCTCCGGACGCCTGCGCACCGTGATGCAGAGCCCCCCGCGCCCCAGCAACGGAGGGGTCAGAACGTGGACACGGGAGCCGTCTTGCGCGGTCAGGTCCGCATAGGGCCGCGCAGGGCTGAGGTCCGCCTTCGTTCCGATGAGAAATTCCAGGAAACGGATTTTGTCGTCCTCCGAAGCCGCGAACGGCAGCTTCTCAAGCCGTCCGCCTTGGCGTTCAACGTAAATCGAGCCGTCGGCGTTGGCCATAATTTCCGTCGCGGCTGCGTCCCGGGAGAGGGATTGCAGGGCTTGGACCTCGGAGGCGCCCACGGCTAGCTCTTCTTGCCGTCTTTGCCGGACGCCGGCTTGGAGACCACGAGTCGAGAGAATGCTGCAAAAAGATCCGTCGCGCTGGGAAAGCGCTTTTCCGGCTCCGCCGCGAGAGCCTTGGCGAAGAGTCCATCCATGGCCGGCCCCAACTCCGGGACATTTTGGGAGGGCGGGGCGAAAAGCGCCGAGCCGGCGGGATCGCGGCTTTCGAAGAAGGCCGTTTTTCCCGTGAGCATCTCGTAGAGGCAGGCGGCCAGGGAGAAAAGATCGGATGCGGGCGTGGAGTCTCCTTGTTCCAGGGAGAACTCCGGCGCGGCGTAAGCCAATGCGGCGACCGGCCAGAGCCCGAAACCGCGCATCTTGACCTGGGAGGACCCGATGATGATTTCCCCCGGGGCCAGCGGGCCGTGGCAGAAGCCCAAGGCGTGCGCGGCGTCCAGGGCCTCACAGAGGTTCTTCAGGAGCCGCAAGGCCTGTTCCGGCGAATATCGCCGTTCGGGCAGGCGTTCTAGGGTTTGGCGCAGGGAGTCTCCGCGGAGCGATTCGTAAGCCGCGAAGATATGCACGCCGTAGGGAAATACTCCGCGCAGGAGGGCGACGGAGGGGTGCTTGAAGTCAACGGCCTTGCGGGCGCGCTCGAGAGCGCCGGGGACCCCGGGATAGCGCACGATGGTCATGGACTCGTCGTGCAAGTCACGTCCGTCGTAAACGCAGACGCCGTCGGTCTCTTCCTTGAGGGAGCCCAAGATGAAGCGCCCGCCCAGTACGGCGCCGGCCCTGGGCAGCGGCGCCGTCGGGGGGATTTCGGAGGCCGGAACGTGGCCCTGCCCGGGATCCCGGCGGGGCTTGGACTTGGATGAAGATTTCGGAATCAGCGCGATAAGGAGGACCAGAAGGAGGAGTCCTCCCAGGCCGAGGGCGGCCAGCGGACGCTTGCGGATGGCGCGGCCGCGCAAGAAGGATCCGGCTCCCGCTGCGGCCCCGGCCGACGGCGGACCCGCCGCGGGTTTTGCGGCCGCGGCAGACGACGGGGCGCGCTTCTTCAAAACGGCCTTGGCCGTGGCTGTGGACGCGGCGACGTTCTCTTCGGCCATGGCGCTGGTCCAGGCGCGGACTTTCAAGGCTGCGACGGCGGGATCTTGGGAGCCCAGGCGCAGGGCGTTCTCGGCGTCGCGCCAGGCGCTCCAGTATTCGCGGCGGCCGAACTCGGCCTGGGCTTGGCGCGCGTAGGCCGCGGCCTGCGCCGCGTTCGTGGAGACGGCGACGCCCACCGCCGGGGCGCTCGACTTGGCGACCGCGGGGCGCGGCTTGGCCGTCGCGGTGGATTTGGCGACGCCCGCGGCAAAAGCGGGCGCGGCCAAGGGCCCGAGCGCCAGGAAAAGCCCCAGGAGGCAGTTTGATACAATGCGGGCGTGAGAAAAGAGTCCTTCGCGGCGCGAGTATGGTCGAAGATCCGGAGCCTGGAGAAGGAGCGCGGATTTTTCGCCTCCGGAGATCGCGTTCTCGCCGCGATTTCGGGAGGGCCGGATTCGGTCTGCCTGGGGCACTATCTCTGGTCGCAAAGCCGCCGCCGGGGGTTCGAACTGCATTTCGTCCATTTTCATCACGGCCTGCGCGGGCGCGCCGCCGACGCGGACGCGCGCTTCGTTCTGGAACTGGGCCGGGTCTGGGGCGTGCCTACGCGCATTATTCGCCTTCCCGTCGCCAAGGCCGCCGCGCGCCGGGGTTTGGGGCTCGAGGAGGCCGGGCGCAAGCTGCGCTACCGGGCTTTGACCCGGGAGGCCAGGCGCCTGGGCTGCGGCAAGGCCGCCACCGCGCACCACTTGGACGATCAGGCCGAAAGCGTGATGCTGAGCCTGCTGCGCGGGAGCCGTCTCGAATCCCTGGCCGGAATTTTTCCCGAGCGGCCCTTGGCGCCCGGCGTGACGTTGGTCCGCCCTTTTCTGCGCCTGCGAAAATCCGAGATTCTGGACTACGCACGGTTCCACGGCCTCAAGTTCCGGGTGGATCGGACCAACGCCTCGCTCCGCTTTTCCCGCAACTGGGTGCGGCGGGAGGTCCTGCCGCTTTTGGAGCGCAAAAATCCCCGCGTCCGGGAACGCCTTTCCGCCATCGCCGATGAGGTTCGCCATGAGTTCTTCAGCGCGAAGGCTCCTCACCGAGCGGAGCGAGCGAAGCGATGAGCTCTCTCGGGTAGCCGATATCGAGGACTTTAAGCCGGCCGACATATTTGGCGGCGTGGGGCGCCAGAAGCCCGCGCTTGGCCAGTCCCAACGCCAGGGTCAGTTCGGCCGTCACGTAGACGCCGCTGTGATGTCCCGTGTCCGGGTTGAGGCCGGAGGGCAAATCCAAGGCGACGACCGGCTTGCCGGAACGGGCCACGGCTTGGATCATGTCCCGGGCCGGGCCGGCGGGCTTGCCGCTGGATCCGGTTCCTAAAATCGCGTCCAAGACGGCATCGGCGCCGGAGAGGGCGGCCGCGGCGTCTTCCGGCGAGGACCAGGTCGAAACGGGCACCGAGACTTGGCGCGCCTTTTCCAACTGAGCCCGTGTCAGCCCGGGATAATCGCCCGCGCCCTCGCCGTCTTTGCGCGGCGGACACAAGAAAACGGAGACCGCAGCGCCGGCGTCTTTGAGGTGCCGGGCTGCGGCCAGGCCGTCGCCGCCGTTGGCGCCGCGCCCGCAGAAGACGGCTACGCGCTTGAGGGCTCCGCCCGGTTTTTTTTCGTCCAAAAACTTGAGCGTCTCCCGCGCGACCGCGCGTCCCGCATTCTCCATCAACTCCCGCGATGGCACGCCGTATTTCTGCTCGCAGAGGCCGTCGAGCGCACGCATGTCCTGTGCCGTCGTGGTCGGCAGGCCCTCGTAAGAAAGCGGCAGCGGCCCGCGGCTCACAGGGCTAGGACCTCCGCGTGAAATTGGGAAATCACGGCCGCGACGGACCCGAAGGCGAGCGCGAGACCGAAGCCGGCCAACGCGAGGCAGGGCCAAAGAAAGGCCAGGGCCGCCGCCAAGCGGCTCACGCTACGGCTGCGCGCAAGAGCTCGGGCGCGCAGCCCGGTATTGAGGAGCCAAGCCGCGAAGAGAAGGCCGAAGGCCAGAGACAAGGAGCCGGGCGCCGCCCAGCGCGCCAACAGGGCCGCGGGAAGGAGTAGCGTCCAGGACAGCTCCGTTTCTGAGGCAATCTTGAAAACATCCAACGCGCTGCCAGGACGGGAAAAAAATTCGAGCATGAGATGCGCCGTCGCGGCGGTGAGAAAGCACGACCCCAGGCGCCAGGCGGCCAAGGCGAGAATCAGCGCGGTCAGGCCTCCCCAAGAGAGATGCGCACCGAAGAGAAGGGCCGTACCCGCGGCGAGGCTGGCGCCGGCCGCGGCGAAGTCGAGAGTGAAATCCGCGCTCACGGCTGCCACCCGGGCCAGAGGTACTCGAGCCCCATGCGCGGCGGTGCGAGTTCGGAGCTTAAGGACGCCAAGGGGCCGGGTCCCTCGAAGCGCGACTGAAGCAGGTTGAGGATGTCGCTGAAATGGTCGCCCGCGCGCTGCACATGAGGCGTGCCCCGGATGCCGCCCAGCTTGGCCGCCAGATCGAGCGCGTCGGTCGAGTCGCCGAGCTCGTCGACTAAGTGATCTTTGAGAGCCTGATCCCCGGAGAAGATGCGCCCATCGGCCAGAGGCTTCAATTGAGTGAGTGGGATGTGTCGTCCGGCGCTGACCGCGGCGAGGAACTGCCCGTAGGCGTCCGAGACCAGGTTCTGCAGCAGCTGTTTCTCGGCGGGGGTCAAGGGCCGCGCTGGCGAGCCGATGTCCTTGAATTTGCCGGATTTTATGGGCGTCATCTGGTAGCCGATTTTCTTGAAAAGGCCCTGCAGGTTGCTGATGGGAAAAATCACGCCGATGGATCCGGTGAGCGTTCCCGGGTGGGCTACGATGCGGTCGCAGGCCGTGGCGATGTAGTAGCCGCCCGAAGCGGCCACGTCGTCGAAAAGGGCCACGACGGGCAGATGATCCTTCCGCTTGATCCGCTCGATTTGGCTGTAGAGTTCCTGCACGGCGCCGACGCTGCCGCCGGGAGAGTTGATGTCGAGCACGATGGCGCGCACGCCGGGCGTCGCGGCCAGGTCCTTGAGCTTGCGCGTCCACTGCCCGACGCCGCCTTGCGACCACGGCGCGGAGCCGTCCGAGGTGTAGATGGGGCCGCGGATGTCGAGCCATCCGACGGAGTCCTGCGGCGAGAGCTCCGAGAGCGGGCCGCCGGAGGCCGCGCGGTTCTTGGCGCCTCTGGTGATAAGGACGGCCGCGGCCGCCAGGGACAGAAGATAGAGCGAGGCGAGCAGCAAGGGAGTCCTGCGGCACGGCTCGTGCTTTTCGGGAACGTGCGTCGGTTCGGTATTTTCAGGCATATCTTAGCTCCGGCCGCGCGCGGAGGCGCTTTCCACCCGGTTGCGTCCGCCCGCTTTGGCGCGGTAAAGGGCCGCGTCGGCCTGGGAAATGAGCTCTTCCGGCGTGGTCGCGTCGGCCGGGAAGTGGGCCAGGCCGATGGAGACGCTCACGTGCACTTGGTTGAAGCCTAGGGAAAATCGCTCTTGTTCGACGGTTTTGCGGATGGCTTCGGCCTTGCGCACGGCGCCCTGGGCCTGGGCGCGGGGGAGGATGACCGCGAATTCCTCGCCGCCGTAGCGCGCCACGAAGTCGGTTTCGTAGACCGAGGAGTTCAAGAGTTCGCCCAAGCGCTTGAGAACTTGATCCCCGAAGGGATGGCCGTAGCGGTCATTTAACTCCTTGAAATGATCGATGTCAAGGAGCAGGAGGGACACGGGCGTCTTGAAGGCTTGCGCCCGGACAAGTTCGTCCTTCAAGCGCTCGTCGAAGCCGCCGCGGCGGTGCACGCCGGTCAGTCCGTCGATGCGCGAGAGGCTCTCCATCTCCTGGAAGATGCGGATGCGCCGGAACGCGAAGGCGATTTCCTGGGCGAAGGATAGGGCTTTGCCCAGAAGCTCGGGCGCGGGCAGGCCCGCAGGGCAGCGCGCGTAGAAACTGCCCAGGATTTCCCCGTCCGAGATGGGCACTACGGCCGCCTTTTCCGGGTTCTCGATGACGTGGGCCTGGGCCGGCGAAAGTCCGTGCTCCTGAAGGTATCGCTCCAAAGTGATCCAGGAGGAGCCGGGGGAAGCCGAAAGCCCGCGGACCAAGAGCGGCCGGAAAGTTCCGGACGGCTCGGCCAGGTAGAAAGCGAAATCCGAGATGCCCAGATACTCCTCCACGGCCGATTCCAGGCGAGGCCGCACGTCCTCCCAGCCCAGCGCTTCGGTCAGACCCTTGATGAGGCCGTAGAGGGCCAGGGCCTGCTTCTGCTCCCGTCCCGCGGCCATGCCGCGGCTCTTGGCCTGGGCCAAATCGAGGCGCGCTTTTTCTCCTGAGGCGCGGATTTTCTCGAGGCGGGCCAGCCGCGCGCGTTCCGCGCGGCGCGCACGGGAGAGCGCGAACCAGGAATAGGCCGAGGCCGCCGCAATCCAGGCGGCCATAATCCAGGCGGGAGAGCCCGCAGGATTTTTGCTCAGGAGCCACAGCGCGGCGCCGGCTGCCGCTGGCGCCAGCGCGACCGCGGTCCAGGGCCGGCGGGGGTAGCCCGCCCAGAGCGCCGCCGCGGGCAAAAGCGCCGCCGCCGCCAAAAGCCAGGCTCCGTTCACGAGATCACCCTGTCGCGCCCGCCTTCCTTGGCGCGGTAGAGCCTTTGATCCGCCGCGCGCACCAGCTGCGAGGCCGTGGTGGCGTCCGCGGGAAATCCGGCCACGCCCAGGCTGATGGTGACCGAGGTCTTGGTCCCGCCGAACATGAAGGATTCGGAAGCCACGCGCCGGCGGATTTTTTCCGCGGTCTCGCGCGCCTGCTCGATCGAGGCCGAGGGCAGGATGAGCGCGAACTCCTCGCCGCCGTAGCGGGCGGGAAAATCCACGGGCCGGGAGAAATCCGCGAAGACCGCGGCCACGCTGCGCAGCAGAGCGTCTCCCGCCTGGTGGCCGTAGCGATCGTTGTAGGTCTTGAAGTGATCGATGTCGCCCATGATGAGGGCCGCCGTCGTCTGATTGCGGCCGGCGCGCAGGATTTCCTCGGCCAGGCGCTCCTGGAAGGCCTTGTGGCTATAGAGCCGGGTCAGCGGATCGCGCACGGCCTGGGCGTGGATCTGCTCGTGAAAGCGGATGTTTTCGAGGCTCAGGGACGCGACCGTGGCCAGCACGTCGACGGTCTTCAAGTCCTCGGGGCCGAAGGCCCCCGGCGCGTCGGCCTCGAGCTTGACGAAGCCGATGACTTGGCGCATGACCGAGAGCGGCACGGCCATGCCGGAACCGAAGGCCGGTTTGGCTCCGGCCGGAAAGAGGGGGGACTGCCGCGCGTCCTTGACGAGGAGCGGCCCGCCCTTGGCCGCGGCCGCGGCCAAGAGCGCGTCGCCGCGGGGAGCGTCCTGCACGCCCACCCGGCATCCGGGAAAGCGCGAAGTGAGGATGGACACCAGCCGCGCGCGCACCTCGGCCGCGTCCAAGGCGCTGCCGATGCTCTTGGCGCTCTCGGTCATCTCGCGTCGCACGCGGACCTGCGCGGCGGCGTCCTTGTGGTAGGCGAGGTAGTAGGATTTCTCGCGCTCGCGGTCGAGAGTCGCCGCCTCGATATCCTGGGTTTCCTTGGCGGCGGCGCGCTGGGCGGCGAACTCCAAGCCGCGCAGGGCCGAGAACCCCCAGTTGAGCGCCCAGAGTCCCGCGATTTCGAGGGCCAGGGGAAGAGCCTGCGCGGAAGGCAGACGCGAGGCCAGGAAGAGCCCCGCGAAGGTCGCCAAAACGATAAAAATGAGAGGCGTCTCGGATTCTCCGCGCAGATCCGACCAGATGAAGACGGCCCCGTAGAGGGGATAGAAAAAGAGGCCGGCGCCGGGTCTGAGAAACAAAAGGAGAGACACGCCGACGAAGAGGGAGTCGGAGCCCAAGAGCGTGAGCGTGCGCGCGTAGTTCATGACGAGACGCCGATGTCCTCGGTTTTGACCGCCAAGGCCGAAACTCCGGGCCAGGCCGCTCCATCGTCTCCCTTGAGCTGGTCCGCAAGCCAGGTGACGGGTTGCGGCTTGTGCGCGACCTCGAGAAATTTCCGACAGCCCGCGGCGTAGGCCGCGCGCACGGCCTCCAAGTGCCGCTCGGGGGAGTCCGCCTGCTCGGCCAAGAGGCTCTTGATGCGGCCCGGATCGGTTTCCATTCGGCCCGATGTTCCCATGAACACCGGGACGCGGGGGGATTTGACGTCGAGGCTTGAAAGCGCGCTCTCAAGCTCGGCCCGGCAGGAGGAGAATGCGGGCGTGTGGTAGGGCCCCTCGACTTTAAGCAGGGAAATCTTGACCGGCCAGTCCTCGTCGCGGGCTTTTTGCTTGAAGGCCTCCAAGTCCGCCATGGCCCCGCCCAGGACGCCGCGGCCCACGGTGTTGTGCAGGGCGACCTTGACGCCGGGGAACGCCGCCAGTTCGTCGGCCACGTCCTGGAAATTCTCGGTCGAGACCGCGGCCAAGCCCATGGGCGCCTGGAACGCCTTGCAGGCGCGCGAAAAAGATTCCGCGCGCGCACGAATGAACTTGCCGGAGTCCTCGACGTTCATGGCTCCGGCCGCCACCAGCGCCGCGACCACGCCCATGGAATGGCCGACGGCTCCGTCAAGCTCGAGGCCGGGATGCGCGGCTTGGTAGGCGAAGAAATTAGCGAGATGATGCGCGTGGATGGCGCGCTGGGCGTTGAGGGTCAGGGCCAGCTCAGCCTCGGGCGTTTCGGTGAGCAGGCGCTCGAGGTCTTCTCCTAAGAAGGGCGTTAGGCGCCCGACAATCTCTCGCGCGGCCGGGATTTTAAGGAGGTTTTTGCCCATGCCGGACTCCTGCACGGACTGCCCGGCGAACATCACGCAGTATTTTTCGGGCAATAGAATATCCTGGCTAAACTGGTGGAGGTGGCGGGAATCGCACCCGCGTCCAAACGCCGCCGGCCCGGGCTACTACAGGCTTAGCCCGCCCTTGGTTTCATCCGGAGAAAACGGCGGACGGCTGCCTCCGGACTATCCCCGTTCGGTCTTTGGATTCCCGCCGACGGTGACCGCGGGAGAATCCGCATCCTGCTTCTTGACACCGGGACCCCCCAGCAGGAGTCAGGGACCGGCGTGCGCCGACCGCTGTTTAGGCGACGGCCCAGGCCAATGGTGAGTTGGCTTTTGTGTTTTGGCCGGATTTTGTCCTGGCTCTGGCCAACCAGGGCCTGCAACCACGGGTTCAACGACGCCTGTCGAACCTAATTCACCCCCGTCTGCAAGCAGTATAACAGATGCCCATCGGGGATGCAATGGACGGGGATTTCCTATAATAGAACGGTGATGATCCTGGCGCCGCTTTTGGCTGGATGGCTTTTGGCGCTGAACGCCTCAGCGGCCGTGGTGCAGTCGCCGGTTCTTTGGCAGGAGCGCTACTATTTCGACGCGCTTCTGGAGGCTCGCGATCGGCAACAGCGCGAGGAAAGCGACCCGGAGATGGTCCCGGTGCTCCGCGCCATCGCCGGGCAGGTGGCCCAGCAGGGCTTGAACCTCAACCGCCTCGGACTCTACGTCGCGGCGCAGAAGAGCAACGTGCGTTTCGCCTTCGCGCAGAAGGACCCGGATCCGAGCCTGAAGGTCATTCTGTCCAACTTGATGACGCTCACGCGCGGCGCCGGGCAAATCCGCGACAACCTCGACTATCTTGCGGTGCGCTGCCGCCTGGCGTCTTCGCAGGCCCTTTCGGATCCTAAAATGGAGCAGGCCAGCCTCGTCATCCTTGCTGAAATCCGGCAACTCCAACTCGATCTCAACGCCGTCTACCTGAACGCGGTCGCCGTGCAGAAGGACGCTTGGAAATTTTCCCGACCGAAGGACCGCTATTTGAGAAGCTCCTTATGGATGCTGGTCAGAAGCATGCGCCGCATCCAAAACTCCGTTTATTCCATCTACAATTCCGCCCGTGATCTTGCGCTGCGCTGCCGCTAGCCTGGCCGCCGTCCTGTGCGCCGCTTCCCCGGGCGCCGCGCGCGCCGCCGCGGCCGCGGAATCCGTCTCGTTCAAGACGTCCGACGGCTGGACCATCTCAGCGCTCTACCATCCGCCCCGCCCCGGCGCCGAAACAGCCGTGCTCATTCATGGCCTGGGGTCGAGCAACAACGAGTGGGGCGGCTTTGCCCCGAAGCTTTGGCGACTGGGGCTGGGCACCTTGGCCATCGATTTGCGCGGCCACGGCAAAAGCCTTTCGGGACCGCACGGCACCGAGGGCTGGCAGGATTTCGACCGGAAGGACGAATGGCCCAAGGCCGTGCGCGATCTGCTGGCCGCGGCAGCCTATCTGCGTCGGCGCGGCATCCCGGACCGGCGCATCGTCTTCATCGGCGCTTCCATCGGCGCGAACTTGGCCTCCGAGGCCGCGGCCAGGCTCAAGTCCTCGCCCTGGGTGGTGCTTCTCTCGCCGGGCGAGGACTACCACAATATTTTGCCGGCCGACGTTTCGGGGCGGCGCGTTCTCCTCGCGGCCTCGCCTCCCGATCCCTACGCCTACGGGACCTGCCTTGAAATGGCGGGGCGAACGAGAGGCGCCGCTTTCTTGGCCGCCCGCGCCGGCCACGGCGTGCAGATGTTCAAGGACGCGCGCTTTGCCAAGGCCCTGCTGGAATGGATCCGCCGAGTTTCGGCCTCCGGGCCGCGCCGTCGCTGATTTTGCTAAAATAATTCGGAGGCCATACGATGCCCGCCCCCCTTAGAACCTTGGAGTTTTTCGCCGGCGCCTGCCTAACGGCAGAGTTCGTCGGCTACTGGCTGCACATCCTGCTCCACAGCGACAAGATTAAGTTTCTAAGCCGCAGCCATATGATCCACCACCTGATCAGCTATCCGCCGGACAAGCCCATGCGGCCGTCCGAGGAGTACATGCTTTCGACCCAGGGCCGCGCGAGCCTGTTAGGCATCGGCATGGAGTGGCTCTTTCCCATCGCCGTCATCATGTCGGCTCTGGAGTTCGGTCTGCGGGCAGCGGGCGCTTCGGGCATCCATCAGGCCGTCTTTGTGGTCACCGCGCTGGGCTGGGGCACGGCGATGTTCTGGTACATGCACGACGCCATGCACTTGAAGCGCTTTTGGATGGAAAAAAATTCCCTTTTGGGCCGCTGGTTTCTTCGTGCCCGCAAGCGCCATGACATCCACCACATGCGCATCGCGGACTCCGGGCTCATGAACCGCAATTTCGGGATATGTTTTTTCTTCTTCGACCGCGTGTTCGGCACCTTGCAGGCCGAGCATGAGACATTTAATCGCCCGGGCTATGAGGGGGCCAAACGGCGGTTCTCCTATCTCTATGAGATATACAACGCGCGCGTCGGCCGCCAAAAAGCGGCCTACTAAGCCGGAAGGCCGCGCTCCGAATTTATGTCCAACGCCATCTCTCCCGACTCTCTGGAGCGCATCGGAGGCGAAGCCCTGCGCGTGCGCTGGCAGGATGGCCACGCGAGCCTCTATCCCGCTCGATACTTGCGCCAGCGTTGCCCGTGCGCCGGCTGCGTGGATGAGCTTTCCGGAGAGCGGATGCTGGCGCCGGAGAGCGTTCCGAGCGATGTGCGCGCGCTCGGCGCGTCCCTTGTGGGCAACTACGCCGTGAGCTTTTCCTTCTCCGATGGGCACGGCTCGGGAATCTACACCTTCGAGGCGCTGCGGCGCTTGTGTCCCTGCGCCGAATGCGCCGCGGAAATTGGAGCGCAGCAGCCATGAGCGGCGAATACAAGACCATCATCGAGCCCTTCAAGATTAAGTGCGTCGAGCCTTTGGGATTTGCGGAGCCGGCGGAGCGGGAGGACGTCTTGCGCCGCGCGGGCTACAACCTCTTCAACGTCCCGGCCGACAAGGTCCTCATCGATTTGCTGACCGACTCCGGCACGGCGGCCATGTCCGCGGAGCAATGGAGCGCGGTCATGCGCGGCGACGAATCCTACGCCGGGGCCAAGAGCTTCTTCCGCTTCGAAGCGGCCGTGCGGGACTTGACGGGCTACGCGCACGTCCTGCCCACGCATCAGGGCCGCGCCGCGGAAAGAATCTTGATGGGGGTCATCGCGGGGCCGGGCAAGGTCGTCATCTCCAATTCCCATTTCGACACGACCCGCGCCAACGTGGAAGCCGCGGGCGCACAGGCGCTTGATTTGCCTGCGCCCGGTGCGCTTGAGTTCGGGCGAAGCGCCCCTTTCAAGGGCGACATGGACGTTGCGGCCCTGGAGAAGGAAATCAGTAAGCGCGGCGCGGCCGGCATCCCGCTCATCATCATGACGGTGACCAATAATTCTTTGGGTGGCCAGCCGGCGTCCTTGAAAAATCTCCACGAGGTTTCCGAAGTCGCCCGCGCGCACAAAATTCCGCTCTTCCTGGACGCCGCGCGCTTCGCGGAGAACGCCTATTTCATCAAGCTGAGAGAAAGGGGTCAGGAGAGCCGCAGCGCCGGCGACATCGCGCGCGAAATGTTCTCCTGCGCGTCTGGCTGTCTTATGAGCGCCAAGAAGGACGCCCTGGTCAACATCGGCGGTTTCCTGGCCTTAAACGACGACGAGTGGGCGGGCGCTGCGCGGGCGCTGCTGATTTTGGGCGAGGGCTTCTCCACCTATGGAGGCTTGGCCGGCCGCGATTTGGAGGCCATGGCCCAGGGTCTTTCCGAGGTCTTGGACGAGAAGTACCTCTCCTACCGCCTGCGTTCTGTCGAGTATCTAGGCGAGGGACTGCGCCGGGCCGGCGTTCCCATCGTGGAGCCTCCGGGCGGCCACGCCGTCTATGTGGACGCACGACGCTTTTTGCCGCAGATTCCGCCTGAGCGATATCCCGCCCAGGCCCTTGCGTGCGAGCTCTATCGGCTGGCCGGCATCCGGTCGGTCGAAATCGGCTCGCTGATGTTCGGGCAGGAGGGGCCGGGAGGGTTCGTTCCGGCGCCCATGGAACTCGTGCGCCTAGCCGTGCCGCGGCGGGTCTATACCCAGAGCCACATCGATTTCGTCATCGAAGTCTTCGCGGACTTGGCCCGCCGCCGCAAGAGCGTCCGCGGGCTGCGCGTGGTCGAGAATCCCCGCGTTCTGCGCCATTTTACGGCTCGTCTCGAGCCCGTTCCGGCCTGATGGAAGAAGCCGCCGGCAAAATCCTCATCGTCACCACTGATCGCGCTCTGGCGACGGAGGCCTCGTCCCTGTTCTCTCCCAAAGGCGCCGAAGTTCTGATCGCGGCCAACCTCGCCGGCGCCCAGTCCAGAATTTCATCCGACAAGATCATCGCCGTGATCGTGGACGCGGCGCGCATCGGCGCCGCGGAAAGAAACGGGCTGGTTCAGATTCATGCCCAGAAAAAATTCCCGCTCTTTATCCTGGAGACGCTGGGCACGCTCTCCCCGCTGGAGACGTCGTCCTTGCGGCGCCTGCCGTGGCCGTTGCCTCAGGGATTCGCGGATCTCGTTCGCACCGCGGCAAAGCCCGTGATTTTTCTGGCGGATCAAACCATGTTCGCCAGCCGCGCCCTGCAGATTTTGCTGCAGCAGGCGGGCCTGCAACCGCTCATTCTGGACTCGACCGTCGGCTTGGGCGAGACGATGACCGCGACGCCCGCGCGGACCAAGAGCTTTTGGGAAAAACTGACGGGCTCGGGATCTGGAGAGGAGAATGAAGATCGGGCCCGCGTCGCGGTGGCGCAGTTCTCAGGCGACTTGAACGCCGCTGCGGCTTTCGACACACGCCTGCGCCAGGCGCTTCCCAACGCGGCCTGCTATCATGTCTCGGGCGTCGAAACGATGCGCGCCGCCGCCGTGGCCGTGCAAGAAAGGCGTCCGGCCATTTTGCTGCGCGAGGAACTGCGCCGCATCCCGGCCATTCTCTTCGGGAGGGAAACCGCGGCGCGGCCCCGCCCGGAGCGGGGCGCCCGGATCCTCTTGGTCGACAACTACAAGCCTTCCCTCGATTCTCTGGCCCAAGCCCTGGCGGCGGCCAAATACGAGGTCGCGGCCACAATGGACGGCAACCAAGCCCTGGCCGCGGCGCAAAAGCCCGGCAGCTTCCACTTGGCCGTCATCGGCGCGGCCTTGGCCTACACCCAGCGCACAGGCGCGGACCTAGCCCTGGCCCTGCGCGAGCGGGATCCTGATTTGCGCATTATCTTCATGGTCGATCAATACCCCCTGCAGTCCGCGCTCAAGGGCATGAGCCAAGTCGTTGAGCTGGGTTTAGACGACGCGCTTCTGAAGCCCGTGGAGTCCTCTCGCCTCATCTTCTCCGTGCAACGCGCGCTTGAACGGCGATTCCTGATCATGGAGAACGCGCGGCTTTTGAAGGAAGTCCAGGAGTCCAACCGCCAGCTGGCGCAGATCAACGCCTTCCAGAAGAAATTCTTCGCCATGGTGGCGCACGACGTCAAGAATCCCCTGACCGCGATTTTGGGCTATGCGGAAATCCTGCAGTCCAAGCTTTCCGACCGGGCCTCCGAACTCAAGAGCGCCTCGCACGTCTACTCCGCGGCCAAGACTTTAAATGTGCTCATTTCCGATTTAGTCGATTTAGCCGCCATCGAGTCGGGCAAGCTGCGCGTGACCCTTGCGCCGATGGATCTGGCCGTCGTCGTTTCCGAGGTGCGCTCACGCATCGAAATCGCCGCCGCCCAGCGGAAAATTGTCTTCGGGGTCGAGATGCCGCCGGCTCTGCCGGCGCTCGTTGGCGATGCCTCTCGTATCGGACAGGTCATCCAGAACCTCTGCACCAACGCCATCCAGTATACCAAGGAAGGCGGCAAGGTCACCGTCATCGTCCAACCGGGACCGGACAAGGTCGTCGTGAGCGTCAAGGACACCGGCATCGGCATCTCAAAGCAGGACCTGCCGCGCGTCTTCGAGATGTTCTTCCAGAGCGAGCAGGCGCAGGCGATGCGGAAGGCCGGCTTCGGTTTGGGCCTTAAGATTTCCCGCGAAATCGTACAGAGGCATAACGGGACCATCGGCGTCGAATCGGAGCTGGGCGTGGGCACCCGCTTTTACTTCACGCTACCCGTTCCCGCGCCGAAGTGAAGTCTTCCTGGGAGGCCTTGGGGCGGCGCCTCTCATCAGACGCGCTCAAGCTTTCCCCTGCGGACTTAGACGCCTACTCTTACGACGCGGCTCCCATCCGCGCCCGGCCGGACGCCGTGGTTTTGGCGCGCGAACCGGAGGATGTGGCCGAGACCGTGCGCTTCTGCATCGAGAGCGGCCAAGCCTACACCGCCCGCGGCGCGGGAACCAATCTCTCCGGCGGTGCGGTGGCGCTTTCAGGTGGGGCGATCATTTCCCTGGCGCGGATGAACCGGGTCCTGGCGGTCGATACGGCCTCGCGGGAGGCCGTGGTTGAGAGCGGAACGGTCAACGCCGCCTTGCAAAAAGAACTTGAGAAGGAAAGTTATTTCTACGCTCCGGATCCCGCCAGTTGGAAGGTCTCCACCCTCGGTGGCAACATCGCGGAGAACGCCGGCGGGCCACGCTGCTTGAAGTACGGCGTCACCACCAACCACATTTTGGGCGTCGAGGCGGTGATGCCGGACGGAACCTCGGCCGCGTTTTCCTCGGACGATCCGGGTCCCGACCTGATGAGCCTGCTGGTGGGATCCGAGGGCACGTTGGGCTTGGTCACCAAAGCCCGCCTCAAGATTGCACCGGCGCCGGTGGGGGTGGCGACATTTTTAGCGGGTTTCCCATCCATTGAGAGCGCGATGGACTGCGTTTCGGCCGTCATTGCGGCGGGCGTCATCCCACGCGCCATGGAGGCGATGGACGACGTTCTGCTCAGGCTCATCGAAGCGCGTTCTCCCTGCGGCTATCCTAAAACACCGGCGGTGTTGCTCATCGAGCTTGACGGCGAAGCCGCGCAAGTCGCCGAGGAGTCGGCCAAGGTCGAGGCTTTGTGCCGCGCCCAGGGCGCCGTGGATCTGCGTTCGGCCCGCGACGCGCGCGAGCGCGACCGGCTGTGGGAGGGCCGCCGCGGCGCCTACGCGTCCATGGCTCGGCTAGCCCCCAACGTCCTGGTCGAGGACGGCGTCGTGCCCAGGCCCAAGCTCTCCGAGGTCGTGCGCCGCATCCGGCAGGTCGCCGCGCGACGCGGGCTGAGCATTCCGCTTTTGTTCCACGCCGGCGACGGCAACATCCATCCGCACCTAACTTACGACGAGCGCGACGCGGCGGCGGCACGCACAGCGCACGAGGCCGGCCAAGAAATGCTCCAGGCGTGCATCGATTTGGGCGGCTCCATTTCAGGCGAGCACGGCATCGGCTGCGACAAGCGCGCGGCCATGGCTCGGCTTTTCGGTCACGCGGAGCTGGAGTGCTTCCGCCGCGTCAAAAAAACCCTGGATCCGGGCCTGCGCGCCAACCCGGACAAGATCATCCCCTTGCCGCAGGAGGAAGCTGCGGCCGGCCCGGGTCGACGGCCCCGCCCGCTTTCTCCTTATGCGCTCCATCTGGCCGAAAAAATCAGAGCCGGCGCGGCGCAGGGCTGCCGCTTCGCCGTCATCGGCAGCGGATCTAGGTGGAGAAATCCGCCGCCCGCGGATCTCATTATCCTTGAGACGCCCGGCCTTAATGCGATTTTGGACTTGGACGCGGGGAACATGACGCTGAGCGTCGAGGCCGGGATTTCTCTGGAAGTGCTGCACTGGGAACTGGAGAAAAAAGGACTCTTCCTGCGCTTGCCCAAAGCGCCGGGAACCTTGGGCGGCTTTTTGGCCGCGAAAGCCTGGCCCGAAGCGCGCCAAGAGTTGCTGGGTCTGAGGATTCTCCTGCCCGATGGGCAGGCGGCGGATTTCGGCGGGAAAGTGGTCAAAAACGTGGCGGGATACGACATTCCGCGGCTTGTCATTGGCTCTTGGGGCGCCTTCGGCCTCATCGCGGACGTCACTCTTCGGATTTATGCGCGTCCGCAATCTAAGACCGCGCCGTCCCGGCCGTGCGAGCTGTTTAAGCCCAATGTCTGGCACCGCAGGCTCAAGTCCGCCTTCGACGCGGAAAACCGCTTCAATCCCTGGATTTTCGCTCCTTAGCGCCATGGCTGAAACCGCGGGGAAACTGCAGACGGACTTGGGCGAGCGCTCGACCTACGACGCGGCCAGCCAGTGCTCGCGCTGCGGCTACTGCGAGCAGTCCTGCCCGACCTACGTTGCGACGGGCAGAGAGCCGCTGTCTCCGCGCGGACGCAACCAGATCGTACGCCTGATGCTGGAGGGCCGCACGCCGGACCGCGATTCTGTCAAGGAGGCGCTTTCGACCTGTCTTTTGTGCGGCGCCTGCTCCACGGCTTGCTACGCGCGCGTGCCGACCGCGGATATCGTGCTGGAGGGGCGGCGCATGCTGGAGCCTGAGGCGCCGCTGATCGCCCGGATTCTGGGCCGCTTGGCGATCCGCCGGCCGCGCCTCCTCGCGTCTCTTTTGAAAATCGGCTACGCTTTCAAGCGCGCCGGGATCTCGCGCCTGGGCCGCCCTTTCCTGCGGGCTGCGGGATTGGGCGCCCTGGCGGAGGCCGACGCCTCGATGGATGAAGCGCCCCGGGAATTCTTGTGCGACGCGCTTAGGCGTCGGCCGGCGCCGGAAAGTCCAGCGTGGCTTTATTTCGCCGCCTGCGGGCCCAACTATGTCTTGCCGCGCGTCGGCCTGGCGACATGGGCCGTCTTGGAGAATCGACTGGGTCCGGGCCGCTTCCTTAATAACGCGTGCTGCGGGCTGTTGAGCTACAACTACGGAACCCTGGTGGACGCGCGCGACGCGGCGATCCGAACCGTCGAGCGCTGGGAAGCCTTGGGAAACAAGGACGCTCCCGTGATTGCCGACTGCTCCTCTTGCGCTGATTTCTTGAAGCGCTACCCCCGCCTTTTTCTTGACGACCCGGCCTGGAAAACGAGAACCGAGGCGTTCTCCGCGCGCGTGCGGGACGTCATCGAGCTTTTAGGCGTGGAGGCCGCGCCTGCGCGCACCGCGGCACCTTTGGTTTATCACGAGTCCTGCCGCGCCAGGCATGGACAAGGGCTCGCCGCGCCGCAGGAACTTCTTCGGAGCGTCTGCGGCGAAGGCTATAAAACTCTTCCCGAGTCGGACATGTGCTGCGGCGGAGCAGGCGCCTTCTCGTTTCTGCATCCGGAGCTTTCGGACGAAGTTTTACGGCGGAAGATATCCAATGTCGCGCGCACCGGCGCGCAGGTCGTGCTGGCCAGCTCCACTTCCTGCCTGCTCCAGCTTGCCCGTGGCCTTCGGAAATACTATCCTCAAGCGCGGGCCTTTCATCTGACCGAATTCCTCGCGCAAAACGATGGGACGAAGACAAGAGCTTGAAAGACGGCAGAATCTCCTGGCCCGGTTCGGGCGGCTGATCGCGGCTGAGACGCGCCTGGAATCCCTGCTTTCTCTCATCTCGGAGGAACTTAAGAACATCCTTTCGGCCGATCGCTGCCGCGTATTCCTTATTGATCCTTATAAAGGAGAGCTTTGGACTCGCGTTCTCGTGAACAACGAGGACAAGATTCTGCGCGTCCCCATCGGACGCGGCGTGGCGGGCTTCGTGGCCAAGACCGGCAGCGCCGTCAACCTGCATTCGGCCTACCGTGACGCGCGCTTTACTGAGGATCTGGACCGGCTGACGGGCTACCAGACCAAGACCGTACTGGCCGTCCCATTGACCGGGCACGACGGCATCATCTTGGGCGTTTTTGAAGTCTTGAATAAACTCAAGGGCGCCTTTACCGAGGAAGACGAAGGGCTTTTGCGCATCCTGGCAACCATGGCTGCGTCGTTCGTCGAGAACGCGACGCTCTATAACGACCTGCGCCGCTCGCATGTGGAGACCATCTACCGCATGGCTTTGGTGGCCGAGTTCCGCGACCAGAAGGATACCGGCCGGCACCTCAGGCGCATGAGCCGATTCTCCGGGATTTTGGCCCGAGCCATGGGCCTCTCGGACGCCGAGGCGGAGGACATTCGCTGCGCCGCCCCGCTCCACGATATCGGCAAGGTCGCCATTCCCGATTCCATCCTGAGAAAGCCGGGCGCGCTGACCGCGGACGAATACGAGGAGATGAAGCGGCATACCATTTACGGAGGACGGATGCTGGCAAACGCCGAGAGCCGGCTTCTTCGACTAGCCTCCCGCATCGCCATGGGGCACCACGAGCGCTATGACGGTACTGGATACCCGCAGGGCGTCAAAGGAGAGGAGATTCCTATGGAGGCGCGCATCGTTTCCGTGGCCGACGTCTTCGACGCGCTCATCTCCAAACGCGTCTACAAGGGCGCCTGGGATATTTCCGAGGTCAAGGCGTATTTTCAGGAGCAGCGGGGCAAGATTTTCGATCCGCAAGTCGTGGACAAACTCTTCGAGAACCTGGATCGGATTTTGGCCGCGGCGGACGAGGAGAACCGCCGCATCCAGGAAGACGAGGCCATGCAAAAGCCGACCCCTACCGCGAACGCCCAACCCGAACAACCTGAAGATCATCACCTGCGCCGCTGACGCAGGCGCTTTCCTTACTATCGCGTTTGATGGAGGCCGCCGGCGCTCTGCATTGAGCCGAACGGCACGGAGGAGAGGGGAGCGGGCCGATTGAATCTGTTCTGAATTCCTCCGCCGAAAACGAATAGCCCCCACAAACTCCAGAAGGTCATCGCCGGAATCATAAGTCCCAGGAGCAACCAGCGCAAGGCTCGCGCGGTCCAAAAATTAAGCGCCGCGGCAGAATCGGCTTGAGGTGAGTCTTTAAGGCTCGGCCCGCGCCAAAGAAACAGGACGAGCCAGGCCGTCAGGCCCAGGGCGGTGACGGCCGTACCGAACTTAATCGCAAGAGAATCGTAGGAAAAGACGATCTTGCTCGGACCGGCCGGCACGCGCACCGCACGAAACGCGAGATCGGCGCGGTGGATGCGTGAGCTTTTTCCGTCGACCGAGGCTTCCCATCCTGGGAAATCGTTGTCTGCCAGAAAAACATACCCGCTGGCGGGAGCCTTGACGCTTAGAATGACGCGATTGGGCTCGTAGGAAAGAATTTGGACCGGAGTCTTTCCACCTTTGCCGCCGACCGCGTTCGATTCAGCGAGCTTTTCTCCGGGCGGATCGTTGAGGATGAGCGTTTTCTGCGGATTGAAGCCCGGCGTGGAGAGAAGCTGCGGCACATCCTTGAAGGCGAGTTCGCGGCCGGCGTTCCAATCGCGGATGTCAGCGATGGGAACCTCGACGGCTTTCGAGAAAAACGAGGCGCGCGGCATGGAAAAAGCGTTTTCATGGATGGACATGTCCGGGCCGCTGTAGACTTCTTTTAGGGAGGGAGAGGCTGCGTGAACGTTCGGGGCATCCACAAAATACTTGATGTTGGCCAGGCCTAGGAGGCGCAGCCCTTGGGCCTGGCTGGCGCTATTGGATGACGGATCGCCGATGAGGCTGCGGGTCAGGAAATTGAAATAAACGGTCGGCAGGACGTCCAGGTTGTCGCCGCCGTTCCGGATGTCTGGAATTCCGTACAAGTTGGCGTAATCGGCCTCAAGAAAGGAGTAATCGAAGGAGTCTATGCGGAACAAGGAGGGGTCGCCTTGGAGGCGTTTTATGCCGGGCAATTGAAAAGGAAACTGGCTGGGTGAAGTCGGCAGGGGAGCTTCAGCGGCGGCCCAGGAGACGGCGCTTGCGGCGTAAAGGGCCACTCCCGCGGCCGGAACGACGGCGGCCAGGGGCACGGTTATGGCTGCGGCCGCCAGCGGCCAAATGGGAACCTTCAATGTGGCGACTTCGGGACCTATGAGGATGCGGGACGAGCCATTGGGCAAGGCGATCTTGGCGAGAATTTCAAAATCTCCGGGTTGCACCGGCAGAGGCAGAAGCCCGTACAGGTCGCACTCGCCGAAGGAGGAAAGAATTTCCGCGGGCACCGAGGCGCGGACCTGCCCTCCTGAGACGGCGGCGATAGCCGCCGAGACGCACGAGAGGGGGCTCCACGCTCGGAAAGGCTCCGTGGCGCCGGCGAAGGCTTTGGCCGATTCCGGCCCCATGAACGAGTTCGAGGCTTCGGAGCCGGCGGGCGAATAAATCGCGGTGGGGAGCGCGCGGGTCATAAAAGGCCCTATCGCGCGGGCGAAAAAACAACCGCCCGCCAGAAGAATCAGGCATAGGAAAATTTTTGCCGCCGCGGCGGTCCGCTTTCGGAAGTCTTCTTTCGCCAGCCGCGCAAGCGCGGCCGCGGCCAAAAAACAGATGGAGAGCGTCAGCTCGGGCGTGGTTCCTGTGTTGTCGAAAAGCTTGACGATGGGCAGGAAGGCGATGAGATTGGAGAGGGGGGGCGCCTTGATTTGGATCAGCGCTCCCACGGTCAGAAGAGCGGCAAGCGCCTTAAACTCCGGCTCCAGATCGATAACGAGTGCCGCGCCAAGCGCCAGCAGAAGAAGAAAAACAGCGGAAAACTCGCCGCGCCACGTGGCCGAAACCATCTCGCCGTGAAGCAGCCCGGAGGCGGTCGCGTCGAGCCCGAGGCGCGATAAGGCGGCGACGGCTAACCCCAGCGCCGCAACGCCGGCGACCAGAAGGCCTCCGGCCTTTTGCGGCCTACGCTCGCGCATGAGTTTGCGGAAGATCCAAGCTAGGGTCGCGGCGGAGCCGAGCCCCAGAATGAGCAGCGGAAGATCGGAAAGGCCCAGGTGCTTGCCGATAGTATGGTAAATCCACCGGTATTCGAGCCGAGTGCGCCAGACGCGGTTGTAGCTCCAGCGAACGTATTCCATGCCCGGCAGGACCTGCACGGCGGCGAGCAGCACGCCTAGGGCTTGGGCCCCGGCGAAAATGGCCGCCTGCCGCAGCCTTCGGGCGTTTGTCTGAGGTTTCTGGAAAGAGCGTACGACAAAATAAAGGCCAGCCATCGCGGAGATGCGGAAGGCCGTTTCGAAGTGCCCGGCGAAAAATGCCAGCGCAGTCACGGGAGGCAGGAGCCATAGGGCGAATGAGCGCAGCTTGTCTTCGCGATGGTAGAGTTCGGCCAGGGCCAGCAGCACGGGGAAAAAAAGCGCCGTGACGGGATTCGGGGAGAGTTGGCTGGTCCCGGTCGAGAAAACCAGGGCCGCACCCGCCAGGAGGGAAAGAAAAAACGGGAGGCCCAAGAGCCTGGCGAAAAGGTAGAGGCAGGCGAAGGCGAACGTTTGGCTTAAGAATGGGACCGCGGTGAAAGCCCACGCCCGCCAGCGTGCGGAGGCCAGATAATAAAGGATGTGGAAGGGATAGAAAATCCCATTCTGCATCTTGCCGATAAGCGGCGTCCCGCCTTCCGGATAGGGCGTCCAGGCGGGGAAATAACCTGCGCGGATGATGTCGGCCGCGGTCCAGCGGACGGGAATTTCCTGATAGACCATCTCCCAGATGTGCCCAACGGCGGCATAGCCGGGCAAGGCGGGCGTGCCGAACGAATTGACCCGGCCGGAGAAGATGTAGAAGTTGGCGCAGGCCCAGAGGCCGATGAAGGCAAGAACGGCGGCGGCGAAATCCCGGTTTCTGGGCTGCATGGCCTGCGGTTTGAGAGCTTAGGACTCTTGAGTGGAAGATGTCAATGCGATTTACCGATTGAAAAATCCCGGTTGCCTCTCTTCGAATTCATTTTGTAAGATTCCGCCGATGATCAAGTTCGGCACATCAGGCTGGCGGGCCGTTGTTTCGGAGGAGTTCACCTTTCAGAACGTGCGGCGCGTGGCGCACGCCATCGCCGGGTTCGTAAAGGAGAATCCGGAAACCGGAATTCTGAGCCCGGATTATCAGTCCCATATCAAGGGGGATCCTCCGGTCATTCCCGAGGTGGTCGTGGGCTACGACACACGGTTCTTGTCCCATGAGTTCGCTCAGGAGTTGGCTGGCGTTCTGGCCATGTCCGGGGTCAAGAGTTATTTTTCACAGGAGGAAGTCCCCACGCCGGCGCTGGCTTGGGCCGTTCTGGAGCGCAAGGCTGTTGGCGGGGCCATGATTACGGCCTCGCACAACGGCTCCTACTACAACGGCGTCAAGTGGATGCCGTATTGGGGCGGCGCCGCAACACCGGCCGTGACGGATGATTTGGAGCGCCGCATCGAGTTTTTGGGAGAACAGTCTCCCCGCATCATGGCCTGGGACAAGGCCATCCGGGAATCTCTTGTCGAACCGCAGGATTTTCGCAAGGGTTACCTGCGCAAGATTTCATCCCTGCTGGACTTGAAAGCCATCAAGAATGCCCGCTTGAAGATCGGGGTCGATTCCCTGCACGGCGCGGGGCGACATTATTTGGGGCCCTTTCTGGAAAGCCTGGGCGTCGAGGTGGTGGAGATTAATGAGAACCGCGACGTTCTCTTCGGCGGACGCTCCCCCGAGCCGACCGAGGAGTCCTTGCAGGATTTGGCGGCCATCATGCGCAAGAAAAAACTGTCCCTGGGGCTGGCGATGGACGGCGACGCGGATCGCTTTGGGATTTTAGACGCAGGTGGAACGTGGATTGGCCCTAACGACGTCTTGGCGCTGACCTTGGAGCATCTGGTCGCGCACAAGGGCATGAAGGGCAAGGTCGCCCGGACCGTGATGACCTCCCATTTCGTCGACGCCGTGGCCAAATCCTACGGGTTTGAAACTCGGGAAACCCCGGTCGGATTTAAGTACATCGGCGAGCTTTTGCGCACCGGGCATTTCATCCTGGGCGGAGAGGAGTCGGGTGGGCTGTCCATCCAGGGCCACGTTCCAGAGAAAGACGGCATCCTGGCCTGCCTGCTTATGGTGGAATTGGCGGCGCAGGAGAAGAAGTCCCTGTCCGCGGTGAGGGACCGCCTTTTCAAACGCGTGGGCCATTTCTGCAGCGCGCGCATCAATTTCCGCATTGAGAAGTTGCGGCAGATGATCGAGGTGCAGGAGCGGCTTCGCATCAAGCCTCCACTGGATTTGGCCGGCGGCTCGGTCTGGCGCATCGATGAATCGGACGGCTTCAAGTTTATTCTTCGTGATGGAAGCTGGCTTGGCCTGCGGCCCTCGGGCACGGAATCCGCCGTCCGGGTTTACGCTGAGGCCGCCACGCCCAAAGCCCTGAGCGGCCTGATGGAGGCCGGCAAAAAGCTGCTGCAGGGCAAGTTCTAGGCCGTGAAGCGGGCGCATTCGTTCCTCCAAGACCACTGGCCCCGGCTCCTTATTTCAGCCGCGATTCTGGCCGTCTTCTTCGGAAACGGCGGATTTCGGAGCTTGGTCGGAAATTTTCTCGAATTGCGACGTCTGCGCGGAGAGATCGCGCAGCTCAGCAGCCAGCAAGTGCGGCTGTCCGAGCGCCTGAAGCTAATTTCCGCGGGGGGGTCCTCCTTGGAGCGTTTGGCTCGGGTTCAACTGGGCTATGTCAAGAAAGGGGAAATCGAATACCGCTTTCCTCCTCCGCCCCCCGCCGCTCCCTGAGGCGGCGCAGTGATCTTCGAACAAATTGAGCTGGGGCCGATGGCGAACTATGTCTACCTTATCGGCGATGAAAACAGCCGCGAGTGCACCCTTGTCGATCCGGGCTGGGAGGCCGAGGCTATCTTGGCCGTTCTCCGCCAGCGCGAGGTTAGACTCGCCTCGATTCTCGTGACCCACAATCATTTTGATCACGTGGGCGCCATCGGTGAACTGCTTAAAGCGGCGGACGTGCCCGTCTATGCACACAAAAATGACGCGTCCGCGCTCATAAAAACCGCCGGAGGGAACTTGCGGCCTGTCTCGGGCGGCGAAAAAACCAACATCGGCAAAATCGAGATTTCTTTCCTTCATACCCCCGGACATACGGCGGGGTCTCAGTGCCTTTTGGTTGCGGGGCGGATTTTGACTGGCGACACGCTCTTCATCGACGGCTGCGGGCGCGTGGATTTGCCGACGTCCGATCCGGAGGCCATGGCTGGGAGCCTTAGAAAAATTTCCGAACTGTCCTCGGAAACGATTGTCTGGCCCGGCCAC
The DNA here is from genome assembly GCA_027451985.1 of Elusimicrobiota bacterium. Lineage (GTDB taxonomy): Bacteria > Elusimicrobiota > Elusimicrobia > UBA1565 > UBA9628 > JAGWJU01. The sequence continues at coordinate 25,103 of DAIDHS010000005.1, forward strand.
AACTACGCCCCGGCCGCCAGCGACACCGTGGGACGGCAGTTGCGCAGCAACGCCTATCTTTCCGCCGCCCGCAAAAATCTCGCCGACTTCATGCGTTTAGTCGGCGCCTAAAGTCGTATAATCATTTCCGCCGCCCATGCATCCGGTCCTTCTGCAGTTCGGACAGTTTCGTCTTTACACCTACGGAGTGATGATCGCCGTGGGCGGCGTCTTTTCTGTTTTCTTTTGGCGGCGCCGCTGGGCCAAGATGGGCCTAGCCTGCGAGGAGGATCTCTGGCTCCTCGTCAACATTCTGATCGTAAGCGCCTTTTTCGGCGGCCGGATTCTCGATCAGTTCGAAGACGTCGGCATCCATAACCCGAATTTCTGGAAAGACGCATTCGCCTTCGGCCAGGGCTTCGCCGTCATGGGTGCGTTCGTCGCCGTTTTGCTCGCGGTTTGCGGGTTTTGCCGGTGGAAGAAAATTCCATTCCTCCATCTGGCGGATTATCTTTGTCTTGGGGTGCCGTTCTGGCAGTTTTTCGGCCGTTGGGGCTGCTTCGCGGCCGGATGCTGCTACGGCCTGCCGATGTCCCGCCCGTGGCCTTGGGGTGTGACCTTCACCAACCCGCTCTCGCAAATCAATCCGTTGTTCCTGGGCCGACTCGTCCATCCCACGCAGCTCTATGAAGCTTTCGGCGATTTGGCCATCGGTTTGGCGCTTTATTTCTTCGTCATTGACCGCGTAGAGAAAAAGGAACTCCCCCGCGGCTCGGTCTGCGCGATTTACTTGGCGTCCTACGGGGTGCTGCGATTCATGATCGAGTTTTACCGCGGGGACGTGACGATGCTGCCCATAGGGATCACCGTAGCGCAGGCGTTCTGCCTGGGGCTCTTGGCGCTTTCAGGCGGGATATTCGTTTCCATCCGCCGCAAATCATGAAAATCTTGGCGCGTTCGGGCATGGAGTTTATCGCGGATTGGGGCGGCGTGCGGCTCGATCAGTTCCTCACGCAAAAAATGCCGCGGCACAGCCGCGCGGCGCTTCAGGAGATGATCCGCTTGGGGCAGGTCTTGGTCGGGGGCGCTTCGGTCAAGCCCGGCCGCCGCTTGAAGCCGGGCGAGCGTGTCAGCGTGAGTTTCCCGGAGCGCGCCTGGAACCGAAGCTTCGATTTCGAAGCCAGGGTCGTCTATGAGGACAAGCACGTCCTGGTTTTCGACAAGCCCGCGGATCTGCTCATGCATCCGACGCGGCCGGACTGGCTTAAGAATCCGCGCGCCGCGCAGGACGAGCCGTGCCGAAATTTTGCGGGTTTGATGGCCGTGCATCGGCCGGAGGTCCTTGCCTCGGGCGCCGGGCGCTGCGGCATTGTCCACCGCTTGGACGCGGAAACCAGCGGCGTGTTCGTCGCCGCCAAGACGGAAGAAGCGTGGCGCCGCTTGACCGCAGCGTTTGAGGAGCGGGAGGTGGAGAAAGTCTACCGCGCCATCGTCCGGGGGCGCGTGCCGGAAAATTTATCGGAAATTGACGCTCCGGTCGGGCGCTTGACCGGATCCAGACGCATCAAGGCTACGCCGTTCGGACGCCCGGCTCGGACCGCGCTGCGCCTCATCGAAGAGTTTCCGGACGCAAGCTACGTGGAGGCGAGGCCGCTGACCGGCCGCACCCACCAGATTCGCGCGCATCTGGATTTCGTTGGCCATCCCGTGGTGGGCGATCCCGATTTCGATCGGAACGCGAAGCTGCGTCCGCCGAGGCTCATGCTGCATGCCTACGCGCTGCGCTTCAAGCATCCCATCAGCGGCAAGACGCTGTCTTTTCGCAGAAATCCTCCGGCTGATTTCATCCGCTTCCTGGATCTGTGCCGTAAAGGCGGCCCGCAATGACCGGAATCCGCGGTTGGAGATTCTGGGCCAAGGCCGGCAGCGCTGCGATGTTCCTGGCTGTGGCCTTGGGGGCGTTCGGCGCGCACGGGCTCAAGGACGTCCTGAGCCAGACGATGCGCGAGGTCTATGAAACGGCCGTGCGCTACCAGGTTTATCACGCTTTGGCCCTGTTCGCCGTGGCCTGGCTCGCGCACGTCAACCCCTCTTCGCGGGCCGTCTGCGCAGCCGGCTGGTGTTTTGTTCTCGGCATCGTGCTTTTTTCCGGCAGCCTCTACGCGCTTAGCGTAACGGGGTATAAAATCCTCGGGATTATTACTCCGATCGGCGGTCTTCTGTTTTTATCCGGATGGGCGTGCCTTTTTTTCGCTAAACTCTAGACGGAGGACGACAAGTGCGATGAGCAAGGACAAAGCCAACGGGCGCTGGGAGATTGAGGATTCGGCGACGCTCTACAATCTGAAGGGATGGGGGCTGCGCTATTTCGGAGTCAACGAGAATGGCCACCTCTGTGTCCATCCGCGCCGCTCTGCTGAGCCCGCCATCGATGTCAAGCGGCTCGTCGATGACGTCGCCCAGCGGGGCGTCCGATTTCCCGTGCTTTTCCGGTTTCAGGACATCCTGAGGCACCGCGTTGAACTTTTGAACGAGACGTTCTCCAAGATCATCGCCGATAAAAAGTATGCAGGCCGCTATTTCGGCGTGTACCCCATCAAGGTCAACCAGTTACGCGAGGTCGTTGAGGAGATTATTGATGCCGGGCGGGGATACCGCTACGGGCTCGAGGCGGGCAGCAAGGGCGAACTGATGGCGGTCCTGGCCATGGGCGAGGGCGAAGCCCTGACCGTGGTCAATGGTTACAAGGACAAGGCGATGATGCGTCTGGCCGCCTTGGGCCTCAAGATTGGGAAAAAAGTAATCGTAGTGATAGAAAAGCCGGCGGAGCTTCCCTTGCTTTTGGCGGCTACCAAGGAGTTGGACGTGCGGCCGCTCATTGGTTTGCGCGCCAAGCTCCAGACCCAGGGCAGCGGAAAGTGGAAATACTCCACCGGCCACGCCGCGAAGTTCGGGCTCACCACGCAGGAAATTCTGGACGCAGTCAAGAGCCTGGAGAAGAGCGGGATGCTCGACTGCGTCAAGCTGCTTCATTTTCATATCGGCTCCCAGGTGACAGACATCAAGACCATCAAGGACGCCGTCAGGGAGGGCAGCCGCATCTACGCCAAGCTCAAGAAGATGGGCCTGGGCTTGGAATATCTCGACTGCGGCGGCGGCCTGGGCGTGGACTACGACGGCACGCATAGCTCCGTAGACAGCTCAATGAATTATTCCTTGCGGGAGTACGTCGGCGGGGTCGTGTCGACTATCCAAGAGGTCTGTCTTCAGGAAAAGGTCCTGGAACCCAACATCGTGACCGAGTCGGGACGCTCGGTCGTCGCGCACCATTCGATGCTCGCGGTCAACGTCTTCGGGTGCATCGAGACCAGCGCCGGGCTTGAAGAGGCGGACGGCGGCGGCAAGAGCGGGCCCGTGGCCGAGATGCAGCGGCTCATCAAGGATTTGTCCGAGGATAATCTACTGCAAAGCTACCATGACGGCCAGGAGCGGCGGGACGAGGCCTTTAGCCTTTTTAAGCTGGGATTCCTGGGCCTCGCGGACAAGGCGCGCGCGGAGACCTTGTTCTGGCGCCTGTGCTTGGGAATTGATCGCGTCGCCGGCGGCCTTAAAGACGTCCCTGAGGAACTTCTTGAGCTCTCCAAGACCGTGCAAGACCAATACCTATGCAACTTCTCGCTCTTTCAGTCCCTGCCGGACAGCTGGGCCATCGGCCAGCTCTTTCCCATCGTGCCGCTTCAGCGCCTAGACGAGCGGCCGACGCGGCATGCGGCTCTGGTTGACATCACTTGCGACTCGGACGGAAAAATTTCTCATTTCGCCTGCCACCGCAAGGCTGGAGGGGCGCTGCCGCTTCATCCTCTTAAAGACGGCGAGCCGTATTATCTCGGCGTTTTCCTGATGGGGGCCTATCAGGCGACCATGGGAGACATTCACAACCTCTTTGGGCGCGTTAACGAGGTCCATGTCTTCCAGGATAAGACCGCGCCGGGTGGCTATTACCTGGAGGAAATCATCCGCGGACAGACGGTACGCGAGGTTCTTTCCGACACCCAGTACAACGACTTCGAACTTGTCCAGCGCATCAAGTCGGCCATTGACGCCAAGGTCAAATCCGGGAACATTAAGCCTCGGGAAGGGGCCGACCTCCTCAATCAGTACCAGGAGCTTATGGACGAGTACACTTACATCGAATCGTCGGAAGCTTCCGTGCCGACGCGGGACTCGGAGATGCCGGGTGAACCGCGCAAAGCCCTGGTCAATTCCGGTGGGAACTAGGCCAAGTCCCTCCTAACCGGATCGGCGCTAGTATCCGAATTCCTTGAGAGCGCGAGGGTCTTTGCGCCAGTCCTTGCGGACCTTGACCCAGATTTCCAGATCGACGGGCCGGCCCAAGAATCTCTCGATGGAAAGCCGCGATTTTTTTTGCAGTTCGCGCAGGGCCGCGCCCTTGGATCCGATGATGATGCCTTTTTGCCCTTCTTTTTCGACGTAGAGGACGGCCTGAATGGCGTCCGGTCGACCGGGTTTTTCCTTGAACTCCTCAATGGTCACGGCCGTAGCGTGTGGGATTTCCTCGCGGTAAAGCGCGAAGACCTGCTCGCGGATGAACTCGGCCGTGAAGAATCGCTCCCAGCGATCGGAGGCTTGATCCGGAGGGTAAAACGGAGGCGACGGGGGCAGCCGTGCGACGATCTCCTTAATCAGCTCAGGCGTTCCGGCTCCGGAGAGCGCACAGACGCGCAGGACGGCGTCCGGATTAAGGGCCGTGCGATAAGCTTCGAGCGCGGATTCTTGGGCGGCCGCATCTGCGGCGAGATCAATCTTATTGAGAACCAGAATCGCGGGAATTTCGGGGCGGCGGAGGAGAGAAAGGTCGTCAAGAGCCGCCGCCGGAGTCCGCGGTTCCACCACGATGACGGCGATATCCGCGTCTTCGCGCGCCGAGATCTCGGAATGGCGGCGGAGCGCCTTCTGCAGCGGATCTTTGGGGCGGGTGATGAAGCCGGGCGTATCAAGAAAGGCGATTTGATAGAAAGGCCCATTGAGGAGCCCCAGGATCTTGTGGCGCGTGGTCTGCGGCTTGGGCGATACGATGGAGAGCTTGGTCCCCAAAAGGGCGTTGAGAAGCGTCGATTTACCGGCGTTGGGGCGGCCCAGAATCGAGGCGAATCCAGACTTAAATGGCGGAGTCTCCACGCGGCCATCTTAACAAATGCGCGCCCTCGGCGCAGGCGCTTGTCCGCTTCCAGGCGGAAAAGGTAACATTAGAAGAGTATTTTTGGGGAGAAAAGGAAATGAAGCTGTTTCTGGCGCATTGCGGCTTTTACGATCAGACTTTGGCCGAGGGTGGCCGCAATATTTTCGAGAGCCACCATAATTTTTACGTCGCAGCCTCGGATGCTGCGGAGGCCAAGGCCCGGGTGAAGGAAAAAGCCCTCTTTAAGGACAAGAAAATGCATGTCGACGGCCTGCATGAAATTTCTGCCGTCGACGGCTACCGCGTCGTTCTCGAACCTGAGGCCGCGGCCGGCGGCGGTGTGCGCTCCGTCAGTTACGACGAGGCAAGGTCGCTTTAAGCCGTGTTCTGGGGGATAAACTGATGCCTGTGCTGGCGCCTCTAATCGTTCTGGTCGGCCTGATCGCCGTTTCCGTCAAGATTGTGGCGGAGTACGATCGCCTGGTCATCTTCGTGCTAGGGCGCATCTGGAAGGTCGGGGGCCCTGGCCCCTGCGTGGTCGTTCCGGTGCTCATGAGCGCCCAGCGGGTCACCATGAGGACGCTGGTGCTCGAGGTCCCGCCGCAAGACATTATTACGCGCGACAACGTGTCCATCAAGGTCAACGCCGTGGTTTATTTCCGCGTCATCGACGCGGAAAAGGCCGTGTTGCAGGTCGAGAACTACGCTTACGCGACGAGTCAAATCGCCCAGACCACTCTTCGCAGCGTGCTGGGCAAGATGGAGTTGGACGACCTTCTGGCCAATCGGGACAAGATCAACATGGAGCTCCAGCAGATTCTGGACTCCCACACCGAGCCCTGGGGCGTCAAGGTCTCCAACGTCGAGGTCAAAAACGTGGACATCCCGGCCGACATGCAGGGCGCCATCGCCGCCCAAGCCGAGGCCGAGCGGGAGCGGCGCGCCAAGATCATCCACGCCGAGGGGGAGCTGCAGGCCTCGGAAAAGCTCAGCCAGGCGGCCGAGGTCTTGTCCGCCAACCCGGCGTCCATGCAGCTGCGCTACCTGCAGACCCTTTCCGAAATTTCCACCGACAAGAACACCATCACCGTCTTTCCGGTGCCCGTGGACATCCTTTCCTCGTTCATGGACTTCGTTAAGACGAAGAAAGGCTAGGAGGCCGCGCGCGGTGCAGCCGAAGCTGGGCCTTTACGTCCATATCCCCTTCTGCTCGGTCAAGTGCTTTTACTGCGACTTCGCGTCCTATGCCGGACGCAGGGACGTTGCTGCGCGCTACTTGAGCGCCCTCAAGACCGAGGCGGCCATGCTCGGGCCGCGGACGCCCGACACGCTCTATATCGGAGGGGGCACGCCGTCGGAGTTGGACGCAGGGGACATCGACAAGCTTTTTTCGCTGATTCACGAGTCTTATCCTAAATCGCGCTTCGCCGAAGTCACCTTCGAGGCCAATCCGGAAAGCTTGAGCGAAGAAAAGCTGGAGGTCTTGAAGCGCTGGGGGGTGTCCCGCCTGAGCCTCGGCCTGCAGACCACCGACGCCGCCCTGCTCAAATCCATCGGTCGGCGCCATTCTCCAGAGGACTTCTTCTCGATTTTTCGCCGGGCCCGCGCGCTGGGGGGCTGGGCCATTTCGGTCGATTTGATGTACGGCCTGCCCGGCCAGACGGCGGCCTCGCACCGCAAGAGCCTCGAGGACGTCCTGGCGCTGGAACCGGAGCACCTCTCTCTTTACGGCCTTCACGTGGAGGACAAGACGGTCTTCGGGCGGCGGAGCGTGGAGACGGACGAGGATTTGGGGCGCGAGATGTATGAAACGAGCCTCGACCTCATCGAGCGGGCGGGCTTAGCCCGCTACGAAATCTCCAATTTCGCCCGGCCGGGCTTCGAGTCGCTCCATAACGCCATTTACTGGCGCGACGGGGAGTATGTCGGCCTGGGCTGCGGCGCGGCCTCCCACTTGGACGGCGTGCGCGGCTCCAACACGCCGGCTCTTATCCCCTACTGCGCCAAGATCGAATCGGGAGTCCGTCCGACCGTGGAGCAGGAGTCGCTCTCGGGCAAGGAAAAACTGGGGGAGAGAATTCTTCTCGGCTTGCGCTTAGTCGAGGGCATCGATTTGGAGGAGCCGGCGCGGCGCGAGTTCGCTAGGGAGTGGAGCGAGCTCGAGGATCTGTGCTTGGTGGAGCGAGCCGGATCACGCGTGCGACTTTCTCGCGAGGGCGTGTTTTTGGCCAACGAAGTGTTCTGCCGCTTCGTTTCGCCTTTCACCTGAGCGCTTGGAGACTTTATGAGCGAAAACAAGACGGACGGAGCCGGGAAAAAGAAAGTTCTCATCATCGACGACGATGAGATGATCCGGGTGACGCTCAAGATCGCCCTGGACTATGCGGGTTTCAAGTCCTTGGATTCGGGCGACGCCGCGGGCGCACGCGACCTGGCGGAGAAGTCCTCGCCAGACGTCATCCTGCTCGATCTTTATATGCCGGGAATCAACGGTATCGAGATACTCAAAAGCCTCAAGGCGGAGAAGGCTACCGCGCGCATCCCCGTCATCATCTTCACCGGCTCAGGCGAGGTCAAGGACGTGATGGAAGGCATCAACGCCGGGGCTTTCGACTACATCGTCAAGCCCGTAGATTCCAAGCTCCTGGTGGAGAAAATCCGCAAGGCGCTCAAGGTCAGCCCCCAGCCATGAGCCTGGACAAGGCCTACGCGCCCCAGTCCGTCGAGGAGCGCTGGATATCCGCTTGGAAGGAGGCCGGTCTCTTCTCTCCCAAGCCGGATTCCGTCGCCGCGCCGAAGTTCGTGGTGGTCATCCCGCCCCCGAACGTGACGGGCGCGCTGCACCTGGGGCACGCGCTCAACAACACGCTCCAGGACGTCCTGGTCCGCTGGCGGCGGATGTCCGGAGATAAGACCTGCTGGATTCCAGGCACCGATCACGGCGGCATTGCGACGCAAAACGTCATGGAGAAGCAGCTCAAGGCCGAGAATTTGTCTCGACACGACTTGGGCCGCGACAAATTTCTGGAGCGCATGCAGGAGTGGACGCGCGAGTGCAAGAAGACCATCTTAGGCCAGTTGGAAAAACTGGGCTGCTCGCTCGATTTTTCCCGCGAGGCCTTCACCATGGACGAGGTGCGGGCCCGCGCCGTGCGCGCGGCCTTCAAGGCGCTCTGGGACAAGAAACTGATTTATCGCGGCCGCCGCATGGTCAACTGGTGCGTGCGCTGCGGCACGGCTCTTTCCGACATCGAGGTGGAGTATGAGGAGCGGAAAGGGCGGCTCTGGCACATCCATTACCCTCTGGCCGATAACTCGGAGGGCGTGGTTGTGGCTACGACGCGTCCGGAGACGCTCCTGGGCGACACGGCCGTGGCGGTCAATCCCAAGGATGCGCGCTACGCGCATCTAGTCGGCAAGAAGCTGCGGCTTCCGCTTCTGGGGCGTGAAATCCTGGTCGTGGCCGATGAGGCCGTCGACATGGCCTTTGGGACCGGCGCGGTCAAGGTGACGCCGGCCCACGACCCGGCTGACTTCGAGATCGGCGAGCGGCACGGACTGCCTTCCATTGCGGTCATTGCCTTCGACGGCCGCATCTCGGCCGAGGGCGGGCTCTACGCGGGCTTGTCCCGCGAGCAGGCGCGCCAGAAAATCGTCGAGGACTTGAAGGCCTCGGCGCTTTTGCGCAAGGAGGAGGACTACAAGCACTCGATCGGCGTCTGCTACCGGTGCGCGAGCCCCATCGAACCGCTGGTATCCCTGCAGTGGTTCGTGCGCATGAAGGATTTGGCCCGCCCCGCCTTGGACGCCCTGGACGGCGGCCGCTTCGTCATCCATCCCAAGAGCTGGGCCAAGCCATACAAGGACTGGCTCTCGGGCATCAAGGATTGGTGCGTCTCCCGGCAGATCTGGTGGGGGCACCGCATCCCGGTCTGGTACTGTCTGGACTGCAACGACGTGTCGAGCCGCCCGTTCCACCAGGCGGAGGATTTAAAAGGCGTCGTTTCCGACGCGAAGCCCGCGTCCTGTCCTTATTGCTGTTCGACGAAGGGAAACTTTATGCAGGATCCGGACGTTCTCGACACCTGGTTCTCCTCGTCTTTGTGGCCGATGTCCGTCTTCGGCTGGCCGGAGAAGACGCCCGATTTTGAGGCCTACTACCCGACGTCCGTTTTGGTCACGGGATACGAGATTCTTTATTTGTGGGTCGCGCGGATGCAGATGATGGGTCTTGAGTTCACCGGCCGCCCGCCGTTTTCGTCGGCCGTCATCCACGGCATCGTGCGCGACAAGAGCGGGCGCAAGATGTCGAAGTCCCTGGGCAACGTCATCGATCCTTTGGTGGTGATGGCGAAGTTCGGAACCGACGCGCTGCGCTTTTCCTTGATGCGCGACGCCAGGCTGGGCAAGGACATCCACTTTTCAGAAGACGGCGTCACCGGAGCGCGCAATTTCGTCAATAAAATCTGGAACACGGCCCGCTTCGCGCTCATGAATTTGCCGGAGCGCCCGGAGCAGGCTTACTCTCTCGAGACCCTTGAGCGCGAGTCCTTGGAACTCGCCGATCGGTGGATCTTGTCCCGCTATGGGGCGCTCGCCGAGGACGTCGCGGCCAAGATGGGCGCCTACCAGGTCGCGGAAGCGGCCGAGTCTATCTACGGATTTATGTGGGACGAGTTTTGCGACTGGTACGTCGAACTGGCGAAAATCAGGCTGGGGAGCCAGGACGAGGGCGAGAAGGATTCCTGTCGGGCTATTCTGGCGCACGTCTTGAACGGGACGCTCAAGTTGCTCCATCCCTTCATGCCCTTCATCACGGAGGAACTCTACGCGCAGTTGAAGCCATATGTCGGCGAGCGGGCTGACTTTCTGCTGGACGCGGGCTTTCCCGTGCCGCCGCCGCAGTGGCGCGATGCCGAGGCCGAAGAGCGCATGGCCGCCGTCATGGAGATCACGGGTTCCATCCGGGCGGTGCGCGCGCAGTTGAACATTCCGCCGGGGCTTCGCATCCGCGCGGTGGCCGTGGGGGGAAGCCCGGAGATGCGGGCCTTGGCTCGCGAGCGGATGGATTATATCCTGGTCTTGGCCAGACTTGAAGATGTGGAGTTCCCGGTGGGATCCGAGGAGCGCCGGCCGCAGAGCGCCACGGCGTTGGCGCGCGGCATGACGTTTTTAATTCCGCTTGCCGGCATCATCGATTTCACCAGGGAGCGCGCCCGGCTGGAAAAGGAACTGGTCAAAGCCGAAACGGAGATCGAAAAAATATCGGCCAAAGTCGAGAATCCTAACTTTCTCAGGCATGCCGGCGCGGACGAGGTTCAAACGGCCCAGGCTCAATATCGGGCGGCGCTGGAAAAAAAGGCGCGCCTCAAAGAGACGCTGTCCGCAGTTCTGAATTAAGGCAATTGCCGCTTAGGGCTGAGGGGCAGGGTAGTAAATCTGCAGGTTTCCACGGCGGTCGACGCGCAGGCCCAGGGTGAGGCCGTTTCCAGAAGCATTTTGATCCGAGGACTCCTCTGCGGGCGTCGAGACAAGAATCTGCCGCGTGCCATGGGGAATTCTGCTTTCGAAAAACTGGAATCCCTTGGCGCTGTCCCCGTCTTTATACAGGAAGACGATGGAGCGTTCCCCGGTATAGCCGCCGAAGTCACCGGAGGCGTTTTGGGTGAAGTCCCGGTTATAGAAAACCCGGTAGTCCTGGCCCGCGATGCGCACTGGATATCCGGCCTCGTAGGCGTTCTCGACGATCTGGGCAATCGTGAATGCGGAGCGCGGGCCGTGCTTAGGCGAAAGGATCACGTCGCTTTGCATGGGCGATAAAATCTTCGCCTCAATGTAGACACTGTAGGGTTGGCCGTTGATCCATGGATGGAGCGTTCCGGACCAGAACGGCCAGTGGTGAATCATCTCCTTGCCGCGCGCCAAGATGGGGTTGGCGCTGTTTTCCGGCCAGAACCCGAGAAACCACGAGTTCTGGAGGCTCTTGATCCCGAAAACATGCACGCGCACGCCGCCCGACATGAAGATGCTGTTGGTGTTTTTAATAGCGTCGAGAATCCGGGGCAGAGGAACCTCGGTAAGCGGCCTCTGCGCCGCGGTCAGCGGGACGTCGTGAGGCTGCGAGAGGGAAATCTCCGCGAGCCTTTGGCGGAAACGGGCGACGTTGATGGGGTGCTGGGAAAACCCTGCTTGGGCCTGCAGCGACTCAAGCGCGGCAAATCCGGAAGGCTGTGCCGCCGCCGCAAGAGGCAGACAAGCGCAGGCCAAGAGTCCCCAAACCGCTCGTGAAATTCGCATAGAGGCATTATGCCTCATGTCTTCTCGCGGGCGCATGGGTCGACGGGGCCGCGCGGCCAGGCCCGAAGGGCCTAGAATGGAGTGGAATGTGTTCCGCTGAAAGCAAAATCCGAGGTGCGAACGGGATTCGAACCCGTGAATAACGGTTTTGCAGACCGTCCCCTTGGACCACTTGGGTATCGCACCAAAAAATGGGGGAAGACGGCGGATAGTTTACAATTTTTTTGAACGGCCGGCGGCGGCCTAAAGCCCGCGGGCCCGCACATCGTGTATTTGGATCATGCCCACGGAGCGCCGGGCTCGATCCACGACGGGAAGGACGTTGAACGGATTCCTGCGGTTCTCCATGAGCGCGATGGCCTTGGATGCGGGCTGGTTTTCCTCGATGGCGGTGGGACGAGGGTTCATGATATCCCGGATATTTTTGGAGAAAATGTTTCCTCCTGCTTCCAGCGCCTTGCGAATGTCATAGTCCGTCACCAAGCCGATCAGATGTGCGCGCCTATCAACGATGGCGGCCGCGCCGGCCTGCTTTTGGGTGATTTCCAAGATCAGACTCTTGACGGAGGCGGTCGCCAGTACGCGGGGGTTGGCGTCGCCGCCGCGCATGATGTCACGGACGCGCAGAGTCAGCCGACGGCCCAGCTGCCCTGCCGGATGGTTTGCCGCGAAATGCTCCGCTTTGAAGTTTCGGCGCTTCATGAGCGCAATGGCCAGGGCGTCTCCCGCGGCCAAGGCCGCGGTCGTGCTGGCGGTGGGCGCCAAGTTCAAAGGGCAGGCTTCTTCGATGGCCGGCATCTCCAGCACCACGGCCGCGTGTCTGGCCAGGGTCGAGCGCGGGTTCGCGGTCATGGCGATGAGGCGCGCGCCGATGGAGCGCAGGGCCGGCAGAAGCCGGTTGAGTTCCTCCGACTCCCCTGATTTCCCGATGGCTAGGACCAAATCCTGCTTTTGAATGAAGCCGAGCCCTCCGTGCAGCGCGTCGCCTGGGTCCAAGTGGGCTGCCGGGGTTCCGGTTGAAGATAGCGTCGCCGCGATTTTCTGGGCGATGAGGCCTGATTTTCCCACGCCCATGACCACAACCTTGCCGCGGCAGCGAGCCAAAAGCTCCACCGCTTCGGCGTAGCTACGGCCGATGGAGCGCCGCAAAAGTGCCAGAGCCCTGGCTTCGACGGCGATGACCCGCCGTATTTCTTGGCGCGCCGCGGCGCCGGAAGGGCGTTTTTGGGGCATCGTGCGCATAGTGTAATCCATTGCCTCGTCCGACCGCAAGGCGGGGCCTTGCTTGCTCCTGCGCCCTTCTTCAAGGTAAGGTAGAATTAAAAGATGCCCCAAGCGATATCCGGCGAATACGTTCATTTGCGGCGGGGAATCATTACGGCCCGGGAGCGCTTCGATGTGCGAGAAGACGGCGGTTGGAGAGTGTCCTGCGCCCTGGATTCTACCGATCCGAAAAAGCCGGAACACCTTGAGATACAGGCCTTTTTTGCGCCGGATTGGAAAATCTCGGAGTTGGAAGCAAGGCGCAAAACCTCCGCGCTTCAAATATCCATATCATCGTGCCGATGGCGCGAAGGAGGATGGAGCACCGTTATTTCCGGGGGCGGTCAAAGCCCCAGGGACGTCCATATTCCAATGGTGGAAGGCTTGGAGTTGTCCTGCACCCTGGCGTTTTTCGACGGTCTACTTTTTCGGCGCTTGGGGCTTCCTCCGGCCAGCCAGGTGCGAGCCGAGCTTCTGGGTTTTGAGACGGAGAGCTTGGAGACGGTGCAGACCTACCGCATCATCGAGCGGCTCGATGACGAACGCGTGCGCTGGTCCGGGCAGGACATAGCCGCCGGGCGCTATCGCGTGACCGATCCTTCGGGAGTGACGGAGGCCGTTTGGGTCCACCCGGAAGGCCTATGCCTGTTTAGGCGCGCGGAAGACGGCGGAGAACGCTACCGGCTCCTTGGACCGAACAAAGCTTAGAAACTCGTTGCTCGACGGGAGCGCGTTTCTGTAGAATACCCAATCGCTGACAACCGACAACATAAAACGCCCTGAAATGTCGACATCATCATTGCCAAAAATGCGCCCCAAGACGCTGGTTCTGCTTCCGGCTTGGCGGGGCTGGCGCGCGGACGAGGAGGCGTGGGTTTCCGCACTGCTAAGCCTACTCAGCAGGACTTTGGGCGCCGTGACCATCTACGATCCGGGATTCCCCGGAGAGCAACGAGGCGGGCTGCGATTTCCTTTGCGAGGCTGGAGAGACTTCCGTGAACAGTGCAAGGAGGCGATTTTTGAGAATCCAATCGAGGTCATCATCGCGATCAGTGAAGCCGCGAAGCCTGAAAACCTCGATATTCTGGCCGGATGGGCGCCCGGTATTCCCCGTGTCTCCGTGTTCCTGGAATCGGATTTGTTCGGCCAGCGCCCGCCGCGCCTCAAGCCCGTTTCCGACTGTTCGGATATCATCCTGCATCGAGGAGACTGGAAGAGCGGTAGGGGCCGCGATGCGTGCGTGGAATTCGTGCGCGAGCCGATGGACGTGGTGGAGTCCATAAGCAAGCGCTTTTGCTTGAGGTGGACTCACGCGGACATTGAGCCTGAAAAAAAACAGCCGACTGTGGATGTCGTCACGGCTAAGAATGCCGTAGTGCGGCCGCGGGTTAGGGAACTCATTCGTGAGGCACGCCCGATTGCACATGTGCGCCATATGGAGATTGGCGGGCACATAGAGACTAATAAAGGCCGCGCCGCGTTTTGGAATGAAGGACTGCGCCAGTCCTGCGCGGATTACGTGTTATTTTGGGACGAGCCGCTGTGGTTGCCGGAGAAAGCCTTGGCCAGAATGCTGGAATACTTCAGCATGGGCGCGTCCTTAGCGGTGGTCTCCGCTCCATGCAGGGACGCGGATGACATGAAAGAAGTGCGCCGTTTAGCCGCGCTGCATCAAGCGTCTGGTGGACACCGAGAATGCGGCCGGTTCCTGCATGGAGATTTTTGGATGCTCCGCCGTAAAGCAATGAGGCAGGTCGGCTTTTTTGACGAGAGATTCCTCTGCCATCGTTTTGCGCTTTACGACTACGGGTTTCGTCTGCGTCAATCCGGATTCCGGCTGTTTACCGCTACGGATGTGACGGCTTGGCGCATTGCTGGAAAAACGGATGAAACTCCTGGGACGCGCGGGCCCGAAGTGCGCGACTTGGGCCTCCTGCAGGAAAAGTGGTGTGAAAACGGAATTGGGGCTATACTAAGGCTTTCTCGCCCGGTCGGGCGAAAGGATCGGGCAGCCGCAGCTCGAGTTGCGGACGGGGGCTCGAACTTGGACATCGCAGAGCTGCTTGGAAGTCGCGGACTTCCCAGTGGCAATGATGCGCGCGCTCGCCTCGTGAATTTTAGCGCCGACTACGGGCGCGTGAGCCCCGAGATGAAAATCTTGATGGATGAGTCGTTGCGCGAAACCGAGCGGCGGAACGACGGTTTCCGCCGGGCCATGGAAGAGCGGTCAGAACGGCTCAGTCAGGAGTTCCGCAAGACTTTGGAAGAGCGGTATGACCGGCTAATCCGCGAAATCCGCAAGACTGTTGATGAACGGCACGATCATTTGGTCCGCGATGTTTGGAGCGCGGCGGAAAGTCTGCGCGAACAATCTAATCAGATGCAGCGCGACATCCAGAAATCCATTAGGCCTGAATTGGCCACCCTGCTGTTCCACCTGCAAAAGCAAGAATCTAAAATTCAAGAAGGGAGGCTTGAAAGCCATGCTCGGGCTTTTGGATTGCATGAAGACTTAGTGAAGCGATGTGGCAAACTCGGCAGCGAATTGGGAAAAATCGCCGCCCAGTTTGAAACCTTGGGGACTGAATCGTTGGGCACGATCTTAAACACCCTTCAAGCCTCGCTAGCCGCATTAAGACGGGAGCCTCTTCCGGGCCTTAAGGACGGCAAGGCTGGTGCAGCCAACGGAACCAAAATGAAAAAAACAGAGCAGACAGATAGTTCCGTCCTCCGCGCAAATGGGTAGGATGAATCCGCGCCTCAGCACGATTTTCGAGCTTCTCGGCGAGCGGGTCAGTTCGGGCCTCGCGCGCCTGGATGAAAAGAAGGACGGCCAGCCAATTCGCGAACTGCACCTGGAATTGACCCACCGCTGCAACCTCAAATGCGTCATGTGCCACCACTGGGAAATGCCCTTCAAAGACAGGGAGTCGGTCAAGCGCGAGATGGACTTGGCGCAAATTCGCGCCTTCGTCGAAGGCTCCGAGAGGCTTAAAGACGTCGAGATTGTGGTCTTGACCGGCGGCGAGCCGTGGCTTCGGGCCGATATCGTGGACATTGCCGCGTTCTTGTCCGGGCACTTTCCGAAGGCCTCGCTCGGCATCCTGAGCAATTTCTGGAACACGGAGATGGTGCGCCGCCGCCTTAACGATTTGCGGGCGCGCGGCGTTAAAAATTTGTGGCTCGGCTCATCCCTTGACGGCCTCGAAGAGACGCACGACGATGTGCGCGGACAAAAAGGCGCCTTCAAGGGCTTGATGGAAACCGCGCGCATGATGCGGGACGAGTTCCCGGACGTGCACTTCAGCTTCAGCTTCACCATCACGCCCAAAAACTATCGCGAGCTTTGGCCCACTTATCAGCTCGTTTCGGGAATGGGGCTGTGGTTCGGGGCCCAGATGGTGGTCGAGCATCAGAAGTTCGAGGCCCCGGAGACGTTCTCGTGGACCGACGCGCAGATTGCCGAGGTCGAGGACCAGATCGAGAAAATCCTGCTTCATCTGGCCGAAGAAAACGGAGCCTTGGCGCGCCTCATTGGAGGCAAGGATCGGGACTCCTTGTGGCTTTGGACGAGGCTTCTGTACTGGTGGTACTTGCGCAAATACGCGCGCAAGCCCGAGCGGTATTTCAAGGATTGCTTGGCCGGCCAGAGATACGCCATGCTCAGCCCCGAGGGCGACCTGTTTTTTTGCCCGGTGAACAAGCACCGCACCGTCGGCAACGTTAAGGAAATGCCGTTCGATCAGATTTGGACCTCGCGGAAGGCTGGCGAAGAACGGAGCTACGTGGACTCCTGCCAATGCGACTGCTGGCTGAACTGCATCGCCAATCCGGTTCTGGATCGCGCCGTTGAACTCGGCACGCGCCCCGAACCGGCCCCGGCCGGTTCGGGAGGCCCTGCCCGGTGAAAGTCGCCCTGGTCCAGGCGCCCTACGGCTACCGAGGCCGGGAAGCCCCGCCTTTCTCCGTCGCCTGCTTGGCCGGTTATGTGCGCGGCCGGGGCCACGAGCCGGTGTCCGTCGATTTCAGCAACGCCCTTTATCACGCCAGCTCTCCGGAGTTGCGCGTCATGTGGAACGTGGACCGGTATTCATTCTGGGAGAATCCGGATGCCGTCGAGCGGCTGCTCCATGAAACCCGGCAAACCACGGACGCGCTCGTTCGGCGCATCTTGGACAGCGGCGCGCGCGTCGTGGGCTTCGCGACGCACACGACGTCTTTTTTGGCGAGTCTGGCGCTGGCCGAGCGGATCAAGCGCGAGGACCCATCGCGGCTCATCGTTTTTGGCGGCTACCAGTGCGCGCGCGAGAAAGCCGCATTTTCGTTCATGGCCGACTCCCGCGTCGACGGCGTCGCCATTGGGGAGGGAGAACAGACTTTGGTCGAAGCCTTGGCGGGCGTGGAACGCACGGGCCGGCTGCCGGCCATTCCCGGCCTCCTCGTCAAGGACGAGAAAGGGCGCGTCATCGACTCGGGCGACCGGGAGCCCATCATGGACATGGACTCGATGCCCTTCCCGGACTATTCCGATTTTAAGGAGGACATACGGGCGGGGCTTTACTCCGATCCGCACCGCCTGGACGTCTTCGACGGCCGCAGCTGCGTGCGGCGCTGCGCCTTCTGCAACGAGTGGCAGTTCTGGGGGCGGTTCCGTTCCCGCAGCGGGCGGCGCATCTTGGAAGAAATCAAGCATCAAATGGCGGAGCATCCGACCATCAATCATTTTTACTTTACAGGACTTCTCGTCAACGGTAACCTGCGCGAACTTTCGCGCTTTTGTGATTTGGTCTTGGAGAGCGGCCTCAAGTTCACTTGGGGCGGCCAAGCCATCATCCAGCCCGGCATGGACGGCAAGATGCTCAAGAAGATGGCCGCGGCCGGGTGCCGGTGGCTCGGCTACGGCGTCGAGAGCGGTTCGGAGGCGGTGCGTTGGCGCATCAACAAGAAGTTCACCAATGAGAACGCCTACAAGACGTTGCGCGCCACCGCTGAGGCCGGCGTCAAGGCTCAGATCAACGTCATGTTCGGCATGCCTAGCGAGACCAAAGACGAGTTTCAGCAAACGCTGTCATTCTTGACCCGCGTCAGGCCTTATTTGGACTCCATCCTGGCCAGCCAGTCGTTCTGCGTCATTGACAAGGATACGCCGCTGCATCAGCATCCCGAACGCTACGGAATCACGAACCATGATCACCACTTGTTCTGGGAGTCCAATGGCGGGGAAAACAACTATGCCGAGCGCTTCCGCCGCTACGAAGAGTTCTGCAAATTGGCGCTGTTTTTGAAAGTTCCGGAGACCTCGGGCGTCCTCTCGCGCAAGCCGGACAAATGGTTCTTGCTGGGTTCCTATTACGAGTACAGAAAGGAGTTCTCCAGAGCCATTCTTTGCTACCGGCGTTCGCTGTTGCGGGAATCGCTCGCCAAGGCTCAGCTGGCTGGCTTAGCGCGGTGCTACAGGGAGATGGGGAAGCCGGGAAAGGCCGCTGGGTACTTGAATCGGGCGCTGGCTCTGACTCCGCCGGGAACTTCGGATCCGCAAGACGAAGAGTTGAGACGCGAACTCGCCGCGTGCGAGAAGGCGGCGTCTTCTTCGGCGCGGCAGCCCGAACCGGCAAAACCTCAAATGAGCGAACGCGCGCTTAACGTGGCCCTGAATTATCGGGAATTCGAGCAGCGCAAGGACAAGCTGTTCTCGACGCCGCGCCTCGTCACTCTGGGCACGCACAACGCCTGCAACGCCAAATGCGTGTTTTGCCTGGAGGGCAAGTATTCGCGCTTCAGCCTCGACCTCTATAAGAATTTTTTCGAGGCCAAGATGGGGCATTTCATCCGGGGCGCCGAAAAAGTCACGTTCACGGGCTTCGGGGAAATCCTGTGGGTGCCCGGCATCGAGGAGTTCTTGGACTACATCAATGAGACCCTCCCGGAGACGGAAAAAATATTCACGACTAACGGCACGCCCCTTCGCCCCGCGATTATCGAACGCATCGCCCAAAGCCGCTACGTGCTGCAGATCTCGCTGCACGCCTCGCGCGCCGATTTGCACCAAAAGCTGACGCAATTGGACGGCCAGTTCGATCAAGTCATCGCGAACATCCGCGGTCTTGTCGATACGCGCGACCGGCTCAATCTCGGGCACCGCATCCATGTCGAACTGGTGAACGTCCTGACCAACGACAATCTTTCCGATCTTCCGGATTTCATGCGCTTGGCCTGGGACTTGCGCGTCCAGTCCGTGCGCTGCCAATACGTGACCATGTTTGTTCCCGACCACATCGTCATGTCGCCGTTCTTCAATCAGCGCTCGGCCAACGAGGCGGTCGAGGCGGCTGGGCACGCGGTGGAGGAGCTGCGCGCCCAAGACGTCTCCCGGCCGTTTCACGTTCAACTGCCGCCGCTTTTCGGCTCCCGCGCCAACCCGCAAAATAGCGTCTGCTACGATCCCTGGCAGCATGTCTATGTCGAACTTCAGGGGTCGGTCATTCCTTGCTGCATGTGGGGGGACCACATCGGAAATTTGAAGAAGGGCGACGATTTGGACCAGGTGTGGAACAGCCCGTTCTACCAAGAGTTGCGCCGCGGCATGGCTTCCGGAGATCCGCACCCGTGGTGCAAGAGCTGCGTGCGCTACGCCGGCTACAACGTGGACAGCATTTTCTGCCACATCACCAACCGCCCGGAGGCGCAGAAGATGGTTTTGCAGGACGTGATGCGCCGAGGACTCCATTTGGATGATGCGGACAGGGCCGCGGCGGCGAAGATGCTCGGCAAGGGAGCGCAGGCCGGCCCCGGGGTCCTGGCGTGAGCGAGTGGTCGGGAAGGCTTGACGGCGACGCCGTTTGGAGCGGAGAGGTCCTCGTCAGCGGGGACGTTGTTGTTCCACGCGGAGCGCGTCTGCGCGTGGAGGCCGGCACGCGGGTCAGCTTTGCTTCCCGCCCGAAATGGTCTTGCGCGGTTTTTCGCGCGGCCCCCGAGGGCTATCCCATTGAGGCCTCTGAACGCGAGGCGTGCGACCTCGTGGTTCTGGGCCGCCTGGAGGCGGCGGGAACCCCGAATGCTCCGATTCTTATGGGAGGCGGGGGCGTCCCGTGGGGCGGAATTCTTTTCCTGGAGAGAGCCGCCGGCGTCCTGCGGCATTGCGTCATTGGGGTGAAAACCGAGTACGCCCTGCAGACTTTTGACGATTCGAGCCTGGTTTTGGAGGACTGCCGCTTGGGAGAGGCTCAGGTGGGAATCGCCGCTCGGGGGCTTTCGTGCGTGAGGGTTTCGGGTGGCTGCGTGCGCGCCACGCGTTGCGGCGCGGTGGCCTGCGAGGGCTCTCGCATGGTTTTGGATCATCTCCAGATTGAAGATTCGCCCCAGGGCGTCTGCGCCGAGGATTGGGCCCTGGTGCGGGTCGCGGGCTCCCGATTCGCGTCCAATAGGGATTTTGCCGTTTCGGCCCGAGGGCATTCCTGGGCCAGACTTGATGGCTGCGGGTTCGAACGCTCCGGAGAGCCGGCCCTCGGGCGGGAGCAGGCCAGAATCGATGTCCGCTAAGCTTTTCCGCCTGCTTTTCCCGTACGCCGAGCCGCCGGTGGCGCGCCGGCTCCGGCGCTTGGGCCTTTGGCGCAAGCTCGCCAACTATCTCTGGGTTGAATTCCTCATCGGACGCGGATCGGTCCGCATGTGGGGGGGCAAACCTTATTGGCTGACCGTCGATCCAACGAATTTTTGCCAGCTCCACTGCCCGTTCTGTCCCACGGGCGCCAATCGCGGCGTGCGGACCAAATCCTCCATGTCTTTGGAGCACTTTAAAAAGTTTTTGGATCGCGTCGGACCCTGCGTCATCCACATGGACATGATGAATTGGGGCGAGTCGCTGCTCAATAAGAACCTGCCGGACATGATCGCCCACGCGAAGCGCTACGGCATCGATGTCAAGCTCGACGCCAACTTCAACGATGTCTCGGAAGAAACCATCGAGAGCCTTATTCTTTCCGGTCTCGACGTGCTGAGCATCTCCATCGACGGCATTTCCCAGGAGACTTACGGGAAATACCGGGTCGGAGGGCGGTTCGAGAAGGTCCTCGCGAACTTGGAAGTTTTGACGCGCAAACGCCGGGAGTTGGGACGGTCGGCTCCTCACATCATCTGGCAGTTCTTGGTGTTCCGCCACAATGAGCATGAGGTGGGCGCGGTCGAGTCCTTCGCCAGAGCGCGCGGCGTCGACCAGGTGAGCCTTGTGGCGCCGTTCTTGCCCAACGAGCCGGGCTATCTTTGGGAGTGGTCGGCCCGAAACCCTAATTCCCGCCTTTATCCCTTGCCGGACAAGGAGCCTGCGGCCCAGGAACTCGCGCGCGCCGCGGGCGGCGCCCATGTGAAAAACACCCTTTCTTCCGAGGCGTTCCACGCGCGTCGGTTCCAGACTCGCCAACTGCTGAGCCTGCCCTATCTGTCCGGCCTGCCGGCGCAGGCGCGCGGCCTTGAAGGCGGCAAGACGGCGCTTTTGCGGCAAGTCAGGGATGTTGTTTCATTTGCGGGAGCGGCCGGAGCGGGACTGGACGCGGCGCCTTTTTTCCGCGCCAAGGGAGGCGCCGCCCGCGCCGTCTGCAAATGGCCGTGGGCCGGGATGGCGGTCAACCCCAACGGCAGCGTGTCGCCCTGCTGCAGCATCGAAAGCGAGGCGGATGATTTCGGGAACGCTTTCGAGCGCGTCTGGACCGGGCTCTGGAACGGGAAAAAATACCGGACTTCTCGGCGGCACGTGCGCCGCTACGTCCAGAATAAGCGCGGCGTCCTTGCTCATTCGGATCACGCTTGCGAGCGGTGCACGGCCATCGGCTACGCGAATTTCAAGTTTCCCATCACCTGGCTCAAGGACGCCCCGGGGAGCAAGAACGCGTGAAAGTCGCCCTTGTTCAGCCGCCCGTCTGGTGGACCGTAGACCCGCCGCTCGGCTTGGCGCAAATCGCGGGCTGCCTCAAGCATCACGGCCACGAA
The DNA here is from genome assembly GCA_027451985.1 of Elusimicrobiota bacterium. Classification (GTDB taxonomy): domain Bacteria; phylum Elusimicrobiota; class Elusimicrobia; order UBA1565; family UBA9628; genus JAGWJU01. The sequence goes on from DAIDHS010000005.1 coordinate 46,824, forward strand.
GTCGCGGTGTTCGACTTGAACATTCTGCTGTGGAAGGATCGCCTGAAAAAATACGAAAGCCTGTGGGGTTGGGAGCAGTTTCACTTCTGGAACCAGCCGGAGTTCGTCTCCCGCTTCTTCTCGGAGAATGAAGCGCTCGTCGGCCGATACGTGGAGGCCATCCTGCGCACGGGCGCGCCCGTCATCGGGCTTTCCGTGCACAACGGATCGCATTTGGCCGCCTTGGAGATCGCGCGCCGGATCAAGGCCGGCGACAAGCGCCGGAAAATCGTCCTGGGCGGTCAGTACTTCTTTTTCGGCGACCAGGTCGAAGAGATGCTCCGCGAACCCTGTGTCGATGCCATCGTGCGGGGAGAGGGGGACGAGTCGTTCCCCGAACTCGTCAAGCGCTTGGATGCGTCCGGAGCCCTCGAGCCTTTGCCCGGAGTCTGGATCAAGCGAGGCCAGGAGCTTGCTTCCGGGGGCGAGCCCGTCGCCATCCGAAATTTAGACCGCGTCCCCTTCGCCGACTTCACCAGTTTCCCGATGGAACTCTACACCGACCCCGAGCGACTGCCCATGGCCGGCAGCCGCGGTTGCGTCTGGCAGTGCCGCTTCTGCAGCGCGCGCGCCTTCTGGACCGGGTACCGTTATATGGGTGGCGAGCGCATTTTCGCCGAGGTCCTGCATCACCGCAAGCTCTATCCGCCGCGCGGCCACGTCGAGTTCTACGACATCACGGCCAACGGCGACGTGAAAGCGCTTCATCTTTTCAGCCGGCTCTGGGTGGATCATGTTTCGGCGCATCCGGAGCACGCGACTGGCTGGAAAATCAACGCCATCATCCGCCCCGAGATGACGCCCGAGGTGCTGCGCGACCTGCGCAAGGCCAACTGCCACGACATCATCTACGGCATCGAGAGCGGATCCCCGAGGCTGCTCAAGGCGATGAACAAGGGCTTTGTGGTTCCCGTGGCCGAAGAGGTGCTCAAGAATACGCATGAGGCCGGTATCGTCACCGTCGGCAACTTCATGTTCGGGTTTCCGGGCGAGACCGAGGAGGACTTCGCGCAGACTCTCGAGTTCCTGCGCCGCAATCACGGCAGCTTCAACCGGGTCTACGCGAGCGCCACGTTCACGAGCCTAGAGGAAAAAAGCTATCTTAAGGATCATCAAAAGGATTTCGGCATCAAGGAAGCCGCGCCGGAGCGGTTCCACAACCTCTACTGGGAAAGCGAGGACGGCGCCAACACTTACCCCGTGCGGCTCGATCGCTACAAGAGGTTTCGCGCCTTGGCGATTTCCTTGGGCATCGACGCGTACAAGGGGGTGAACGGTTCCTTGGAACAAGATCATCTGGCTAATCTGGCCCAATACCATCATTACGCGGGCAAGCCGTTTTCTGCCATCGCGAACTATTTGGAGTATCTGGAGGGGGATTTCTATCATGAGCCGACCCGCCGCCATTTGATGGAACAGGAGCCGGCGCTTTGCGCTCTCCTGCGGGCCCAAAAAGCGCTGGCGAAAGCCAATCTTTTAACGGAAGCCGTTCACGAGGCGGAGACGATTGGTCAGGCCGTGGAGCGCCTGGTGTTGGATGGCGCCGGGTTCGCGTCTGCTTTGGCCGAATTTCAAAATAGGACGGAAAAAGCCTTTCAATTGGCCCGTTCCCTGGCGCGGGCGTGGTATTCCCTCAAAAGCCTGCCGGAACAGGCTTTTAGGATCGTTTGGGATGGAGGTTCGTTCGTTCTGTATTGGTCCCAGGAAAAGGCGCCCGGAATCGCCGATTTGCGCGCTTTTAAGGACCGGCTGGGCCTCCATTTAAGGCTTGCCGAGGCGGAAATTCGGCGCGGTGAAGATAAGAAGCCGGCGCCAGCCTGCGTCCGGTGAATTTGCCATTGACAAGGGGGACGCCCCCCGCTATCCTTAATGAGATTATCACTTGATGAAAACTTTGACCCGTGAAGCCCAAGAATTAGCCGCGGCCGCGCAAAAAACGGCCCCCTCCTTCCCCGCGTTACGGCGTCGCTTTTTAGAGCAGCGCCAGCGCGAAAATGTCGCTCTCAATAATAGAGAATGGGAAGAGAAAAAAACGATTTTATCCAGCACCCCGCAACGAATCTTCCTGCAGATCAACGCCGTGTGCAACGCGGACTGTGTTTTTTGCTCCAAGGGCTACGATTATCCGCTCTTCCGCATCGACGAATACAGGGAAAAATATGGGGAGCAGGTGACCCCCGTCCTGCAGAAAGCGCGGGAGGTCATTCTGACCGGATCCGGGGAATTCCTGGGCCTTCCGGACGCGCCTAAAATCATCCGCTACTTCAACGAAGAATTCCCTCATGTTGAGAAATACATCGCGACCAACGCCTCGCACCTGAAGCCGGAAATCGTGGATTTGATCGCGGGCTCCGGCAGCCGCTACACCCTGCAGCTCTCCCTGCACGGCAGCGACGAGGCGACCCACAAGCAGATGATGCGCTACAACGCCTATCCTCGCGTCATGGAGAACGTCCGCCGGCTCATAGAAGCGCGCGGCCGCAGCGGGAATATCTCGGTGTCCTTCATGTTCGTCATGACGACCTTGAACGTGGAAAACCTTCCGGATTTCGTACGCTTCGCCAAAGAGATGGGCGCCGAGCGCGTCTTGGCGGGCTACTTCTACATTTACGAGTCCCAGCAGAAATACCTGTCCCTCTACTTCAAACAGGATTTGGCCAACCGCATCATCGACGAGGCCCGGCGCGTGGCCGAAGAGGTGGGCATCGAGGTCCGCCTGCCGCACAAGTTCGGGCAGCCGCCCGAGACGGCGGCCAAGCCGACCTCGTGCATCGAGCCATGGCACCAGGTGATGATCAACCCCGATGGGGCGATTCTTCCCTGCGACGTGTACGGCGGCTTCAATGAGAACTTGAACCAGAAAAGCTTCATGGAAATCTGGAACGGACCGGCCTACCGCGCCATCCGAACGGCTCTGCGCAGCGGCGGAGGCTGCCTGACGACCTGTCCGCGCCACAATCCCATCGGCATCAACGACTGGCGCGCGCACGTCATCCACCGTCCCAAGGAAGACCGCCAGATCGCGAAGGAGTACCGGGAGGCCTTGAGAAAGCCATGAACGCCGAAACCTCCCTGAACATGGCCTCCGCCCTGCCCAAGCGGACCGTGGTTTTCGCCTGGGACATGCACTACAGCTGCAACTACCGCTGTCCCTATTGCTGGTACACCACGACCGGCTGGACGGAGCTGGCCAAGAAAAGCGTCTACAAGACCGCCCAGGAGTGGGCCGAAGTCTGGGAGCGGATGCACCGCAAATACGGCCGCTGCCAGCTGCGCATCACCGCGGGCGAGCCTTTCACCTACCCCGATTTCCCGCAAATCATCACCACGCTGACCCAGTGGCACGACGTGCAGGTGACCAGCAACTGTTCCAACACCGAGGCCATGGAGAAATTCGCCGCGCAGGCCGATCCGAAGCGGGTCGAGGTGGACTGTACCTTTCATCCTCTGCAGGGCGAATTCGAGCCTTTCGTGGAAAACGTTCTGCGCCTGCGCCGGAGCAAGTTCACCGCCAACGTCTGCTACCTTGCCTATCCCCCGCAGATGCCTCAGATGGGCGAGTTCAAGAAGCGCTTCAAGGAGCGCGGCGTCTACATGAACATGGCCATTTTTTGGGGGCGCTACAAGGACAAAGATTATCCGTTCGCCTACACGGATCAGGAGAAGGCGTGGATCAAAGAAGTCATCGGCTACGAGACGGGACCGGAAACTGTCAACCTCGACCCGCTCGTCATCCGGGGCAAGGTCTGCGGCGCGGGGCAGCGCTATGCCGTGGTGCAGGCGGACGGCAAGGTCTACCGCTGCGGCCAGCTCTGCCACGAGGGCATGTCCTTGGGCAGCATTTTCGATCCGGCGTTCGAGCTTTTCCCGACCGGCCGCGCCTGCTCCGTGGACTACTGCAAGTCCAAGGAATTCCAGGCGGCTTGGGAGGATGAGGAAAAGCAGGCGATGCTTGAGAAAAATAAATTCTCGTCCGCGGGCGCGGCCTCCGTTGGGGCGCCCTCACAGGGCTCATGAGCGAGACGGGCGCTGGCTCCGCGCTGAGCCAAACACGAGGCTCTTTGTGGCCCTGGTGGAGCAACGAGGCCTGGGATCGGACCTCGTTTACCTGGGATTTGTGGTACGGCTGCAACTATCGCTGCTCCTACTGCTGGTGGGAGATGGGCGATTTGTGGGCGGATTTGGCGAAGAAGCACCTCATTCTTCCTCCAGAGAAATGGCTCACGTGCTGGGACCGGATTTATGATCGCTATGGAACGGTGCGCGTGGACGTGCTTGGCGGCGAGCCGATGCGCTACCCGTCTTGGAAGGAGCTTTTCGAGGGGCTCTCGCGGCGGCATTTGGTTTCCATCACGACCAACTTGTCCATCTCGATGGCGGATTTGCGGGACATCACGGACAAAATTTCTCCGGAACGCATTCATTTTGCGGCCAGCTACCATCCGCAGTTTGCCAAGTGGGAGGATTTCGTCGAAAAAGTGGGCTTTCTAAAAAGCCGCGGCTACGCGCCCCATGTCCTGGTCGTGGCGTGGCCGCCGCTTCTTGGGGATCTTTCCCGCTGGAGCGAGGCCTTTAAAAAAATGGACGTTCCCTTCACCACGAGCGTTTTCCAGGGCAAGCACGAGGGACGCGAGTATCCGGATTCCTATACCAACGAGCAAAAGGCCTTGCTGGGCCTGACGATTCCGGTCGCAGAGGAGCAGCGCTACCGCCTGGAGCGGGAAAGCACGCGGGGCAAGCTCTGCGGCGCCGGACACGTCTACGCGAACATCAAGGCCAATGGCGACGTCTATCGCTGCGGCCAGGATTGCCTGGGCGGAGCCAAGCCTTTCGGGAATATTTTCGATGCGAACTTCGGACTTCATGAATCGCCGGAACCCTGCCCCTACCAGCATTGCAGCTGCGGCGAGTTCGCGTTTTTGTGGGAGGATTGGAGCCGGAAAAAGGGCCGCCGCGAACTCGCGGTCGCCGATTCGCTGCGGCGCGGAGCGGCGCGGGAGGCGGGGCGTGGCTAATCCGCAGGTGCGCTTTACCTGGAACATCCATTGGAGCTGCAACTTTCGCTGCTCCTATTGCTTCTTCGACGGGCATTGGGCGGAGTACGGCCGCCGCAACGTCTACCAGACGGTGGAGCAGTGGATGGGGCACTGGCGGCGCATCTACGAGAAATACGGTCGGTGCTATTTGACCATCAACGGCGGCGAGCCCTTCGCCTATCCTAATTTCGTGGAGTTGATGGTCCAAGTCTCGGCGCTGCACTGGCCCATCAACGTCACGACCAATACCTCGCTGCATTTGAAGGAATTCGTCGAACGCGTCGACCCGGCGAAGGTTTCCATCTCCATCAGCTTTCACCCGCAGTACCACAAAATCAACGAGTTCCTGAAGACCGTGAAGTTTTTGCGGGATCATAAGGCCAATATCGGCTGCATCAACTTCGTCGCCTGGCCGCCGTTCCTGAACGATTTGTCGGACTATATCCGGCGCTTCCAGGAGATCGGAGAGAGCCTCAAGGTCATCCCGTTCATCGGAGCCTACGAGGGCGTGAACTACCCCGACCACTATAACGAGGAGCAGAAAAAAATCCTGGGCCTGAGCGATAACTGGCTGGAGAGCAAGCGCCACAAAGGCATGCTCTGCCGCGCCGGGAACCAATCGGCGCTTCTTTTGCCGACCGGCAAGGTGGCCCGCTGCGGGCAAATCGGCGATCGCTATCTTATCGGAGATTTTTTTCAGGAAGGGTTTTCCTTGATGAAGGAGCCCATGCCCTGCGATGAGCAATTTTGTCCCTGTGACGAGTGGAAAGTCATCCCGGATGAAAAGCCGCCGGAAAAAGCGGGGGCATGGCTGCCATGATCCGCTTGGCTCTGGTGCAATGCCCCGTTTGGGGCGTGGACGACCCGCCTTTAGGGTTGGCGCAGCTGCTTGGGTGCGTCGCGCACTGCAACCACCATGCGCGCCCGTTCGATCTCAATGTCAGGCTGTGGAAGGAGTGCACGCAGGATGAGAAGCGCTTTTGGAGCCGGGAAGCGCTGCCCCTCTGGAACGACCGGGCCTGGACCGTAGAACGAGCGCGAGCTTGGGAGGCTAAACTCGCGCGCTACGCGGAGGAGATATTGTCGGATGATCCGCAGGCCGTTCTGTTTTGGGCCGCCGAGGGCTCGCAGTGGTTCAGTCTTGAAGCGGCCAAGCGCGTCAAAGCGAAGAACGCGGCCGCTAAAATTTTTATCGGCGGTCCGTATTTCAACGCCGCCTCCCGCGTCGACGCCTTTATCGCGGAGCCCTGCCTTGACGGCGTCATCGCGGGCTCGGCCGACGACTTGTTGGCGAAGCTCCTGGGTCTCTACCAAGCCTGCGGCCGGTGGATGCCTTTGCCCGGGATGACCGTCAAGGAAAAGGGAACGGTCGAGAGCGGCGGGCGCCCCGTGCCTTTTACGTTCGACTGGGATTTGGCGCCGCTGTGCGATTTCTCCGGCTTCGCGACCGAGCTCTACCGCAAGCCGCTTCAAATGCCGGTTGCCTCAAGCCGCGGCTGCCATTGGTCTCACCCGTCGTGCGCGCGGGACTATTGGGGCAAGTACTCCTTTAAGAGCGGCGACCGGATTTTCACCGAGGTGGCCAAGGCCTTGCAGGGTCAAAAATTCTGGCGGCATGTCCAGTTCTACGATTTGGACGCCAATGGAAAGCCGGACAGCCTCAAGCGTTTTAGCGAGATGATTCTCGAGAACCGGCTTCCCGAGGCCGGCCTGACTTGGAGCGCGCGCGTTTCTCTCGACTCGGTGCCGGACGCGCAAAGGCTCGAACTGTTCGCGCGCGCGGGCTGCCGCGAAATCGTCTACGGCTTGGAAACGGAGCTTTCAACCGATGGGCCCAGTGCGGCGGAACGGATTTTGCGGGAGACGCACGCGGCTGGCATCGGCTGCATCGTTTCTGCGGCCGCGCTTGACAGGTTTGGTGCTTGGGTCGACGGCGTCGAAGCCGAGCGCGCGGTTTTGGACGCTCCCGCCCGGCACCGGGGCTTGGCCGCGGCGTCCGCGGTGCGGCAAAAACGCCTGGAGGCGCCGGGCCGGTCTTCGGAGATGGAGTGGTCTCCGTTTTTTAGCCAAGGGACGGCGGGGCTTCGCGGCCGCCGTTGCGTTAAGTCCGCCGCGCTAGCGGCGCACTAAAGAAAACAGGGAGGAGCTTATGGGATCGTGTGGAACGGGCGGTTGCAGCGGGTGCGGCACCAAGCATGACGGCCCGCAGGCTCCCGAGGGCGACATGATCGCGCGGGGAGAACTGGATGCGGCCATTCCCCATGAGAAGCAGGAATACCGGCCTCTTTTGCCCCGCCGCGCGCCGCCCTACAAAGTGCATTGGAATTGGGAAATCATGCTGCCCTGCAACTACCGCTGCAGCTATTGCGTGGTCCATAACGAGGCGGCGCAATACCTCATTCAAGGAGTGTCCGAGTGGCGTAAGGTCTGGGAGCGGATTTTTAAGCTCTACGGCTGCTGCCAGGTGCGCTTCGCGGGCGGCGAGCCGACCATCTACCCGCACTTCATTGACTTGGTCGGCATGATTTTGGAAATGCATACCGTGGACATCACGACCAACCTGAGCTTCGACGTCGAAGAGTGGATTAAGAAAGTTCCCAGTCAGGGTATCGCGATTTCCGGGAGCCTGCACCTGGAGCACCAAAAGCCGGAGGACTTTCTCAAAAAACTTCTGATCCTGCGCAACAAGGGCAACCAGCTGATTTCCGCCTCGCTGGTCGCCTATCCGACTTATCTGGATCGAATCGACGCGATTCGGGCCATGTTTGAAAAGGAGCAGGTCCTTTTCAAGATTATTCCCTTCAACGGCGTCTACCAGGGCAAGCGTTATCCCGGCGCCTACACCGACGACGAGCGGATTCTGCTGGGCATGCAGGTACAGCGCTCCCAGGACGAACTCGGCAAGACGCTCAACAAGCAGTGGCAGGACTACGCCAATGCCAAGCCTAACGACAAGAACTTCATGGGCATGCCCTGCCATATGGGCGAAATGTACGCCAAGATTTATTCCGACGGCACGGTGCGCCGATGCTGCCACACGGGCGTCGACATCTTGGGCCACATCACCGATCCGAACCTAAAGCTTTTCGAGGGACCGGAACCTTGTACCGTTATGAGTTGCAGTTGCTGGAAGCCCATGGTCGCCGGGAAATACGAGGAGAAGGTCCATATGCTCTGGCAGTCGGCGAATCATCCCGTTTATCCCGAGAAGGCGCCCAATGCCTAAGTCGGAGCGTGAGATGCAGGGGTGCTGGCGGTGGCTGGGAAAAACAGGCGTCCGCCTGAATGGAGAAAAAATTATCTACATCGATCCCATCAGCGTGGAATCGGGCGCCCCTAAGGCCGACCTCATCCTCCTGACCCATGGGCACGAGGAGCATTTTTCTCCAGCGGACGTGACGAGGGCGGCAGGTCCTCAGACCATCGTGGCCGGACCTGCGGCCTGCATAGGACTTTTTCGCCTCAACCAGTTGCCTTTCGAGGCGGGGGAATCCAGAACAATTTTGGGCGTTTCCGTTACGGCCACGCCCGCTTATGGCTTGGACAATTCGCGTCATCCGAAAAGCGCCGCGGGATTGGGATATCTCATTGATCTGGGCGGCATGAGGATTTTCCATGCCGGTGACACGGCCGCCGTACCGGAGTTGCGCGCTCTTAAGGCGGACGCGGGCTTTCTGCCCGTAGGGCCCGGGCTTATGTCCGCCCGAGAGGCGTCGGCGCTGGCGCGGGACATGGGGCTCCGCGCGGCTGCTCCTACTCACATTGATCCGGGCTCAAAGGAAGAACAGGATTTTTTCGCGGAAATCGAAAGCATGGGCATTGCAGCGTGGGCGGCGGCGGATATTTTTTCGGCTTGCGGTTTGACGGCGGCCCGGGGAGGCTGATATGGGTGGATGCGGAGACAAGTGCGGCGGATGCGGCGGTGGGTGCGGGACCGAGCCTCACCTCCCGGGGAACGAATTCGCCCCGGTCAATCTGTCCCTGGCGCCAAGCCCGGCGACATCTCTTAAAGCGGCTGCGGTGCTGAAAAAAAACGAGGGTGGCCGGACGCCGGGATTTAGGCGTTACTTGCCTCCGTTCAAGGTGTTTTTCACCTGGGACATCCAGTACGCCTGCAACTACCGCTGCAGCTACTGCATCATCTTCAAGAGCCCGCAATGGGATTCATTCTTGTCCAAGAAGGATCGTCCGCCCATCCCGGCGGAGCGCTGGATGGAGATTTGGGACGACATCTACGACAAGTACGGCAGCGCGCACATCCATTGCTCCGGCGGCGAGCCGTTCTACTATCCGCGCTTCATCGACATCCTGGCCCACATCACCAAGAAGCACACGATGGAATGCGACACGAATCTTTCCTTCCCGGTGGACAGCTTCATCGGCCGGGTCGAGAAAGGGCGCTTTCGCTTCGCCCCGTCGTTTCATCCCGAGTTCGCTGAGCTTGAACCCTACATCGAGAAGTGCGTTAAGCTTAGGAAAGCAGGATACGATCTGGAGGGGGTCAACTACATTTGTTGGCCGCCGCACTTAAAGCGCATTCCGGAGTTCAAGGCCGCCTTCAACAAGATTGGCGTGGTCTTGACGCTCATTCCCTTCCGCGGGCGCTTCGAGGGCAAGGACTATCCCGACGCCTACACGCCCGAGGAGCGGCGCTGGATCAACCGCAACAGCGGCAATCCCGTGCTTTCCGAGGATTACGGGAGCTGGTACAACGGAGGAGGGCAGGGATCGAAGAAGCACGAGGACCTCAAGGCGGATCCGCAGCCCCATGCCGAAGAGCCCGCGCCGGTCGAGGTATCCTCGCCGGAGCCAAATCCAGCGGCGGAGCCCACGCCTGCGGTGATTGATCGCGTGCCCCAGTCCGTTGCGGCTCCGGAGCCGCCTCAGCAAGAAGTGCACGGACCGGAGCCCTCCGAAGTGGCATCCGAGACGGCGGCGCGGGCTCTTGAGGAAATCCACGCGCACGAGGCGGAAAAGTCGGGCGCCGCATGCGCCAGCCACGGGCGCACGGCCGTTCATTGCCGCGCGGGCCAGATGTACGCCAAAATTCATCCGGACGGCAACGCGCTGCGGTGCTGCTTCATCGACGAGCGGGGCTCGATGGGAAATCTCATCGACGGGACCTTTAAGCTCTATGAGGAGCCGGAATTGTGCGAGTACCCGGCGTGCAGCTGCTGGAAGAGCATGATCGTGGGCGAGGAGGAGCGCTGGCTGCGCCATTGGGTGGGCGTGGCTAAAAACAAGGCGTGAAAATCTACTTAAGCAGCAGTCTCTCGGAGGAGGACAAGCCGTTGCGTGAGAGGCTTGTCCAAGTCGCCGCGGATTACGGCGTCACGATCGTGTCCGGCCCGAGGCCGTGGCCTGCCCAAGACGCCGTGCCTCCTGAGGTCGCCGAAGCCATCGACTCCGCGGACTTCGCTTTTTTTTGGATTTCCGCCGATGGCCCGGACGTCTCATGCATCAACTTGGAAGCGGGCTATATCCGAAACTCCGCACGGCGCCTTCCTTTTTTAATTTTTTCGCCCAACGGCTTGGAACCCGCCGGTTGCCTGAAATACCGGCCCTTCATTGTTTTTTATCTTCGCGACGCCCGCATTACCCTTGAGCAGATGTGGAATCCCATCCATCATGAATACCGCGAGCGGCCGCAGATGGCGGCGGCCATTCATGGCGTCCTAATCGCCCTTGTCGGCATGTTGCTGATGCGCCGCGCTCCCGAAGCGCCGGCTTCTGAGGCGGAGGAAAAACGCCAAGATCAGCTGCGCGATGCGGCGGCGGCCTTGCGCGGGAGCCAGCCGTGACGCCGTCTCGAACCGAAGCTTCGTTGGCGTCTTTAGATTCCGGGCTTTCGCCTCAGGATGTTGCTTTGCGGCACGAAAAACGGGCGCGCGAGCATTATCTGCGGGGAGACTATCCCTCCACGGTCGAAGACCTCAAGCTCTGCCTGGGAACCGGCGTTGTCCCCGAGCATAAGGATTTGCGGATGCGCTTGCTCATCATGCAGAGCTTGCGCCGCTTCGGCAAACAAGACGAAGCCTCCGCGGCTCTTCGGGAGATGGAAACCCGCTACGGGAAAAGCCGCGAAAAATATATCCAGAACCTTTTGCTTAACGAAAAGGAAATCCAAGAGGGCCGCGTCAAGATCGAGTCGTATCCCACGCGCCTGACCATCCGGCCGACCAGCCGTTGCTCCGTCCACTGCATCATGTGCACTTTTTGGAAAGAAACGCCCTGGGATATGCCGCAAAAGACTTTAGACGAGGTGGCCGATCTGTATCCTTTCATGGAAGACATCTTGTGGCAGGGCGGCGAGCCTTTCGAGATGGAGCGCGGCGTCTTGGAGCGCATCCTCTTGCGCGGGCGGGACTATCCCCGAATGCTGCAGAATTTCATCACCAACGGCCAGCACATCGACAAACGGTGGGCCGAGATTCTGGTAAGCATGAATGTTCATATGAAGATATCCATCGATGGGACCACGCCGGAGGTTTACGAGAAAATCCGGGTCAAATCGAGCTTCGCAAAGATCATCGCCTCGATTGACAACCTTAACAGTGAGATGGCGCGGCAGAACCGGCGCATCGGCATGTGGATCCATATGGTGGTCCAGCGCTTCAATTACCACCAGATCACGGACATGATCGAGTTCGCCCGCAAGCACCGCTTCGACGGGGTGGCCCTGAGCCCGATGGAGGGGGATCTCTACCGCAAAATCGACGTCTTTAACTACGGTGACTCGGAGATTTGGCGCTCCATCGAGGAACAGCGCGCGCGGGCCCGGCAGATGTGCCTGAACTACGGGATTTATCTGGAAGACAACATGCCGCCGCCGCCCTCGCCGGACGACGCGCCTCATCCCATCGACGAAGAGGAAAACCAGAAGCGTTTTTCGCTCTATCCCATGCCTTTTGAAGACGGCGCGCGCTACGTTTCTAAGGAGTACTCATATTTCTGCCTTTCCCCCTGGAAAAACATGATCCTGCGAAACGGCGGCGGCGTGCTGCCCAACTGGCACTGCGGCGAGCGCTACATCGGGAGCATCCATGAAAATTCGCTCCTGGAAATTTGGAACGGCGAGCCCATGCAGAAGGTGCGGCGGGGCATCGTGGAGAGGCAATTCGGCGGCGTGTGCCGCCATTTTTGCCTTTCCGGGGCTTTGATGGAAACCTGGAAGCACCATATGGAGTGGTACTGGTCCTGACGCGGCGACTGTTGATTAAGCATGAGCCATAAAGCCGAAATCTTTCTCCTGCAAATGCCCCAGGCTTGTCCTGAGCCCAATATCGCCCTGGCGCAGCTCTACGCTTACGCAAAACAGGAAGGATTCGAGACGCGGGTCATGGACGTCAGCATAGAGCTCTACCACCGGCATAAAGCTGCCTCCGCCAATTTGTGGGCCGATGAAACGTGGTCGATTTGGATGGATCAGGCTTTTGTCTCCAGGTTCCTGGCGGCAGACAAGGCTTGGATGGAGGAGCGGTTCCTTAAGGACATCCTTGCGGCGCCAAAGCCCGTCGTGGGTTTTTCGGTCAGCGGGCCGTCCTTGCGTGCCAGCCAAGAGTTGGCGCGCTGGATCAAGTCCGCGCGGCCGGACGCTTTAGTGGCCGTCGGGGGACAGGTGTTTGCCGTGGAGCCGTTTTTCTACCGGCAGGCCCTGGAGGACGCTTGCATCGACGCCGTCATTTTCAGCGATGGAGAGGAAACGCTTTGCGAGCTGGCGTCCCTTTACGGGGAGGGCCGGGATTGGGACGGTTGCCGCGGACTTTACGTGCGCAACCCCGAGGGCGGCTTTCGCTTCACGGGTGAGCGCCCGCTCTTGAACCTGGACGACCTGCCGTTCGCCGATTACGCGCCTTTCAACATGGGGCTCTACGGCAGCAACCATGTGAGCGCCCACGATTTGGTTCTGATGACCAGTCGCGGCTGTGTGCGCCGGTGCTCCTTCTGCGGCAACCGGACGGCGTGGAAGGGCTTTAGGCAGATGAGCGGAGAAAGGGTGCACGCCGAAATCCAACATCAGCGGCGGGTCATGCCGAGCCTTTCCCACGCCGACAGCGAAATCAAGTTCTACGACCTTCTCATCAACGGCGACATGCGGAAAATGATCCGCATGGCCGAGCTTCTGGCCGCGGATTCGCAGCCGCCACTGGCCTGGAAAGACGTCAACGCCGTGGTCCGACCCGAGATGACCTACGAGGCCTGCCGCAAGCTCTATGAGGCAGGCTGCCGCATCCTGATTATCGGCCTCGAATCGGGCTCGCAGAAAGTCTTGAATGCGATGGACAAAGGCCAGACCGTGGCCCAAATGAAGGAGGTTCTCAAAAACGCCCATCGCGCCGGCCTCAAGGTTCGGGGAAATTTCATGTTCGGGCACCCCGGCGAGACCGAGGAGGATTTCGCGCTCACCATGGACTTTTTGAGGGAGATGCACCCGTACATCTACCAAGCCTACCCCAGCTATACGTTCACACACTTGGAAGGCCGTCTGGCCCAGAACCCGGAGAAATGGGGCGTGCAGAAGAACCAGCATTACCTGTACTGGGAATCGGATGACGGCAGCAGCACCTTCCCCAAGCGCCTGGAGCGCTACAAGGCCTTCCGCGAGTTGGCCGTTTCGTTGGACAAGCTCCCGCAAGGCGACGGCCTCGTGCTTTCCTTGGATGCCTATATGCACTTTAATTTCGGCGGCTACTATGAGAATTTGGGCAAGCCGAAGGAAGCGCTCGATCACTATTGGGAATACCTGCGGGAAGATCCGGCTAACGCGTTCGTTAAGGAAAAGATCCTGAAGCTCTCAAGGGCCCTGACGGCCGTCGGCGCCGCTTGAACTTGGGACTTTGCGGCGACTCATGATGCGCAATCCCTTGCGGGCGCGCTTGATTCTTGCGGCGTGCGCCGGCGCGGCGGCCGTCCTCGTGAGCGCGGGACTGGGGTGGTGGGGATGGGCGCGCCTCTCCAAGACCGCCGCGACAAGCTTTGCCACGGACAAGCAGCTTCTGTGGCAGCGGGAGATGGATGAGCCGCTTTTCCATCTCGTGAATCGCAACGGGCGGCAATTCCTGGTGCATACGTATCCGGACACGAGGTTTTCCACCGATCCTGAAAATATTCCGCTTGAGAAAGAAGCGGGAAAAACCCGGCTGCTTTTTATCGGAGAATCGAGCGCCGGCTTATCGGCCACGGCCGTCCGCCGCATCATCGGCAGCCACGCAGGCTTGAAAAAATTCGAGGTGCTCGACTGCGCCGCCAATGGGGGCAGTTTGGTGATGGTGGAGGACCGGTTCAGGGAATGCTCCCGGTACTCGCCCAATATCATCGTTCTGAGTTTCGGACATAACCTGTTTTATCCCTTGAGGCCCATTTCCGCGTTCTCCTACTGGGCGTTCAGGGTCGCGCGGCGCAGCCCGCTCCTAAGCCGTTTCGCGGCCGTGCTGCATGACAATTATTTCATGTCTCGCTGGGATTCCTTCGATAATCCCAGCGTCCGCTGGCGGCGCCTCGACGAATTTATCGCGCAGTTGGCCGCCTTCACGCGCGCGAAGCACGAAGCGCTCATCTTGTGCACAAATGCGGTCAACCTGTGGGTGCCCCCGGAACTTCCGCCCGATAAAAAAAATGAAATTCTCTATGACGGCGCGTATTTGAAGGCGAGGTATCTCTACGCTTCGGGCCGCCATAAGGCGGCCATTATGCTTTTAAGCGGCCTCGTCCAAGGCAGACCTTTCGCGTGGTGGCGGTGGACGCTCGGGACGTGGCTCTACCGCCAAGGAGATTATGCGCGGGCGGCTTTCTTCTTGTCCGAAGCGAGAAATCTCGATCAGGCGCACGGCCGCGCCTCCAGCGCCGTCAATGATCTCATTCGGGAATCCGCCTATCGCTATGGTGCGCGCCTGGTGGACGCCGATCTCATCGTTCGAGACGAGGCGCCGCATGGGATTCCCGGCTGGGGGCAATTCATCGATCAGGGACACCTCAACGATCCGTCCTACCTGCGGCTGGCCGCTGCGATTCTGGGCGCTGTCAAAGGCGGCAGCGAGCCGGATACAAAGGTTCGCTGGGTGATTAATTTGTCTTTAATCCAACAGATTCAGCACCCGCTTATTCCTATTTGGCAGGGTGAAGACATCCGGTCCAGGTTGTGGCTGGCCATGAGCTACGCGGTGCAGGGCCGCCTCGGAGAGGTGCTGGCGCGCGGAGAGTCGGCCGCCGCCTCTGCCGCGCCCCGGGGGCCGCAGCGCGCCGTGATCTTCGTCGCCTTTGCCCAGGCCTGCTGGCGCGCTGGGAAAACGAGTGCGGCCCTTCGCTTTAATGAAGACGCGGCCCATGAGGATCCGGGGTGGGAGGAGCCGCCGGTTCAGCGGGCCTTGTTTGACATCGGCCTTGGGCGCCGCAAGGACGCCGCGCGGCTTTTGCGCGGGGTCTTGAAAATGAATCCGTCCCGGCTTGACGCGGCCTATTTCCTTAAAAAGGCGTCAGGAGCTTCTTGAACTCCGCTTTTTTGCCCGGATAGGTTTTGTCGTAATAGCTTAGAACCGCTTTTTCTAAATCGGAACTCCGAAGTTGAATGGGCTCATCGGCTAGGGCCCTCAGGAAGACGCCTTGTTCAAAATGTTCACCGGTTGAAACGTAGTAAGAGAGGTCGCCCAGTTTCCCGGAATCCTCACCCAGGCCCTCGGCTTCCCTGACGAACGCCTTTGCCAAAAAATGGCCTGTGAGACCGAGGGTTTTGCTGTAGGCAGATTCCGTTCGGACCCGGCGCCAGCGCCATTGCGAGACAGGAGCGATCCATCCCCGATGGGAAAGTCCGTGCGCGACGGCCATGGCCATCAGCCATTGTCCGCGCAGGGATGGGTGCACATAATCGATAAGGCAGCGGGGAATGTCCGGTCTGCATTCTCCGGAGGCGCTGAAGAATCGCCCCGCGTCAACAAACAATACACCCGGACTCAGAATAGAGCGAAGAAACTTGTTGTAGGGAGGAGGGGACGCGGGGTTGTACAAAATGGGTGCGTTGACCTGGCTTACGAGAACGACGTGGACGGAGCGGCGTTCGGCGAGAGAAACCATTTTACGGACGTTCTGCTCATAAAGCGGCATGGTGGCCTCTGGATCAACCCGGGCTATCGGCATGTATTGTGCGGCGAGTCGCACAATGGGGAAATAGTCGCGCAGCCAAAACAGGAATTCACCGAAATTTTTGCCGAGGTGATTTTGGAGCAGCCGCAGACGGCTGTATAGCTGCTCGTTATTTCCTTCGTAGAGCACGAGCAGGTCGGGGTGGTAGTTGAGAACTTCCTTAACGAGTGCCAAGTCCCGCGAGCTGTCCGAACCGGAAACGCCGGAGTTTATGACTTCAACGCGCCGTCCCGGAAGGGTGTCCTTAAGAATGAGACCCAGCCACTCCGGGTAGCCTGCCCGTGGATAGAACGGATAACCTTCCGTCGTGGACTGACCGATGCAGAAGATTCGATACGTTCCTGGCGGTTTTGCCGCTGGAAATTTCTTCTGGTGCGCGGCGTCGACAAGAATGACTTTTGAGTTGGGAATTTCCCATGTTTTTCCATTCCGAGTTTCTTGGTGATAGAGCGGTCGCTGGGAAATCATCCATAAGAGGCGCGGATCCGGCGCGGGAAGCCCGAACCTGAGGAAGTGGAGAGGGATGAGAATCGCCGCCAAGCCCGCACCGGCTAGGGCCAGGCGAAGAAGAGCCCTCATGAGCGAATAGTTTTATTGCGCTTAAAGGCGACGTCCGCGGCTTTTTGCAGGCTGGAAAACAATTCCTCGTATTTCTGGCTGTCGCGTTGGGCGCGGGCCTCACGGAGGGCCTGCAGTTCATAGGCTACGGCGCCGGGAATCTCGCCCTTTTGTGCGGCGATGACGGCCAGAAGTCTTAAGATTTCGACCATGCCGCTGGGGTTGGGGTTTTGCTGCGTTTGGGCCAGCGAGGCCAAGTTGCTGAATGAGGGATCGTTTTTGAACGCCAGCAGCAGTTTTTCCGCTTCCGGAAGCCTGCCGGACTCCACGTAAATCCGCGTTATTCCGGAAAGCGCGGTGTAGACCGGGATTTGATAACGGATTTTCTCGCGCAAATCCAAAACTTGCGAAAAAAGCAGCTCGGCCTCCTCATTGCGGCCCTGCCTGAGCCGAAGATGGCCTAAGAACGCTAGCCCCAGGATGATTCGCGTGTTGTACGGCCGCCAGCGGGACATGGCGGAGAGCTGAGCGTAGAGTTCCGCCGCTTCGTCCGGCGCGTCCAGGGCCATCAGCGTGCCGGCATTTTCCTGTAGGCTTTGCGCTTCGCACATGTGATCGTCGCCGAAAGGCCGATCGCGCAGGGCCCGGGATTGGTGGACGAAGCTTAGGGCTTTTTCTCGGCGGCCGCGGATCTGATTAACTCGAGCGAGACCCCAGAGAAGTTTCGAGCGCACGCTGCGCGCGGCTCCGATTTTCTCCGCCGTCTCGAACATCGTGCAGTACAAGTCCTCGGCCTCGTCATGGCGGCCGGTGCTGATCAAAATGTCGGCGAACTGGGATGTTTGGCAGGCCCAGGCGTAGTCGTATCGTCCGCGGCTTTTCATGTCCTCAAGAGCGATTCGGGCGACATTCTCGCCTTCGCTCCATTTTTTTTGGCCCATGAAAACGCAGGTCAAACGGGCCGCTTCAAAATCGCTTTTGGGAGTGTCGGCGGCGCCGATGGACTCGCGCCATAATTTTTGATGCAGAGGCTCCGCTTGAGAGGAGCGCCCGGCATCACGGTGCCGGCTGGCAAAGGTCCTGTATCCGTAGTCATAGGCGCCCGCATCCGATGCCGACGCGACCAAAGCCTGGCCTTCCGGTATTTCCCCAGAGCTGATCAGGGCGAAACCCCGTTGCATGTCCAGTTCGGGTGAGGATGCGCCGCAGGCCGACGCGGCCGGGCCGAGAGCGAGGACGTCCGCGAAACGGCCTGCATGGAACAGGCTTCGAGCGAGCGTGCTCCATACGTGTTTTTTTTCAGGAGAGAGGGTGCGCGCACGGGACAAGCTGCGGATGGCATCTTCGAAATATCCGCTTCGATCTTGGACCAAGCCTAATTCGTATGAAAAATCGGAGTCACCCGGGAAGGCGCTCGCGCCTTGGGCCAGAACTTCGGCCGCACGCTCGTTATTTTCCTGGTAGCGAAGAATGCGTCCCGCCGTCAGGCGGGCTTGGGCCGTGGGAGGGAGGGAGAGGAGGCGTTCGGGAATGGATTCGGATTCCGCGTATTCGCCCAACTCCCAGAGGCATTCCGCCAGGGCCCGCGCGCTTTCCAAGGAGCGGAAATCCGCCTCCCCGAAGTTTTGGCGCGCCTGCTGGAGCAGCGTGCGAAAACGCGAGGCCGCGTCCCCCAGCCGCCCAAGCTTGGCCATTTGGAGCGCATCGGATAATTCGGCATCCCATCTTATCTGGGTGGGGTCGCTCTGCGGGTCGGGCATGGGGGCTGTTCCGGGAGTGTCAGTGCGAAACATGGGATAGTTTATCCCCTGCTGTGCCGCCGCGCAAGGAGGCATAGGGAACACCTTCAATTCTGTGGATAAAGAAGATACCGCGCGGGTCGTGGGGGTTTTTCTTCAAGGCTTTGCGAAAATCAGCCAGTGCGGCTTGGCGGTGCCGTTCTTGGATGTCGAAGAGGCCTAATTGAATGAAAGGATCCGCCCACTGCGGGAAGATTTCTCCGGCTTTTTGGTTCGCAGCGCGGGCCTCCGCGTCATAGCCTGCGCGCCAGAGCGCTTGTGCCAGGCCGAGGTAAGCGGCAGACCTGTCTTTAGGATTTTGGAAGGCGCGGGCGAAAATGGACCCTGATTTTTTTTGTAATTCTGGCAAGCAGTGGCCGTAAAGATAGGACATCCCCCACCACCCCTTTGGGAGCGGCCATGGCGATACGCGGGAGGCGTTGGCAATAATGAGCGAAGTCGGAGGCGGGCCGTAGGAATCTCGCAATGGGCCGTAGGATTTCGGCACCAGACCACGCCATCCTTTCTCCATGAACTGTCGCGCAGAGAGATAGGCGAGTTCATGGAAGTTTGTGTTCGTCACATGCTGACTGTCAAAGAAATTTCCCCAGCCAGGAATACCGTGAGGAGATTGGTCTTCGATTATTTGCTCCGCGTCCAGAAGCATCGTGCCGTCCCGGACTGCGGCGCGGCGGATAAGGTTGTTGACTGCGGTGGAGGCCCTCATGCGCGCCGGATCCAGGTCTCGCGCTAAAATTAATTGGGAATACGCCTTCCGCCAAGCGGCCTCGCGGTAAAGCCATGCGCCAAGAGTAAAATGCCACAGGGCGGAGGGCTTATTTTCAACGGCGTGGCCGAGCAGGGCAATGGCCTGCCGGTGCAGCCCGGAGGCATATTCGTAACGGGCCTCCAGGTAGGCTGGAGCGGTATCATCACCGAAACCTGGTTTGGGTTCCACCCATAAATTGGATGGCACCGTTGCCAGCATCAAAGGCAGGCCGCGCGCCCGCGCCTCTGACGACATCCGGTCAATAAAGTTTTCAAGATCGAGCCACCGTTTGGCGTCCGCGTAGTCTTGTCCCGGCCGGAAGATGTTTAGGTATGAAACCAAGGCGCTCTTGCGCGCCCATAGAATCAGGCGCAGGAGCAGTGGCGAGGCGTCGGGATACGAGTAATAGAGATTGTGACCGAAAAGAAAAATGATGGCATCCGGAGCGTAGCCCATGCATTCATCGAAACGCCGTTCTGCAAGCTCTAGATCGGCTCCGCCGATCGCACAATTGAGAACTTGATAATTATGTGGAGAGGGGCCTCGTTTTATTTCCTGTTGAAGAGCCGCGCCCAGCATATCCGCGCTGGATTCCCCGGCGATGAGGATGCGTCGCACCCCAGGCGGCTTGTTGAACGGGAGAACTTGCCGTTTCTCCTGCTTCCAGATGGCATCGTTCTGGATGAGGTACGGGCGTCCTCCGATGGTTCTGATGGTAAAGAGCGGACGCGTGCTTTCATCGAGGAATTCCATGTAATCGGGAGAAAGTTCGGGTTGATTGCGCAGTCTGCTCGGTCCGTAGCAGCGCACCAGCCATTCCGTGATGGAGAGAAGGCCGGCGGCTAGGATGGCCCCGGACAGTGAAAGAGAGAGTAAAAGCGCACGTCGGCGCAAGCGACCCGGCTTCACGCTAGCCCGCCAATTCGCGGAGTTCGGGGAAGACGTCGGCAAAGCTCTCGCCGCGCAGGACGTCTAGCTTCGCCGTGATTTCCTGGAATTTGCGGCGCTCCTCCGGGAGATCACGGGCCGTCATGAATTCCACGGCTCCCTTGAGATAATCGACGGATCCGCGCGCTTCGTGGCCGAGCGGCTCGAGGACCTCCCGGATATGCCGGTCATAGCGCTCCCGCACGCGCTCCTTGAGGCTTCGCGGCAGAATCTGCAGCTGATAGTGCTCGGGCGTCATAACCAGATTGACGACGATGTTTTTCGCGAGGACGTAGCCCTTCTCGATCCATTCTTTCTGGAGGTCGGGCAGGCACAGCGAGTTGAGCGCGCTCAGGGTCGAGATAAGGTTGAACTGGGCGCGAGGACAGACGCGGGCCATGTGCTTACGGTTGGCCAGGATGTCGTCCCACTTTTGCCCCTTCCGGATGTACTCTCCGCGCCGTCCCATCGCGTCGATGGAGGCTCCCACGTGCACGGTCTCGAACTTGTCCCAAAGGGCGAAAATGTCGTTGTCTTGGAAATGGGTCAGCGAGAAATTGGTGCTATAGAGAAGGCGCACGTGGAAGAGCTTGCGTTTGGCCAGGAAGTCCAAAATGCGGAAGTGCTCTTCCATCAGCAGCGGCTCGCCGCCGGCGAAATAAATTTCCTCCAGATTGGGAAGGATGCCTTCAATCTGGCTCCAAAGCGCGTCCGATTCGCCCGGCCTCAGGAGGGCCATGGCTTCGCTCTGCTTCCCAGTCAGCGCGGCGTAGTCCGCGTGCCAGGAGCTGCTGAAAGTCGGGCCGCACATGCGGCACCTGAAATTGCAGACGTTGGAGAACCGGAAATCCAGGTAAAAAAGCCGGAAGGGCTCGACCGAGCCGTCCGGCTTCGTGCTTTCGGTCAATTCGTAGCGGTGGGGAAAGTTCCTGTTCATCCGCTGCCGCTGGCTGGGCGAGCCGTGCGATTCGGCTTCGTAGCACCGGGAGCAGGCCGAGCTCTTCTCGCCGCGAAGCATGTTGAGCCGCAGCTGCTTTTCGCTTTGGGAGTTCCATAGATCCGGCAAGGCGTCCTTGTGCAGATTGCCCAGGGGCGGCGCTTTCCAGGTGGCGCAGCACGGATAGACATTGCCGTCGGGCCAGGCGCTGAGGTGAATCCAGGGCAGAATGCAGAAGACTTTCGAATCCCTGAGGTGCTCGACGGCCCGCAGGGTCCACTCGGGGGGCTTTTTGCCCATTTCCTCGAGGCGCGCTGGCGTCCCGGATCCGGCCTTGAGCAGCGTGTACTGATACCAGAGGCGGGCTTCGTTCGGCGATTGAGCGGGATCGGATGGCAGATTTTTGAACTGGTCGCTGTTTTCGGAGAAGAGGCGGTCCATGGCCGGAACGTTCATCGCTTCCGCCGCCCTCAGGTACCAGGAGCGCGCCTTGTTGAGGTCTTTCTCGACGCCGTTGCCGTTGAGATACAGGTCACCGAGAACGCTTTGAGACTTGGCGTGGCCCAGGCGGGCCGCGCGGAGATACCATCTGATAGCCTGGGCGCAATCGACCTTGACCGCCATGCCGTAGAGGCATTGGTTGCCGAACAAGTGAAAGGTCTCGGCGTAATAGTCCAGACGTTCCTTGCGGTTCGGGGGGGCGCAACGGCGATAGAATTGGAACGCCTTGGAAAAGCTCTGCGGAACGCCCTGTCCGTTGCGGTAGAGATCGCCCAGAGCTTTGTGCGCGCCCAGACAGTCTTGCTGCGAGGCTTGCTCGAAGAGCCTGCGCGCTTCCGACGGATCAGACGGGAAAAACTCTCCCGAAAGATGGAGAAGACCGAAAGTGACAAGGGCCCGGGGATCGCCTGCCTTGGCGGCGCGGCTGATTTCCTCTACGGCCGCCAGCTTGAAGGCGGCGGCGCTTCCCGCGGCTCGCGGCATCATCTTATTCGGGTGCGCACGAGGTCCAGGGCGAAGCGTACTTGCCGATGTTGTTGAGCAGGTAGCGGGCGTTCTTGGCTCCGCCGTCGTCCCCGATTTTCCCGTAGATGGAAAGAGCCATGCGCCAATAAGCTTTCGCCTTGGCCGTGTCGCCGCAGACCGCTTCCGCCGTGCCCATTTTGAGCAAAATTTCCAGCGCGTGGGGCGACTGCGGATCGCAGGCGCTCAGCACCAGAGCCTCCTTCCCGGCCTTACGCGCCGTGGACCAATCCGCGAGGCTTTCCCGAAGGTCGAGCGCCATCGAGAAGGCGGTGACGGCGTCTGAGCATTCCGCAACCTGCGAGAATTTCGAGCGCTTTGCCGCTAGGGTCGCCTCGATGGCGGTGAGCTCGACGCGAGCCTGTCGGGGATTTCCCGCGGCGATCAGGTGCTCCGCCAGGCCTACGCGTAAAATCGTTTTCTCAAGATCGCCGCAATTGGGGGAGGAGAGGCACTGCTGGCGGGCTTCATTCAAGACCCGCGCGGCCGCGTCTTTTCGTCCCAAGCCGTCTAAGATTTCGGCCCGATGGACGACAATCCAGGACCACATCGGCAGGGACATGTCGCACTCTCTGGCCGCCTGCGCCAGCAGATCCGCCGCCTTTTTTTGCCCGCCGGAGGCGGCGTAGACTTGGGCTAGGCGCTGAAGAGAATCCGCATAGTTGTTGCCCTTTTGCCCCTCCTCGCGGTAGAGGCTAAGCGCCGCCTCGAATTCTCGCCGCGCGTCGTCCATGCGTCCCGCGCCCAGGTCGATTTCCCCGGCGCGCTGATGGCGCAGCGCTTCTTCCGTGAGGTCTTTTCGGAATTTGCGGAAATGAAAAAAATAGGCCAGGAGCGCGATGGTGAGAACGCCGACCGTCAAAAGAATCCGATTGGAAGCGCGCCGCATGATTGATGATTTTTCCATATTAAATGCGGGTTTTCAATCGGAGCGCCTTCGGGCGCGGACGGAGGCTTCGCTCAACAGTTGGGGGAGCGTTGGGACTCGAAGAAAGGCCCGTAAGAGCGAAAAAACGCTTCGGCGGGCGCGGAGTTGGCATTCGTTTCCGATTGCGAGAGCCATTCCGATTCCAGCCGCGTGAGCCATCGCTCGGACTCGGGGAATTGTTCTCGATACCGGCTCAGCAGGGCATCCGCGTCCTGCGCGTCCATAGGTAAACCGTCGTTAAGGTAAAGACGGGGGGCCAGGATGCGGCTAAGGAGAAAGAAAATCCTGTAGGCGTTGTGCCCAGCCTTGGAGTCGAGGGCCAGGACCCGGATGGATAGATTGAGCGCTGCGGCCGTTTGGCGGGCTAAGGTACGCATTTCCTTCGGATTAGGAGCGAAGAGCCTGCTCGTGTCGATGTTCCATTGCAGGCGGTAATATTGATCCCATATTTGATGTTTCCGGCTATGCTTGAGAAGCCATATCTTTCGTGGGTCGCCCGCGGGGCCGAGGCCATGCGCCAGGAACGGCGAATCAAGGAACGGGCTGTGGAGTAGGCCTTGCAGAATGTTGTAGGTGAGCGCCCATCCTGGAGCGGAAAAGGCGTTTTCGCGCAGGTGCCAGCGGTCCATCCTGGCGGCCAGGACCTCGAAATGCTCGGGCGTTGGCGGATGATCTAGGACGATGAACCATCGGAATAGGTTGTCCATGAAGAAGCCGCAGCCGCCGGGAATGTGAAGAGCCGCCAACGTACGCATGCGGCGGCTCCAGAGCGCGAAGTGCGGGTCCGGAGATCCGGCTAGGTCGTACCATTGGGCGGCATTGGGAGATTCGACGGCGAACTGGGTTCGGCTCTGGCCGGAAAAGTGCCTGCCGCAGGCTTCCTCCGCGAAGTTCATGGCTTCAAGCAGGAGGCGGCGCGCCCAATCCCTGTCGATCTCCTCGGGTCGCCGCAGAATTTTGGCTGATTCTGGCGCGGCGCCGGAGCGCGTCTCGCCCAAGAACTCCTGGCGGCTGGGAACTTCCAACGCTCCGTGCGCGGCTGCGCATCCATGGCGGAGGACGTCGATGAAGAACTTGGAGGTCTTGAATCCGAATTCTGGCGGTTCCTTTTTTCCGGCGGTCTCAAAATAAGTTTGCGCCAGAGACAAATAAGCGGCCAAGGCCTCCTGCAGGTGGAAAAGCTTCAGCGCCGAGGCGTCGCCGTCGGGAACGCGGTCCAAGGCGGGCCTGCCGCCGAGCGGGAGCCAGTCCGGCATTTCGCGCGCGCGCCATCCTCCGTGGCGGGCGTAGTCGCGGATCTCGTTCGGAGTCGTAATCTGGAGCTCTCCGAAAAAAGGGAAAAAGCGCTTGAAGCCGCGGTAAAGCCACCATAGCTTCTGAGCGGCTTCGGTTTCGACGCATGCTTGGCCATCTAAGATTGCGATGAGGTCGACGTCGCTTATTCCGGGAGTCCAGTCTCGGCGAGTCATTCCGCGGCGGAGATAGAGGCTGGCGCGGTTTCTAAAGCGCACGAAGACGGCAGCCGAAAAAAGAGCGATGGCGCCCCGGTAAATAGAGCGGTAGAGGCTCAGCCACGCCGGACGGTCCCGGGTCCGGATGACCCAGGCGCGGAGCGCGGCCATGAGACAGGAACGGCGTTTTTTAGCCATGGGGCGTTCGAGACGGCATAAAATAGTATACTTATCTCTCTTGTAGATAAAACGGAACCTGACTCCCAAATGAAGCGCGCGCCCCTCGTCAGTCTGGTCATTCTCTGCCACAACGATGGGGACTACCTGAAGGAGTGCTTGCAGAGCGTCTCCCGTCATACCAAAACTTCATACGAAGTCATCATCGTGGACAATGCCAGCGTCGGCGCGTCCGCCAAGTATGTGAAGAGCCTCGCGCGGCGTCCGGGCTTCAGCGTCATCCGCAACAAGGAGAACCTTTATTTCGCGGGAGGCAACAACCAGGGAATCGAGGCCGCGCGCGGCAAATACGTCGTCCTCTTGAACGCCGACGCCGTGGTCGGTCCGGGTTGGCTCGAGCTCATGATTGGGTGCGCCGAGCGCGACAAAAAGGCAGGACTGGTCGCGCCCCGCACCAACGGCGCCACGAGCGTCCAGTTGGTCGATAAACCCGGCTACGCGTCCGTCGCGAAGTTTCCCGCTTTCGCCAGGCAATGGGCGCGGCGCTATCGCGGCAAGAGCTTCGAGGCTCACCGCCTCATCGCGTTTTGCCTCTTGATCAAGCGCGAGGTTATCGAACGGATCGGCCTTCTGGACGAACGCTTCGGTCCCGGCGGCTACGAGGACTACGATTATTGCCTGCGGGCCCAGCAGGCCGGTTATAAGACGGTCGTGGCCCAGGACGTGTTCGTCCACCATTACGGCGGAAAGGGCTACTCCAACATGGATTACGATCACCACCGCCGCATCAACCGCGAACTGCTGGCTCGCAAGTGGGCGCGCCAGGCGTTTCACGTTCTAGACGACATGGACAGTGTGCGAATGTCTTCGGAACGCCAGACGGCCGGCGTTGCGCGGGGGTAGCGCCGCTCATGCCTTTGCGCCAGGATACGCAAAACTCGTCGGCGACGGTGTTTGCCAAAGACAAGATCTACGGGCACATGGATCGCGTCCGCGAGTGGGCCAAGAGCGGCCTTTCCCGGCCGGTCACCATCGAGATGGACTTGACCAACCTGTGCAATCAGAAATGTCCGCACTGCTTCGGATACGCTCCGGAGCGGGACGCGGCGCGCATGCACCTGGAGGAAGCCAAGCGCATCATTTCCGAAATTAAGGATGTGGGCGCACGGGGTCTGACGTTTACCGGGGGAGGAGATCCTTTGGTAAGCCCGATTTGCCTGCCCTGCGTGGAGCACGCGCGGGCGCTGGGCCTGGACGTGGGCTTCATCACCAACGCGCAGGCCCTGACCGAGACGCATGCGCGGACCTTGCTGGCGAACTGCCAGTGGCTGCGCGTGAGCATCGACGCTGCCACTCCGGAAGTCTTCATGAAGACGCACGGGATGGACGCGAAGATGTTCCGGAAAGTCCTGGACAATGTGCGGCTCTTGGCGCGCTTGAAGCGCGAGACGGGCTCTTTCTGTACTTTGGGCATCGGCTTCTTGACCAGCCCGGAAACCAAGAAGGACATCTACGCTTTCGCCGAGCTGGGCCGGAGCCTGGGCGTGGATTACGCGCAGTACCGGCCTCTTTTGCGCCGCCACGGGTTCGCGGACGTCGATTATTCCGATGCGGAAATCCTCTCCGAGATGCGCCGCGCCGCGGCTCTGTCGACCCCTGATTATCGCGTGGTGTCCTCGGAGCACAAGTACGAGCTTATCGCCAGCGGGCAGCTCGAGAGGGACTATAAGAAGTGCTACGGCCAGCATTTCGCGGCGGTGGTCTCCGCGGACAAGAAGATGTACGTCTGCTGCCACATGCGCGGCGTGGAGAAGTACTGCCTGGGCGACCTGTCCAAGCAGAGTCTGCCGGAAATATGGTCCTCAGAGCACAGGCGCAAAGTCGCGGACAGCGTCGACTTCAAGGATTGCCCGCCGTTGTGCCGCTGCGATTCTTTCAACACCATCCTTTGGAAAATAAAGGAAGAAGGCGCGCCCGCGGAGACGGATCCGAAGCCGCGGGCTCATCCGAACTTCATTTGAAGCTCCCGCCGGACGCTGACGCCGTGGGACGCGGGCTTGCGCAAGGCTATGCCCTTGTCCCGGCGCCGCCAAGCTGCCAAGACGCTTTTGCCCGCCGTCTTAAGCAATTCCTGCGCGCTCTGCCGCCGGGGATCAAAATCGTCACCGTCAACGGAAACATTCGAGATAGCCGCCTCCCGCTGGCAGACGACCTGCACGGCCTGCCCCTGCTGGTCGTCGAGCATCCCGCGACCCAGCCGATTTTATTCCATTGGGCGTATCACTCCTCGTTTTTGTCCTTGGTGGCCGTCCGGCTGCCCGGAGCGCCGGAGAGTGATTCGTTTTCCGGCCATTGGATGCCCAGCTGGCACAGTAGTCCGCCGGTTTGGGCCGAGGAAGTGTGGGATTTCTCCCGTGATTTGGAAGTCGGGGACAGGTTCAGGCTGTTGCCGCGGCGGGTTTTTTCGCAGGCGAAGATTGATGGGAAATGGATTGCAAAGAGGTGGAGCGGGCTGAGAAGGCCACCTCGCAAGACGCGGCGCGGCTTGGCCAGCATCATCATTCCCTGCTGGAACGGCCTCTCCTACACCAAGCAGTGCCTGGCTTCGGTTTTAAAGCGTACCGACGGACCGCATGAAATCATCGTCGTCGACAACGGATCGGTGGACGGCACGGCGCGGTATGTCCGGTCCTTGAAAAACCCCAAAATCAGGCTGATCCGGAACTCGGATAACCGCGGATTCCCCCGGGCCGTCAACCAAGGCATGCGGGCGGCCAAGGGCGACTATTTCGTTTGGCTCAACAGCGACGCGATTGTGACAGACGGGTGGCTGGGACGCATGGTCGGCTGGGCCGAGCGTTCCTCGCGGGTCGGCGCGGTCGGACCGAGTTCAAACATGCCGGGAATTTCCTTCCAAGCTTACGAAGGCGCGCCCAAGACCGGAAAAATTCAGAGCTTCGCCAAGGCCATTTCTGACATTAATGACGGACGCAGCATGTGGGTGCCGCTTATCACGGGCTTTTGTTTTCTGGTCAAGCGAGAGGCCGTCGACCGCATCGGATTTTTGGACGAGCGCTTCGGCCTGGGAATTTACGAAGACTACGATTATTGCTTAAGGCTGCGCCAGGCCGGCTACGCACTTTTAACGGCGCAGGACGTCTTCGTCCACCATGCGTGGCACAAGACTTTCGAGCACAACGGGCTCGGCGGTCCCGCGATCGCGGCCAATAATCGCGATTTATTCATCCATAAGTGGTGCCGATTGGCGATGGATTTCCTGGACGGCTTCGGCAATTCCAGGGCTTTTATGCTGAAAACGCCCGGTAAACTTCGCCGATCCCGTTAGCGCGGACCGCCCAATCGTGGTTGCGCTCAACGAAACTCCTTCCCTCCGCCGAGATGCGCCGCCAGAGGTCCTCGTCCGTAAGGAGCTTGACGGTGTCTCGGGCGAATTTCCCGGGAGAGTCGGCGATAAGGATGTGCCGCCCGCCCGCGGCGCCCACGGCCTCGTTGGCGCAGGCTGACGAAACCACGGGCGTGCCCATGGCCATGGCTTCCAGGATTTTTCCCTTGATGCCGTAGCCGAGCCTGAGCGGCGCCACAATGACCATTGCCCGGGCTTCGTAGGGCTTGACGTCGGCAACGGTGCCGGTGACGATGATGGAAGGGTCCTGCTCCGAGAGTCCTAAAATTCTATTCGTCGGCCCCGATCCGACGACGTAAAACTTGGCCTTGGGCCGAGCGGCCTTGATCCGAGGCCAGGCCTGCGCCGCAAACCGCAAAACCGCTTCCTCGTTCGGATAGTGGGGGTAATGGCCGACATAGGCGAGGCTGTCCGGTTCGCGTTCGGCGCGCAGCGGGCCTCCCGAGAAATGTTCGAGATCCACGCCGGTCGGGACGCTATAAACGCGCTTGGCGGAAACCCAGCGGCCCATCCGGCGCCTATCGGCTTCGCTGACCGTGATGACGGCGTCAAAGCGCCGGCAGAGATCCCGGGTCGCCGTCAGCCGCTTGCGCCAATCGCCCAGCCGGCGCCATTTGTTCCAGCCCGACATTTCCCGGAAATAGGAGGAAAACAGGGATAGGGCGGAGAGATCGTGGTGCGTGAGGATGCACGGCAGGGCCGGAACCTCCGATTTCACCGCGCGTACGTAAGGCGCCATGAGATCGAATTCGATGTGGACGAGATCTGGCTTTAACTCCCGGATTGCTTTTTTCACGGCGAAGCTCATGTCCGGCGAATAGAATCCGGCGATTTCACGGGGAAGCTCCAGTCCCTCCTCGGTTCGCGGGAAGTAGTTCGAGGGCAAGGCGACGTTTCGGATGCTTTGAAACAGGTCGGGAAAATAAAGCTTTTCCTGGCCGAGCATAACGGCGGCGCTTTGCTTTGGGTCGTCCCCGCCCGGACGCAGGAAGGTCAGAAGATGAAAGTCGTAGCGATCCTTGAGCAGGCGGCAGGCGGTCCAAACGCGGCGGGACCCGGCGTCCGTGGGGATGGGGGCCCATGGTGTCAGCAGCAAAATTCGAGGCCTGCGTTCGCTCATGCCGTGACCATTTTATATTAAAGATCGCGGCAGGGGCTTTCCGGTCAGGAATCCGGCGCCGTAGGCGACGTGAGACAGGGGTACGAGCAGAGCGAAGAGCAGGCCGGCCGCCGCGCTCTTTTTGCGCAGAGCGCTTTGTACGGCTTCGCCCGCGACGGCCAGGACATAGAGGGCCGGAAGCGCCCAGTAAGGGGCAATAGGGCGGAGGATGGCGAGGGAAAACGCGTAAAGCACCAGAATGGCGGGGAAGAAGAACACGGCCTGGGCTGTTTTTGAGAGCTTGCGCATAATCTGCCGCCGTCCGACTCCGGACTCATAGACTTGGGAGAGGAACGTCCCCAGCGAAGCGCGGCGGCGGTGGTAGACGGCTAGGGCCGGGGCATAAAGCGCGGGGCGGCCCAGGGATCGGAGTTGTGCGACGAAAAGATTTTCTTCGGCGGAGGCGAGCGCCGGATCGAAGTTCAGCCCCAACTCGCGGAAGGCTGCCGCCCGGATGCACAGGTTGCACAGGGCGAACGATTTCTCGTCGGCCCAGCGGGGGCCGGGGCCGGGGGCGTAGCGCCTGCGCATCGGTCCGGCGCCGATTCGGGATTCCAGCACGAGCCCGGAGGCGCGCTCGAAGAGGCCGCTGTCGGGCGGCGTCAGATTGGGGCCGCCCAAGATCCAGGCTTCATCGTGCGCCGCGAGGAGGGAACCCGCGTCCGAGAAAAGTTCCGGCGGCACTTCGACATCGTCATCGAGAAAGTAGAGCCACTCCCCTTGCGCCATTGCCGCGGCGGCATTGCGCGCCGCGCCGCGCGACTGCCGCTCGAGGGGGAGGATTTTCATGCCGGGAATGCGGGAGGAAAATGAGCGCGCCGCCGCGGCGTCTTCCGGATCGTTGCCGTTGACGATTAGGAGCACCTCCCTGACGAGACTCCGATCCGCGGTCGACAGGCTCGAGAGGCAGGAGCGCAGGAGTTCCGGCCGCTTGTGCGTGAGGACGATTGCGGAAAAAAGCGGCGCCTGTCCGGGCCGATTTTCAGGGGCCGGCGTCATGGCCTTGCGCGGGGGGCGGGAGCTTGCGAATTCAGTCGGCGCATTAACGCGGCGGCTTCCGCGCTGCGGCCGGACTGCCGATAAGCGCGGGAAAGCCACTCATAAGCGGCGCGGTAGCCCGGGAAGTCGGCGATGGCTTCCCGCCACGCTTTTTCAGCCTCGGCCAAGCGACCTTGCCGGTAATAGCAGATGCCCAAATTGGTCCATGTCGGCGCAAGATTTTGGTTGAGGCGCGGCGCGGGGGAGTTGGCGATGGCTTTTTGATAGCTTCCGATGGCTTCATTCAAGTTTCCTTCCTGCAGGTAAACATTGCCCATGTTGTTGAGAAGGCTGGGGTTTAGAGGGAAGAGGGCGAGCCCGCGCGAGAGATAGTCCTGGGCTTGGGGCAAGTCGCCGCGCTGCAGATAAAGCCCGCCGAGATTGTTGAGCGCGGCGATTTTGCGCGGATCGTTGGACAGGGTCTGCCGGTAAAGCGCGATGGCCTTGCCGGCGCGCCCAGCTTGCTGCTCAATGACGGCCAAATTGTATGCCGCATCAGAGTAGCTTTGATCAAGACTTAAGGCCTTCTCCAGGGATTTTTCGGCCTCGCGGGGATGGCCGCAGCGCATCTGCGCCATGCCTAGGTTGTAGCGGGCTGCGGCATCGCTAGGATTGCGGGAGACGGAGCGACGGAGCCAGAAAAGGGCCTTCGGGCAATCCGCGGCGTGATCGTACTCCACGCCGAGGTTCATCATGGCGCGGGCGTCCTGGGGAGACGCCGCTAGGAACGAGAGCCAAACCTTAGCCGCCTCCAGGGCTTCTCCTTGCTTGTCGAGAAGCGCCGTGAGGGCAAAGCTGGCCGCGAAGTCGCGCGGTTTTTTTCGTACCGCTTCCTGCAACTGGTAGGCGGCCAGATCCGGGCGCCCGGTTTTTTCAAGGAGCTTGGCCATGCTGATTTGAGCCGCGGTGTCGGTGGGATTTTCCTGCAGCGCCTTGTGGTAAATCGCCAGCGCGGCGGCGACCTGTCCTTTCTTCGCCAGTGCCGCTCCCAGACTGTCGTAGGGGATGGAATTGCCGGGATTGAGGCGGGCCGCCTCGGAGTAGAGTTTAAGGGCGCGACGGGACTCCCCTTTTATTTCCTGCAGGCCGGCCAGGTTGTTCATGGCTTCTATGTAGCGTGGATTCAAGGCGATCGCGGTTTTGTAGTCTTGTTCCGCTTTGCCCAGGTTTCCTTGCGCTTGCGCCATGAATCCCAGGTTGTAGTAGATGCGGGCGTTCTTTGATCCCAGAGCGGCCTCTCGGCCGAAAAGAACGGCGTCATTTTTCCATTCGTTGTTGCGGGCGCGCGTCATCGAGGAGAGCAGAGCCAGGACGGAGCCCGCGGCGAGCAAAACGAAGAGCTTGAGCTTCGGCCCCGAGCGGCCGGCGCGGGCGATGGCAAGGGAAGCGGCCCAGCCCGCAATCCATGCGAAACCAACGGCGGCGGGATAAAGATAGCGCTCCGCCATGGGGTTGTAGAGCCTGACGATGTTCGATGCGGGCAGCAAGACGATGAGCCACCAGCCCAGGCCCCAGGGCAGCGGCCGCGCTCCCAGCGCGTAGGCGCGCGCTCCGGCCGCGAGAAGAAGGAGGAAGAGCGCCAGAGCCGCCAAAAAGCGCCAGTCCGCCCATGAAGAAATAAGCGGCGGGGCCCGATCCGCGCGAAGAGGATAAGGAATAATCATCAGCCGCGCGTAATCGGCGAAAACTACGCACATGGTCCTAAAATTTAGCTCCGGCCAGTGGTAAAGGGCGTCCCACTGCGGAGTGGAGGGATTAAGGACAACTTCCCGAGGGCTCGGAGACTGCGCAAGCGCGGCGTCATCCCTGATCGCCATGACTGCGGGAGTCGCCTGAGAGGAGATGCTTTGATAACCCGAGCGGCCGGATCTGAAATGCCAGTAATAGAGGGCCAAGTAGCCGAAAAGGATCATGGCCGCGAGCCGGCGCCAGAATTTGGCGCGCCAAGGCCTTTCCAGGAAGCAGAAGTCGAACCAGAGGGCTGCGGCCGGCAGCACCAACGCGGTCTCCTTGGAAAACGCGCCCAAAGCGTAGGCCATGCCGGCCGCGGCCATGGCCGCGCCGGCGCTGCCCGGTTCCGGCGCGCTTTCCATTCTGCGGTAAGCCATGAGCGCCAGCAGCATGAACAGGACGGCCAGAAGGTCGGGGCGGAAGCTGGGCATGTTCACCGCTTCCGTGTTGATGGGATGGACGGCGAAAACCAGGCCGGAAATGAGAGCTGCGTCTGGATTCAGGAAAAGCAGTCCCGCGCGCCAAACCAAGACGGCGTTGAGGCCGTGAAGGATGACGCTGGTGAGGTGGTAGCCGAATGGCCCGTCGCCCCAAATTCGATGGTCAATGACGAGCGAAGCCAAGAAAATCGGCCGGGCCGCGCTGAGGATGGGAACTACGGGCGCCAAATCGATTTGCTCCACCAACGTTTTTAAAGCGTGGGGCTCGGCTAGGAACGCATTGCTCTCGATAAGGATATGGTCATCCCAGCAGAAGCCATTTTTGAGGGTGTTGGAGTAGGCGAAAAACGCGGCTGTGAAAACTGCGGCGCCCAGGACGAGCGTTTTTATTTTTGGCACAAGGGGCAGTAGAGGCTGGTACGCCCGGCCAGCGGCTTGGGGGTCGCCCTTAAATCGTGGCCGCAGGCGCGCCCGATTTTACGGCCGTAGACATTGACGAATTTCTGGAATCCGCCGGGCCGTCCCCGCGGGTCTAGGAAGCTCTCATCTTCGAGGGTGCTGCCTCCGGACTTGACGGCCAGGGTCAGAGTGCGCCGAATGGCGGCGTGGAGCCGGGCGCATTCCTCGCGTGAGACTCTGCGACCGGGTCGATTCGGTCTGATTTTTGCGAGATAAAGCGCCTCCGTCGCGTAGATGTTTCCAATTCCGGCCACCACGCTTTGGTCCATGAGGATCGACTTGACGCTGGCGCGGCTCCGGCTAAGCGTCCGCCGCAGATGCTCAACGGTGAACTCTCCGCTCAAGGGCTCGGGTCCCAGGGGCGGCAGGGCGCAGCCCACGCGGCCGAAACGCCGTGGATCCTGAAAGACGACGCTGGCGGGGCCGGCGCGCAGGATAAAGCGCGCGTGAGCCCCGTCCTCGCCGAGGCTCAGCCGTCCGGACATGCCTAGGTGCATGATTAAGTTTTTCTCATCAGAGAGATCGAGAATGAGATATTTGCCGCGCCGCCGCACTGCGAGGATTTTTTTGCCCAGCGCCGCGCGCAGAAGTTCTGGGGGCGCCTTGTGGTTAAATCCAGGCGGGCGGATTTCGCAGGCGGAAATCACATGCCCCCGCAAATGCGGCTCGAGCGAGCGGCGCACCGTCTCGACTTCGGGCAGTTCCGGCAAGGGCTTAAGGAGATCGCCGACGGGAGTTGTCGGGTCCCAAAGTCAAGGTCGGATCGACCCGCTGGGCCCAGGCCAGGATGCCGCCCGCGACATTGACCGCCCTGTAGCCTCTGGAACAGAGAAATTCCGTCGCCCGCGCCGAGCGTCCGCCGCTGCGGCAGTGGACGACTACCTCGACGGTCGCGTCTATTTCTTCAACGCGCTGGGGCAGCTCTCCCAGGGGAATTAGAAGAGAGCCCGGAATACGGGCTTCCTGATGCTCCTCCATCTCGCGGACGTCAAGCAGGATGAAGGAATCTTTCCGCTCAATTTTAATTTTCAATTCTTCAACGGAAATTTCCGGGATTTTAGACATAGCTCACCTCCGGTTTGAGTGAAGCCATTATAGGATTTTTGGCCGAAGGCCGCTTAGCGGCGGTGGCCGCCGTCCTGCCCAAGGGACGCTTCGAACCGCTTGGCGCGGGAGAGAAGCTGTTCGAATGCTTCGGTAAAGGAATCTGCCACTTGGGATTGGGCCACGGCCGCCGGGATCTCTAGGCGGAGCATGATTTCGTGATTGTGGGGCAGGCCGCCCAGGGCGGCGTTGGATGCATTGGCGGAACCCGCGTATACGATGCGTGTGCCGTCGGCACGGCGGACGATCCAGAGCTTGACGTGCATGAGCCCTTGCCGGTCCGGCGCGGGAACGGAGCCCGGCTCCGAGCGTAGCCCGCTCAGCAGATGCGCATCGTCGGCCATGCCCTTGATCTGCGGCCAAAGGGAGTTTTCGTTGTGCATCGCCTGATCGTAGCCCGCGACCACGCGCAACCGCGATCCGGAGCGGGCTTTAAGCTGCTGGAGAACGTCGGCGATGCGCTTATCGCCGACTCGGAAATTCGTGAAGTCAAAGACGGCCGCGTCGACCTGCCGAGTATCGGGATGCTCGATGTCCTTGAAGAGGCTGGGGCCGATGGCTTCCTTGGACCAAGTGGTCAGGAGGGACCACTTGACGCGCGGATCGAAGGTGCCGCTGGGAATGCCGTCGAAAGAGGCGCCGGCCTGCGCGTCCGCGCTTTCTGCGGAGGTTTCCCCACTGCCGGCGGCTGCCGCGTCTTGCTTCGCCTCTTGGGAAAGCTGTTGCAGGGGATTGTCCTGGGTATTTCCCGGGCGGGCGGCTTTTGCGCCGACTAGACCGGGCGCTCGGGAGGGTCGCTTTGCCGCGGGTCGGCCGTGCGCGGGCCGGATGTTCTTCGCGCCTTTGCCGACGGCAGGATTCTCCGGCGCTTCGATGGTCAGGGCATGGGCCAAACTGGCCTTGGTGATTGTGTGAAGCGCGCGCCCCGGAGCATTTATGCCCGCGTTTTGGAGAGGGTCGGCAAGCGCGGCGCTGTCTCCCATATTCCCAGGGATAATGGCCTCGCCGTCCAACTGCAGGTCCATTGAGGAGAGATTGGGGACGGCCGCAATTTGGAGGGGTGCCTCAAGAGAGGGTTCAGGCGCCTCCTCAATGGCGGCGCGGGCGGCGGGGCCCTGCAAAAACAGCACGGCTGCGGCAAGAAAAGCGGCGAATCGATAGCGGCGTTTCATGCTTAGACGATACTTAATGCCTGCGGGCCGCGCGTGGGCTAAAAGTCCCAGGGCTCGGAAGTCATTAGGCCCATTTTGAAACGCTCGTTCAGGACCACCGGGTGCGGAAAAGCCGAGGCTCCGCGTTTTGTAGAATACCATCGTGAAAACCCTAATCTGCGGCATCGGCCAGCTTTTGACCATGGCCGGGCCAGACGAGCCGCGGCGCGGCAAATGGATGGGATCCTTGGCGCTCATCCGCGGCGGAGCGCTTCTCATCGGAGACGGGGTCATTCTAGCCGCGGGCCGTGAGGAATCGGTCTTGCGCGCGGAAGGAGCCTCCCAAGCTCGGAGCGTGGATGTCGGCGGGCGCGTGGTGTCTCCGGGCTTCGTGGACAGCCATTCTCACGCGCTCTTCGCGGGTCCCCGCCTGGCGGATTTCGAGGCCCGCTCCTCGGGCCGGAGCTATGAGGAGATTGCGGCTTCAGGCGGGGGGATTTTATCCTCGGTCGACGGCGTGCGGGGTTGCCCTGAGGCGAAGTTGGTCGAACTGCTCGCGGTGCGCACTGAAAAAATCCTGGCTTGCGGAACTACGACTCTCGAGGTCAAGTCCGGCTACGGGCTTGAGCTTTCCTCGGAGCTCAAGATGCTGCGCGCTCTCAAAGAGGCGGCCGGACGCACGCCGCTCGATCTCGTTCCCACCTTCCTGGGCGCGCACGCTCTGCCGGCCGAGATGGCTGGGCGGAAGGGCGAGTATGTGGACCGCATTGTGGAAGAGATGATTCCGGCCGTCGCCCGGGAGAATCTCGCGCGTTTCGCTGACGTGTTCTGCGACGAGGGTTATTTTACCCTGGAGCAAGCCCAGCGGGTATTGGCATCTGCGGCTCGGGCGGGTTTCGGGCTTAAAATTCACGCGGAGCAGCTTGCGCGCACCGGAGCTTCGGCTCTGGCCGCGCGCCTTGGAGCCTCTTCCGCCGATCATCTGGATCACGCTTCGGACGCGGACATTGAGGCGCTTTTATCCGGCCCGACGGTCGCGGCCCTGGTCCCGGGATCGAACTATTTTCTGGGCGCGGCCTACCCGCCCGCCCGAAAGCTCATCGACCGCGGCGCGGCCGTGGCCCTGGCGACGGACTTCAACCCCGGCACCTGCCCATGCTGGGACATGCGCCAGATTATGTCTATTGCCTGCACGCAGATGAAGATGACTCCTGCCGAGACCTGGGTCGCGGCCACTATTAACGGGGCGTGCGCCTTGGGCCTGCAGAAAACACGCGGCTCGCTTGAGCCGGGCAAAACGGCCGATGCGGTGTGCTGGGACGCAGAGGATTACCGCGAGATTCCCTATTACTTCGGCGGTTTGAGCGTCGCATGGACGATGAAGGCCGGAACGTTCGTTTCCGGGAAAATTCCGGCCGAGGCCGGGCCTGCGCATGAAAATACTGCTCTTCGATCTTGACGGCACGCTGGTGCGCGCGGGCGGCGCCGGGCGCGTGGCGCTCAACTGCGCCGCGCATCGCCTCTACGGCAAAAAACGCGTGTGCGACGAGTTGAGCTTGGCGGGGCGCACGGATTTGTACAACTTTTCGCGGGTCTGCCGGCTGGCGACGGGCCGCAGGCCCACGCGGGCCGAGGTTGAGCGCCTGCACGCCGAATATCTGCGGATACTCCCTTATTACGTGCGCCGCGCCGTGACCCGCGGAACCTATCTGTTGGCGCCCGGCATCAAGGACTTGCTTAAAAGGCTTTCGCGTGAAAAAGACGTCATGCTGGGTTTGGGCACGGGCAACATGGAGAAGGGCGCGCACATCAAGCTGGCGCCCTCCGGGCTGCGCCGTTATTTTCTTTTCGGCGGCTACGGATCGGATTCCTACCATCGCCCGGTTATCCTCAAGAAGGCCGTGGCCCGGGCCGAGAAAGCGGCCGGGAAAAAAGCCCGGCGCGGGGAGGTCTACGTCATCGGCGACACGCCGCTCGACGTCGCCGCCGGCAGAAAGGCGGGATTTAAGACCGTCGCGGTCGGCACGGGGTTCGCCGCGTGGAGGGATTTGGTCCGGGCCAAGCCGGATTTTCTGGCCCGAGATTTCAGGGGGACGACACGATGGCTCAAGTGGCTCGATATAAAATGACGCAGGATAAAACTGGGCAAACGGAGATTCTGGCCCAGTCTGCAGCGGACGCGTTCGCGCAAACTTCCGCCATGCCGTCCTATTCACGTGCCCAGATTTTAGCCAAGATTGCCGCGGCCATCGAGTCCGAATCAGAGGCTTTCGCCCGGCTTATTACCGGGGAAGTCAGGAAACCCATTAAGGAATCCCGCCGGGAGGTCGCCCGCGCGGTGTTCACCTTCAAGTGGGCCAGCGAGGAGGCCAGGCGTTTCGGCGGAGAGCTTCTGCCTTTGGATTTAGACGAGGCTAGCCGCGGCCGGCAAGCGCTGACCCGGCGTGCGCCATCGGGCCCCGCGCTGTTTATCACGCCGTTTAACTTTCCTCTCAACTTGGTCGCGCATAAAGTGGCGCCGGCCGTGGCCGTGGGCGTGCCGTTTGTCTTGAAGCCCGCTCCGCACGCGCCCAAGACGGCTGCCAAGCTTGTCGACATCATCATCGGAGCCGGGTGGCCGAAAGACGCCGCGGGCTTGGCCGTCCTGGACAATGAGGACGCCGAGGTTCTCGCCAGGGACGAGCGCTTTTCCGTGCTGTCCTTCACCGGAAGCGCAAAGGTGGGCTGGCATCTGAAATCCTGCGCCGGGAAGAAGCGCGTGCTTCTGGAACTCGGGGGCAACGCCGCGGTCTACGTGGATGCGGGCGCCGACGTCGCTTGGGCGGCCGCGCGCTGCGCGTGGGGCGCGTTTTATTATTCCGGACAGGTGTGTATCTCGGTCCAGAGAATCTACGTCGAGGAGTCGATTTACGATAAATTCAAGGATCTGCTGCTTCAAAACGCGGCCGAACTCAAGCTCGGAGATCCGACCGATGAGAAGACCGACATCGGCCCGCTTATTTCCGAGGACGCGGCCAAAAGGGTGGAGGATTGGATCAGGGAAGCCGCCGCGGGAGGCGGGAAAATCCTGTGCGGAGGCAAGCGTCGGGGCGACGTCATCGAGCCGACCATCGTGGAGAACGCGCCGGCGTCCTGTCGCTTGTCCTGCGAGGAGGCTTTCGGGCCCGTGGCGGTGCTGGAAAAAGTGGAGACCAAAATCCACGCGCTCGACAAGCTCTGCGAAGGCCGCTACGGCCTGCAGGCCGGTATTTTCACCAATGACTTGTCCTTCGCCTTCGAGGCCTGGCAGCGCGTGCCGGTGGGAGGCTTGGTTGTCAACGACATCCCGGCTTTCCGCTCGGACGCCATGCCCTACGGCGGCATCCGCGACTCCGGGACGGGCCGGGAAGGCGTGCGCTATGCCATGGAGGAAATGACGGAACTGCGGACGCTGGTTTTAAAGCCGTGACGGCAATTTAAGGAGGTTGAGATGACCGCTTTAGTCGAGTGCGTGCCCAATTTCTCGGAAGGACGGGACAAGGCCAAGGTGGAGGCCGTCGTGGCCGCCGCCAAGTCCGTGCCAGGCGTGACGATCTTGGACGTCGAGACCGACGCGGATCACAACCGCTGCGTGCTGTCCTTCGTCGCGCCGCCCCAGGCCGCGGCGGAGGCCTGCTTCGCGGTGGCCAGGAAATCCTGCGATCTTATCGACTTGAACGTCCACAAAGGCGAGCATCCGCGCATGGGCGCTGTCGACGTCATCCCCTTCATCCCCGTGCGCGGCGTTTCCGTTGAGGACTGCGTCAAGCTTGCGGAAGCCTTGGCCCGGCGCATCGGGGAGGAACTGCGGATTCCTGCCTACCTCTACGACTTGGCCGCGCGCGTGCCCGAGAGGAAGGATTTGGCCAGCGTGCGCAAAGGACAGTTCGAAGGACTGCGGGATTTGATCGGCAAAGATCCGTCCCGCGCGCCCGATTTCGGGCCCAATCGCATCCATCCGACCGCCGGAGCCGTGGCCGTGGGCGCGCGCCGGCAAATCGTCAATTTCAACTTGAACCTCGATACCGCGGACATGGCCGCGGGCAAGGATATCGCCAAGCGCCTGCGCGCCTCGGGCGGAGGCCTTCCCTGCGTGCGCGCCAAGGAAATCCTGCTTGAAAAGCGCGGCCAGGTCCAGATTTCGACCGTGCTGACCGATTATAAGACCACGTCCATGCGCCGCGTCCTCGCCGAGGCCATGATGCTCTCTGGCGGGCACGGCGCTAAAATCGTCACGACCGAAATCGTCGGCCTGCTGCCGCGCGAGGCGCTGCTCGATTTTGCCGTCGAGACTTTGACGCTGGAAAACTTCAATCCCGCGGTCCAGATTCTGGAAAACCGGCTCGAGGCCCTGGGGATAGGAGCACAAGGAGGATCTGAAAACGGCTCCAGGCCGGAGTGGCTGCGGGCGTCCGAGACGCTTTCGCAGGCGCTGGCCAGCACCGCGCCCGTGCCAGGCGGAGGCTCGGCTGCGGCTGCGGCGGGCGCCATGGGCTGCGCCTTGGGCATGATGGCCATGGGCATCAGCCTCAAGTCCAAAAAGCTTGATCCAGCCAAGCGCCCTTTGCTGGAGCGAGGACTCGAAGGCATGGGGATGGCCCGCGACGAATTGCAGGCGCTCACCGGCGAGGACGCCGAATCCTTCGCGGGTTTCGGCAGCGCCATGGCTCTTACTAAAGACGATCCGTCACGCGCGGCGAGGATTCAGGAAGCGCTAGCGGCCGCCGCAGAGGTTCCTTTGCGCACGGCCGCCGCCGCGCAGAGGGCCCATGCCGCGGCCAAGGCACTGGCGCCGGCGGTTTCTTCCGCTGTAGCCTCGGATTTAAACTGCGCTCTGCATCTTTTGAAGGCCGCGGTCTTGTGCGCGGCGGAGAACGTGCGCATTAATATCTCCGGGCTGAATGACCGCGATAAGGCCGCGGCGTTGGAAGCGCGCCTTAACGACGTCCTGCAAGCCATTTAGAGCGCTGAAGCGATGCGTTCCATCCTGAGCCGCTCCTGGCTCATTCTGTTTTGCCGCGTGCTCATGTCTGCCGGCTATTCTCTCGCGTTTCCTTATTTCGCGGTTTATTTGAGCCGGCAGCGCAGCTTTTCTCTTGAGATGATCGGCGCCGCCATGGCGGCCAGCCTACTCGTTTCCGCCCTGGCACAAATCTTAGGAGGCCGCGCCGCGGATCAAATGGGCCGCCGGCCGGTGATGCTTGGAGGGGTTGGGGCCCGGGCATTATTCATCCTGGGGCTGGCCTTTGCCGTGCGCGCCGAGGCAGGCTTCGCCGCGCTTGTGGCTCTGCATTTTGCCGGCAGTTTTGCGGGCGGCTTTTTCGACGCCTCCTCTGATGCCTGGGTATCGGATTGGTTCTCAGAGGACGAGCGCCTGCAGGCTTTTAGCTGGATCCGCACGGGCGGCAATTTGGGGTGGGCCTTGGGCCCGGTGCTGGGGGGATTTTTAATGAACGGCGCCGGCTACGCTGAACTTTTTTTCTGGGCCGCGGCCGTTTACGCGGCGTGCCTTCTTTTTCTCGCGGCGCTGCTTCCGGAGTCTCATCCGGTCAAAAGCGCGGCGGATAAATCCGGGGAAGAAAGCCTTGCCAGGGCCGCGGGAGATTCGCGGCTTTGGATGTTGGGCGCGGGAACAATCCTGATTGGGACTGTCATGTCGCAGCTGGTTACGCCCCTGTCCTTGTATGCTGTCGATTTCCTGCGCATGAGCGCAGGACAGGTGGGACTGCTCTTTTCGCTCAACGGCGCCATCGTGGTCCTGTTTCAAATTCCGGTTTCGCATTTCGGACGAGGGGTGAAGCTGAGCTTTTTTTTGTGCGGGGGCTGCCTTCTCTACGCTCTAGGCTATGCGTCCTTGGCCGCGATTGTCCACCCGGAAATGGTCGCTGCGGCCGTTGCGGTCGTTACTTGCGGCGAGATTTTGGTCAGCCCTGCCTTGAACGCAGTAGCCGCCAACCTGGCTGCGGAAGAAACCCGCGGCACCTATCTGGGCGCCCTACGCTTTTTTCGCCAGATCGGCTGGGCGGTCGGCCCCTGGATCGGCGGCTTCGGTTTGACGCGCTGGGGCGGAGCGTTTCCCTGCCCTTATTGGTTGATAATCGGCGCTTGCTCCGTCGCCGCCGCGGGAGTTTTCGCGCGGCTTAGGGCATATTTGAGCGAACGTGAAGAGGGACTAACTCCGGAACTTAAAGGAGTTCCGGAAGCGGCATAGAGCGGCGTTCGAAAAGCCGTGTGCTTAAGCGTGGACTGGCGGCTTTAAACGGCTCTTGAGGTTCTGGAACTGGCTCCACATTTCCTGGGGCATGCGCTCATCGAAGCGGCGGAAGAAACCCTCGACGCCGTCAAGCTCCTGGTCCCAGTCCTCGGGGCGCACGTCCAGCAACTTTTCCATGGCTTTGGGAGAAATCTTCAAGCCAGTCAAGTCCAGGGCGTCCGCAGCCGGCACGTGGCCGATGGGGGTCTTCTGGGCTTTCCCTTGGCCTTTGCAACGGCCGAGGATCCACTCGAGTACCCGGAGATTCTCGCCGTAGCCTGGCCAAAGAAACTTGCCGTTCTCGTCCTTGCGGAACCAGTTGACGTGGAAAATCTTGGGCGGGTTGGGAACCGCGCGGCCCATCTCGAGCCAATGGCCGAAGTAGTCGGCCATGTTGTAGCCGCAGAATGGCAGCATGGCCATGGGGTCCCGGCGCACTTCGCCGAGCTTGCCGACCTGGGCGGCCGTCCTCTCGGAGGCCATGCTGGCACCCACGAAAACGCCGTGTGCCCAATCGAAGGACTGGTAGACCAGCGGCGCCAGGTGCTGGCGGCGTCCGCCGAAA
Organism: Elusimicrobiota bacterium; assembly: GCA_027451985.1. GTDB lineage: Bacteria > Elusimicrobiota > Elusimicrobia > UBA1565 > UBA9628 > JAGWJU01. The sequence continues at coordinate 88,925 of DAIDHS010000005.1, forward strand.
ATGACGGCGGAGATAGGAACGCCCTGCGGGTCCTGCCAGTGGCTCGATATGGACGGGCATTGGCTCGCGGGTGCCGTAAAGCGGCTGTTGGGGTGCGCGCCCACGATTGGTTTGCCCTCGGCGTCCTTTTGGCCCGGCGTCCAGGGCCGGCCCATCCAGTCCCAGCCCTCGGCTGGGGGTTCGCCGTCGCCGTCTTCCCACCAGACCGAGCCATCCTTGCCCAGGAGCGTGTTGGTGAAAATGGTGTTCTTCCGGACCGTATCCATAGCGTGCGGGTTGGTTCTGGAATTTGTACCCGGCGCTACGCCGAAGAAACCGAACTCGGGGTTCATGGCCCAGAGGCGGCCGTCCGGGCCGGGCTTGAGCCAGGCGATGTCGTCGCCCACGGTCCAGACCTTGTAGCCTTTGGCCTTTAGAGCTTCTGGCGCGACCAGCATGGCAAGATTGGTCTTGCCGCAGGCGCTGGGGAATGCGGCCGTGATGTACTCGGTGTGCCCGGTCTTGTCTTCGATACCCAGAATCAGCATATGTTCGGCCAGCCAGCCTTCCTTCCGGGCGAGGTTGGAGGCGATGCGCAGAGCCAGGCACTTCTTGCCCAAGAGCGCGTTGCCGCCGTAGCCGGAGCCCACGCTCCAGATGGCGTTGTCGTCTGGGAAATGCAGGATGAGGCGCTTGGAGATGTCCAAATCGGCCTTGCCGTGCAGGCATTTGGTGAATTCGCCATCGTTCCCCAGGGCGTCCAAGACCGGTTTGCCCACGCGCGTCATGATGCGCATATTGAGGACTACATAGAGGCTGTCGGTCAATTGAACGCCGATTTTAGAAAAGGGCGATCCCACCACGCCCATGGAAAAAGGGATGACGTACATGGTGCGGCCCTTCATGGATCCGGCTAAGGTCGCTCCGGCGCGGCGATAACCCTCCTCGGGCGGCATCCAGTTGTTGGTGGGGCCGGCGTCCTCCTTGCGGCGGCTGCAGATGAAGGTCAGGTGCTCGGTGCGGGCGACGTCGTTGGATGAGCTGCGGTGATAGAAGCAGCCTGGAAATTTTTTGTCGTCGAGCTTGACGAACTCGCCGGTCTTTACAGCCTCTGCTTCGAGGCGGTTTTTCTCCTCTTCGGAGCCGTCAATCCAGACGATGCGGTCGGGCTTGCAGAGTTTGGCGCATTCGTCGATCCAGGACTTCAGTTTTGGGTGGTGGGAAAGAGCATGACTGTCTGTATCCATGCCATATATTATATCAGAAGCAGCCAATGGAGGGCAAAATAGGTCGTGGCGGAGACGACCGCGGCGCAGGGAATGGTCAAAATCCAGGCCCAGACGATGCGCTCGGCCACGCCCCAGCGCACGGCCGAGAGGCGTTGGGTCGAGCCTACGCCCAGCAAGGATCCGCTCACCACGTGGGTGGTCGAGACCGGAATGCCCACGAGGGAGCACAGAAAAATACAGGCGCCGGATCCGAATTCAACGCAGAATCCGCTCACGGGCTTGAGTTTCGTAATTTTTTGTCCGACGGTGTGAACGACCCGCCAGCCGCCGGCGAGCGTGCCAAGAGAGATAACCGCGTAGCAGCTGATGATGACCCAATATGGGATGTGGAACGTGGGACCGATAAGGTGATTGGTGAACAAAAGCACCGCGATGAGCCCCATGGTTTTCTGGGCGTCGTTTAAGCCGTGAGCCAAGCTTAAGAAGCCGGAGGAAAGCAGTTGGCCTACGCGGAAGAGGGAATCGACCTGCCGGCCCGTGCGTCTGCGGAACGCCCAATAGACCGCAATCATGAGCCCGAAGCCCAGGATCAGCCCAACGATGGGGGAGATGATCATGAATGCGACGGTGATGGAGAGTCCGTGGAAGAGCAGGCAGCCAAAGCCCGCCTTGGCCACGGCCGCGCCGATCAATCCGCCGATAAGAGAGTGGGTGGAGCTGACCGGGATGCCCATGCGGATGGTTAGCCAGTTCCAAAAGGCGCCGCCAACCAAGGCGCCCAGAATGACCGTGTTGTCAAGGATGGAGGGATCAACTAAGCCCTTGCCGATGGTGTTGGCCACGTGCACGCCGAAACCGATGGCGGCGGCCATGTGGAAGCAGGCCGCCCACAGGACGGCCTGCTTGGGGGAGAGCACCCTGGTGGAAACGACGGTCGCGATTTCGTTGGCGGCGTCGTGCATGCCGTTTAGGAAGTCGAAGAAAAATGCCAGAGCGACGATACCGCAAACGGCGCCGAACGAGTTCATCCGGCCGCCTTAGGCCTGCTTAACAAGAATGGACTCAAGCACGTTGGCCACGTTCTCGCACTTGTCGATGGCGGCCTCGATGCCCTCGTAGATTTCTTTCCACTTAATGACCTCAAGAGGATCGGGCTTGCCTTGGAAAAGCCGGCCCAGAGCCGCTTCCAGGGCTCGATCGCCCGCGTTCTCGAGGCGGTTAATCTCGATGCAGTAGTCCAGCACGCGGCGGGAGGACTTCTCCGCGTTGTGAAGCTCGCCTATGGCCTTTTTGACGTTCTCCACCGAGTGGAGCAGGGTGTCCGCGAGCTGCTTCATGTCCTCGGTCGAGTGGTCGACTCTGTAGAGTTGCATGCGGGACGCGATGGATTGAATGAGATCGACGATATCGTCCATTTCGCTGCCCAGTTCGTGGATGTCCTCGCGGTCAAAGGGTGTCACGAAGGTGCGGTTCAAGCGGTCGTAAATTTCGTGCGTCGTGATGTCCGCTTCGTGCTCGATGTCCTGCAGCCGGGCGAAAACCCCGGAGTCCGAACTCCAATTCTGTGCCAACTCGGCGAAAATCTTGGCTGCATCTAGATTATGCCCGGCCAGGTTGTTGAACAAATCAAAAAACTTTTCTTCCTTCGGGACTAATTGAAAAGGCATGGGAACTCTCCTTGACGGGGCTGATTGGGGCTGTCTGTTTTCACTGAGGAGCTTATCATAGCTGTGCGGGATGGCCGCGGGCAATGAAGGCGGGGTCTAATCTGTATGACAACCGTGTGACGAGCGCGTGCGGCCCGGTGCCATCACGCGGATTTATCATACAATGGGAATCATCTGAGATGAACCGACTGACCGAATCCATCTGTCACCGCCTAGGCATCGACGATCCGCGCTACATCGAGATAGAGTCCAAGATGCGCGTTTTGCCCGAGGACGCGAAGGATGTCCGCGAGTACCTTCTGGAACGCAAGAAGATAAAGCACGTCAAGCGGGTGACGTTCTACGATCAGTTCCTCGACACGCCCGGGTTGGATTTGTTGCGGCGGGGCGTGAGCCTGCGCCTGCGCTATAAAGGAGACGGAACCAAAGTCTACCTGCAGTACAAGGGCCCCGGCTTCCATCGCCAGGGCCTTCTCTACCGCTCAGAATTCTCCTCCGGCAGGCTCAACCACCTGGTGCGGGAGGAAAGCCACCACGACATCATCCATTTCAAAGAAGCCTCCATCCGAAGCATCCTTCGCGACGTGGATCCGGCGATGTCCGTCGCGATGCGGCGCCACTTGGGAGCCGGCGTCATCGGGCGCATCAGTCGGGGACCCATTCTCTGCTCCTACCAAAAGGACAAGTTCCGGGTCGATTTGGGCGCCGCCTTTCTGGAACCTTCCCTGGATCGGCTCTTCGCCTTTCACATCAACGCGAAAGGGCCGCACTCGCTCTCGACCTTCTGGGAGTACGAGAACGAGATCAAGACCGAGAACGAGGATTTGGGCGCGAAACTGGAGTTCCTGCCTGAGTTGGTCCGCTTCAACAAGGCCTTGTCCGAGGAATTCGCCCTCAAGATCGAGCGACTCGATAAGTACCACCGCTGCGCGAGCTGCTTTTTGTCCTGGGACTAGGGCCCGGGAGATTTCAAGCTGTTAGGACGGACGGAAGCGCTTTTCCAGGACAGTGCCCCGATACTCGATGGCGGCCAGGGACTCGAAGACGCTCTGCGAGCGCACGGTTTTCCCGCCGCGCGGCGGGAAAACCTTATCGTAGGTGCCGTCGGCCTTGAGGTTCCAGGCCTTGACGTTGTCCGCGAGGCTCACGTTGAGGATGATGTCGCGCACGCAGCGCTTGAGATCCGGGTCCTTAACGGGGAAGGCGATCTCGTAGCGCGCGTAGAAGTTGCGCGGCATCCAGTCGGCGCTGGAAAGATACATTTTCTCTGAGCCCGCAGCCCGGAAATAAAAGACCCGGCTGTGCTCGAGGAAGCGGTCGACGATGCTGGTCACCTGGATGTTCTCGCTCAAGCCCTTGATGCCTGGCCGCAGGCAGCAGATGCCGCGCACAATAAGATCAATTTTGACGCCAGCCGCGGAAGCCTGATAGAGGGCTTCGATGATTTTCGGATCGACCAGCGAGTTCATCTTGCCGATGATGTGTCCTCTGCCGCCGGATTTCTGGATGCGGGCCTCCTCGGCGATGAGCTCGACGACGCGCTTTTGCAGGCCGTTGGGCGAGACCAAGATTTCCTGGAATGCGGCGGTCGGCGCGCGCCGGGTCAGGAGCTGGAAGTATTTGGCGATGTCCTCGCCCAGGGTCTTGTCCGCCGTCAGTAGGCCCAGGTCGGTGTACTGCCGCGCTGTTCCCGGATGGTAGTTGCCGGTGCCCAGGTGCAGATAGGAAATTTCCTCGTTTCCTTCCCTTCTGAAAATTTGCGTGACCTTGCTGTGGACCTTGAAGCGGCCCATGGGGCGGACCACGCGCACGCCGGCGCGGCGTAGCTCCTGCGCCCAGCGCAGGTTGTTGAGCTCATCAAAGCGGGCCTTGATTTCAACGTAGGCCGTCACCTTCTTGCCGCGGCGCGCGGCCGCCGTCAGGGCCTCCATGACCGGCGAGTGGCGGCTAGTCCGGTACATGACGTGGTAGATGCGGGTGACGTGCGGGTCGCGGGCCGCCTCCCCCAGGAATTCCACCACGGAATCGAAGGAGTCGTAGGGGTGGTGGAGCAGCGTGTCGTGCTTGCGGATGGAGGCGAAAAGCCCGCGCCGGCGCTTCAGGAAGACGGGCGTACGCGGCGCGACATGCGGGTATCGTAGATGGGCGGCGCCGTCGGCCGAGTACACGCCGGCCAGGGTTCGCAGGTCCAGGGGCAAAGGGAAGCGGTAGAGGCCGTTGGATGGGGTTCCCAGGGAGGAGGCCAGGAAGAGGGTTCCTTCGGAATACGACGGCGCGTCGACCTCCACGCGGACGACCTTGGCTTTGTCGCGCCGCTCGACTCCCATGGCGATTTGTTCCTCGATGGAGTCCTCGTCGTCCGGGCGGTAGCGGATGTCGGCCTCGCGGATGATCTTGAACGGGAACGTTTCGATGACTTCCCGACCCGGAAAGAATCTGCCTGCCCGGGCGCAGAGCCAGCGATCGGCCAGGGCATAGACGCGCTCGCCTTTGGCTGCTGACAGCCGCAGGATTCTATCCTCGCGCGCGGGGATGGTCAAAATCGCGTATTCGCGCGAGAAGCGCACGAAAATGTGGATGCGCCCGCTGCTTAGAATCGGCGGTGGTTCGCTGGATCGTCTCAGGACGTACTTGATCGGGGGCAGTCTCGCTTGGATGAGGCGGTCGAACTTGGTAAAGCGCGTGAAATCGGCGTAGATGTGGATGCGGTGCTCGGCTAAATTCTGAAGGATGTCCTCCAGGGCTTTGGCCTGCCGCGCCTTTTGCTGCAGGACGCGCTCGCGGATTTGCGGCAGTAGCCGCGACATGGTGATGCCGTCGGGCAGCTTGCGGGAGGGGTAAAGACGCGCGAAGCGGCTGATCTCAGCCACGCGCACCATGAAAAATTCGTCCAGGTTGGAACTGACGATGGCGGCGAAGCGCAGGCGCTCAAGCGGCGGCACGGACGGGTCGGCCGCCTCGTTTAACACGCGCTCGTTGAAGTTGAGCCAACTCAAGTCCCGGTTGAAAAGGCGGCTCACCAATGGCGGCTTGGCCGACGCTGCGGCCGGGGCTCGGCCGGCCCGCAGATCGAGCCAGTGGACGCCTCCGGCGGTGGGCATGGACGCGGACTAGGCGCCGGAAAGGGGCGCCGCGACTCTAGTCCCGGAGTAGGAAGCCAGGAAAGCCGCTTCCTTGGCGATGTTGGTCGCGTGATCGGCGATGCGCTCTAAATTGCGGGACACGAGGATGAGGCCCAGTGCGTTCTGGATGAGGGTCGAGTTGGTCCGCATGAGGCCCATGAGTTCTTCGAAGGCGGCGCGCTTCATGCGGTCCTCCTCGTCGTCCTGGCTGACCACGAAGCGGGCAAGCTCGCCGTCGCGCTCGGCGAAAGCCTCCAGGGCGCCTTTGAGCATGGTCTGCGCCAGCTCCGCCATGCGCACGATGTCCAAAAGCTTGATGTGAGGGTGGGGGTGCTTGGCGATGATGGCGCCGCTTTCCGCGATGTTGACGGCATGGTCCGCCACGCGCTCGACGTCCGAGTTGACCTTCACGCAGGCCATGAACAGCCTCACGTCTTCGGCGTGGGGCTGGCTGCGCGCGAGAATTTTAAGGCAGAGTTCGTCGATGGAGAGGTGAAGCTCGTTGACCTCGGCCTCCTGGGCCACGATGTCCGCCAGCACGTCCTGGCGACGCTCGGTGAAGATGCGGATGGCGCCGTCGATCATGCGCTCGGCGAGAGTTCCCATGTGGAGGAGGCGGCTCTCCACTTCTGCGACGGCGTCCTCATCGGCAACGGCGGGCACGGGCTTTTTCAGCGTGATGGTCTCCATGTCCTTCCCCTTTGTTCCGATTTAGCCCTCAAAACGGGTCCCGCCTTCCGGCTTCTAGTCGCCGACGTTGTCGATCAGGAAATTCCGATCGCATCCGGACGCTTTCCTGATTTTATAGCGCCCCACGGCGCGCTCGGCCAGGCTGTCATAGTAATTGAACCAAACCGAGAGCGTCCCTTCCAGCCGGGTGGGCGCGCCGTCCAAAACGAGCCCGCTGCACGATGTGATGGAGCCGTTGATTTCGGCGCTGGCGCATTCGTCAATGAATTCCGGCCTGACAAAGATGGACCCCATCTCTTGGAAAGGATAGATAGGGCGGTAGTCTGGAACTCCCGCCGGGACGCTCGCGGAGCTTTCATTATATGGATCGATCTTTTTTCGCGAGACGCCGAAACAGACTTTTCTGGTTTTGCCGCCGAAGGTCAGGGTGCCCGAATAGTAGTCGACGCCTCCGGCCGGCTTCCGGCCCAGCCAGACTTCCTCGCGATAGGAACTTCCCAGCGGCACCTGCATGTGGAGAAGGATGTAGCCGTTGGTCGGCACGGCGTAAAAGCTCTGCGTACCGGCGTCTTCGCGCAGGAGGGCGATCGTCCTTCCTTTATAAGTAACGAGCCTCCGGGCCATGTCGACCTTGAGTTGGGGAAAGCCGAAAACCATGTTTGAGGACGTTTCGGTTTTTTCCGAATATGCGATGTCGGTGTAGACGGCTCTGAGAAAAGGGTGCCGGGAAGTGATGTAATCGAGGCCGAACTCGATGTAGTGTTCCTCGGTCGGTTCCGAAGGGGCGAAGCCGGAGCCGGAGAGCAGGACGGGGTCGATTCGCGCGGGGGCCGAGAGCGCACGAGGGGG
>DAIDHS010000006.1 GCA_027451985.1 Elusimicrobiota bacterium
ACCCTTTCCCCATACCTGCCTATCCTACAGCAGGTCTTCAATTCCTCAAAGTGTTGCACTAGCATATTGAACTTGTGGTTTCCGAATCTTGTCTTTAGATAGACAAAAAGATACGATGCTGAAATAAGTTTCTTTTGGAGAGGTGGCCGAGCGGCTGAAGGCGGCGGTTTGCTAAACCGTTATACCTGTGTAAACGGGTATCGAGGGTTCGAATCCCTCCCTCTCCGATTTTACCGCGCTGAGATCATGGCTGAACGAGCCGCATTCCGAACCTTGGACGAATTCTGGCCGTTCTATGTTTCCCAGCACATGAAGCGCGGCAACAGCATCCTCCATTTCGCGGGAACGACGATTGGTCTTTTGTGTCTGGGATCCGCCATGGTCCTGCGCGATTGGCGATTCTTGCCCGTGGGACTCGTCCTGTCCTACGGGCTCGCGTGGACCGGACATTTTTTCATCGAGAAAAACGCTCCCGCGACGCTCCGGCACCCCGTGTTGTCTTTCCGGGCCGATTTCAGGATGTACGGCCTCATGCTCGCAGGAGAAATGGGAAACGAAATCGTCCGCCAGAAAGTCCGGCTCGCGCCTTATCTTCGTTCCCGCTGAGGCCGCCCCTTGACGCTGCCGCGTTGAGATGCTAAGTTTTCACCATGCCGAAAACGCGCGCCCCGCTAAAAACCCCGGCCGCGCATTCCTCCGGTGGAGCGTCCGCCGCGATGCCCAAGGCTTTGCTGGATTTCGCGGCCAATCTTATGGGTGCGGAAGATCCGGTTCTTGAGAACATCCGACGTAAGACTCCAGAAAAAGGCCTGCCGCCCATCAGTATCGGCCCACAGGAGGGTAAAATTCTCGAGACCCTGGCGCGCTCCTGCGGCGCCCGCAAGATCGTTGAAATCGGTACGCTGGCCGGATATTCCGCCTGTTACTTGGCCAAGGCTTTGGGTTCCGAAGGTGTCGTGCATACGGTAGAATACGACGTGCGGCACGCGGCGGTCGCAAGGCAGAACATCGCCGGCGCGGGATTGTCGGACAGGGTAATCGTGCACGAAGGAGCGGCCTTGGACGTCCTTCCCAAGCTGGAATCCGAGGGCCCGTTCGACGTGTGCTTCATCGACGCCGACAAGGCCAACTATCACCGCTATCTTCGCTGGGCCGTGGGCAACGTGCGTTCGGGCGGGCTCATCATCGGGGACAACGCCTATCTTTTCGGGAAACTGCACCTGGAGCCGAAGCAGGCGGGCGAAGATGCCGCCGGCATTCCCGCAATGAGGGAATTCCTGAAAACTTTGGCCGACTTAAACCTGTTCTCTTCCTGCGCCATGATCCCGACCTCGGAGGGAATGGCCGTGGCCGTGCGCCGATGACGACGACTAAGGCGGGAGTCTTGCGGCGTCCTTTCGGACGGACGGGCCTTTCCGTTTCCGAAATCGGCTTCGGCGGCTGGGGTATTGGAAAATCCATGTGGGGCAGGACCGACGATGCGGAATCTTTGCGCGCCCTGCATACGGCTTTGGAATCCGGTATCAACTATTTTGACACGGCTTTCGCCTACGGCCACGGCCACTCCGAAAAGCTCATCGCAAAACTTCTTAAGGACGCGCGCCAAAGCGAAATCGTCGTTTCAACTAAGATCCCGCCAAAAAATATGCAGTGGCCGGCACGCCCGATGACGCCGCTGCCGTTGGCCTTTCCGCCTGATTGGATCGTCCAATGCGTGGAGAAATCGTTGCGTAATTTGGGCGTCGCCGCTCTGCCGCTTGAACAGTTCCACGTTTGGACGGACGCCTGGCTGAAGGATCCAATTTGGCCCGAGGTTGGGGATACCATCACCCGCCTTAAGAAAGAAGGCAAAATCCTTCATTTCGGCGTTTCGCTTAATAGCGACGATCCTGAGTCCGGGCTAAAGCTGGTCGGAAGCGGGCTCGCCGATCAGATCCAGGTCCTTTTCAATCTCTTTGATCAGCGCGCGGCCGACCGCCTTTTCCCGCTGTGCCGCGAAAAGGGCGTTGCGGTGGTCGTGCGCTGCCCGTTCGACGAGGGCGGACTGACTGGAGCCTTGACCCCGGAGACTCGTTTCGAACCGGAGGATTTCCGCAGCTATTATTTTGCGGGCGAGCGCCTCACGGAAACCTGTCGCCGCGTCCAGTCGCTCAAGTCGGTCGCGCTGGGACCCAAGGCCTCCAATCTCATCACTGCGGCGCTCAAGTATTGTCTGAGCTTCTCAGCAGTCTCAACGGTCATTCCCGGCATGCGCAGGACTGCGCATGTCCTGCAAAACATCGCCGCTTCGGATGGGAATTATTACGATGAAGGGGAGTTAAAGGCTCTGGCAGAGCACCGCTGGGTCCGTGACTTTTACCGTTAGGAAGCTATGCCCGTTTCCACCCGCCGCGACATAAAGATTTCCGCCGTTCTTCCTGCCTTGAACGAAGCCGCTTCTGTCGCAGGCGTGGTCGCCTCGATTCGGGACGTTCTCTCCGGCTTTGTTAGTGAATTTGAGATCATCGTAGTCGACGACGGATCGGACGACGGCACGGGCGAGACCGCGGCCAAGGCCGGCGCGACGGTTTTGCGTCACGCCGCCAACAAGGGTTATGGCCGGGCGCTCATGAGCGGTATCGAGGCGGCCAAGCACGATTGGATCCTGACCATCGACGCGGACGAGTCCTACCCCGTTTCCGAGGCGGCAAACTTAATCGGGTTTGCGTCCGATTTCGACTTGATCATCGGATCTAGAACGGGAATCCATTTCTGGGGCTCACCTTTCCACGCGCTTTTGCGCTGGCTTTACCTTCGCATGGCAAGCTTCGTCGTAGGCGAGCCCATCCCAGACGCCAATTCAGGCCTGCGCTTATTCCGGCGCCAATTGGCCTTGGGCATCGGGCCAGTGCGCTGCTTCGGCTACTCCTATTCAACAACGATGACGCTCTCTTTTCTGCATGAGCGGCGCTCCGTCAAGTTCGTCCCCATTAGCTTCCAGGAGCGCCGGGGAAAATCAAAAGTAAAACCCGTTCGGGATATTCTCCGGACTCTTCAACTCATGATTGAAATCATGATCGCTTACAATCCGCTTAAGCTCTTCGTCACGCTGGCCATGCTGCCGACTTTGGCGGGCCTCGCCGCCTCCGCAGCTTTTATTTCGACGTGGCGTCCGGACTGGGCGTTGTGCGCTCTTGTGGGCTGGAGCGCCGCCGGCCTGTGCTTCATTTCCGGCTGCCTTCTGGATTCGCTCCGGCTCTGGAATTATGAACGATGAGGCAGCGGCGCGCCTTAATCACCGGCGCCGGGGGCTTTATCGGCTCGGCTCTGCGTCGGAGGCTGGCCGGCGCGGGCTGGAGAGTCTTTTGCGTCGTCCGCCGCATCTCTCCTAAAAAGCCCGGCGCACATGCGCTGGGCAGCGATCTTTTTCACGATGGTACGACCGAGGGTATGATGCGCCTGATGCGGCGCGCGCGGCCCGACGTCGTATTTCACCTAGCATCGCTGTTCCTGGCGGACCATAAGCCAGCGGACGTCGAGGCCTTGTGCAGGAGCAACGTCCTTTTCGGCATGCAGGTCCTCGAGGCGGCTTCCGCGGCGAAGTCAGTCGGCTTCATCAACACGGGCACGGCGTGGCAGCACTACCAAGACGCGGAGTACAGTCCCGTTAATCTTTATGCCGCGACCAAACAGGCTTTTCAAGACATCCTCGACTACTATGTTCAAACGCGGGGTTTGCGTGCCGTCACTCTGAAAATCTTCGACAGCTACGGCCTAGGCGACGAACGCCCGAAGATTTGGAAGGCACTGCGCAACGCGGGTTCTGGAAGCACGCCCTTGATCCTGTCGGGGGGGAAACAGAAGTTAGATCCCATCTACGTCGATGACATCGCGGACGCCTATCTCATCGCGGCGCGGAGGCTTTTGAGCGGGCGGGCGCGCGGGCATGAGATTTATGCCTTGTCCAGCGGTCGTCCGCGCACTCTGCGCAGTATAATTGATTTATACGCCAAGATTAGCGGAAAAGACATTCCTGCGTCCTGGGGTGCGCGGCCCTACCGCTTTCGCGAGGTCATGAATCCCTGGAGCAAAGGCAAGCGTCTGCCGGGATGGCGGCCCAAAGTAAGCCTTGAGAAGGGAATTCTTCTGGCGGAAGGCCTTAAGCGGGATAGGGCCTAAACGACACGCCCCAAGATTTTTGGGTTTCGAAATTAATATCCGGATTCGGGTTGAGCAAGCTTTTTAAGCTGTCGCTGCGAAAGCCCAAAGGCGCACCGCAGGCTTCCAAGCTTTTGAGCGCCGCCAAACCCATGGCCGCAGGCACAGGAATGATGCGGACCGTCCGGCCCTGGCGCCGGGCCAATGCCGTGAGGATATCCGAAAAGGCGACGGGCCGGGGGTTCGCCGCCGTTACAAGGCGCTTGGCAGGAGGCAATTCGAGGTTTAACGCGGTCTCGACGCAGTCCGCCAGATCTTCCTCGTGAACGAGGACGAAAGGCTCTCTGCCCGTTCCGAAAACGGGGAGAATGGGCAGGCGGACCAGGCGCATGAGCCGGCCGTGCATGCCGCGCTCGGATCCGCCCCAAACCAGTCCCGGACGGATGACATAGCCTCCCATGCCAAGGACTGCGCGTTCGACTTCTAGTTTGCCGCGGCCGTAAAGTGAACTGCATCCCTCAAAGGCGCTTACGCTCGAGATAAAAATAAGGTGGGACACGCCAGCCGCGCGCGCGGCCGTGAATAAATCGACGGAGCCGCGGACGTTGATCCGTTCTATCTCGTTTGGAACCGCAGCTTTAAAGTCATAGGCGCAATGCACCAGGACCGCGGCTGAATCGAAAAGCGCTGGAGTGGCAGGTTCGCCCAAGATAAAGCGCTCCGGTGATCCGGGCGGTGCGGAGCGGCCCGGCTCGCGGACTTGAAACCCTTGCGATCTGAGGCGTCGCGCACACGCCTCGCCTACATAGCCGGAAGCTCCAGTGATAATGCAGATTCTTGGCGCCACTTTACGGGCGCCCGTCTAGCCGCGCGGCTTCTAGAGCGATGCGGTGGGCATTGGCCATGACGGTGTAGGAGATGGTAGTCGCGGGCAGAGTCGGCAGGACGGAGGCGTCTACCGCGTGCGTAAGCCGCATCCCAGCGACGCGCCCCAGAAGATCGGACTCGAAGCCCGAGGGCCTGGCGGTCATCGGAAAAACCGAGCCGATATGGTTGCCCTCCCCGGGCATGCCCAGTTCCATGAAGGGCAGAAGAGAAATTCCGCCAACAGCGCGCGAGTGTCGCAAAAGTTTGGCCGCGACGCGAAAGATTTTCCATCGTGTGCTGGCTGGGAGCCGTCCCGAGAGCCGCAGGCGGAGCCCGGCGCCGTCCGATTTTTCCGCGGTTAGGGCGATAGTTCCTCCCTCTTGAGAATTGAGATAACCTTGAACGACCAAAAGGCGTTCCCAGAGGGCGGGTCCCACCCGCTCAGCGATGGCACCGGGCACAAGCCTTAAAATTTCGCGCACTTTGTCTTTTATAAAGCTGTTGTAAGTGTAGAACTGCAGATGAACCAAGCGGCTTGAAATGCCGGGATCCGTAATTTCCATAAATCCCTGAGCCAGGGTGTGCAGCTCTTCCTTGTCGACGCCGCGGCTGGGAGAAAAGGCTAGTACGGGCAGAAGGAAATAAGGCTGGTAACGCAGGGTCAGCTTGGCCGCCGGATGGGTGCTGGCTAGGATGAGTTTCGCGGTGCCCAGCGCGCCGCAGGCGGCGAAAACGCGTCTAGCTTCAAAGCGCGCTGAAGAGCCTCCAGTTTTCATCGGCCGGCATTGGACGAACGCGGCTTCGCCGTTTTCTTTAATTTCTTCTGCGATCCATCCCGGCTCATAGCGGAAGTTTGGATTTTTTTGCAAATCTTCCAGAGTGTGACGGGAATTGTAAATGGCTGAGTAAGGGCAGCCGGAAAGACAGAGGCCCGTTAGGCGACAGCGTCGATTGGAGTTGCCGGCGCTTATTTTTAGAGCCAAGCGCGAGTTTCCGAAGACGATGCCCGATGATTTGAGGCGTTCCCGGTTCGCGCGCCACTGGCTCAGAAACGCTTGGGCTTGGCGGCTAGACGGCGCGGAGGGCTGCGTCGGAGCGTAAAGCGGAAAAAACTCCTCGAGGTCGTCGCTCTCGGCCGCGATGTCGAGCATTTGCCCGACTTCCGCGTAGGACCGCTCGAGCTCTTTGCGGGCAAACGGCCAATCCGCGAAATCCGCGGCTGGGGCCGGCAGCACCGCGGCACCCCATACGTTGCTGAGGCCGCCCTTAGCGTGGGAAATGAGGCATTTGGTTCCGCGCTGCTCCATAGCCGTCAATTCGTATTTGGCATAAGGGAACTCGGAGCCGTAGACGGGCTTGAACGCTTGGCGGTTTCGGGCGTGGAGATAGTCGCTTTGGATGGCGCTCAAATCCTCGGGGCTCCAACGGGCCGGCTCCAGGGCGGCCAGTCGGTTCACGACCTCTATCTTTCCATCTTCGCATTCAGCGCCGGCGTCAATCATCAGAACTTCAGCGCCCGAATCGAGGAGAGCTCGGGCGCACGCGACTCCGGCCAATCCCGATCCGATGACGCAGTAAGCAGCGGAGGGCATGTATTCGGCCTATCGAAACACGATGTTGCGCAGGGCGAGCATGAAGTGGCGCGTGCCTTGAGGAAAAGACCAAATCGCGAAATTAAGCACAGCCCAAGCCGGTCCGGCGCGCTTTAAGAGCTCGGGCTTTCGCTTCCAGAGCTCAAAAAGCCCCGCTGCGGCAAGGCAGACGGCCAGCGGGGCATATTCCTGGCGATAGCGTGAAACTGGGCCAGCGAAGACGGTGTAGACGGCGATGGATGAGAGCACGGCGCAGGAAAGGGGGGCCAGCACGGGGCGCTTGAGCGAGAGTATAATCGCGGCGAGCCAGAAGGGAAGCAGAAGCATGAAGGTTGCGTCGTAGCCCGGAAGGAAAGGATAGAAGAGAGTGGAGAAATCAAACGCGTAGGCTTTGATCCGGGACTTTAAGCTGGTGTGAACCCACAGGCTTTTAAATTGATCTTTGTAGACCGCGTCTGCGGCCAGCTCGCCGGTTCCCGAGGGAGGAAAATAGAGCGGTTTCGGAAGAAGTCCGAGACTTTCAAGGGGCAGAGCCAGTCCGGAATAAAGGGTGAATCCTCCCATCGTCGATGAGGGAATCCAACGGCCGAAGATGATCCTATTGCGCGCGATCCACGGCGCCATTACGGCGATGATGATGATTCCGGCCGCCAAGCTCTTGCTCCAGTCAAATTTGAGTTCTTTGATCAGCGGCGTCAACGCGAGCGCGGCTAGTCCCGGTACGAGGACCTCGGGCCTGACGAGATAGGCTGCGCCAATGCCCGCACCGAAGATCGCGGCCCGGAGCCAGGGCTTCCAATTCAAGCGGTAGAGCCCGGCGAAGGAGGCCGCTAAAAATAATTGGTAGAGATTTTCCGAAAGGATGAATCGGCAGGGTGCGACAAGATCGAAATATCCCGCGGCTAAGAGGCCCGCGATGAGAGGCCAGGGTCCAGGCAGTACGTTCTCGAGCAAGACGACGATGAAGACGCAGGTCAACGCGCCTAATAGACATTGGGCAATTTGAACGGGCCGCGCGGAGCGTCCGCTCAGCGAATAAATCGCCGCGAGGAAGAAAGGGTAGCCCGGCATTCGGGAAGCCTTCTCGCCGGAGCCATCTATGTAGCGGCCGTCATCGAGCAGGTGGATGGCGTATGCATTGTAGCCGATGGAGTCCCCGCGAAGAGGGAGCGTCGCCCGCCCGAGCACGAAAAAAAGACGCAGGGAAATGGCGACAGCACCGACGAGCATCCAGCCGCGGACGCGTGGGGAGGCGAAGCTCATGCGGGCGTTATTATATAACAAGACTGCCGCATGACTGGCTGAGTCAGATGAGCGCCTTATGTTCTTTTTGCTCTGGGGTTTTCGCTGGAGAACGGGCGAGTCGGTTCAACAGGCCGCTTAATGCCATCTCGCCCCGAGATTCATGTCTTCCTTCAACCAAATGCTTGATTGTGGCGAAGAATCGAGACGGTCTGAAAAGATAGTTTGTTCCATAGAAGACGGCAAATCCCAGCCAATTGTATATGCGGAGCCATTCGCTCGAGATGCGCTCCGTGTAAGAAACCGTCTCTGTAATGTCGACGTAGGCGAGTTTGCTGAAATACTCATCTGAATGGGTGATCTTCTTTTCGCTGACGAGACGCCGGTAGAGTTCGGATCCCGGGTAAGGGGCAAAGACGCCGACCGATACGTCATTGGCCCCAT
Organism: Elusimicrobiota bacterium; assembly: GCA_027451985.1. Taxonomy (GTDB): domain Bacteria; phylum Elusimicrobiota; class Elusimicrobia; order UBA1565; family UBA9628; genus JAGWJU01. Next base: position 8,283 of record DAIDHS010000006.1, read on the forward strand.
GCCAGCTCATCTTGACTAAAAACCATAGTGTTTTCAACACGTCCCAATGAGTCTCATCCGGAAGTCCAATAATAATGTTGATTTTAATGTTCAATCCGGCCTTGACGGCACTGCGAAGGGATTTTGTCAGACGGGAGATAACCACTTTCTTTTTGATTCGTTTTAAAGTTTCCTGGGAACCGCTCTCGGGAGCATAATTCATATTCCGGCAGCCGGAAGCGTAGAGCCACTTCGATACTTCGGCATCGATGGCTTCCGAGCGCGTACCGCTAGGCAACTGCCAAGTGACATTTAATTTTCTATTGATCAATTCCCTGCAAAATTGAATAATCCAGTCTTTCTTGACGATGGCCGTCAAATCGTAGAAATCGATGTTGGTAACCTTATATTTGCGGACGCAGCTTTCTATCTCATCGACCAGCAGGCGCGGTTCGCGTGCAATCCAGCGCGTCGTCCACATGGAGGGACTGGAGCAAAACGTACATTGATACGGACATCCGCGCGAAGCCAGCATCGGCATGCTTCGGCCCCGATTGACCCCATAGCTCAAGTGATTGCCCAGGTAATTCTCAAGCTTGACCAAATCCCAGGCGGGAGGGTGAATTTCATCAACGGCCCGGATGCGGGGGCGCGGCCCGGTGAAATGAAGGCCGCCGTTTTTCCTAATGGCCAGACCCGGCACCAAAGCCATATCTCCTTGGTTCTCCAGAACGCGCGCCAAATGAACCATGGTTTCTTCGCCTTCGCCTAGAGCGCAGGCGCTGATCGACGGGCACTGCTGCATGCTGATGTCAGGAGCAGCCGTAAAATGTTCGCCGCCGGCGATCATCGGCTTGTTCGGAAAAGCTCGACCGATTTGATTGACCAGTTCGCGAATTTGTATCCACTCGGAAGAAAACATGCCCGAAATTCCGATAATGTCTGCGTCCGGATCAATTCTGTCGATAATCTGCGCGAATGTCAGTCCCCGGGAAACCAAGTTCCCTTCGATGGGAACGGACTGCAGGGGATTCTCGCCGATACCGTCGACAAGATCGACTTCGTGGCCAGCTTCTCTGAGAGCTGCCGCGATATAGGCAAGGCCGATGGGAGGTGTCAGAGAGCCTATATAGGCTACCGGATTAATAATAGAAGGCGGACGGACTAAGCATATCTTCATAAATCAACGACGGAAGCGACAAAAGAAGTATATCCGGAAAATATGTATCCTGCAAGACTATGGAAAGCGACTTGAAAATTTAACATTTTCCAGTCAATATTGAGCGTCGCCATGCTGATAACCTCGCTTCTAGCCCTGGTCGCGTTCTCCATTCCCACTGCGTCCCGCGCCCAGGAGGCGACGCCGCTTGCGGCCTATGCGGAGGCCGTACAGTTCTACGAGAACGGAGACTTGGTCAAGGCGCAGGAGGCGGTCGATTCCTGCATCAGCGGAGAGCCCCGCTATTACCCCGCCGTGGCGCTGCGCGCCGAGTTGGAAAAGCAATCGGGCGATCTCCGCGCGATGCGCGGCGACGCGAGCTTTATTCTCGACAAACTGGGAGACTCCCCCAGGATACGCGGCAACGCTGGCAATTCGGCGGCGCAGGCGATTGCATTTTATTTGGAAGGCGAGTCGGGCAAGTCCGCCCTGGTTTTTGACTGGCTTGTAGGCTTGGACGGCACGCCGCCACTGGCCTTGGCCGCGGCGGCTCGAACCTATGATTCCTTGGGTCGCGGCAAGGACGCGCTGGAGCAGGCCAACCGCGCGCTGGTTCAAGATTCGGCGCCTCTTTATTTTCAGATCCGGGCTTCGGCCGAAATTAAAGTGGGACTTTACGGAGCGGCTGTTTCCGATTTGATATCTGTTCTGCGCGTTAATCAGAGCTTTCCCGGGACATATGTTTTGCTGGGCGATGCCCTAGCAGGAAAGGGCGACGCGACGCACGCGCGGGAAGCCTATCAGAAAGCTCTCTTTTTACATAGCGGAGATGTTCAGGCCGAGCTCGGCTTGGCGCGGCTTGACGGGAGAGAGGGAAAGCAGGATCAAGCGCAGGCTGACCTTGAGGCGGCTTTGAAGAACGATCCGGAGGGATATGCCCCGCGTCTGGCGCAGGCTGAAGTGCTTTATAGCGCGGGGGCTCGAAAAGACGCTTTGCCGGATTACCAGGCGGCCCTTGGAGCCGAGGATTTCCCGTTGGACAAGACGGAACTGGTCGGTCGGCGATTGGCTAAATTGGGAGATTATCAAGATTCGCTGACCGCTTTCGGCCGCGCCATCAATTTTTTTCAAGGAAGCCAGCAAGATGTGGCGCGCGTCTGGCTGGAGGAATCTGAAGCCTTTGCGGGTGAGGGGAATTTAGATAAAGCTTTGGAGGCCGCAAAAGAAGCGCTGCGGTCCGATGAAAGCAATCCCAAGGCATGGCTGGCAATGGGAAGCGTCGAATACGCGATGGGCCGGCCGAGCAAGGCCCTCTCTGACGCGAACAAGGCCGTCGAGGTCGCGCCGCGGAGCCCGGAAACTCTGCTGCGGCGCGGTGAACTTTTTTTCCGGACGCACGACGCGGCCCGCGCCTTGTCTGATTTCAACTCCGTTATAGCGCTTGATTCCGGGGACGCTCAAGCCTACAATGATTTGGGCGTCATCAATTCCGTCGATTTTCATGATTTTTTGAGAGCCGACGAGGATTTGAAGAGAGCGCTTTCCCTAGATCCAAAAAATCCGGAGTTCTATTTCAACCTCGGCCTACTGGAGACCAAGGAAAATCTCTTTGGGGAGGCGCTTGATGCGTTTAACAGCGCGCTTTCCTTGGGAGGACCGCAAGCCTTGATTCTCAAGAGCCGCGCGGAAGCTTACGCCCGCCTAGGCGATCGCACCGAAGCGGTGAGCGACATCCAAACGCTGATAGCCCAGAACCCGAAAGACGCTTCGGCCTACGCGGTTCTCGGGTGGATTAATTATAGGGCCGCGGATTATCCAGACGCGGAAGAGGCCTTTCAAAAGGCTTTGGACATCGAATCAGGCAACGCCTCGGCGCTCTGGGGAATGGGGGCGGTTTACGGCGCGCAAGGAGCGCCGCGCCGCGCCCTGCGCCGTCTTTCCGATGCTTTGGAGGCCGATCCTTCGTCTTCGGGCGTTTTGCTGGCGCTCTGCCAGGAGCGGCGCGTGGCGGGAGATGTTTCCGCATCCATCAAAGCCTGCGATCGGGGTATCGCGCTTGCGCCGGACTATGGGGATCTTTACTATCAACGGGCTCTTGACCAAATTTTGATGGATCGTCCGGACGAAGCTTTGGCGGACATCAAGAATGCGCAGGAACACGGGCTTGAGATCGCGGAGGAATATCTGGCCGAGGCCGCAGCGCACGCCTCACTGGGGAAATATCGGGAAGCCCATGAGGACTATCAAAAAGCTTATTCCTTGAATCCCGGCGCCCATCAGATCGAGGTGAACTTGGGACCGCCTTCGGCGGATCCTGAGGGCTTTTATAATTCGCTGAGCTCGGCCGGCCTTTTCAAGAATCCGGATGTGGTCAATCCCTATGCCTTCATTTTGCGGGGAGACGCCCTTTCCAACGCGGGCCATTACAGCGCGGCAATAGAGGAGTTCAGCCGGGCCATCAAGATTGGGGGGAATCTGGCCGACGCCTATGCGGGCAGGGCGCGTTGTCTCGACGCCCAAGGGCAGTACGACGACGCCCTGCAAGACCTCAAGACTTCCCTTAGCTCGGCTCCCACGCAGGCTTTCCTCTACGATGAAGAAGCTAAAACCTTGGTGCTCCTGGGGCGTTATCCTGACGCGCTAGCTGCCGAGATTAAAGCCGTTCGCATCGACGGCCGTTACGCGGGGGCCTATTTGGAGGCGGGGCATATCCGCTATTTCATGAAGAAATACCAGAAGGCCTTGGCCAACTATGGTTTGGCGGTTAAATTCGACTCCGCGAATCCAGAAAATTTCGGAGGCATGGGGCTGGGCTACTTTGCTCTCGGTAAATATCCCGAGGCCATCGAGAGCTTCAGCACCGCCATCGCGCTCAATCCCAGAGATGCCGAGTTTTACAAGAACCGGGCCGCGGTTTACGCGGATATGGGCAAATACGAGAACGCGCTTGCGGATTTTAGGACCGGAAGCGCCCTCAACACGGATCCGCAGGAAGTCCGCGAATACAATAGGCTTATTGAAGAGACGCGGATGCGCCTTGCCCAGCGCAGGCCATAAAGTCTTTAATCTCTCCCGTGAGAATACCGGATCTCCTTGCCGGCGGCCGCCCAGTCTTCTCGTTTGAATTTTTTTTGCCCAGATCAGAGGCCGCGCTTCCCGCTTTTTTTGGAAGCGTGCGTGAGTTTAAGAAGCTTAAGCCGGATTTTGTCAGCCTGACTTACGGCGCCGGCGGCTCTCAAAGGAACTTGACGGTCGATGCGGCGGGTAAAATCCAAAACTGGGTCGGCCTTGAAACGGCCTGCCATCTCTCCTGCATCGCCCACACGCGGATGGAAATCTCGGCGCTTCTGGACCGGATCGCCGGGTATGGGATTTCCCACATCGTCGCTTTGCGGGGAGACATGCCTAAAGAGGGGGGGCTTCCATCGTCCGAATTGCGGGATTTTCCTCACGCCAAGGATTTGGTTGAATTCATACGCGGCAGAGGTGGCTTCAATGTCGCCGTGGCTGGCTACCCAGAGACCCATCCGGAAGCGGCCTCCGCGGAGGAGGATTTGTCCCACCTATCGGAGAAAGTGCGCGCAGGCGGCGATTGGATCATCACCCAGCTCTTTTTCGACAACCGGCATTATTTCGATTTTGTCAAGCGAGCCCGCAAAAAAGGGATCAAGGTTCCCATCGTGCCGGGCATCATGCCCGTGGCAAGCCCTGCTCAATTAAAAAAATTCACGACGCTCTGCGGCGTGAGCGTCCCTAGGGAACTCGAGCGGGAAATCGCGGCCCGGGCGCACAACCCGCAAGAAGTTTCCAGCTTCGGAGTAGCATATGCGCTGCGTCAGTGCCGCGAACTTCTGGAACAGGGAGTTCCCGGGATTCATTTTTACACTTTGAATCGCGGTCATGCTGCGGCGGAAATTCTCAGCCTGATTCGAAAGTTTTGAGCGTACGGAGCCGCGGATTTTCTAGAATAGCCAAGGTGAAAAAAATAATCGTCCCCGTATGCCTTTTGTTGCTTTCGGCGTGCAGCCTCAACCGCTTGGCGTTGCGTTCGACCACCAGCTTGCTGCAGAACGGGGCTCAAGCCATCTATGACGAGCCTGATCTCCAGCTGGCTGAGGACGCGCTTCCTTCCCATCTTGAGCTAACGCGGGTCTTGCTGCAAAATGATCCTGATAATCGGACTCTTTTGAGCTTGGCGGCGGAGGAATTCAACGGTTACGCTTTCTTATTTCTGGAGCAATCCCAGCCTGAGCGGGCGAAGGATTTTTACCTGCGCGGCCGGAATTTCGCCCTGCGGGCTCTGTCGCAGGAGCCTCGCTTCAAAAATCTGGCTGGCCTCAACGAGGCGGAAATGGCGCGTACGCTGCGCACTGCCGGTATGAAGGACGTTCCGGATATGTTTTGGGCGGCTTTCGGTTGGGCTGGATGGATCAACTTGTCTAAGGACTCTCCTGGGGCCCTGGCCCAACTTCCGGACGCGGTCGCAATGATGCGCCGGGTTCTGGAGCTTTCGCCGGACTACCACTTCGCCGGGCCTGAAATATTTTTCGGTGTCTACTACGCTTCTAGGCCTGCCATTTTGGGGGGCAGCACAACTAAGGCCAAAGATTATTTTGACCGCGCCATTAAAATAACCAGCGGGGACTATTTGATGGACTACGTGTTGGAGGCACGCTACTTGGCGGTGGCGCTGCAAGACAAGCCGCTCTTCGTTAGCCTGTTGGAGCGCGCGCAGAACTCCGCTCCCGGCAAACTCCCGGGGGCCATGCTCACGGACAAGGCGGCCAAAAAAGAAGCAAGCGAGCTTTTGAGGAGGGTTGATGACTACTTCTGATAAACCGGCCGTCCGTATGTTCGCGGCAGCTCTGGCGATTTTGGCATTGCTTTTGCCGCCGGCCGCTGCGCAGGCAACCTCCATCCGCTTCGCGACATTGGCGCCCGAAGGCTCGACCTGGATGAACATCATGAATGAGTTCAACGCCGAACTCAAACAGAAAACCGGCGGTCAGCTGGAATTTAAGATGTATCCCGGGGGGGTTCAAGGGGACGATCGTGACGTGGTCAAGAAAATGGAGATTGGGGAACTGCAGGCGGCAGGGTTGACCGGTGTTGGGCTGGGAATGATCGCGCCCGCAGTGCGCATCCTCGATTCTCCGTGGCTCTTCCACAACGAGCTCGAGCTTGAGGCCGTCCACAAGCAGTTCGATCCGGAATTTTCCCGCGATTTTGAAAAGGGCGGCTATGTTCTCCTAGGCTGGACAGACTTGGGTTTCGTTTACGTCTTCAGCCGAAATCCCATCAACGGGCCGGCCGATTTCCGGACGCAAAAAATGTGGATGTGGGAAGGAGATCCCATCGCCCAGGCGGCCTACCAAGCTTTGGGCGTCGACCCGGTCCCGCTGTCCGTCATCGATGTGATGTCGTCACTCGAGACCGGTCTCATAAACGCGGTCTACGGGCCGCCGCTGGGCGTCGTTGCCCTGCAGTGGTTTACCCAGGCTAAGTACATCTATTCGGAGCCTCTCGGTTACTCTTCTGGAGCGGTCGTCATTCGGAAAAAAACCTTTGACGCTTTGCCGCCGGCGCAGCAAAAGACGCTGCTGCAGCTGGGGCGGAAATATTTCGCGCGTCTCAACGGAATGACTCGCCGCGAAAATGAGCAGGCGCTTAAGTCCCTGGAAAGTCAGGGGCTCAAAATGTCCCCGAAACCATCGGCAGCGGACGTCGCGCTCTACGACAGACTGGGGCATCAGGCGCGGCTTTCGCTCGTGGGCGAGCTGTATACCGCCGATCTTCTCAAGCGGGTCGAATCGAGTCTGGCCGAGCTCAGAGAAAAACATATTCACCGTGGGCATCGTTAGCAGGATTGAGAGTTTCGTAGCCAGCTTGGAAACAGGCCTGTTGGTGCTGATTATCCTGGGCATGGTCGTGCTGTCTTTCCTCCAAGTCGTCTTGAGGATATTCTTCCATGGAGGATTTATCTGGGCCGATCCCTTCCTGCGGCACCTCGTGCTATGGGTGGGCTTTTTGGGCGCCGCCCTTGCCTCCGAGGAACGCAAGCATTTCGGTTGGGAGGCGGCTTCCCACGGTCCGGGCCGGTTGCGCGCCGTCTTGCGGCTCTTGGCCAATGTAGCGACTTTAATCGTCGCGGCGCTTTTGATCAAGGCCTCTTGGGACTACCTTGGCTATGAGAAATCCTCGGGTGACATCCTCATGACTTTAGCCGGACTCAATGTCCCGTCCTGGATTTTTGCCTGCGCCATTCCGGGGGGCTTTGGACTCATCGTTTTCCACACTCTGCTCTCCGGCCTGCGTGAAGGTTTGGGAATCTTCCGGAACTGAGATGGCCTTCGCTTTAACGGCTCTGGGTCTGTTCTTGGCCGCCATCGGAACGCCTATTTTCGCGCTCTTGGCGGGCGCCGCCTTGGTTCTCTTTCATGCCGCGGGAATTAATCTGTCGGCGACCATTATTGAGTTCTCGCGCCTTGCCGACATGCCGGCGCTCATCGCCATTCCACTTTTCACGTTCGCGGGCTATCTGCTGGCGGAAAGCCAGGCGCCGCAGCGGATGGTCAGGATCGCCCAGGCGCTTTTCGGCTGGCTTCCGGGCGGCGTCGCCATCGCGGGGCTTTGCGCCTGCGCGCTCTTCACTGCGTTTACCGGGGCCTCGGGAGTGACCATCATCGCTTTAGGCGGCATTATTTACCCGATGCTCAGAAAGCAGGGTTATCCGGAATCCTTTTGCCTTGGACTAGTCACTACGACGGGCAGCTTGGGGCTGCTTTTTCCGCCGAGCCTGCCCATCATCATCTATGCGCTCGTGGCAAAGATCTCAGTCAACCGGCTTTTTGCCGCGGCGGCGGTGCCGGGAGTTTTTATCCTTCTGCTTCTGTGTGCTTATGCGGTTTTTATAGCCATCCGCCATAAAGTCGCGCGGGTGCCTTTTGCATGGGGAAAAGCGGCGGCCGCCCTGCGCGAGGGCGCCTGGGAAATTCCCCTGCCGTTTCTCATAATCGGCGGCATTTATGGCGGATTCTTCACCGCCTCCGAAGCCGCGGCGGTCATGGCTTTCTACGTCCTTCTTGTCGAAGTCTTCATCTATCGAGACGTCCGGCTCCGCGATCTGCCGGGCGTGGTCCGACGAAGTATGGTGCTTGTCGGCGCCATTCTTATCGTTCTGGGCACGGCGCTGGGTCTGACCAGCTACCTCGTGGACGCCCAGGCGCCGATGAAGCTCTTCGCCGTCATCAGTTCCCGGTTGAGCCACGCCTGGCAGTTTCTGATTTGCTTGAATATCTTCCTCCTGGTCGCCAACATGATAGAGATATTCTCAGCGATTATTATCGTGGTTCCCATCATCCTGCCCGTGGCGCTGGGCTACCACATTAATCCGCTCCATTTGGGAGCGCTGTTCCTGCTCAACCTCGAGATCGGCTACCTGACCATGCCCATGGGCTTAAACCTTTTCCTCTCCAGCCGGCGTTTCGAGCGTCCCATGGGAGAACTCTACCGTGCGACCTTTCCGTTCTGGATCATCCTTCTGCTGGGCCTCGCCGCCGTAACTTACGTTCCGGCCTTGAGCCTGTGGCTTCCGAGGACCCTGGGGATCCGTTAGGGGACATCCGCCATGTCTGCAAACCGAAAATCCGAATTAAGCGAAAGCGAAAAGATATCGCTGATCGCAAAAATAAAGGCGTCAGGAGCCTATCTTCCTGCTTTCGAGGACATGTATTTCCTGGCTAAGAAGGACCTGCGGCCGGTGCGCTTGCAGCTGGAACTCTTAAAGCCCGAAATCTTCCTGCGTAAACACGGCATCCTATCGACCATCGTGGTCTTCGGTTCCGCACGACTGCTTTCTCCGGTTGAGGCCAAGAAGAACCACCGGGAGGCCAAGGCTTTTCTAGCGCAAAACCCTTCGAACTCTCGCGCTGCGCGCAATCTCGAAATGGCGCGGATTCGGCTCAAGCAGTCGTCCTATTACGAGGAGGCCAGACGCTTCGGCCAAATCGTAGCGCGCGCGAAAATTGCCAACAAGCGGCTTAAGTTCGTCATCGCCACCGGCGGAGGCCCCGGCATCATGGAGGCGGCCAATCGGGGCGCTTTCGAGACCGGCAGCGAGAGCATCGGCTTCAACATCACCTTGCCGCACGAGCAAGACCCAAACCCCTATCTCACGCCGGGCTTGAGCTTCCAGTTCCATTATTTTGCTTTGCGGAAAATGCATTTCATGATGCGCTCAAAAGCCCTGGTTGCATTCCCCGGGGGGTACGGAACGCTCGATGAACTTTTCGAAGCGCTGACTTTGGTTCAAACGGGGAAAAAATCAAAAATTCCCATCGTGCTTTTCGGGCGCGAATACTGGAAGAGGCTCATTGATTTCAACGTGATGGTTGAGGAGGGGATGATTTCAGCGGAAGATGCGAAGCTGCTCACCGTCGTGGAAAAAGCCGAAGAGGGTTGGGAGGTCATCAGCGAATTTTGGAGAACGCACCGAAATCCGGAGCCGGAATAATCCTCGCGGCATTGGCCTTCTTGGCTTGGCCTGTGCGGCTCCGCGCGGCGCAAGGCCAATTTTTCGCTCTGCTTGAGAGGGCGCAGAGCGACTCTGCGCCGGCCGATGCCGCGGCCGATTTCGGAGGCGCCATCAAAGCCTGGACTCCGGCCGAAGGCAAAACCTTGCTGGCCGCCTGCTATTTCGGGCGAGCTCAATCCGAGTATTCGCTGGGTCGCCTCGCGGAATCGGCCGCGGACGCCTCTCGTAGCCTGAAATTTGATTCGGGGAATTGGCGCGCGGGCTTGGTGCGTGGCCGTGCGCGTCTGGCCGAGGGTCTTTACCGCGAGTCAGCGACGGATTTCGAACGCATTATCCAACTGCAGCCGGACAATGGCGAGGCGTACCTCTATTTAGGCCAGGCGCAGTTGGGAATGGGGTGGCCATTGGAGGCCTACGCGAACCTAAAAAAGGCCGCAGCGCTAAAATCCGCGGATTACCGGCCGTTCTTAGTTCTGGCCGCGCTGTGGAGAATGCGCGGCCGGTGCGACCAAGCCGTGCCGCTCTATGAAAAAGCGGAGGCGCTCTCCGGTTCGACCCTGGTGCGGGTTCAAGCGGGAATCGGGGCCTGCGAACGGCAAGGAAAACATTTTCGAAAAGCTCTCGGCTATTATGATCGAGCCGTGGAGTCCGGCGAGGTCGCGCTCGGAGACTTGATCCGGGGAAAAGCTCCGACGTTCAAGAAAAACGAGAGTCAGCATGATTTGGCTTCGGCTTATTTCGGACGTGGGTTGGATTATGAAGATTTGGAGAAGCCTCAATCGGCTCGGGCGGATTATGAGAAGGCTTGTAGCCTGGGCTACGATCCGGCGTGCGATCTTGGGGCTGTGGCAAAAATAAAAAAGGGAGTGGGGCCCGTCAAAAAGAGAAAGAAGAAAGTGATTTATTCTGGTTTTCAGAATTCACCCGGCACCAGGATTTACGCGCCATGAGCGGGGTATTATTATTCGCTCTATTGTCATTTTTCCCCATAAGTGCCAAAGCGCAAATAGATGCTATTTCCCAGCAATATCTTAAAGAGGCGACGGCTTCCTTATATAGCCTGGATTATGCGGAAAGCCGGAAATCGTTAAGGAAAATAATAGCGGAGGATCCCGAAAACCCATTTGGGTATCTCTTTGAAGCGGGCGCGATATGGTGGCAATTCTCTAACGAAAATAACCTGTTTTTGAAGCAGAAGAACCTTCAAGTTATTTTTACAAATGACGTGGCCCAGACGATCGCGAAGTCTAGGCCGATGCTAGCGTCTCCGGATCCCGAGACCAGGGCTGAGGGGGATTTTGCGGCGGGAATGGCGTATGGCCTGCGCGGCCAGTGGCGCCTACTGATGGGCCATTGGCTCGATGCCTATTTTGACGGCCGCAAAGGCCTCAAGTTCCTTCACGCCTGTTTAGCGGCTGATCCGGAGTATTACGATGCGGACTTGGGACTGGGCGTCTATGATTACGAGGCCGCCCGGTTCGGGCGCAAGATCAGGATGGGCTTTCTTTTTAGGATATTCGGAGATGAAAGAAATGGGATCAGGCTTATCACCCTTGCAAAAGAGAAAGGGCGCTACAGCAAGCACCAGGCAGCCGTTTTCCTGCTGACTCTTTACATTCAGGACAAAAATGATTATCAGGACGCGTTGCCTCTCGCCAAGGAGTTGCGCCGGGATTTCCCGGAAAGCCCCTATTTCGAGTTTGTCGAGGCCATGCTGGACTATAACATCGGGCTGAAGGATGAATCCTTCATCGCAGGCAGATATCTTTATCGCATGTTTAAAAATGATCCCGAGGGATTCGAACCGAAGTTGCTAAGCTTGGCCTGCTCCTTTTCCGGAACGCCTTGCCTGAACAAAAGACAGATGGCCCGCTTTCGCGATTGGCTTAACGGCAGCCTCGAAAGATACGGTGGAGACGATTCCGCTGAGGGATGGCGCGTGGCACTACGCCTTATGCGCGGTTACAGCGAAAGCGTTTTGGGCGCGAGAGTGCAGGCAGAGACGGATTTTCAGGGCGTGCTGGCGGCTCCGGACTCTTTTGATCTCCGAGCCCGCGCCCGGCAGTGTTTGACTGCGGGATGCGGCAGGCGATCTCTTTTGAGTGATTTGGAAAACATTGCGGAGGACCCTTCTTCGGGTGTGACCGCTCCCGATCCTCCTTGAAACAATTTTGTTCTTGAAAAACGAACTGGCGCAGGCTATCCTGAATCGTCTGGAGTTTGAAGGAGAGGGATGATGAGCATGAAATACTGGGTTTACTTAAACGGAGAGGTTCCGGGATGCTATCCAGCTGAGGAGTTGGTGTTGCTTCCTGGATTTTCCGCAGCGACCTTGGTCTGTCCGGCCGAGGGGGACATCGAGGACAAGAATTGGAAGCGCGCCGGGGAATTGGTCGACATCATAAAAGCTACGCAGACTCCACGCGAACCCAAGGCGCCTCTGGCGGCCATGAGCGAAGACGCGCTTAAGGCGGCCAATGCGAACGACTTCCTCGATTCTGCGGGGACCAGACTCTTTCGCCATGTTTCCGATTTGGTCGGAGAGCTTGAAAATTTTCGCGAGACCAAGAGCCTTGTCGCCTCCCTTCAAAAGCAGCTCATCGATATGAAAGAGGAGTTGCGTCGCTCCGATGTGGAAAAGGATTCCTTGAAAGAAAGCCTCAAAAAGGAGTCGACCCGCCTCCAAGCCATGGAGGATTCAGCGCGGCAGGGCCTGGAAGAGCGCCGGCGCCTAGAGGCGGAGATGGAGACGCGTCAAAAGAGCATGGAGGATTTGCGCCTGGCCTTGTCGCGCGCATCTTCGGATGCTGATGCGGCCAAGCGCAGGCTTGATGAGGCCCTCAAGCACCTGGCCATCCGTAACAAGCTGGTGGACAAATTGAGTCAGGATTTGTCGGACAAGGAGACTAGTCTGGGCAAGGCGGTCGACGTCATCCGGCGTTTGGAGGGGGAAATGGAGCGCTTGCTCATCCGCGGCGGCAAGAGCAAGGAACCCTTTGTGGCTCCGGTCAAGAACGTCCCCAAATCTTTCGGCGGAGAAAACATTCGGTCCGTTGAGTCTCAACACGGCGTTGCCCTTGAATCTCCCATTGACGTCGAAGGCTCCGGGGAAAGCAAGATGTCCAAGCGGCAGGGCTTCTTCAAGAAGATTATCCCTAACTCCTAAGCCGGCGACCCGCCGGATAATTAGCACTCGCTAAAGGTTGTTGACAGTTTTGAAACGGCTGTGCTATAATTAGCGACAGAGGAAAGCGAGTGCTAAAATAGCTCGCGAAAGAGTCTAAAAGATTGGAGGTAGGAGCGAATATGACCCAAGCGACAGCAACCAAGGTCAAGCTTCAGCCCCTCGGCGACCGCGTTCTCGTCAAGCCGCTGGAGCAGAAGGAGACCAAACGGGGCGGCATCATCATCCCCGACACGGCGAAGGAAAAACCGCAGGAAGGCGAAGTCATCGCCTGCGGCCGCGGCAAAACGACGGACGACGGGAAGGTTCTTCCCATGGACGTCAAGCCCGGAGACAAGATTCTCTACGGGAAATACTCCGGCACCGAGGTCAAACTCGACGACGAAGAGTATCTCGTCATGCACCAGGACGACATCGTCGGGATCCTTAAATAAGCCCGGCCGGAACCAGACCAGAGACAGGAGAAATCAACGCAATGGCAAAGCAGATTATTTTTTCAGATGAAGCGCGCAAGCACCTGAAGGCGGGCGTCGATAAGCTCGCCAACGCGACCAAGATCACGCTTGGCCCCAAGGGCCGCTCCGTGGTCCTGGAGAAGAAGTTCGGCTCGCCCACCATCATCGACGACGGCGTCACCATCGCCAAGGAAGTCGAGCTCGAGGATCCCTTCGAGAACATGGGCGCCCAGCTGGTCAAGGAAGTCGCTTCCAAGACCAACGACGTCGCCGGCGACGGAACGACCACGGCTATCGTGCTGACCCAGTCGATGCTCACCGAGGGCATCAAGAACATCACGGCCGGCGCCAACGCCAAGAGCATCCAGCGCGGCATGGGCAAGGCCGTCGAGCAGGTGGTCAAGGAGCTCAAGAAGAGCGTTAAGCCCGTCAAGACCAAGGAAGAGAAGGCGCAGGTCGCGACCATCTCCGCCAACGACAAGACCATCGGCAATATGATCGCCGAGGCCATGGAGAAGGTGGGGCACGAGGGCGTGATTACGGTCGAGGAAGGCAAGTCCGCCGAGACGACGCTTGAAGTCGTCGAAGGCATGCAGTTCGACCGCGGCTACATCTCTCCTTATTTCGTGACCGATTCAGAGCGGATGGAAACCGTGCTCGATGATCCTTACCTCATCATCACGGACAAGAAGATCTCCGCGATGAACGACCTCCTGCCGCTTTTGGAGAAGATCGTGCAGACCGGCAAGTCCTTCCTGCTTATTTCCGAGGACGTCGAGGGTGAGGCTTTGGCGACCTTGGTCGTCAACAAACTCCGCGGCACGCTTAAGGCCGCTGCTGTCAAGGCTCCCGGCTTCGGAGATCGCCGCAAGGAGATGCTCCAGGACATCGCGGTCCTTACGGGCGGCGAAGTCATCAGCGAGGAGTTGGGCCACAAGCTCGATAAAGTCGGCGTCGACATGCTCGGCCGCGCGAAGAGGGTGGTTATCGACAAGGACAACACCACCATCGTGAGCGGGGCTGGTGAGAAGGCCGAAATCAAGAAGCGTGCCGACTCCATCCGCAAGCAGATTGAAGAGACCACCTCGGACTACGACAAGGAAAAGCTCCAGGAACGCCTAGCCAAGCTCTCCGGCGGTGTCGCAGTTATCAATGTGGGCGCTGCAACCGAGACCGAGATGAAGGCCAAGAAGGCCAAGGTCGAGGACGCGTCCAACGCGACCCGGGCGGGCGTCGAGGAAGGCATGATCGCGGGCGGCGGCGTGGCGCTGTTGCGGGCTTCTGAGGTTCTCGAAAAGTTCAAGGGAGACAATGAGGACGAGACCACGGGTGGCGTCATCGTGCGCCGGGCTCTGCAGGCCCCTATCCGCCAAATCGCGGAGAACTCGGGTCTGGAGGCCTCCGTGGTCGTCCAAAAGATCCTAGCCGCGACCAGCGGCGTGGGCTTGAATGCCGCGACCGGCGAGTATGTCGACCTGTTCAAGGCCGGCATCGTCGATCCGCTCAAGGTCACCCGCACGGCTCTGGAAAATGCCGTCTCCATCGTGGGAACTATTCTCACGACCGACGTGCTCGTGTCCGACATCCCGGAGAAGAAGGAAGCCGCTCCGGCCGGCCACAACCACGGCGGAGACATGTACTAATCGGCGCAAGGCCGGGATTCCCCGGCCGGTGCCTCATGGCCCCCGGCTCTTAGGAGCCGGGGGCTTTTTTTCGGCCGGAGCAATAGGTCCAAAGACCTATCCTTTGTTTTTACCGCGCTTTTTGCTATAATCACTTTCAGCGCATCTTGACGAAGAGTAATAAATGCGCTATAGGAGGCCGGTAATGATCGTGAAAGTCCGTGTCATTCCGAACGCTCCGGACAACGAAGTCGTTAGCCGAATCGGCAGCGTGCTGCGCGTCAAAGTAGCTGCTCCTTCCGTGACCGAGAAGGCCAATAATACCCTGCGGAACTACTTGGCCGAGTTCTTTGAGGTCTCGGCTCCCAAAGTCAACATCCTGCGGGGAGCCAACGGACGTGAGAAAACGGTCGAAATCGTGGGCAAAACGGAGGAAGACCTCAAGAGGGTGATGGAATCCATCCCCTGACAATGCCGTCATTCGGAATAGGGGAACACCCGCGGCGGAATCTCTGGATTCTCCCGCGGGTGTTCCCATTTTAAGCAGCATGGCGAAGAATTTTCCGCTCAAAGACCCCGTTGCACCCGTCCACTGGACGGGCCGGTCACTTAAAGTTTTGGATCAGAGGCTTCTTCCTCATAAGGTCGTTTACCTGAACTGCTCCACACCCGAAGACGTCGCACGAGCGACCAAAAGCATGGCCTTGCGAGGGGCCCCGCTCATCGGTTGCGCGGCCGCTTACGCCATGGCCTTGGCCGCGCGGCGCGACGGATTACGCGGTATGGAGAAAGCCGCTCCGGGGCTCCTGAAGGCGCGGCCCACGGCGGTCAATTTGGCGCACGCGGTTTCTTATATGTTGGTGGAAGGCCGTCAAGTCGCCGAAGCAAAAAATTTCGCAGATTTAATGGAACGCACGGCAGGGAGATACTACGCGGAAGATCTGCTGGCCAACCAGAGCATGGCGAAATTAGGCGCTTCACTTTTGAAAAAACGGAACTGCCGAGTCATGACCTATTGCAACGCGGGAGCTTTGGCGACTTCCGGCCTGGGAACGGCCGTGGGCGTCATCCGCTACGCCCATCATCTGGGCAAAGTCGAGCGAGTCTATTGCTGCGAAACCAGGCCCTATCTACAGGGTAGCCGTCTGACTCTATGGGAGTTTATGAAAGCCGGCGTTCCGGCGACTCTCATCACCGATAATGCCGCCGCGCACCTGATCAAGAGCGGAAACATCGACGCTGTTTTCGTAGGCTCCGATCGCATCGCCGCTAACGGGGACGTCTGCAATAAAATCGGCACCTACGGAGTGGCCCTTGCGGCGAAGCGGCACCGCGTTCCGTTCTATGCGGTTGCGCCTGTCTCCACTATTGATCCGCATTGCCCCAGAGGCAGTCTTATTCCCATCGAGGAGCGGAGTCCCGAAGAAGTGGTTAAGATCGGCTCCTGTCGCATCGCTCCGCGCGGCGCGAAGGCGGCCCATTTCGCCTTTGACATAACGCCCCGGGACTTGGTTGGCGCCATCGTGACCGAAAGAGGTATCATAAAGCCAGTCAGCCGCCGTTCCATTAAAAGGATCCTGCATGCCATCTAGTCAGCGTCTTAAACTTTCGCCGGCCCTAGATAAAAGGACTAAAATTCTAGCGACGTTGGGCCCAGCTTCGGCCAACTCCAAAGCGATGAGGGCGCTCGTTCAGGCCGGGGTTAACGCATTCCGTCTCAATTGCTCTCATGCTTCCATGTCGGAGCTTTCCCGCGACGTGCGCCTTATTCGGCAGGTTTCGGCTTCATGCGATAAAGCTTGCTCAATCGTTTTGGACCTGCAGGGACCGCGTCTGCGCGTCGGGCGCCTGCGCGACGGTGGTCCCGTTTCTCTTAAGCGGGGTGAACGAATCCGTATCGTGACCAACGACATTGCGGGAACGCAAGCCGAGATTTCCACCAGCTTCCGCGGGCTCCCAAAGGCGGTGAGCAAGGGATCGCGCATTCTGGTTGATGATGGCTCCATTGTCTTGGAGGTGCTGAAGGTCTCTTCCGACCGCGTTGACTGCGAGATTATCGTGGGCGGCCTTTTAAAGGAACATAAGGGCTTAAACCTCCCGGGGGCGGACATCGATTTGCCTGCGTTGACGCGCAAGGACTTGAAAGATCTGCAGATGGGCTTGAAGCTCGGGGTGGACCATGTGGCTTTGTCCTTCGTGCGAAGCCCAGACGACGTGCGCAAAGTTAGAAAGATCATAAAAAGCATCGGAGCTTCCACTCGAGTCATCGCCAAAATTGAGCACCCTCTGGCGATTGTCCGCATCGATTCGATTTTGGCTGCTTCGGACGGCATTATGGTCGCCCGCGGCGACCTGGCCGTCGAGCTTTCGCCCGCAGACGTTCCAGCCGCCCAGAAGCAGCTGGTGCGCAAGGCCAACCACGAAGGCAAGCTTTGCATCGTGGCGACGCAGATGCTCGAGTCCATGATCACGCGTCCCACGCCGACTCGCGCGGAGGCTTCGGATGTGGCCAACGCCATCTACGACGGCGCGGACGTAGTCATGCTCTCCGGTGAAACGGCCGTGGGCCAGTATCCTGTGGAGGCCGTTTCGATGATGGCCGAGATCATCCGCAAGGCTGAACACTCGCCTTTCCGCTATCAGAACGCGCCGCAGGGCCTGACGGACACCTCGGCGACGGGCTTCGCCAACGCCTTGGCTCGCGCCGCAGGCGACGCCTGCGACATTGCGGGAGCAGAGGCCGTCGTGGTTTATACGTTGACAGGCTGGTCTGCGCAAGTCATGTCAAAATATCGTCCGCGAGCGCCCATTTACGCACTAACGCCTCTTATTTCGACTTACCATAAATTGGCTCTCTATTGGGGCATTACGCCGATTATCTGTCCGCTGGGGAAGTCCACAGACCAAATGCTCGGCTTCGGGGAAAGGATATTGTTGCGCAGGGGACTTATCCATAAGGGCCAGAATGTTCTTATCACCGCCGGAGGCACGGCGCGCCACAAGGCCTCTAACATGCTCAAGATTCACGTCATCGGATCCCTGACGTATCGCTGATGGCGGGCCGCCGGTACTGCCTGGTTTTATCGACAGCGCCGCCGGGACATGCCGGGGCACTGGCGGAAAAAATCATTGCCGCGCATCTGGCCGCCTGTGTGAACGTCCTATCTGGAATTTCCTCCCACTACTTCTGGAAAGGCGAGAAGGAAAAGAGCCGGGAGCATTTGCTCATGGCGAAAACGACCAGCGCCAAGGTGGCCGAGCTGACGCGCTTCATCGAAGAGAACCATCCCTATGAGACCCCGGAAATCGTCGCGCTGCCATTTTCCCGCGGCTCTAAGGCTTATCTGAGGTGGATATCCGAATGCGTCCGCTGATTCTGGCATCGGCCTCGCCACAGCGCCGCCGTCTGCTCAAAAAGCTCGGCCTGCCGTTTAAAATCGTCCCCAGCCGCGTGGGGGAGAACATTCCGGAGAAAAATCCCCGCAGGCTGGTGTTATTTTTGGCGAAAAAGAAGGCGCGCGCCGTGGCGAAGCGCTATCCGGGGAGCATGGTGCTGGGCTCGGATACTGTGGTGTACTGCCAGGGAGAAATCCTGGTCAAGCCGAGAAACCTCTCCGATTCAAGGCGCATTCTCAATCTCTTGAACGGCCGCTGGCACAGAGTTTACACCGGCGTGGCCCTGGCTGTGGACGGCGGTAAAAAAGTCTACTCGGAAATTTGCGTGAGCCGCACCAAGGCCCGCAGGCTGGCTCCGGAAAGACTCTTGAGCCTGGCGGGTAAGCACATGGATAAATCGGGATCCTATGCCATGCAGGACAGGAAAGATCCCTTCATTGAGAAAGTTATTGGAGGGAAGGACAACGTCATCGGCCTGCCGCTCTCCGCGGTCAGGCGGCTTTTGAAGCGGGCAAAGTGAAGTAAAACCGCGCCCCATGGGGCACGGCGTCTCCGATGGCGATGGTCCCGCCGTGCCGCAGGATGACTTTTTCGCACAAGGCTAGGCCCAGCCCGACGTTGCCGACGTGCCGTTTCATCTCCTTGCTGTAGAATTTCCGAAAGATGTCGGCGCGCGCTTCCTTGGGAATCCCGGGGCCGGAATCGGAGACGCTGAGAGTAATCAAGTCTTTGCGGTTTTCCAGAGAGATGAGAATTTTGCCGCCGGGCGGGGTATGTTCGATGGCGTTATAGAGAAGGTTGTCGAGCACGCGCCGCAGCAGAACTGAATCACCCATCACGGCGGGCGGCGCTTTCTCGGGCAAGTCGAGAGACACCGCATGCCCTTTCTCCGCGGCGATGATCTCGAAGTCCTTAGCGCAGGCACGGGCGAGCGAAGCCATGTCCACCGGCGCAATCTCGAGAGATTCGCCGACAGCCTCCAGGCGGCTTAATTGCAGGATATCTTCGACCATGCGGCGCAGGCGTCCCACGGAGAGCCGCAGTAGCCCGAAGGTCCGCTTGTTGGCTTGGCTGGCGCTTTCCTCTAAAAGAGCGACGCCGGAACTGATGACTGTCAGAGGCGTCTTAAGATCATGGACCAGCATGGCCATGAGATCGTCGCGTTCCTCCTCTAAATCCAGCCGTCGCCGGGTTTCTTCTTTGAGGCGGCTGCCCAGGCGGTTGAAGGCCGCCACAACGCGAGAGAACTCGTCTTTGCCCGTGGCCCTAATGGGTCTAAAATTTTCCGGATCGTCGGGGAGGTGCTCCAGTCGCGGCACAAGGCTTTCGATGCGCATTCCAAGAAAAGTGCCAAGAAGCCAGGCGAGCAAAGCGATGGCAATGAAGGACATCGCGCCGAAGCGGATGCTTTGCGCGTCCATGGCTTTCATGCGTGCGCGCAATGCCTCAATGTGGTAAGAAACGCAGACTTTCCCATAACCGTAGCGGCCCAGATATTCCGGCTTTTCTAAATCGTAGATGCCGTCGGAAGAGTCTTCGATGGAAACGCCGGGATGCAACCGCCGGTGCAGGGAGGTCGGACTGTCGTAGCGTCCTAGAATTCGCCGGCCATGCGAGTCAAAAGCCGCCACGGAAGCGAGCCCGGCTTCGCGAATAATGGATTGGAGATGGGCGCTGAGGGAAGCCATATGGCCCTGCCGGGCCTCGTCCGAAACTAAGGCGGCCACGGCTGAGGCGGTGACGTCGGCCATGCCGCGCGCGCTGGCGTAGCCGGCGCGGTGGACGTCGCGGAATTGGATGATTTGGAAAGCCGCGGCGATGGCCAAGCCAAAAACGGAAAAAATGAGCGCGAATCGATGGTTCAATCGCACGATGTGGAGTGTAGCTATTTTTCGCTATACTCTGCATCATGGATTTGCAAGGGAAAAACGCCCTCGTGACCGGGGCCGCGCGGCGCGTCGGTTCGGCCATCGCGCGCTCTCTGGCCGAACGAGGAGTCAATCTCGTCATCCATTGTAGCCGCTCGATTCGCGAGGCCGAGAGTCTAGCGCGGGACTTGCGTGCGCGCCATGGCGTCCAAGTTCTAGTGCTCCGGGCCGGACTGGACCGCGTCGCTGAAGTTGAAAGACTGGCTGAGGCAGCGCTTCAAAAATTAAAAACTGTTCATGTCCTGGTGAACAATGCGTCGATTTACGAGCAAAACGAGTTCGGACAGACCTCCGAAAACGATTGGAACAAGCATTTGGACGCCAACCTTCGCGCCCCGTTTTTTCTCGCCCAGGCCTTGGCTCCAGCGATGCGCCGCGCGGGCACGGGCCGGATCGTCAATATCGCAGACTGGGCGGGGTTGCGGCCGCAGACGGATCATATCCCTTACTACGCCTCCAAGGCTGGTCTGCTGTGCTTAAACACGGCCTTAGCCAAAGCTCTGGCTCCCGATATCCACGTCAATGCCGTGCTTCCCGGGCCGGTCCTGCTGCCTGAGGGTTGTTCCCGTCAAAAGGCTCGGCGCATTGCCAAGGCAACCCTGCTTAAACGGGTAGGAACGCCGGAGGATGTGGCGCGTGCGGTCGTATTCTTATGCGAGAGTGACTTTATCACGGGTGCGGCTCTTCCAGTCGACGGGGGGAGGCTCGTCGCCTAATGTACAGGGTTACGCGGCTCATCGATTTTTGCTATGGCCACCGTCTGCTGGATTACTCGGGTAAATGCAAGAATCTTCACGGACATAACGGACGGCTGGAGATCGTCGTTGAAAAATCTACCCTCGATGCACTCGGCATGGTGATTGATTTCAATGAGATCAAATCCAAGCTGAGGACTTGGGTCGAAGCCGAACTGGATCACAAAACCTTGCTGTGCGCGCGCGATCCACTCTTGAAAATATTGAAGGATGCCGGCGAACCCGTGGTGGCGATGGAAGTCAACCCAACGGCTGAGAACATCGCGGCGTTAGTTTACGCCGAGGCCAAGCGCCGCGGCCTTGCGGTGCGGGCAGTGCGGCTCTGGGAAGCTCCTAATTCCGTCGCCGAGTACGAAGCCTAACCATCCCCGTCTTTATTCGATAGGGATTTTGACCTTAAAGCGGAATTTCTGTCCGATCTTAAAGTGCTCCCGCACGGCTGTTCCCGCCGGAAGTTCCAGAACGTATTGCCCCACGCCCCAAACTCGGGCGACCTTCGCGTCAGGAGTCTTGAGCGTGGAAGCCTTCACTCTTGAATAGATTCTGGTGATCTCCTTGTCGCTGCCAATGTAGACGATGTCGAGACTGGTCAGAGTGTTCTTCATCCAGAACTCCATTGCGTCTTTCTGGGGGAAGACGAAGATCATACCGTAGTTTTTGGGAAGCGCTTTACGGTACATGAGTCCTATTTCCCTCTCGTTTGGCGTGTCTGCCACGGAGACCGAAATCTTTTTTCCGTTTGGAAAATACAGGGACGTCATTTTGAGGCGCTGCGCTTTGTGCGATTGAGCGGCAAATATCCATCCCGCGGCGCCGATGAGCGCAATCGCCAGAAATAAGATCTTGGTTTTTTTCATTGCAGATTTTCTCCTTGTGAGATTTCCTTCATGCGTTTAACGACGCGCGCGGCTTGTGCCATCCAGCCCCTGGTTCCCCAGCGGCCGGTATCGCCCCAGAGGGCGCGCGATAAATCGTGAATAAACACTCCGCGGGCCGGTCCGTCCGCGTAGATGCGGCTTTCCGCTTCGGAGAGCCGTCGGTAGAGTTCTAAGGGTCCGTCAGGGTTGCGCTGATGCAGGTCCCAATCGACCATGTCGCCGACCAGGATCTGGGCGTCGCGGCGGCGGACGTAATCGTGCCATTGGCGAATGATGGCTTCGAATTGAGGCCGGTCGGCCTGATAGAGCATAACCGCGTCCGCGTCTACGCCGGCATCGTTCATCATGATCGGATCCTGGCCATGCTGATGTCCCTTGGCCCAGCTTAGGGTGAAGGCCCACAAAGGCTGGGGGGCGTCCGTATTGCGCTTGATACGGCGCACGATGAGCGCGGCTTGGCGCGCGCGCCACCACTGCCAAGCGTCCAGGAAATTTTGATCGACGTGCATGCCTTCTTTGCGCGCGAAGTAAACCATGCGGTTGGCACGGCTTAGGCGCGGCCACTCCTGGGGCGGGTTGATCCACCACATGTCGGCGTAGAACCGCTCGGCTAGCTCGTCGCCGCCTAAAGCGTTGCGGATGTAATCGATGCCGAGATAGTCCACGTCCGGAATGCGGCTAAAATGCGAAAGGAGCGCGGCCACGTCCCCTGGACGCTCGGGATCGGCAAGGGAGATGGCTCGGGTGTGAACGGGCCGTCCGTTTCGCACGCTCATGGCATAATCATAGCGCGCCAAGCGGCGTTTGGAAAAAGTCAGGTCGTATAATACGTAGAGCCCGAACTTAAGGCCGCGCGCGTGCGCGGCCGCGGCGATTCTCGGGAGAAGGGTGAAATTCGAATCGAGCCAGACTTGTCCGGGCTTTTTGCCGGGCGTTTCGCTTGCCATCATCCAGAAGGCGTCGGCTCCGATGGCTTTGGTCCAGTCAAGCATGCCGCGCCAGTCCTCTTTTTTCCCATCGGGGCCGATCATGGTCATGCCCGCGAGAGGCCGGGCGTTTTCCCAAGTCAGAACAGAGATGCCTTGCGGGATGGGCTTGGGCGCGCGCCGCAGAATCATAAATTCTTTAACATGCAGCCTAGTTTTTAGGTCCTGATTTCCAAGCAGCTTGAGCGCATAGCGTCCGGCGGGCGCGTTCCACGGGCAGGGCCAAGTGCGGGTCCAGTCATGCTCCTGCGAATCGTAGACCAGCGGTACTTGGGTGAGGCCTCCGATGGTCGCGATCGTGCGTCCGTGCTTTTGCACCACGACGACAGGGGCGGATTTCCGCCAGCGGCGGTTCAAGGCGGCGTCGCGAGTCCTCAGGCGCAAAGCGACGAAATCATAGTGGAAGTAGGCCGGCAGAGCGGTATCGAGGTAGACGGCGTGCCGACGGCGCCAAAGCAGGAACTCAAGGACGGCAAGCAGGCACAGCGCAATCACTCCGAGTGCGATCGCTGCTTTTTTGCCCGCCACCGTGCGATGATAGCAAAATGTTTTGCGGCCATTTACGGTAAAGAATGCAGTCATTCCCAACTGATTTTTGATATACTGGCCGAGTATTATAATGGCCTTAACGCGGGAGGGATGGACATGGTGACGGGACTGGTGCTGATACGGCTCATGGCCGGCAAAGAAAACCAAGCTTTGGCGCAAATCAAGCAAATTAAGGGCGTCGCCCACGTCACGGCCGTCTTCGGGCGCTGGGACCTGGTCCTGGACATCGAAACCGACGACGTGCATACGCTCTCCAACGTGGTCGTGCGCGGCATCCGCGCCATTCCGGGCGTCATGTCCACGGAAAGTCTCATCACCACCGCCATTTAGCTACTCGTGGACCCGGTCCTCTCCGTCAAAGATCTGCGGGTCGGATTTCGCACGGAGCGGGGCTTCCTGCGCGCGGTCGATGGCATCTCCTATGATCTGCACGCAGGCCAAACGCTGGCCATCGTGGGGGAATCGGGTTCCGGGAAAAGCGTCCATGCCCTGTCCATTCTGCGGCTTTTGCCCGAGCCTCCCGCAGAAATTGTTTCCGGGGAAATCACGTTCGCGGGGCGGGACCTGCTGAAGCTCTCCCTCTCGGAAATGCGCAAAATCCGTGGCAACCGCATCGCCATGATCTTTCAGGAGCCGATGACTTCGCTTAATCCCGTGCTCACCATCGGGGACCAGATCTCGGAGGCAGTAATCCTGCACCAGAAAGTCAGCCAGGCCAAGGCCATGGCGAAGGCCGTGGATCTGCTTAAGAAAGTCGGCATCCCGCATCCTTCCGAGCGGGTCAAGGACTATCCGCATCAGTTTTCCGGTGGCATGCGCCAGCGCGCCATGATTGCCATGGCCCTTTCCTGCGATCCCGATGTGCTCGTAGCCGATGAGCCCACCACGGCCCTGGATGTCACCATTCAAGCGCAGATCCTGGAGCTTATGCGGGATATTCAGAAGGAGTCCAAGATGGGCATAGTGCTCATCACGCACAACCTGGGCGTGGTCGCAGAAATGGCGGATGAGGTCTGCGTCATGTATGCGGGCCGCCAGATGGAGGGTGCCGGAGTGTCCGAACTTTTTAAGGACCCGCGGCATCCCTACACTCGCGGGCTCTTAAACTCCGTGCCCTCGCTTTACGGCCGAAAGGACAGGCTTGAGGCCATCGCCGGCCAGCCACCTGAACTCGTCTCCGAAGTTCCCGGCTGCCCGTTCGAGCCGCGGTGTTCCAAGGCCATGGCGCATTGCAAAACCGAGAGACCGACGCGCTTTGAGCCGGCGGCGGGCCATTATTCGTACTGCTGGATGGAGGACGCAAAAAGCCAATGAGCAGGGACACCGCGCCAATTTTAGAGATTCGCGGCCTTAAGCGTCACTTTGCCGTTTCCCGCGGGCTTTTTTCCTCTAAAACCATGCTTAAAGCCGTCGACGGAGTGGATTTCTCGGTTATGCCGCAGGAGAGCTTCGCGGTTGTGGGAGAATCTGGTTGCGGCAAAACGACGCTGGCGCGGCTTCTTCTGGCTTTGGATCGGCCGACGGCCGGAGAAGTGCTCTTTGAAGGCAACAACATCTTTTCCCTGCGGCGGGGCGCATTGCGCCGTTTGCGGCGCGACATGCAGATCATCTTTCAGGACCCCTATTCAAGCCTGAATCCGCGCATGACGGTCGAAGAACTTTTGATGGAGCCTTTCGTAATTCACGGTATCGGCGCGCCGGCCGAGCGCCGCGAACGCGTCAAGCGCCTCATGGACGCCTGCGGGCTCGCCCAGTCCAAAATATCCTCCTACCCTCACGAGTTCTCCGGCGGCCAGCGCCAGCGCATCGGCATCGCGCGCGCCCTGGCTTTGAATCCCAAACTCGTCATTGCGGACGAGCCCGTCTCGGCGCTGGATGTCTCCATCCAAGCGCAGATTCTCAACCTTTTGAAGGATTTGCAGAATGAGATGCGCCTGACTTACGTTTTTATTTCCCACGACTTCTCAACGGTTCGCCATCTCTGCCAGCGGATCGCGGTTATGTACTTGGGCCGGGTGGTGGAGATGGGACAAACGGAGTCCCTGCTTGGAAACCCCCAGCACCCTTACACCGAGGCGCTTCTCTCCGCGATTCCCATTCCCGATCCGAACATTGAGAAGAAGCGGACGCGGGTCATTCTAACGGGCGACGTACCAAGCCCTCTGGCACCGCCTTCCGGCTGCCATTTCCATCCCCGCTGCCGCTACGCTACCGAGGCCTGTAAAAGTCGCACGCCGGAACTTTCGGAGACCCAGCCAGGACACTGGGCCGCCTGCCCCGTTCTGCCGTTCGCTCAAAAGCCGAGCGCCGCAGCACTCATCCATT
The DNA here is from genome assembly GCA_027451985.1 of Elusimicrobiota bacterium. GTDB lineage: Bacteria > Elusimicrobiota > Elusimicrobia > UBA1565 > UBA9628 > JAGWJU01. The sequence continues at coordinate 34,032 of DAIDHS010000006.1, forward strand.
AAAATAATGTCGAAGCCCGTCGCGTTTAAGTACCCGGTTTTGATGGTTGCGCTCTGCCTCTTTGCGCCCGGGCTGCTTTGCGCGCAGCCGCAGATCAAGAATCCGGGCACCTTCGTCTACGCCATTGCCGGAGCTCCCGAGAGTCTTGACCCGGATTGGGAGTTCGACGGCATCAGCCACGAAATCACGAGCCAAATCTACGAAACCTTAATCGCCTATAAAGGCTGGTCCGTGAGCCAGTTCGTGCCGCGCTTGGCGTCTGTCGTGCCTTCGCGATCCAACGGCCTCATTTCTCAAGACGGTCTGCGCTACGCCTTCCCAATCCGCAAGAACGTTCATTTCCAGGACGGCGGCCTTATGACGGCGCAAGACGTCAAATACTCGCTTATGCGCTGCATGCTCATGGATCGCTCCGCGGGGCCGTCTTTCCTATTGCTCGAACCGATTCTGGGCGTACCTTCGGCCGCCGCTCCCGACGGCAGGCCGCAAATGAACCTTTACGATCAGGCGAACAACGCCATTGAGGTGCAGTTCGGCTCCGTGGTCATTTATCTGAACAAACCCTACCCGCCGCTCTTGTCCATCCTGGCTAACTATTGTCCCGTGGTTTCGAAGGCCTGGGTTGTCGCGCATGGCGGATGGGATGGCACGAAGAAGACTTGGGCCGCGCATTTCAATCCTCCGCGGGAGTCCGCGCCGCTTTTCGAACAGGGCGACGGCACGGGGCCCTTCAGCTTGGTGCGGTGGGATCGGCAAAATCAAGAGGTCGTTTTGGCTCGCAGCGACAATTATTGGCGCGCGCCCGCCAAACTTCAGACCATCATCTTCAAGACCGTCAGCGACTTCCAAACCCGCAAGCTCATGCTCGCGGCAGGCGACGCTGACGCCATCATGGTCGATCGAGCGCAGCTGCCGCAAATCCAAGGCCTGCCCGGCGTAAGCATTACGGACAATCTTCCCATGCTGGAAGTCCATGACGTATTCTTGATGAATTTCGCCGTCAATCCCCAGGCCAACCCCTTCATCGGGTCTGGAAAATTGGATGGCGACGGCATTCCTCCCGACTTCTTCGCCGACACGAACATCCGCCACGCCATGGCCTACGCTTTCGACTACGACTCCTACATGAAGGACGCCTACCAGAACCACGCCTTCCGCGCCCGCGGGCCGATTCCCTCGAATCTTTTTGGCTACAATGCCAATCAGCCAGTGCTTCCTTACGATTTGACACGCGCGGCCAACCGGTTTAAAAAAGCATTCGGAGGGCAGATTTGGAAGAAAGGATTTCGCTTCACGTTGGTTTATCAGCAGGGCTACGAAGATAGGCAGATCGAGGCCGAAATCCTCAAGAAAAACGTTGAGTCGCTCAACCCCAGGTTCAAAATCGATTTAATGGCGATGGGTTGGCCCCAATGGCTTTCAGCCCTCTCGGATCGGCGCCTTCCCATGACGACCGCGCGCTGGCTGCTCGATTATCCCGATCCGGACGACGCGGTGACGCCCTTTCTCTACAGCCAGGGTTACTACGCCAAGTTGCAGGGGTACTCAAATTCAAGAGCGGATGATGACATCCTTGAGGCGCGGAATACCTCTTCAGGCGATCGGCGAGCGAGGCTTTACGCTGATTTGCAGGCCATAGCTTACGCGGACGTGCCGCAGATCTATACAGTGGAAACCTACTATGCTGAGGCATTGCGCTCCTGGGTTCATGATTGGCATTATAATCCCATCAGGATCTACGGCAATCTTTATCCGGTGAATAAAGGGGGGCAATGATGGACAGGCGAACGCGCCTCGCATTTTTTTCGGCTCTGCTGTTGACCTTGGTTTCCTGCGCGCGTAAGCCGATAGAGCAGGCCTCCTTCGATCCCTCCACTTACACAGAACTGACCTTCAACGATTCCGACAGCATGGATCCGGCGTGGTCCTATGACACGGCTTCGGATGAAGTCATTCTCAATGTTTACGAGCCTCTTTTTATGTTCAAGGGCTCCTCTACTAAGAAGCTGGTCCCGCTCATCGCGGCCGAGGTGCCCACGCGGGACAACGGCCTCATCTCGCCTGACGGGCGCACCTACACCATCCCTATTCGCCGAAATGTGACGTTCCAAGACGGCACACCCATGACCATGCAGGACGTGCGCTACTCCATTTTGCGCTTCATCCTGCAAGATCGCGACGCTGGCCCCTCACCGTTGCTGCTCGAGCCGCTGACCGGCTACGCCGGCACGCGGAACGATAAGGGCAAGAACGTCCCTGGCATTTTCAAGAAGGCCGAAGACTCTGTGCAGATCCACGGCTGGAACTTGGTCCTGCACCTGCCCCGGCCGTTCTCGCCGTTGCCCACCATCTTGGCCTCCTGGGCGCCCATCGTTTCCAAAAAATGGGCGGCCGAGCACGGCGATTGGAACGGATCCAAGGCGACCTGGAAGAAATACAACAATCCGGAAAAACAGACGTCCTACTTCTTCGAACACGCTTTCGGTACAGGACCTTTTGTCTTGGTGCGCTGGGATCGGAACACGCACGAGATTGTCCTGCGCCGCAACGATCATTATTGGCGCACGCCAGCTAGGCTCAAGTACGTCATCATAAAGGGCATCGACGAGTTTGAAACCCGCAAGCTCATGATTGAGGCCGGTCAGGCGGATTCGATTTACGCCGATCGCGAGGTGTTCGAACAAGTCCAGAACATTCCGCACGTGCAGATTGCCGACGATCTGCCGACCTTGGAAATCAATCCCATTGTTTTTTTTACTTTTAAGATCAACGGCACGGCCAATCCTTTTATCGGTTCAGGCAAGCTCGATGGCAAAGGAATTCCGCTCGACTTCTTCAACGACGTCAACGTGCGCAAGGGGTTCGCCTACGCCTTCGATTATAAGGACTACATCAATGAGGTCTTGGACGGCAAAGGGATCCAGCCCACGGGCGTGGTACCGCAGGGTCTTCTGGGCTACAATCCCCATCAGCAAATCTATTCCTACAATCCGCAAAAGGCGATTTATTACTTCAAGAAAGCCTTCGGCGGCCAAGTCTGGCAAAAAGGGTTCAAATTCACGGCCGTCTACAATGCAGGGAACATTCCACGGCAGTCCCTGCTCCAGGTGCTCAAGCATACTGTCGAGGCGCTTAATCCTCGGTTCAACATCGAAGTTCGTCCCATGGATTGGCCGGAGTTCCTTGATTCTTACATCTCTTCAAAGCTCCCAATCTTCGTCCTTGCCTGGCAGGCGGATTATCCTGATGCCTATGATTTCGTCTTCCCGATGCTTGATTCTCAGGGTGCCTATCCGGGACCACAGCACTTCGCGGATCCCCGAATCGACAGACTCATTGATGAAGCTGTTGCGGAAACCAACCCGGCAATCCGGAAGAAATTATATTGGCGCATTCAGCGTCTTGCGTACGAGGACGTGCCTGATTTGCCGGTCCTGCAGCCCCTAGATTACCGTACCCAGCGCGATTGGGTCAAAGGATGGGTGAACAATCCGATCTTCCCGGATGCGCCCTACGGATGCTATTATTATCCCGTCTACAAGGAGCTCCCGCCCGCGCAAAAAAAACGGCCGGAGAGCGCGCCCTAGCATGCTTAAATTCATCGCCAAGCGCCTGTTATTTTTGCCCCTCGTGATGCTGGGCGTGACAATGTTGCTTTTTGGCGCGCTACAGTTTCTCTCGCCCGCGATGCGGGCGTCTCTCTACATCCATGACCCGAGGCAGCTTTCTGCCTTGAATGAGGTCATCCAGAAATACGGGCTCAATAAGCCCATGCCGGTACAGTATTGGATTTGGCTCAAGCAAGTACTCCATGGCAACTTGGGCTACAGCGAGACGGCCAAGATGCCCGTCTCCGATGCCATTAGGGCATTTTTTCCGGCGACTTTCGAACTAACCTTGGTCTCCTTCATTCCTATTTTATTCTTCGGCATCTATTTCGGGACGCTTTCGGCGGTCAAGAAGGACAAGCTGCTCGATCAGATTACCCGGATTGTCGCCATCACGGGTTATTCCCTGCCCAGCTTCGTTCTCGGCCTGTTCCTGCTTATGATCTTCTACGGTCACTTCCAAATCTTCCCTCCTGGGCGCTACTCTCTCGACGTAGATCTGCTCGTCCATTCAGCGAGCTTCCACCACTACACAGGCCTTTTGACCCTGGACGCGCTTTTAAACGGAGACTTCGCCGCGGCCCTGGACATCTTTTCGCACATGGTCCTTCCGGCGATTACGCTCATCTACATCAGCGTGGCCCTGCTTCTGCGCATCACCCGCTCGTCCATGCTTGAGGAATTGGGCAAGGACTACGTGCGCACGGCCAGGGCCAAGGGCCTGCCAGAAAGCGTGGTAATAAAGAAACATGCGCGGAGAAACGCTCTGATCCCCGTTGTGACGCTTTCAAGCCTTCTTTTTATTGGTCTTCTGAGCGGCGTAGTCATCACCGAAACCATTTTTGATTTCCCAGGCATCGGGCGATGGAGCGTCATCGCTGCCCAGCAGCTCGACGTTCCCGGCGTCATGGGTTCGACGCTGCTTTCGGCGTTTCTCTTCGTCACGGCCAACATGATTTCAGACATTCTCTATGCGTTCGTGGATCCGCGCATCAGGCTGCGTTGAGACTATGGAGAATAAGTCCAGGACGGCGGCATGGAAGGTGCTCAGGAGAAAGCCGCTTTCGCTTTTGGGCTTCGGCATCATCGGTTTTTTTCTATTGATCGCGGCTGCCGCGCCGATTCTGGCGCCCGTGCCGGCCAACTCGCGCAGCGCCTACCTGATTCCTGAATACGGTTATAACCCGGAGCCGAAACTTCCCAGCGTAAAGCACTGGTTCGGTACGACCGAAAACCAGTACGACCTTTACTACGGCATGATTTGGGGAACGCGCACGGCCTTCAAGGTGGCCGTCTTGGTCGTGGGCACGGCTCTTCTAATCGGAATTTTCTTGGGTTCCATTTCGGGCTTCTACGGCGGATGGATCGATGAAGCGCTCATGCGTTTTACCGACATCGTGCTGGCCTTCCCCGGCTTGGTCCTGGCGGTCGTCATCGTTTCGGTGCTGGGTCCAAGTCTGGACCATGTGATGCTTTCCGTTGCCGTCGTGTGGTGGCCATCCTACACGCGGCTTTTGCGCGGTGACGTCATGGCGATTAAAGAGCGCGAGTTCGTGCTTGCCGCGCGCGCTCTGGGTGCCTCGGACGCCCGCATTCTCATTAAACACATCATTCCTAACTCCATCTATCCCCTGCTGGTCGTGGCTTCTCTTGATGTGGGCAGCGTGGTCATCACGGCGGCGGCCCTGAGCTTCCTGGGCCTGGGCGCGCCCGCGGGCTACGCCGATTGGGGGCAGCTCATCTCCATGTCGAAGGACTGGATTTTGGGAAGTCCAGGTAACGCCTTCGCGTATTGGAACACCGTGCTCATTCCCGGCGCGGCGATTTTTCTTTTTGTCCTTGGATGGAACTTGCTCGGCGACGGCGTCCGGGACATGCTGGACCCCAAGCAAAGATGAGGACCCTCAACGACTTGCTTGATGCCGCCGCGAGGAATTCTCCTGCGAAAACTGGACTGGCGTGGCAAAACGGCCGCTTAAGTTTTTCGGAGTTCCGCGGCCAAGTTCTGCGGGCAGCTGAAGGATTTCGCGCGGCAGGCCTGGCCAAGGGTGACTGCGTCGCCATTATCCACCGCAATTCCGCCGAGTTCGTCGTCGCCTACTTCGCCCTGGCCCGTCTTGGCGCGGTCGCCGTTCCGATCAACTACATGATCCACAAGGCCGACGAGCTGGCCTACATGCTCAAAGACTGCGGCGCTAAAGGCTGTGTGACCGAGAAGGAGTTCATCAAGGGCCTGCGCGCGGCCGCAAAGCAGTGCCCGGCGCTTGATAAAATCTGGATCAGCGACGCCTCCTCGGCGGACCTAAAGCAGGGTGAGCGTGTTTTTACGGATCTGTTCGCTTCGGACGGCGAAGGGAGCTTCACGCCCGTCGCGGAAGAGGACGCCGCCGCAATTCTCTATACTTCGGGAACGACGGGCAATCCTAAGGGCGTGATTCTGACTCACCGTAATCTTACGACCAACTGCATGAACTCGGCCAAGCGACTGGAGATTCGTGAAGGCGACGTGGTGTTGTGCATCCTGCCGATGTTCCACACCTTCGCTTGGACAGGCAATGTTCTGGTTTCCTTGCACAAGGCCGTCAAACTGGTCATCGTCCCCAACATCGTGCCGGCGGGCCCATGGCTTAAGCTCATGGCCAGTGAGAAGGTTAGCCTCTTCTCAGCCGTTCCCCAGATTTACGGCGTACTCGCCAAGCAAGCCTCCGGCTTCAAGAAATTCGCCCTGCGCTGGTGGTTTTTTAGGCGCGTGCGCATCGCGATTTCCGGCGCGGCGCCGCTGGGCTTAGCGGTGCAGGATTCCTTCGAACATATCTTTAGCATACCGATCCTGGAAGGTTACGGCCTGACCGAGACCTCGCCGGTGGTTTCACTCAATACGCCCAGCGAATACAGACGGGGCAGCGTGGGGCGTCCCATTGAGGGAGTATTTGTCAGGATTGCCGATGAGGACGGGCGGGAAATGGCGCGAGGCCAAGAGGGGGAAGTGTGCATCAAGGGCGACTGCGTCATGAAAGGCTATTACAATTTGCCCGAAGCCACGGCGGAGGCTTTCACGCGGGACGGCTGGTTTAAAACGGGTGACATAGGCATCGTGGATGAGGAAGGCTATCTTTTCATCCGCGATCGCAAGAAGGACATGATCATTATCAAGGGCTTGAAGGTGTTCTCAGCCCAGGTGGAAAGTATCCTTCTGGAGTACCCCGCCGTGATGGAAGCCGCCGTCATCGGGATTCCGGACGAACATGGCGACGAGATCATCAAAGCCTTCGTGACGCTCCGCCCCGGCGCAGCGGCGGACAAGACCGCAATCCTAAAGTACTGCCGAGAAAAATTCGATCCCTACAAGAGGCCGCGCGACGTGGAAATCGTCGAAAGTCTGCCCAAGAACGCCTTGCAGAAAGTGCTCAAGCGCGAGCTCCGCCAGCGCGAAATTGATAAACGCGCCGCCGCAACCGGCTCTTAGGCCGGATACATGGCTCAGCGCGGCCTCCGACTTTCTTCCGAAGAACTTTCAATTTGCCGTGCCTGTGCGCGTTTCTCGGAAGGCACGGTCTACCTTGTCGGCGGCGCGCTCCGTGATTTAGCATTAGGTAGAGTCGCGGAGGACTTGGATATTGCCTGTTTCGCGCCCGAAGAGATTGTCCGTTTCCTTTTACGCGAATTTGGCGGAGCAATTGTGACCCTCGATGATCAAAACGGTGTTTTTCGCGTCGTTTTCCCCAAAGGGCGCTTTAAAAACGTCCGGCAAGTCGACGCGAGCCTCATCCAGGGCCGCGGCATATTGGAGGATTTGGGGCGCCGGGATTTCACCATCAACTCCATGGCCCTGGAACTTTCTCCGGGGATGGGCGCGGCCGTCTCGGCCCGGGACGTTCTCGATCCTTATGACGGCCGCTCGGACCTGGCAAAAAAGACGATCCGTTGCCGCGCAAAAAGCATAATGGCTAAGGATCCCCTGCGCCTGTTGCGCGCCTTCCGCATCGCGGCCCAACTGGGTTTCGGCCTGGAAGCAAAAACCCTGAGGACAATCGCGGGCCTTAAGAAATCAGCGGCTTCGCCCGCAGCCGAACGCATCAAGACCGAGCTCGCCGGCCTTTTCTCCATAAACGGCGCCGGCCGATGGGTCCGCGCGATGGATAAGGCGGGTGTCTTGATGGAAATTTTTCCGGAGATGAAGAAAACCAGAACCTGCGCCAAGGTCTATTACGGACAAGGGGGCGTGCTCGCGCATTCTCTGGCCACTCTCGATCGGATGGATTTTTTACTGGAGCATTCGGCCGAGGCATTCCCCTCGCAGGGCGCGAAGATTCGCCAGGGAATTTCTGAAAATGCTTTCGGTGACGCGCCGTTCCCGGCGTTTCTTCGTCTATGCGCCTTCCTGCACGATGTGGCCAAGCCGGAAACCGCCGGTCTCATCGATGGCCGCCTCCGTTTTTTTCGGCATGATGAAATCGGCGCCGAACGCATCTCCGCGCTGTTCAAGCGCCTAAGATTCTCGCGGCATTGGACAGAAGCTGCCGCAGCGGTGGTGGCGCATCACCTGCGTCCGGGGAATCTTGCCGCGAATCAGAATGTGAGTGAAAGGGCATCCTATCGCTTTTTTAGGGATTTGGGCGACCATGCGCTCGCGCTTCTCCTAGTTTGCTGGGCAGATCACGCCAGCTACATGCCCGAACACCGGTTGCGCCGACATCTTAGACTGCTCGGGCGGCCTCCCGGAACCTTTGATGGAAGCGTCTCTGAGGATGAAAAGAAGACGGTTCGACACCTTCAGGTGGTTTCGCTGCTTCTTAAGCGGCTTTTCGATGAGAACAACAAGCCCGTTCCAGACCCGGTCATCAACGGCCGCGACGTCATGAGAATCTTGCGCCTAAAGCCGGGACCGGAGGTGGGGGTCTGGCTTGAACGCGTGCGCGAGGCCCAGGGCCGGCGGAAAATCAAAACGCGCGCCGAAGCTCTAGCCTACCTCTCCAAAAGCCGCGCCGTCGGCCGCTAGCGCAACGGACAAAGAAAAGGCCCCGGCTTTCGCCGGGGCCTTCTTTTGTTCCGGAGGGATTCCTAGGCGACAGCCGAGAAATACTCCTTGGACTTGACCGGGTCGGCTTTCATGGTCTTCTTGCCCTCGGTCCAGTTGGCCGGGCAAACCTCGCCGGTCTTCTCAACCTGCTGGAAAGCCTTCAAGACCCGCAGGGTCTCATCGACGTTGCGGCCCACCGCAAGATCGTGGACCACATTGTAGACCACGGTGCCTTTGGGGTTGATGATGAAGAGTCCGCGCAGCGCCACGCCGCCGGCGTTCAAGACGCCGTAGTCCTGGGCGATCTTCTTGGTGATGTCGGCCATGAGGGGATACTTGATGTCGCCCAAGCCGCCTTCCTTGCGGGAGGTGTTGATCCAGGCCAAGTGCGTGAACTGGCTGTCCACGGAGGCTCCCAAGAGCTCGCAGTTATGCTTGCGGAAATCCTCGACGCGGTCGCTGAAAGCGACGATTTCAGTCGGGCAGACGAAGGTGAAGTCCAGGGGGTAGAAGAACAGGACCAGCCATTTGCCGGCATAGTCCGAGAGCTTAACTTCCTTGAACATCTTGCCCGAAACGGCCATCGCCTTAAAATCGGGCGCGGGTTTCTGAACGAGCGTCTCTGCCATAGTTTTTTTCCTCCTATTTATTACTTACTCAAGCATTTTAGCATTTTTGCTAACATTGCATCATGATTTCTCCAATTGTCGTCTCCGCTGCGGATGCCGGGAAATTCGCCAAACACATGGGATTTTTCGTCTACGAAGACGGAGCGTTTCTCGGTGGCGCAATTGCGGCTGCGGAAAAACGGCGTTTGTGGGAGGCGTCAAAAGAAAGCGGTTTTAAGGCCGTGATTGGAGAGTGTACCGAAATACCTGAAATGGCGCAGGGGGGGCGAAGAATCGTCCTCGTCGGCCTAGGCAAGAAAAAAGAAGTGTGCGCCGAGACTCTGCGCCGCGCGGGCGCGGCGCTCTACCGCCATGCCAAGGGCCGATGGGAAAAGCTTTTGATCTCCGCTCCGATCGCGAGCGCCGCTCCAATTTTCGAGGGCTTCATGCTGGCTTCCTATGAATTCACGGAGTACAAAAAACCGGAGGCCGCCAGGCTGTCGTCGGCTGGATTTCTGGCCGCGGATGCGCGCGAAATGGCCGGCCTGCGGAAAATTCTGGATAGGTCCTCAGCCGTCTGCCAGGCCGTGGCTTTCGCTCGGGACTTGGTCAATCGGGGGGCCTCGGACAAAACGCCGGAAAAAATGGGTGAAATCGCGTCGACGCTGGCTGGACCGCGCGTTAAAGTTGATGTTTTCGGCCGGGAAAAGGCCGCGGAACTGGGAATGGGTTCCTTTCTAAGCGTGGCGCGGGGCAGCGACGATGAGCCGGCGTTCGTTCGGCTGGTGTATAAGCCCGCCGGCCGCGTGAAGAAGCGAATCGGGCTGGTCGGCAAAGGCATTACCTTTGACTCTGGCGGCTTAAGCCTGAAGCCGCCGGCTTCGATGGAAACGATGAAGATGGATATGGCCGGCGCCGCAGCCGTCCTGGCCGTCTTCAGGGCCCTGCCCGCGCTGGGCCCGAGGCTTGAGGTCCACGGCTTTTGTCCCTTCACCTATAATCTTCCCGGCCCCCGCGCCACCAAGCCCGGCGACGTGGTCAAGGCCATGAACGGAAAGACCATCGAAATTTTGAACACCGACGCGGAGGGCCGGTTGGTCTTGGCCGACGCTCTTTGCTTGGCCGCGCAGGAGAAGCTCGATGCCGTCATCGATATGGCGACCCTGACGGGGGCGGCCGTCACGGCTCTCGGCAGCAAGGTTTCGGCGGTGATGGCCGGAGACAAGATTCTTTTGGAGCGGCTTTTGCGCGCCTCGCGCGAAAGCGGCGAGATGATGTGGGAACTGCCGCTGGTGAAAGAATACCGGGAGCTCCTTAAGAGCGACGTGGCCGATTTGCGCAACATCGGACGCGTGCGAGGAGAAGCCGGGACCATCATCGGAGGACTATTCCTCAAGGAGTTCTCGGGAGACGCCCCGTGGGCGCACCTCGACATTGCTGGTCCGGCGTGGTCGGACAAGGCGTCCTCTTATTTTTCCCAAGGTGGCACCGGTGCCCCGGTGCGCACGATCTTGCGCTATCTGGAGTCTCTATGACAAAAAGAACGGCGGGCGACGGCGTTGCAGAGAGTGGAGACGGCATCGCGCAAAGCGTGCACCATATCCTCAGGGAATTAGGGGAAAACCCGGGGCGAGAGGGGCTTCTCAAGACGCCCGCGCGCGTCTCTCGGTCGCTGCGTGAAATGACTTCCGGATACGGCGTGGACGTCGATGCCCTCATCAATAACGCCATGTTCAAGGAAGAATGCAACGAGATGGTCCTGGTCAAGGACATCACGTTTTATTCGCTGTGCGAGCACCATCTCCTGCCCTTTTTCGGCAAAGCGCACGTGGCGTATTTGCCCGATAAGCACATCATCGGCCTTTCCAAAATCCCTAAACTCGTGGACGTTTTCGCGCGCAGGCTGCAAGTTCAAGAGCGCATGACCCGGCAGGTCGCTCAAACTTTGGAGCAGAAACTTAAGCCTCTGGGGGTGGCGGTCGTGCTGGAAGCCAGGCACCTCTGCATGGAGATGCGCGGCGCCGAGAGCCTGCGCTCGCCGACCTTGACCAGCGCGATGTTGGGGGCCTTCCGAAACGACGCGCGAACGCGAGAGGAATTCCTGAAGCTGATCGTCAAAGCCTAGCGCAAAGCGCTAGTCGCCGGCCCAGGGATTGAAGCTGCCGCCCTGGATGGGGGCTTCGTCGCAAAGGCGGCGGAAAAGTTTGATGTCCTCTTCGGTGGCGCCTCGCGCGATGAGTTTCTGCTCGATTTCGTAGACGCCCGCCTCGTACTCGGTCTGCGACCAAGGCCTGCCTTTGTATTGGACCGCGTGCTGCGCTGCGCTTTCAATATCCTCGCGGGATAACCCCTGGGGAGCGTCCGCGATGGCGCGCTTTTTGGGGCTCTTGGCGGATGACGCGTTTCCCGCCATGTCCACGGCTTCGGCCGTCCGCGCGTTGACCGCCACGGCGTGCCCGCGCGAATCGTAGATGTGGTACCAGAAATCGCTTCCGCCGTCGCGGGGATCCAGGCTGAGCAAATAGGAGGCGTTGAGGCTCAGATCAGGAAAGCGCTTGCGGGCGGCATCGAATGCGGCGCGGGGGGCATAAATGACTTTCTTGGCCAACTCCGTCACGGCGATGGGGCGAGGCTCCACTGCATGATCCTTCGGGTTGGTGATGAAGGTCGCTACGCGCGCACCCATGCGCTGTCCCGGCTGGGCCCAGGAGCGCGAGAAATCCACGTAGATAATTCCAGAGTTTTCTTCCGCTTTGCCCGGCTGGATGTAAAACTCATAGCTGATTTCCCGGGCGTCCATGCTCGAGAAGGTTCCCTTGATGTCTCCTAAATTGATGTTCCCGGGTTTGACGCCGTAGCGCTCCGCGGTGTGCGCCGCCTCGGCCAGCGCTTGGGCGTAGAATTCCGCGGGGTTGACTGGCATCCAAGGGATGGAGCCGGCATGGCTTGCGTCGCGGTCGCTTCTGGCCGCCAGGGCTGCGGAAAGATAACCTGCTCCGTCCGCATCTGCCTCTCCCGTCATGATGGATTCGATCTGCCGTCCTGCCTCGACGGAGGAATCGGCCGACGAATGCGCGTCGATCGCCGCCCTGAGCGGTTCCTGCAGGCTTTTTGCCATGGCGGAGACCATCTTCTCCGCAACGTTGCGGGTCGCCTTCGCCGCAGGGGGCTGCGTTTGAAGCGCGGCGGGAGAAGCCGGTAGGGCCGGAATTTCGGGCGCTGGCTGCGCCAAATTGTTGAAAAGCGGCATCTGCGTGCTCAGCGTCGCCGGAAGCTCCAGCGAGGACGGCAGCGCCAGTTGGCTCGGAGCCAAAAGGGCGGCCGGCGCGATCGGCAGCGTGAACGGCATGAAGTCGGGAGAGGCGGCGGGGAAATCGAACTCCAACTGTTCGGGAAGGGCTTCCGCCGCGGCGCGCGAGGAAATTGAAAAGCAGGCGAAGGCCAGAATCGCGGCGACGGCACTCAATCGTCTCTTATTCATTCTAAACAACCTCCGGTGACTTATTTTAGTGATGCTCGAGAGGCGATTCATGGGCCTTCTGGGGAAAACAGGAGGCAGTCTTTGGGCCCAGAACGCGAAGGGGGACGAAGAAGCTGCGAGGGGCTGGGCGGTTTGACTCCCGCTCGCGCCGAATGATATTCTGAAGTCATCTTTCTCCTCGGAGGTTGACCATGAGCCCCGTTGCCGCGCCGTCAGCGATTTGCCCGGATCTACAGTCTTTTTTGGCCAATAAAGCACATCTTCTGCTTGTCGATGGGCAGAGAAAAGAAGCCTCAAACGGCAAGATCTTCGAGACCTTCAACCCCGCGACTGGCGAGACTATCGCCCGCGTGGCCGAGGCGACGGCCCAGGACGTCGACGCCGCGGTCAAATCCGCGCGCAAAGCGCTCGAAGGCCCGTGGAGCAAGTTGAGCCCCGCTGAGCGCGAAAGGCTGCTCAACAAGCTTGCGGATCTCGTGGAAGCTCACGCGGAGGAATTGGCCCAGCTTGAAACCCTGAACAACGGCAAAACCATCCGCGAGAGCAAAAACGGCGACTTGCCGCTGGCCGTTTCCCTGCTGCGCTATTTCGCGGGCTGGCCGACCAAGATTCACGGCGAGACGATCCCCGTCAGCGTCCCTTATTATCCCGGCGCCAAATTTCTGCACTACACCGTGCGCGAGCCCATCGGGGTAGTGGGCGCCATCATTCCCTGGAACTTTCCGCTTCTGATGGCGGTGGAGCGTCTGGCTCCGGTCTTGGCCTGCGGCAACGCCCTGGTCTTGAAGCCCGCCGAACAAACGCCGCTCTCGGCTTTGCGCTTGGGCGAACTGGCGCTTGAAGCGGGCATCCCGCCGGGCGTGGTCAACGTCGTGCCGGGAGACGGCCCCAGTGCGGGCGCGGCCTTGGCCGCGCATCCGGACGTCGATAAAATCACCTTTACCGGTTCCACCGAGGTCGGGCGCGAAATCGTCAAAGCTTCGGCGGGAAATCTCAAGAAGCTGTCCTTGGAATTGGGCGGCAAGTCTCCTAACATCGTCTTTGCTGATGCGGACCTGGATGCCGCGGCCAAGGGCATGTTCATGGGAATTTTCTACAACCAAGGCCAGTGCTGCTCGGCCGGATCGCGCGTGTTCGTGGAGAAATCGAAGTTCGACGATCTTGTCGGCGCCTTGGTCGAACGCGCCAAGACCGTGCGCCAGGGGCCGGGACTCGATCCCAAGACTCAGATGGGGCCGCTGGTCTCCAAAGAGCAGAAAGAACGAGTGCTGGGTTACGTCGCGGCGGGGAAAAAAGAAGGCGCCAAGCTCCTCTGCGGCGGCGAGGAACTTCCCGGCGGCGGCTATTTCGTTAAACCTACGGTTTTCTCGGATGTGAGAGACTCCATGAAGATCGCGCGCGAGGAGATTTTCGGCCCAGTCCTGACCGTCATGCCCTTTGAGAGCGCGGACGAGGTCGTCACGCGGGCCAACTCGACCGACTACGGCTTAGTGGCGGGCGTCTGGACCAAGGACGTCAAGAAGGCGCACATGATGGCGCAGAGCTTGAAGGCCGGAACCGTCTGGATCAACTGCTACCACTTCGTCGACGCGGCCGCTCCCTGGGGCGGCTACAAGCAAAGCGGCTACGGGCGAGAAAAGAGCCAATACGCCGTCGATCTCTACACGCAGCTCAAAAGCGTGTGGGTGGACCTAAACTAGCCGGCGGAGCCCCGATGACAAGTCAAAGCGCCGTGGAGCCGATCTTGACTCAAAAGGATGGCGGCGTGGCCGTCTTGACGCTCAACCGTCCGGAGGCCTTAAACGCCTTGAACCATCCGCTCATGGATCGGCTTGAGGCCGCGCTGAAGAGTTTTGCCAAGGATGACTCCGTGCGCTGTCTTATTCTTACCGGCGGTCCCAAGGTTTTCGCGGCCGGCGCGGACATCAAGGAGATGGAGAACGCCGCGGCCAAAGACATGGCGGCGGATCCGCATCTCTCGCGTTGGGACATGCTCGGAAAATTCCCGAAGCCCGTCATCGCCGCGGTGGCCGGGTACGCTTTGGGCGGCGGCTGCGAGCTGGCGCTGGCCTGCGATCTCATCATCGCCTCGGAAACGGCCGTTTTCGGCCAGCCGGAGATTCTCATCGGCGTCATTCCTGGCGCGGGCGGCACGGTGCGTCTGGCCGAGCGGCTCGGCAAGGCGCGGGCGATGGAATTGATCCTGACGGGACGGCGCGTCAACGCCAAGGAAGCGCTGGCCTTGGGCTTGGTCAACCGCGTTGTGCCGCCCGAGGGTCTGTTGGAGGAGGCGATGGCTCTGGCGCAAAATGTCGCCTCGATGCCGCCCTTGGCGGCCCGCGCGGCCAAGGCGTCTCTGCTGCACGCGCTCAACGCGGGCCAGAACGACGCGCTGGCGTTCGAGCGGCGGCTCTTCTATGATTTGTTCGACACGCAGGACCAGAAAGAGGGAATGAAGGCGTTCGTGGAGAAGCGCAAGCCCCGCTGGACGGGGAAGTAAGCGCGGGGAATATCCGATGAGCGAAAAGACCGCTATTGCCGAAGAGCTTTTAGTCGAGGAATCGAACGGCGTCATGACGCTGACCTTGAATCGCCCGGAGGTTCTCAACTCCTTGACGCACGGGATGATGAAGGGGATGATGGACGCTCTCAAAAAGGCGGAAAAAGACAAAAACATCCGCTGCGTGATTTTGACCGCGGCGGGGCGGGCCTTCTGCGCCGGCGCGGACTTGGCGGACTTGAAAAAGCGGCAAGCCGAGAAACCGTTATCCTTCGGCGAGGAGCTCCGTCGTCACTTTAATCCTCTCATCCTGCAGATCCGGCGCATGGAAAAGCCCGTTATCGGCGCGGCCAATGGTTTGGCCGCCGGCGCCGGCGCGAGCCTGATTTTGTCTACGGACATCAAAGTGGCCGCGCAGGAGGCCAAGTTCATCAGCGCGTTCGTACGCGTCGGCCTGGCGCCGGACTCGGGCATCACCTATTTCATGCCGCGCTTTCTTGGGCTTTCTCTGGCCCTGGAACATGCGTGGACGGCCAAGCCCATCACCGCTGAGGAAGCCTTGCGTTTCGGCTGGGTCAACCGCGTGGTCTCTCAAGCCGAGGTCGTGGTGGCCGCGAAAGAGATGGCTGCCGAGCTTTTAAAGGCGCCTCCGCGGGCCGTGGCGCTGACCAAACGGGCGATGAACCGTTCGCTTGAGAACGACCTCGAGAGCCAGATGGAATACGAGGCCCAGCTTCAGGAGATTTTAGGAAAGACCAAGGATCATCAGGAGGGCGTCGCCGCGTTTCTGGAGAAGCGGGCGCCGCAGTGGAGGGGGGAATAATGGCGACCGAAAGCGCGCGCGTCAAGGAAGAAAAACTGGCGGAAAAACTGGCCAAGGGCGGCAAGGTGGAAACCTTGGAGGAGATGACGGACGAGTACCGCGAACACCTGACCCACCTTATGATGATGCAGGCCGATTCCGAGTTGGCCGGCGCCTTCGGCTACGTTCCCTGGATCGCCAAGTCTCCGGACATCAAGGAGACGCTTCAGGTCGCGCAGATCGTCAAGGATGAGGTGCGCCACGCGCGCGTGATGTACCGGCTCTTGGAGGGCATGGGCGTCGATGTCGATGAGTACTATAAGAAGCACAACTTCAACCTCAGAGTGGAGTCTTCCGACATCGGCACCGAGCGCGTGGCTGACGACAAACGGGTCAACATCTTCTACTATCCCATCGAGACCTGGTACGACTTCATCATGTTCAACTTCTGCATGGACCGCGGCGCCGGGCACCAGCTGGAGGATTCCCTGCACTGCTCTTACAAGCCTTGGTGCGACGCCATGGATGGCATCTTCAAAGAAGAGGCCATGCATATGGCGCACGGCGACCAATGGACCAAGAAGCTTTCCGAAAACGCCAAGACCCACGGCGAGCTGCAGACCGCGCTGGACAAGTGGTATCCGCGGACCATGAATATCTTCGGGCGCGCCAACTCGCCCAAGAACAAGATATACCGCAAGCTGGGCCTCAAGTCGCGCGACAACGACGAGGTTCGCCAGGCTTTCGCCAAGGAAGTCGCGCAGAAGTGCTCCGAGTTCGGCTTGGGCGTTCCCAAATGGACGCCCGAAGAGAAGAAGATGACGGAGGAGCCGTTCATCCCCGGCTGAGTTGCAGGCGTGGTTCAAAAAATTGGCGTTGTCGGTGCAGGGACGATGGGCGCGGGCATCGCGCAGATCTGCCTCCAAAAAGGCTTCCCCGTCCTCATTTTTGACAGCTCTCCGGACGCTCTGTGCGCGGCGTCGGGACGAATCAAGAAAGGCCTTGATGCGGCCGTGGCTCGGGGGAAAATAGCCGCCGAACAAGCTTCGGAGGCGCTGGCGCGCATCGTCTATGGCAAAAAACTGGAAGATTTGGGCGATTGCGATTTTCTCATCGAAGCCGCAAATGAAAACATCGAAGTAAAGCGGGTCATTATTGAAACCTTGTCCCGCATCTGTCGAACGGCTATTATCGCAACCAACACCTCGTCCCTTCCAATCGCCAAACTCTCCGAGTTTTGCGCCGCGCCCGAGCGCTTTTTGGGCGTTCATTTCTTCAATCCGCCGGTCGCCATGAAGCTCGTTGAAATGATCAACGGGCCGAAAACTTCCGAGGAGACGCGATTGGCCTCCTGGACTTTCGTGGAAAAAGGCCTTAGCCGCGTGCCCGTTTCGGCCAAGGACACGCCGGGCTTCATCGTCAATCGTGTGATGCGGCCTTATTACCTGGAATGCCAGAGGGCGGCGCTGGCGGGTTGCAGCATTTCTGCCCTGGACGGAGCGGCCAAACAGGCGGGATCGCCGCTTGGCCCCTTCGAACTTATGGATTTGATCGGCCTCGATGTGAATTTATCCATCACCAAGGTCATTTACGAGGCATGCGGAAAACCCGAGCGTTTTAAACCGGTTTCCGTGCAGGAGAAGCTGGTGGCCTCCGGCGCTCTGGGGCGCAAGGCTGGGCGCGGCTTCTACTTATATAAGGAAGGCAAGACGGCCGGGGAAAATCCGGCCGCGGCTGCGTTTTTCACGACGGGCGCAGGCTTAACCCCCGAAGCCGGCTGGGAGCGGGTCATCGGTTCGGTCATCGCCGAGGCCGAACGCGCCTTCGCCGAGGGAGTGGCTTCCAAAGCGGACATCGACACGGCAGTGAAACTGGCTATGAATTTCCCAAAGGGGCCTTTTGAATGGCGGCAAAAAAGCGCGGCAAAGTAGGCCTGAAGGCGCGCTTGCCGCGGCGCGGAAGACATCGGCGGAACGATTTAGACGCCAAAACTTTAGGCGAACTTCTATGCCGGAATCCCGGGGTTATCCGCGTGCTGGATAAATACGGGATTAATTTTTGCGCGTCCTGCTACCTGACCCTTTTCTCGCCCATTGAGGATGTGCCCGGATTCCACGCGGTCACGGACAAAAAAAAGTTCCTGGCCGACCTGTGCCGCGCAGCCTCTGAATAATCATCCGTCCGGATGCATCCGGACGTGGCGGCGCATCATGCAGTCGTCGGAAACCACCAGCAGCCCGGCTTGGCGCGCCAAGCCCTCTCCTTCTGGATGCGTGATTGCGTCCTGCAGCCAAAGGGCTTTAGCCTTGAACCGGATGGCGTCCTTGATGATGGGGAGAACTTCTTCGGGACGGCGAAAGACCTCCACCACATCCACGGCCTCCGGAATCTCGGATAAATTGGGATAGCATTTCTCTCCCAAAATCTCCTTGTGCCCGGGGTTGACCGGAATGATCCGGTAGCCGCGCTCTTTGAGATACGCCGCGACGTAGTGGCTGGGGCGCTCGGGCTTGGGCGAGCAGCCTACCACCGCGATGGTCTTCATTGCGAAGATTTTCTTGATGACGTCATCCGTGCCCTGGTTTTGGGACGGGATCCGGCAGGCGGGATTTTGCGCGTCCATGTCAGTCCTCCTCCATGATGGCCGAGCGCCGTGGCGCCCATGAAAGTTTAGGAAGCAGTTCCGTCGCCAGGATGCCGGAGATGACCAGCAACGCGCCTAGGATCTGCCTCGGATCTAAGCGCTCTCCGTAAAACAGATAGGAAAACATCCAGGCGAAAACGGGTTCCAGGGCCATAAGCAGAACGGCGGTCGTGGCCGGAAGAATCTCCTGCGCGTAGGACTGGGCGGTGAAGGCCAGGGAGGTCCCCAAGACCGCGGTTATGCCGAGAGCGAGGGCGACCGTCGGGCTCCACGCCAATTTGGCGGTTTCGAAGGCCGGGCCCGTGCAGGCCATCAGGAGCGCGGCCGCGCCGACTTGGACGAGCCCCATGTGCTCATATCGGACGCTTCTGGCGTATTTGGCCAGAACGACGATTTGCAGGGCGAAAAAAAGAGCTCCGATGAGCGTCAGATAGTCGCCGCGGCCCATGCCGGAAAACAAGGCGCCCAGGGCTGCGCGCCGCGGCAGGGTCAAGAGAGCGAGTCCGGCGAGCGCCGCGGCCGATCCGATGAACGCGCTCGGGCTCGGAGGAACGCCCTCTTCGGCGCGCAAAGGCGGGAAAAGAAGCAGGACCGGGACCAGGGCGACGGCTAAGCCCGTGATGAAGGCGGATTTGGACGGAGTGGTCAGCCGCAAGCCTTCCGTTTGGAATTGGTAGCCCAAACCGAGGCAAAAGCCGACCAAAGAGCCCCGGACCAGGGTCCGGCGGTCGATTGCCCAAAGCTGCTTCCAGTAGACCGCGGCCAGGACGAAAAACGCCAGCGCCATGCGCAGGAAGTTGAATAGGAGAGGAGAGATGCCGGCCAGCGCGTCTTTGACGAGGACGAAGGTCGAGCCCCAGACCAAGACGACGTCCAGCAAAACGACGTGAGCCAGAAGGCTCGGAGACCGCTCCTTCATCACCTTATTATAAACCCTTTTGATATGATGGCGTTATGGAGTTTTGGATTCCGAACGCGCTCGTATTCGTCATTCTGGCCGTCGAGCTGCTGACTATGAACCGGCGCGAGGGGACCGTGCGCAAGGACGCCTTCTCCTACCAGATCGCGGCCGCCGGATTCTTCGTCGGCTACTTTTCCGCCTTCGCGCTGCGTCGGTGCCCGCCGCTTCTGGGCTCGTGGGCCGTGCTCGCCGGCACGGCGCTGGCCTTGCCCGGGACGGCCTTCCGCTTTTGGTCCATCCGGAGCTTGGGGGAGTATTTCACGCGCGTGGTCCAGGTATCCCCGGATCAAAAAGTCGTGGAGGCGGGGCCCTACCGCTATATCCGCCACCCTTCATATTCGGGCAGCATCGCGGCTTCTTTGGGAGTGGCGCTGTCCCTGCGCTCCACGGTTTCTCTGGGGTGCATGATGATCCCCATCCTGGCCGGACTGGGCTATCGCATTAAAGTCGAAGAACGCGCTTTGGCGGAATCTCTCGGCGAACCCTACAAGGCCTACATGAGACGGACCAAGCGGCTCATTCCTTTGGTCTGGTGAGCTTTTAAACGATGAGCGATCCGGGCAAAGCGGAGAAGTTGGGGCGGCGGCTGGTGGACGGCCTCTTATCCGCCGTTTTGCCTGAAAAGGAAAAAGTTCCCGCCGAAACCGTGCGCGATGTCCTGGCCAAGCCAGGCGCCTGCGCGCTTTTCCTCTTCGAGAGAAGCCGGATGGGCGACGTCCTTCTGCAGACTCCGGTGCTTGCCAATCTCAAAGCGTCCTTCCCGGGTTTGAGATTATGCGCCGTGGCCAGAGGCTACAACGCTCCGGCTTTGGCCGAGCATCCGGATTTAGAGCGCCTGCTGGTTTTTCCGGACGCAGGGCTCGGCAAACCGGGCCAGCTTCTGAAGTTCTGGCGAGAATTCCGCCGTCCATGGGACGTGGTCTTCGTCATGAGCGCGGGCGGCGCGTCTTTGACCTCGGCGCTCCTGGCCAGGCTTTCGGGCGCGCGATTAATTGCGGGCCCCGGCACGGAGATTTTCGGCAAGCCCTACAGCCGCATTTTTTACAGTTGGGAGTCCCAGCCCATTCCGGCGCGAGGATCCCGAGTCGACGCAAACTTGAGAATTTTGGGGGCTCTGGGCGTCCGCATCGGGTCGCGCCGCCTGCGCGCAGGATTTTCCAGCTCCGGCGAAGCAAAAGCGTGGGACTTTGCGCAAAGCCTGGGCGGGTCGGGCCCTATCGCCGCGATTCATCCAGGAGGAGCGGCGCACCTTTCCGGCCGCATCGCCGCGCCGGAACTCTTCGCCTCCGTCGCTAAGTCCTTGAACAAAGCGGGCGTGCGCGTCGTGGCGGTCAAGGGACCGAACGAAGCGGAGTCGGTCAGCAGGCTGAAGGCGCTTGCTGGCTTGGAACTACCCGTCGCGGCTCTCGATCTGGACGGCCTCAAGGCCTTCTTCTCCATGGCGCGCCTGCTGGTCTCCAACGACGGCGGGACCATGCATCTGGCCGCGGCTATGGGCGCTTCCGTCCTGGCGCTGTTCTCGGCGACGGATCCGGAGGTTTGGGCCTCCGAGGGGGTGGTCCCCGTTGATTTGCGCGGCCGTGATTGGCGGGCCGCCGAGATCGAGGTGACGGGTTTGGCCCTTAAGCTGATTGAGCCGCGTGCTCCTGCGGCGTCTTAAACGATTCTTTGAACGCTTCGGCGGCTGTGTACGCGGCCGCGGCGACCGAAATCGGGTGGCCCGCGAGCTTGGAAAGAGTGCTCATTTGCTCTGGCTCAAGTCGGCAGGGGTTGATGCGGTAAAATGGGGAGAGCTCGCAGTCGACGTTGAGCGCGAAGCCGTGGTAAGAGACGTTTCGGCGCACGGCCACGCCGATGGAGGCGATTTTCCGGCCGCGGCACCACACACCGGTGAATCCCGCGACGGTTTCGGCCGCAAGGCCGAAGCGCGCGCAGATCCGGATAAGCGCGCTTTCAATGAGACGGAGATGGTCGACCGCGCCCAGCCCGCGCTCCCCTAAGTGCATGATGGGGTATCCCACCAGTTGACCCGGACCGTGATAAGTGGTGTCGCCGCCGCGCTCGATGACGTAATAGGGGTGGGGCAGTCCCGGCGGCGGAACGTCGCGGGAGGATGCTCCGCAGGTATAGACCGGCGGGTGCTCTAAAAGAAGAAGCGTGTCCGCAATCAGCCCTTGGGACCGCTCGTCCGCGAGCCGCTTTTGCAGAGCCCAGGCCTTGGCGAATTCAACCGTGCCCAGGAAACGGACGTCCATCGCGCGCCTCAGCGCTTGACGGGCGGCAGGATATGCACGGCCTGTCCCACGCAAGCCTCGGCGGCGTCGACAATGGACTCGCAGAGGGTCGGGTGGGGGTGAATGGCTTCGGCGATGTCTTCGATGGTGGCCTTCAACTTGACCGCCAGGCAACCTTCCCCAATGAGGTCCGACGCGCTGGCGCCCACAATGGCGACGCCCAGGACCTCGCGCGTCTCTTTGTCCGCGACGACCTTGTAGAATCCCTCGGGTTTGCCTACGGCTTGGGCGCGCCCCGAGGCGGCAAAAGGAAAGCGTCCGACGATGGGCTCTCGCCCCCGCGCGCGAATCTGCTCCTCAGTCTCTCCCACGAAGGCGATTTCCGGATCGGTAAAGATGGTCCAGGGCACCGCGCCGATGCCGTGCGTTTGAAAGCCCGCGATGGCCTGCGCCGCTACGACGGCTTCCTGCGAAGCCTTGTGCGCCAGGTAGGGCGCGCCGACGACGTCCCCGGCCGCGTAGATATGGGGGACGTTGGTCTGGTAGCGCGCGTTGACCTTGATGTGCCCTTTGGGGTCGGTCTCCACGCCTGCCGCATCCAAACCCAAATCCTTGGTGATGGGAACGCGGCCCACGCTTAAAAGAATTTTGTCGGCTTCGACGGTTTTTTCACCCTCGGCCGTTTTGACGCGGACCGACAGTCCGGAGCCCGTTTTCTCGTAGCCGAGAGCTTGGGACTTGGTCAGGACCTCGATGCCGAGCTTCTGCAGGCTGCGCAGGACGGGCGAAACCATGTCCGAAGGCACTCCAGGTAGGACCTGATCCATGAATTCGATCACGGTCACCTTGGTTCCGAGCTTGGCGAAGAAAGTTCCGATTTCGAGCCCGATGACGCCTCCGCCGATGACCGCCAGGCGGTTCGGTGCTTCGGAAAGTTCCAACGCCTCCTTCGAGCTCAGCACGGACTCCCCATCGAATGAAAAGCCGGGAATTTCCGCGGGTCTCGTACCGGTGGAAATAAGCGCGTGAGCAAACTCAATCGTTTCCTCGCCGTCGGCCTTCGCGATGACGGCGGAGTTGGGGCCGGTCAGTCGCGCGGTCCCCGCTAAGACGTCGACCTTGTTTCCTTTTTCTAGGGACGCGATGCCGCGCACAAATCCTCCGACGACGCCGTTCTTCCAGGCTTGCACCTTGGCCCAGTCGATGCCCAGTCCCGATGCGTTCATGCCCAGGGACTGCGCCGCTTTGGGGTGGTAGTACTCGTCCGCTGCGTGAATGAGGGCCTTGGAGGGGATGCATCCGTAGTTGAGACACTCTCCGCCGAGCTTGTCCTTCTCGACCAGCAGAGTTTTTTTGCCCAGCTTGCCGAGCTTGATGGCGCCGACGTAGCCGCCGGGCCCCGCGCCGATGACCAAGACGTCCGTGGAAAGAGCCATGGACTTAAAGCAGCGTCTTCGGGTTCTCGAGCGCCTTGACGAGCGTGTTCATGAACGACGCCGCCTGCGCGCCGTCCGTGACGCGATGGTCGAAGGTGAGGACCAAGTTGGCCATGGTCCGGATTTGCACCGCGCCGTCCTTGACGATGGGCCGCTCCTGCATCTTCATGACGGCCAGGATGGCGACCTCGGGGTAGTTGATGATGGGCGTGGCGAAGAGCCCGCCGATGGGCCCGATGTTGGTGATGGTGAACGTCCCTCCGGAGAGTTCCGGGGCCTCGATTTTGCCCGCGCGGGCCTTGTCGGCCAGACGGTGGATATCGGAGGCCAGAGTCAGAATGTCCTTCTTGCCCGCGTCCTTGACCACGGGAACCATGAGCCCCGACGGCGTCGAGGCCGCGATGCCGATGTGGTAGTCGCGCTTATGGATGATGGCGCCCGCCTTCTCGTCCAAGGTCGCGTTGAACTGAGGGAACTCCTTGAAGGTCTTGATGAGCGCCTTGATGATGAAAGGCAGGTAGGTCAGTTTGACCGATTTTTTCTCGGCTTCGGCTTTCATCTCCTGCCGAAGCTTGACCAGCGCGGTGAAGTCCACCTCGTCCATGTGCGAGACGTGCGGCACGGCGCGCCAACTCTCGGCCATCTTCTCAGCGGTCTTGCGACGGATGCCGATGAAGGGAATCTGCTCGTCGCCCGCGGCTGCCGCGGCGGGCTTGGCCGCACCGTTGGCCGCGTGGACGGCCGTTCCGTTGGCCGCGCGGCGCACGTCGTCTTCGGTGATGCGCCCAGCCGGGCCGGTGCCGGAGATTTTGGCCAAGTCGACTTTCAGATCGGAGGCCAGCTTGCGCACGGCCGGCGTGGCGCTGACGGTGGCCGTGGAGGAGGTTGTCGCCGTGGCGGACTTCGAGGCGGTCTGGGCCGGCGCAGCGGACGCGGGAGCGGCGGCGGGCTTGGAATCGCCGCCGGCGAGTTCAAAAGTGACCAGCGTCTCGTGGACCTTGACCTTTTCGCCGACTTTGGCCGCGAGCTTGGCGATTTTGCCGTTCTTGGGACTGGGGATCTCCACCTCGGCCTTGTCGGTCAAAACATTGCAAATGGGATCATTTTCCTTGACCGTGTCGCCTTCCTTGACGTGCCATTTGACGAGTTCGCCCTCTGTGAGGCCCTCGCCGATGTCCGGCAGCTTGAAATCGTAGTTCATGGCAGCTCCTTGCGAATGGATTTCCAACGTCCTGATTTTATCAAAAGGCTTCGTCAGAACGCCAGAATCGCGCGCGCCGCGCTCAGGACCCGCTCGGCGTCCGGAATGTAGTGCTTCTCCAGACGGAATAGGGGCATGCGGATGTCCCAGCTTCCCACGCGCTTGACCGGAGCCTTAAGGCTCAAAAGCGATCGCTCGGAGATCAGAGCGCTGACTTCGGCCGCCCAAGATCCCATGTTGGGCGCCTCGTGCGCGATAACCACGCGCCCGGTCTTGTGCGCCGAGGCCAGAATCGCGTCCAAGTCCAAAGGCGCGAGCGTGCGCAGATCCAGGACTTCGGCGGAGGCGCCTTCCTTTTCCAATATCTCGGCGGCCTTGAGGCAGGTATGGACCATGGCGCCCCAAGAAATTAGAGTGAGATCGGAGCCGATCCTGGCTTGGCGCGCCTTGCCGATGGGCGTTTCGTAGGGCTCCTGCGGCACCTCGCCTTTGACCGCGCGGTAAAGGGCCTTGGGCTCGAAGAAGACCACGGGATCGGGGTCGCGCACGGCGGCGATGAGGAGTCCCTTCGCGTCGGCCGGCGTGGAGGGGCAGATGACCTTGATGCCGGGGGTATGGCAGACGTAGGCCTCGGGCGACTCGGAATGATGCTCCGGCGCATGGATGAGACCTCCGTGCGGACAGCGCAGAACCATGGGCACGGTGTTGCGGCCGCGCGTGCGGTTGCGCATGCGGCCCATGTGGCAAAGAATTTGATCCATGCCCGAGGGCAGGAATCCGTCGAACTGGATTTCGCACACGGGCCGAAAGCCGTCGATGGCAAGGCCTATGGAGGATCCGAGAATGCCGATTTCGGCCAAGGGCGTGTCCACGACGCGGTCGGCGCCGAATTTCTGCTGCAAGCCTTCGGTCGCGCGGAAGACGCCGCCGTTGAGGCCCACGTCTTCGCCCAGCACCAAGACGCGTTCGTCTTCGGCCATCGCCTGATGCAGGCCTTGATTGATGGCTTGCACCAGATTCAGCTCGGGCATCTTACGGGAACCGTCCTTCGGCGGGCGGCAGGACCGCCAGATTTTCGTCCCCGGTCCTGGTTTCCAAGATCTTTTGCAATTCCGCGCGCTCCTCGATAAGCTGCCAGGGCGCGACGGCGTAATTCTCGGAGAACATGTCGAGAGGGTTCGGCGGGGGGAAAGACTCGTAGGCTTTGATCTCGGCTTCAAGCATCGCCAAGGATTCCTTTTGCAGGCGCGCTTCTTTTTCGGCGTCCCACAGGCCTTGGCTCTCCAGGTAGCGGCGAAGCCTCAGGATGGGATCTTTGCGCTTCCATGCCTCCACTTCGGACGCGTCGCGGTAGCGTCCCGCGTCGTCCGCCGTGGTGTGGTGGCTCAAACGATAGGTCTCGCATTCGATGACGCTGGGACCGCGGCC
The DNA here is from genome assembly GCA_027451985.1 of Elusimicrobiota bacterium. Lineage (GTDB taxonomy): Bacteria > Elusimicrobiota > Elusimicrobia > UBA1565 > UBA9628 > JAGWJU01. The sequence continues at coordinate 59,955 of DAIDHS010000006.1, forward strand.
CTCGCGCGCACGGGCGACGGCCGCGCTGACTTCCTTATAAATCGCGAAGACATCGTTGCCGTCCACTTGGACGCCGAAGGCTCCATAGCCCCAGGCTTTTTGCGCGAGAGTCTTTCCGGCCGACTGCTTCTCCCGCGGCACGGAAATGGCCCAATGGTTGTTTTCGATAATGTAGATCGCCGGCAGCTTCATGGAGGCGCAAAACGTTAGGGCTTCGTGCAAATCGCCTTTGGACGAGGTGCCGTCGCCCAGGTAGGCCATCGCCACGCCGCCTTTGCCTTTGAGTTTTTCACCCCAGGCCAGGCCCGCCGCCTGGGTCAGGTGCGAGCCCACGGGAATCGCGAAAATAAGATCGTTGTTCTCGTCGGGAAACTTCACGCCGCGATCGTCGCCGGCCCAGTAGAGCAGGGAGTAGCGCAGCTGCATGCCTCGCGCATAGTAGGCGCCCTGGCCTCTGTAAGTCGGCACGAGCCAATCCTTGGGCCGCAGACACGCCGCCGGAACGATTTGGCTGGCCTCCTGGCCGAGAATCATGGGGTAGGTGCCCAGGCGGCCCTGGCGCTGCAGTTTGACCGAGCGCTCGTCGAAAAGCCTCAGCTCGATCATTTTTCGGTAGAGCCAGAGAAGCTGCTCCTCGGGCAAATCGACGGGAATGGAGAAATCGCGCACGCCCTCGGCGCTCAGGATTTCGACGCGTTCGGTCCGCGAGAGGTCAGCCGAGATGATTGGCACCGAGATAATCCTTCAGGAAAAGCTCGCCGGCCCGATAGGAGCTGCGCACGAACGGCCCCGATGCCACGTGCAGAAAACCCATCTCCCGCGCGCGGCGGCCGTAATCCTCGAAGCGCTCGGGCGAAACGAATTCCGCGACGGGGAGGTTGCGCTTGGCGCGGCTGGGCCGCAGGTACTGGCCGATGGTCAAGATTTGCACGCCGGCTTGGCGCAGGTCGTAAAAGGCCGCCAAGACCTCGTCTTTCGTTTCTCCCAAGCCCAGCATCAAAGAGGATTTGCTCGGCGTTTTTGGCGCGATCTCGCGGCACAAAGCCAAAACTTCAAGGGACTGCCGGTATGAGGCCCGGTGATCGCGCACGTCCGGAGTCAAGCGCTCAACGGTCTCCAGGTTGTGGGCCAGCACGTCCGGCCCGGCTGCGGCGACGATTTTAAGCAAATCTCGCCGGCCCTGAAAATCCTGCATCAGGATTTCAATCAAAAGCTTCGGATTTCGCCGTTTGGCCTCGCGAATGACCTGCGCGACATGCCCTGCGCCTTGATCCGGCAAATCGTCGCGGCACACGGTGGTGATGACGGCGTAGTCGAGGCCCATGTCCGAAAGAGTCTCCGCCAGCTTTATGGGCTCCTCGGGATCCGGGGCGTCAGGTCTGGCTTTAGATGACACAGAGCAAAAACGGCAGGCGCGCGTGCACTCGTCTCCCAAGAGCATGAAGGTCGCGGTGGCGGCGCCCTTTTGTCCGCCCCAGCACTCGGCGATGTTGGGGCAGCGCGCTTCCTCGCACACGGTGTGCAAGCTGCGGCGGGCGGAGACGGCCTTGATGCGCTCGAAATCCTTTCCGCCCGCGAGCTTGACCTTGAGCCAGGGAGGCAGGCGAGCGGGCTGTTCCGCGGTCGCGGAATTACTCATGGCCGGCCAGGAACCGCTCGGCTTCCAGCGCGGCCATGCAGCCCGTGCCCGCCGCGGTGACCGCCTGGCGGTAGCGCGCGTCCATGACGTCTCCGGCCGCGAAGACGCCCGGCACGGAAGTCCGCGTGCGGCCGTCCGTGGAGAGGTAGCCGTTCGGTTCGGTCTTGAGTTGGCCGTTTAAGAAAGCCGTGTTGGGCGCGTGGCCGATGGCGACGAAAAGCCCCTGGCAGGAGAAATCGCTCTCCTTCCCGGTCTTGAGGTTCTTGAGTTTGAGCCCGTGGACTTGGCCGTCTCCCAGCACGTCGGCTACGGCCGTATCCCAGATGAAGCTGATCTTGGGGTTTTTTCGCGCGCGCTCCTGCATGATTTTGGAGGCCCGTAGCTCGTTGCGTCTGTGGATGACCGTGACCTTGGAGGCGAAGCGGGTGAGAAACGTCGACTCCTCCATGGCCGTGTCGCCGCCGCCAACCACGGCGACTTCCTTGCCCTTAAAGAAGAATCCGTCGCACGTCGCGCAGGCCGAGACCCCGTGGCCCATGAGTTTGGCTTCGGAGGGAATCCCGAGCAGCTTGGCCGAGGCTCCGGTCGCGATGATGAGCGTGTCCGCCGAGGCTTTGACTCCTTCGGTCGTCTCAAGCTGGAAAGGTCGCTTGGATAAATCGACTTTCGACACATTTTCTTGGACGATTTTGACGCCCAGCCGCTCACACTGTTTTTTCATGTGCTCGACGAGTTCCGGGCCCATGATGGGCTCCTCGAAGCCGGGGAAATTCTCCACGTCCGAGGTGATCATGAGCTGGCCGCCCAGGCTCACGCCGCCAAAAACAAGGGGTTCTAGTGCCGCCCGAGCGGCGTAGATGGCCGCGGTATAGGCGGCCGGACCGGATCCGATGATGACGACTTTCTTTGAATAAGTCATAATTGATTATACAAGAATGGCCACGAGGGATAAAATCTGCATTTCGGGCGTGCGTTGCAAAGTCCGCCTGGGCGTTCCCGAACGGGAACGCCGCCGCCCGCAGCTCATCGAAATCGACGCCGTTTTGGAGTCCGACATTCGCCCGGCGGCGAAGAACGATGATTTTAAAGCCGCGGTAGATTACCAGAATGCCGAGCGAACCGTGCGGAGCCTGGCCGAAGGGCGGCCCCGGCGGCTGGTGGAAACCCTCGCCGAGGAGATCGCGCAGGCCCTTTTGCGATGCGACTCCCGCGTTTTTGCCGCGACCATCCGGGTCCATAAGCGGCCTGCGGCTATGCCCCGAACGCGGGAGGTCTGCGTGGAAATCCGCCGCTCGCGCCGCCGTGCGGCGCGGGGCATGGATTAGCGCCGGAAAATTTGGGACAATGTCCCGCTTGCCATGAAATCGATTAAAAGGCTCATCCCCTATCTCAAGCCGTACTGGGTCCGCTTCATCGAGGCCTGCTTGGTCATGATCGGCGTGGCGCTTTTAAGCGGCGCCATGGTCGCCATCCTGGAGCCCGCGGTCAACAATGTCCTCATTAAGAAGGACGCGCACACGGCCTACATCATCACCGGGCTCATCCCGCTGATCTTTTTCCTCAAGATGATCCTGTCCTACGCCCAGAGCTACCTCATGAGCTACTTGGGCCAGAGAATCACGCAGGATCTGCGCATGGACCTATTCGAGCACCTGCACAAGCTGTCTATGGATTTTTTCTGGAAGAACAAGAGCGGGGAAATCATCTCGCGCATGACCAGCGACGTGCAGAACGTCCAGAACGGCCTGCGCTTCGCGCCGCTTTATCTCATCCGCGACTCCCTGACGGTCATCGTCCTCGTCGTCGTTATGTTCTTCGTCCAGTGGCATTTCGCCTTGGTCGCCCTTCTCGTCCTGCCCTTCATCGCGGCGGCGCTGATCATCCTAGGCAAGAAGCTCCGCTCGGCTGGAAAGAAAAGCCAGGAGACCATGGGAGAGATCACCCACCGCTTTCAGGAAAGCCTCCTGGGAATGTTGGTCGTCAAGATCTTCAACTATGAGGATGAAGCGATCGACAAATTCAGGCACGAAAACGACTCCTTCTTCAACCAGATCATGCGCTACCTGCGCGCGGACGCGCTTTCGGGTCCGCTCATGGAGTTTTTCGGCTCCATTGTCATGGCGGTCGTCTTCTACATGGCCTGGCAGCAGATTTTCCAGGGCAAAATGACGCCCGGCGCCTTCTTCGTCTTTATCGGCTGCTTCTCCGCTGCCTACGCGCCGCTTAAGAACCTCGCTAAGCTCAATTCGACGGTGCAGTTGACGCTCGCGTCGGCCGATCGTGTTTTCGCGGTTATGGACGCGAAATCCAGCGTCCAAGAAAAAATCCATCCGGTTTTGTTCCAGAGCATCTCGCGCGGCATCGAATTCCAGGGGGTTTGCTTCCGCTATCCGACCAGGGACGAATGGGCCGTCAAGGACTTGAACCTGAAAATCCCAACGGGCGAGGTCCTGGGCGTGGCGGGCGCCAGCGGCTCGGGCAAAACGACGCTGGCGCATCTGCTCCTGAGGCTCTTCGATCCGCAAGAAGGACGCATCCTCATCGACGGCGTTGATTTGCGCGACTACTCTCTTTCGTCTTTGCGCGATCACGTCGGTTTGGTCGCCCAGGAGACCATCCTGTTCAACGATACGGTCGCGGGCAACGCGAGCGTAGGGCGCAAGGGCGCCACGGAGGCGGAAATCTGGAAAGCATTGGAAGTCGCCGACGCGCGCACATTCGTCGAGCATATGCCGCAGAAACTTCAGACGCCGTTGGGCGATCGGGGCATGCAACTGTCGGGAGGCCAGCGCCAGCGTCTGGCCATCGCGCGCGCCGTGCTTAAGAATCCGCCCATCATGCTTCTTGACGAGGCGACCTCGAACCTCGATGTCGCCAGCGAGAAAGGCGTTCAGGAGGCCCTGGAGCGGCTTTTCCCGGGCCGCACGGTCATGATCATCGCCCACCGGCTTTTCGCGCTGCAAAAAGCCCACCGCATCGCCGTGCTCCACTACGGGGAGCTTAAAGAGCAGGGTCCGCACGCGGAGTTGGTCGCCAAGGGCGGCCTTTACTCCATGCTCTACAAGTTCCAGCAGCTCGAACCCGCCGCCACGGCCTGATGCCGCCTCCTGCCGTCCCCAAGCCAAGAAAAAACGCGCCGCGGATTTCCGCCGTCGTTTTTGACATGGACGGCGTGATGGTGGACAGCGAACTGCAGTGGAAACTGGCGGAGAAAGAGTTCCTGCTCCATCGCGTGCCGCGTTGGCGCGCGGAAGATTATCAGCGCGTCACCGGTCTTAGCCCCTCGGCCCTCTACGATTTTCTAAACGAAGCCTATGGCTTGGCCGAAAGTCGGGAATCCTTTCTTCATGACTGCGGTCGGCTGGCCGAAACGATTTACAAGAATCGGGTGACTTTGGCCGATGGGCTTCTTGAGACTTTTGCGCGCGTAAAGAGCAGCGGCCGTTCCTTGGGAATTGCGTCCTCCTCGCCGCGCGATTGGATCTCCATGGTTCTTGAGCGGTTCGGATTGGCCGCCTGGTTCGGCGCCGTCGTCAGCGCCGATGATGTGAACGGACGCACCAAGCCGCTGCCGGACAGTTATCTCGCGGCCTGCGCGCGATTGGGATTCGTACCCGAGGTCTGCGCGGCCGTAGAGGACTCCAGAGTGGGCGTGCTGGCCGCCAAGAACGCGGGGCTCTTTTGCCTCGCGTTTCGCAACGGGGCCAACGGGGACCAGGATTTTTCCGCCGCGGACGCGGAGATCATGAGCGTCAAGGATGTTCCCGAAGCCCTTCGGATCGACTGACTTTAAAAAAATCGGCTTAAAGCCGTCTGGTGGCTCAGAAAGCTTTTCCAGCGCGCGCGGAGTTCTCGGGCTTTAGAAGCGGACAGACGAGGGGAGAATGTCTTTTCCACGGGCGCGTTCTGAAGCCTCCGGCTCCAGCGTTCATCGTGGCGGCGCAAGGCCAAGGAGGCCGCGCCCAGCGCCGTGGCGTCCGGCTGGGACAGGCGTTGAACTGACGTCTGCAGGATATCCGCCTGAAACTGCATCAGGTAGTTTGAACGCGAAACGCCGCCGGAGGCCCTGATGGTCGGGGCTCTAGACCCGGCCTTAACCATGACTTCGGCGATGTCCGACATGAGAAAGGCGATGCCTTCGACGCAAGCGCGAACCAAGTCCGCCGGAGTCGTCTGCGCGTCGAGCCCGATGAACGCCGCTTTTGCGCGGGGGTCCCACCGGGGCGCGCCAAGGCCGCCCATGGCGGGCAGGGCGAGGACGCTGCTCCTGGGTCCGCGGCACATCCCATCGATGTCTGCTCGATTTCTAAGAAGCCCGAAGTTGGACATCCAATCGAGCGCGGCTCCGGCCGCGTTGACGGTGCCTTCCTCGAAATAAAAGGCCTCGCGGCCCGCCAGCGTCCATCCGATGGAGGCCAGAAGTCCAGGGATGAGTCGCGGTTTGCTGCCCGAATTTCGCAACAGGAAGGCCCCGGTTCCATAGTTGGCGATCCAGGAGTCGGGCCGCGCTCCACCCAGACCCGCGACCGCGGCCTGCTGATCACCCAGGCACGAGAGGACGGGGATTTCGCGTCCGCCGCGATGAATGAGGCCCCAAAGTCCCGCACTGGGAAGAATATCGGGCAGTATTTTCCGGGGAATCTCGAAAGTGTCAAGAAGATCCGCATCCCAAGAAAGCGACGAGATGTTCATTAAGAGGGTGCGCTGGGCCAGCGTCGGGTCTGCCGCGAAAATGGCGCCGCGGCTCAGGCGCCAGAGAATGAAGGAGCCGACAGGCCCGGCCAGAAGATATCCGGATTTAGCCAGCGCGCGGACGCGGGAGTTACGACGCAAAATCCAACGAAGCTTCGGAGCGGAGTAGTAGGGAGTGGGGTAGAGCCCCGTCTTCCAGCGCCAGAACTCCGCGTTTTTCTGGAGGGGGGAAACGTCCTCGGCGGCGCGGCCGTCCTGCCAACTTAGCGCCGGAGCGGCAGGTTCGCCCGTGCGGGAGTCCCATAAAACAATGGTCGAGCGCTGGCAGGCCAAAGCGAGGCCCGCAATTTCGCGGGAAGCAGGCAGAAGGGAGAGGACTTTGTCGAGCGCGCGCTCCTGGGTTCGGGCGAGCTCCAACGCTTCATGTTCGACCCAGCCAGGCTTGGGACGCGCAGTCTTGAGGGGGAACTGGGCGCGTGCTGCGACGCGGCCGGACTCGTCAAAAGCCAAGGCGCGGGAGCTTGAGCTGCCTTGATCGAGGGCGAGGATGACGGGCTTCAAAGAGGCTCGATCCTCAGTTCAGAGGTTTCAACTTTCTCCGCAAGAGCCGCGAGCTTTTTCCTGAGCGAGGAATCAATGTCTTCGTCTTCCAGGAGGTCTCGGATCTTCGGCGCCGAAGGAGCTAGGACGCGATCATAAAGACTGTGTTCTTTTAAAAACTCCAAAAATTTTTTCTTATCTGGGAATTCCCAGCGCTCTCCGGCGGTGCGAACGGCTTCGTATTTGCGGCCGAAGGCCCGAACGTAGCCTTTTTTCTCGAACAAGGCGACGATCTCGTCTTTAAGAAAATTGGCTTCTCCGTCCAAAGTCTTGCTCTGGGCGAGAAGCTCCCCATAACGGTCAATGAGGGTGGAGACGTCCTCCTCCGTGGCGAAAGCGGCCGGAGGCGGCGCGCTTTGCGGCTTGTAGACCGGGCAAAGGGGTTTGTAGTCGCACCAGAAGCATTTCTTCTCCTCCGGGGTCGGGGAGAACTCCCGGCCGGAGATGGCCTCGGCGGTCGAGACGATTTTTTTCTCGAGGCTGCGGACCAAAGCGGACCCGCGGCGCTCGGCGACTTGCTCGGTGAGGCTGGGGAGATGGTAGAAGGACAGGCGGCAAACTTCCGCGCCCAAGAGCTTCTCGCAGGCAAGTTGGTACATGGTCAACTGCTCGTCGGTCGCGGCCCTGCCCTTGGCCAGCGCCTTGCCGGTCTTGTAGTCGACCACGGAGAATCGGCCATCTGGCATCTGGTCCACGCGGTCGACCTTGCCGGTGACCGGCACCCCGTCGATCTCCATGTCGAACTGGTATTCGACGAACAGCGGGATGTGATACTCCGGGGCGTGCTTGCGGTAAAAGAGGGTCAATATCTCCTCCCCGTCTTCCCGGTACTGTTCTTCCTGGGCCTGGTTTTTGTAGCCTGCCGAAATCCAATGCTCTTTATAGTAGGCCAAAACCTCGTCTAGGCTGGGCGGCGTGGGTTCCTTGGAGCTGTAGAAATATTCTAGAGCCGAATGCACGCTCGATCCAAACGAAAAATAATGCTTGGGCTTCTCAGGGATCCGATCGATGTAGCGGAACTTGTATTTCTGGGGGCACTCGGCGTAAAGGGAAATGGAGGAATGGGAGAGAGGGCGCGGCAGATTCAAATTTTTCGCTCCCATCGTGCAATTATAGAAAATTAGGGGATGGGAGCGTTCCCGGCCCGGTAGTGGATAAGTTCCGTGTTGGGATTCTCGTAGCCGGGGCCGCCGATGGTGGTCTTAACGCGGCCAATGGAGGGAGCGTAATAGACATACTCCCAGGATTCGGGAAGCTTCTCGTTTGTCTCCCGAACCTTGAGGCAGTTATGAAAAACGCCGGCGGCCGTTTTAACGAGGGCGTCATTGGACTCGACGCGGTACACATATAGTCCTGAGGGCAGTTTGACGCGCCACTGCCTGCCGGGAACGAAAGGATATCTTAAAACGGCGACGGTCGAAGCTCCGTCCTGCTCCCAGATGGCCCAGTCATTTTTCACATAGCGCAGGAGGCTCTTCTTGATGAGGCTCTTTCCGGCGTAAAGGGAGCTCTGGATTTGCGCGGCGGCGCCGAAGTTTGAGGATTCGACCCGCCAGTCGAGAGTCATATCGTGCCCCAGAGTCGCGCTGTCCCCATAGACCCAGCGGCGGCCGCCGCCAAGCGGGAAATAGTCGGGGCAATTCATGATCCCGATCTGGGCCTCCGAGAGCCACGGCTGGCCCAGGGGCCCGCCGCGCAAGGCCGCCTCGTATTGTGCCCGAGCCTCCTCGCAGCGGTTCAGCGACGCGTAAATGTTTCCGAGGCGCACGCGGGTCTGCTCTGCGTGGGAGCCGCGCGGGGCTCCCACGAGATACTCTTTGTATTGTCCCGCGGCGCGCAGGACGTCGCCCCGCTCCTCGTAAAGCCGCCCGCGATAGTAGTGCGACGAAGAGCAGGCCGCGAGGAGCAGGACGCTTAAAAGCGCAAGGAGTGCTTGTTTTCTCATTTTTAGGTCTCCCTGAGGAATCCGCTTTCGCGGAAGCTGTAGAAATCTCCTCCCGTGGCGACGACGAGATGATCGAGAAGGGGAATCCCCAGGAGCGCACCCGACTCTTGCAGCCGCCGGGTCACGTCCTTGTCTTCCGGCGAGGGGGAACAGTCTCCGGAGGGGTGGTTGTGGGCCACGATGAGCGCGGCGGCCGCGTGTGCGATGGCGGGTGAGAAAACCTCCCGCGGGTGCACCAGACTTGCAGAGAGGGTGCCGATGGACACCGTTTCTTCGCGCACGAGGTGGTTGCGGGCGTCAAGATAAAAGGCCAAGAAATGTTCCTTGCGGCTTTCGCAAATTGAGCGCGGGATGCGCTGGACGACGCGCCATGGGCAATCCAGAACGGGCGGCTGTGGGCGTTTTTTAAGCCAGCGCTCCCGGAGCATGACGGCCATGAGGTCACGATCCGTCGCACGGGATGAAAATCCGGAAGAGCAGTAGCCAGAAAATTCCCGGGAGGGCTTCACGGCACGGACTCTGCCACCCGCTCAAGTGTCTCCAAATCCAGCGGGCCAATGAGGACGAAGCGCCGACCGCCCCGGCTCCAGCTGAGCACCAGACCATCCTGGGTCTGCGCCAGCGTGCCATGCGTCGAGGCCATCGGCACTGGCTTGGCTCCGGTCGTGCCGAAGTCGAGGCGGACGTCGCTGGAGCATTGGAAAAGGGAGAGGATGTTGATGCCATCGGAAAACCGGTCATGCCAAACGGGATTTTGCCCGCCGCGCAGGGCGTCTTCTCCCTCGAAGACATAGCCGGAGGGAAGCCACGAGGGCAGGGCTCGGCTGGCGTCTGCGCCGGCGTCGCTCGCGGGTTTGAGTCGCGAGGTGATTTTCCAGCCCGTCCGCGGCTTGAACGAGAAAAGATCCTGAGAAAGCTTGGGATTAAAGGAGACGCTCGTGAAGCGCATGGCCGAACCGACTTTCCGGTTCGGCCGAAAAAGCTCGCTTTCCAGGCTCAGCCAATACTGCCGATCGAGCCACAGCCGGCGCACCAAGGCGCCGGTGGCGCGGGATTTGAATTCGAGAAGCCACGTGGCCCGCCCGGCGATGCGCCGTCCGGGGGAAATCCTGATGTCGTAATTGGCGGAAATTAGACGAACTTCGGATTCGATTTCGTTCTTAGAGCCTTCGGGAAGGGGGCCTTCCCATGCTTTTTGATCGCTCGGACTATAAATCCACTCGCTTTTACCGTCGGCCACGATGACTTGGCCGATGCTTCCCGACTTGTCCTTGATTTCGCGGCGATAACGCGAAGGTCCGGCCCAAAAAACGTCCATGGCGAGAGAGGAACGCTCCCGGCTCTGACGCGAATGGTTCACAATCTTGACTTCGCCCCGGTACGGGACGGAGGGGCCCTCGAGGCTCCGGCGCAAGGCTTCGATAGGATCCGGACGCTTAAGACGAGCCGCGGCGCCCGAAGCCGGCAAGAGCGGGATCAGGGCCGCGGCCGTCGCAAATGCCGCGATCCGCGCGCCCTGAAGCTTACAAATCATGCGGATTTTCTCCGGAAGACTCCACCTGCTCCGGCAGCCGAGAATAGATGATATCCGCGGGAGCCAAAGGACGGCTCAGCGCGTATTCCTCGTGCGCGATCAGCATCGCATTGAGGGAAATGCTGGGGCCCCGCTCCTTCCGCCCGACCGCGTAAACGACGAGCAGGGCGGCAAAGCACGCGGCCAGGGCCGCGGCGGGGTAGCGGAACGACGGCAACGCCCAAAGTGACGGCCAGAACGATTCCCGGCGCGTCTGCCGTTTCGCCTCGGCTAGGAGCGCCGCTTTGAGATCCGCCGGCATGCGGGGCGACGGCAGGCCGGCGACGGCCGCCTTCATGCTTTGAATAAAGCTCAGCTCCGCGCGACAGGCCGGGCAGGCTTCGAGGTGGCCTCCGATGGCTTGACGCTCTGGAAAGTTCAAGGCGCCGTCGGCATAGGCGGAAAGATTTTCCCGGCACTCCGCGCACGTCATGATTCGACCACCTCCCGGCATGATTCGAGAAATTTACGCTTAAACGCCTCCCGGGCCCGGTTGATGCGCGAGCGCACCGTCCCCAGGGGACAATCCAGCACGACGGCAATCTCTTCGTAGTGCAGCCCTTCCATGTCGCACAGCGTCAAAACGGCTTTGTGCTCCGGAACGAGCCCGTCAAGAACGGCCCTGGTCTTGGCGCCCAATTCCTCGCGCTCGAGGCGATCGAGAGGCGCTTCTTCCCGCGCGTCCGCGATGACTTCCGAAAAGGCCCGCGGGCTGCCGTCCTCCCCGTGGACCAGAGCGTCCAAACTGCGGCAGTTCTTGCGCTCGTAGCGCTTGGCCGCGTCCAAATAGACGTGACGGAGAATGGTGAGAAACCAGCTTTCCGGGTTCGACGAGGGCTCGAACTTGTCCCAATGGCGGATGACCCGGAAAAAGGCCTCTTGGACCAGCTCCTTCGCCTCTTCTTCGCTGCGGCAAAGCTGGCAAGCGAAGCGGAAGCCCCGCTCCGAATAGTCCTTGATAAACTTCTCCAGCTCCCGAGCTCGGTTCATCGTCCCCCGGTCTACGAACCACGCCCTGGAAAAGTTCCCTCCAGGCAGGCCATTTTAACAAAATCGCAACACGAGGGACACCTCTTCGTAACAAGGCGGGCGCACGCTTAGATCGTGGAACGCCAAACCATGGAATCTTTCAGGGAGCAGCCGGCCTGGGAGGACATGCTCGTGCGCGAGGACGCGCCGCCCGTTTCGGCGCAGTCGCGGGGGGAGATCTCCCCATCCCATTTGACGCACGAACTGCGCGCCCCGGTCACGGCCATTCGGCTGGGACTTGAGATCCTTCAGAATCAGCTAAACGGACGCCTCTCCGCGGACGAGCGGCACATGCTTGTCCTCGCCTTCAAGAACACCATCCGCCTGGAAGCGCTTATTGATGACGTCATGGACTACTCCAAAATCGCGGCTGGAAAGATGCCGCTGAAGCGCGAACCATGCTCCCCCAACGAGCTCGTGAAGGAGTCGGTCGAAAGTCTGCAGCCTTCCGCGCTCGCTGCCGGCGTCAAGCTCATCGCGGAGGATGTGGAGCCTCTGCCGCGGATTTCGGCCGAGGGCCGCCGAATCGTGCAGATGCTTAGCAATCTCATCTCCAACGCGATCAAATACGTTCCGCCGCGCGGGCGCGGCATCGTGCGGGTATCAGCCGCTCTGGGAAAATTCGAACACGCGGGAACGGTGGTCTTTAAGGTCAAGGACAACGGCTGCGGCATCGCGCTCAAGGATTTGGAGCAGCTCTTTAACGCCTTTTCTCAGACCGATTCCAAGGATCAGAAGGCTGGAACGGGCTTGGGCTTGGCCTTAGTCCGGGCCATGGCCGAGCTTCACGGCGGCAGAGTCTGGGCGGAGAGCTGGCCGAGAGCCGGATCATCCTTCTACTTCAGCATTCCCATCGCGCGGGAGGACCAGCGCAAGCCCATCGAGGCGTACCCCAAGCCGGTCGAATACTCGGGGCTTTTGATGGCCTTCGCCAAGCGCATGAACGCCGTCCTGGCGTTCTTCGTTTGAACCGACCGCGTCTAGACGCGGCTCTTGAGCAGATCCAGAATGGCCGCGACCGTCATCAGGTTTTTGGTGGCGCCCGCGTAAGAAAGCCGGTTGACCAAGCGCATGGCCGACTTCCAGGACATTCTGGCGTTTAAGAACTCCGTGCGGTAAGCTTCCAGCCTGCTTTCCAATCCCTGGCGCATGGCGGAGGGCCGCGCGTGACGGGCGCGCTCAAGTTTGGCCTGGTGGTAGCGCTCCATCGCGGCCTCGACCCGTGTCTTCGCGGCCTCGAGGCTCTCGTGTATCCGGTCGCCCCAAGCCATTCTCCAGCTCGGCTCCGTCGCGCTGATTTTATTTTTGGCCGCAGCCAGTTCGACCTGAAGCCGCGCCTTCAAGATATGCGGCTCCGGGGTTCTGCGCAGATTGGAAACTAGTCCCAGAGGACGCATCAGCGCGAGCCACCACTTGGTCATGTCGAACTGGTACCAACGCACGCCGTTTCTCCAGTCGGAGGGGAACTTGTGGTGGAAGTTGTGGTAGCCCTCGCCGAACGTGAGCGGCGCCAGAGCCCAATTGTCGCGGGCCGAGTTGTCCAGGCTGTAGGGACGCTTGCCCCACAGATGCGCAGCCGAGTTGATGAGGAAGGTCATGTGATGGCCGAGCGTCACGCGCAAGAATCCACCCCACAAAAGGCCCGCCAGCAAGGGCCGGCCGACCAAATGCCCAAGAACGGCCGGAAAAACGAAGCCGGCCAGAACGACGAGAGCCAGATACCAGCGGTGCTGCCACATGAGGAGAGGATCTTTAAGCAGGTCCGGCACGCTTTGGTAGCGGGTCTTGGCGTCGCGGCTGTCCTTGTAGCAAATCCAGCCCATGTGGGCGTAGAACCCGCCGCGGTTGATGTTGTAGGGATCCGCATCGGTGTCCACGAAGCGGTGATGGTTCCGATGATCCGCGGTCCAATTCAGGGCAGAATTCTCCACCGCAGCCGCGCCGAAAAACAAGTAAAAGAACTGCAGGATTTTCGAGGATTTGTGGCTCAGGTGGGCGTAATAGCGGTGGTAGCCTGCCGTGATGCTCAAGCCGCCGCAGACATACATCAGCGCGAAAACGGCTAGGTCAATCCAGGAAAACCCGTAGCGCCAAACATAAAGAGCCGTGCCAAAAATTCCAATGAGCGGCGTCAGCGTCAAAAAAGCGATGTTCGTATAATCAAAGGGCCTTTTTGAGGTTGCCATCTGCGGTTTTGCTTCAATCATTTTTTGCTCCTAAGAGGCCAATTCCCGTCTCAATTTAATGTTACACAATAACCAGTCTGGGCGCAATGTCGCGTTGACAACAATGGGCGGATGGGCTATAGTCCTTTTCATGGCGCGGGTGGAGGTGGGGCGGAAGCGAAAACTGGTTTTTTGGCTGATTTTGGGCGGTATTTGCGCCTTTTCCCTGCTGTTTCTCGTTCTGGGCCTATTGAGCTACCGTTCCGCTCTCATCACGCTGGCCCATCACGGTTCCGCGTCCGGCGAGAGCAGATTGGAGCCTTATTCCTCTAAACTCGGTGCCTTTGTCTATCTTCCTCGCGGCTGGGCGATCGAGCGGGACGATAAGGCCGCTTTGATCGCCAAAAACGAGGCGGGCGCCGTATTCTCGATCTATCCTGCGGGAACCGGGATGGATGAAAAAAGCATTCAGGCGAGCTTTCCGTTGATTTCGGGGGTCCTGGGAAACATTCTCGCTCGCAACTGTCTGGATAAATCCTACTCCCGTCCCGAACTTAGGATGACGAACCTGCGAACCGGGCCGGTTTATTATTACTTCACTTCCTGCGCCGGCAAGGACGGCTCGTCCGTCGCGGTGGTGACCATGTCCTGGCTCAACGGCGTCGATGCCTACACGGGGGGGACATTTTTCAGAAACCCGACCATGGACATCCGAGGCTTGACCTTCGCCTTGCTGAGCGGCAATCCAGCGTGGCTTTCGGCCGCTAGGCAGGATGCGACGCCGTCCCAATACGCGCCGGAACCTCGCAGATAAAGACGCTTCCGCCCCCGGGATTGTCCTCCATGCGAATTGCCCCGCCCAGAGCGCGGCTGGCGATCTGGCAGAAATTGAGGCCGATGCCGCGTCCGCGGCCTTCCGTGGCCTCCGACCAAGAGGACGCGACATATTTCTCGAAAATGCGCGCTTTGATCGCTTGGGGCACCCCGGGTCCGCGGTCGGAAACGGCGAAGCGGACCGCCGCGCCCGATGGGGCGCAGGACAGAATGATTTCCTGGCCCGCCCCCGAGGCATTGATCGCGTTGGAGAGCAGGTTGGCCAGGATGCGGAAAAGGAGCCCCGGATCGGTCACCAGAGTCCTGGGCTGGCCCGAATAGGCGACGCGCAGAAAAATGTTTTTTCTTCGGCAGCGGTTCTCAAACAGGTCTGTGGCTTTTTTCAAAACGACGCTAAGGCCGATCTCGGATGTCTCCGGGCGCAGTCCGATCTGATCGGCCTGCGAGACGTCGAGCAGGTCGTTGAGCATGAGTAGCATAAACTCCGCTGCGCTTTCCGCCTGGCGCAGAAATTTGGAGGCATCGCCTTCGCTGATGAGTCCGCGGCTGGCGACGATTTCCAAGGTCCCCTTGATGGAGGCCGCCGGCGTGCGCAGATCGTGCAGGATCATGTCCGTCAGGTCCTGGCGCAGGCGCTCGCGGATTTCCAGGTCCAGGTTGCGGCGCGAAAGTTCATCGTGCGCGTGCTTGAGGCGCAGGTGGACCCGGACGCGCGCGAAAAGCTCTTCAACGGCAAAGGGTTTCTGGATGTAGTCGCAGGCGCCCAGTTTAAACCCTTCGAGGCGGGTCTTGATGTCGCCTTTGGCGGTCAAGAAAATAAAGGGCAGGTTCCGCCTCTCGCCCAGGCCGAGCCCGCGGCAGACATCAAAGCCGGTGCCGTCAGGCAGGCCGATATCGAGAAGAACCAAATCCGGCGCTTTTTTGGAGAAGGCCTTAAGCGCGTCCGCCACGGTTCCGCAGGCCTCAACGGCAAATTCGGCCTCTTCCAAGGCGCTTTTGGACAAGCTCTGGATGACGGGATCGTCCTCCACAAGCAATATGGCATGGGCCACGGTGATCAGTGTAACAGATTCATGCTGTTTTTCAATGAGATTTTAGTCACACCGCGTCTTAGCCCCGCTGGACAAGATTGGGAGAGTTGAGTACCATTAAAGGCGAAATTATGGGTGAAGCGCGGAAAATTTCTTATTGGACGATCGCGGTTTTTGCCGTGGCCGCCGTTTACTGGCACTTGAGTTCAGAACTGCTGGCCGGCCTTTTTTCCTTTTTCGTTCTGGACCTGACCTATAAGCGGCTTTCGCGCGTTCTGCCCCGCGCCGCGGCATTGTGGACGTCCCTCGCGGCGTTTCTCGTCTCCAGCGTGTTTTTTGCCTGGATGCTTGTGGTTTTCGTCAAGCTTTCGGTGACGCGCGTGCCCGAGATGATTTCCATCGTTTTGCCGCGCCTAAACGCCCTGGCGGCAAGTTACGGCCTGTCCATGCCCGGCAGCCTGGAGGATCTGCGGGCCGTCATCATGTCCGCCGTGATGGAGCACGCCCAAGCGCTGACGACCACGAGCGGAGTGCTCACCCGCGAGATCTTTGAAATCCTGGTCAGCATTCTTGTGGCCATCCTTTACCATCTCAGCGCGTTCCGGAAGGAGAGGGCTTGGGCCAAGGCAGAACCCATGGGGGGATTTCTTGACTCGTTTTTGTCCGAGTTCTCGGAAAGAGTCCGGATTTTCGTTGGCGGCTTTGAGACGATCTTCCGAATTCAGATCCTGTTGGCTGCCTTCCGCTGCGCGGTCTTGGCGATCTTCCTTCTAGTGACCCGGCTGCCGTGGATGCACTTTTTGCTGGTGGCGACGTTCCTGCTCAGCGTGATTCCCATCGTCGGCGCCTTCACGAGCTCCGCTCTTATCCTGACTGCGGCGTTCACCGGCTCCTTCCACGCCGCTCTAGTGACTTTGGTTTTCCTACTTATTCTTCATCAGGCGGAATACCTGATCTACAGCCGTTTGGCAGGAACGGGGTTCGCTCTGCCGACCTGGATCATCCTTTTGGGCCTGCTCATTGGAGAGAAGTGTATGGGTCTTGCCGGGCTCATCCTGGCGCCCGTCGTCATTCATTATTTGCGCGAGGAAATGCGACGGGCGCCGGATGCCGCCGCGGCCGGCTGATTCCAGCCACTTCGAACGCCGCGTTGAGGCGGGGCTCGAAAAGATCTCCGACATCGAGTCCGCAGGCTTGACGGGCCAAATCTAGGGCGCGCCAGGCGTACTTGATGTTCTGCGACGCCTCAAGGCCCGCAATCCCGGGGAAGAACCATCCGCAGCTCGTGTACATGAACATGGCGTATTTCTGCATCTCGAGAAGCTCTAGCGCACGCTCCTGGAGCGTGGCGTCCGCAGCCCAGCTTTGCCGGCGCAGGTGGCGGGCGAAGAAGTCCCGCCTCCCCGCTTTGCCGCCGCGCAGCACGCGGATGTAGTCGTTTCGCGCTTCCCACGGGTCCTTGAAAATTTCGCCGGCATTCTTCTCGTAAGCCGCGGCCAGCTTTTCGCGTAAAAAATCAAACGCTTCGCGCAAAGGTTTTTTCCAGGCCATGGGTCGGCCGTCCGAGCCGCAGCCGCAGTCCTCTGTCCATCGTAGGACGCCGTGCGGACAGCTCCAAGACGTGCCCAGGCCTTTGCCGCCCATGGCCAGCTCCACGCGCCAGGCGGGTTTGTGGCGGGATAAATACCAGCCGTAGTTGACTACGGAGATACCGTGCGCCTGGAATGAATCGGTGAGAAGGTATGCCAAGCCCATTTCCGCGAATTTTTGGTGATGCCCGTAGGTTTCGCCGTCCGACGCGAGGGAGACCAGGCTGTCCGCCTCACCGTCCGCGTAGACCCGGTTGAAGCGCTCGGCCGCCGCGGGGGCGCTGGACATGAGATGGGAGAACGCCGCATCACGAGAAAGCCCCAAGTCATAGAAAAAAATGGCGATGCTTCCCAAGCCATCCGGGCTCTCCCAGAGGTAGGGGCGGCGCGCGTCCATATCCCCGGAGCGGACTTCCTGCCGTTCGCCTTCAGGTGAAACGACAGCCGCGGCCTGCTCGGGGCCCAGGATCACGTACTTGAAGCGGTGGCGGACCAAGAGGCTCATGACATCGTCGTTGACCGCGCATTCGGGCAGCCAGAGGGCCTCAGGCACGCGGCCGAAGCGGCTGATGAAGTCTCCCACGCCCCAACGGACCTGTGTCTCGCGGTCCCGCGCGTTGGCCAGCGGCATGATCATGTGGTTGTAAGCCTGGGCGATGGCGTTGCCGTGCCCGTTCAAACGCCCGCGACTTTCATGGTCGGCCGCCAGAATTTTTCTGTAGGTCCAATCCTCGTGCTTTTCCATCCAGTTGAGCAGCGTGGGTCCGAAATTGAAGCTCATCCAGGAGTAATTGTTGACCGTGCGTAGGAGGGCGTTGTCCGGGCCCACGATGCGTGCCTCGGCGTTGGGACGGTAGCATTCGCGGGAGATGCGGGCGTTCCAATCGTGATCGTCTCCGGCCGAAGGCTGACGCTCTATTTCTCCCGTCCAGGGGTTTTCCCTGGGCGGCTGGTAGAAGTGTCCGTGGATGCAGGCGTATTTCATAGGCGGCGTATTTCTTGCAATTTAAAGCGATCGACCCTATAATTATAAACATGATGCCCGCGCAGCGCAAAACGAATTTGATCGGCCGCGCCATTGTGCCCGCTTTATTCCTCATCATGAGCGCTTGCACGCTTCCGGTCCGGGCCCAGGACTCCGCAAGCTTCTACGGCATGGCCCCGCAGGATATCGCCCAGGCGTTGCGCCGCATCGGAAAAGAGCACCCTGATTTGCAGGGCCGCATCGTCGCGGTGAGTTCCCACTTTTTGGGCACGCCTTACGTTCTCGGCCCACTAGGCGAGGGCCCGCGAGGGGAGTTTGACCGCAATCCCATCGTCAGCTTCTCAGCCTTGGATTGCACGACGTTCGTTGAAGAGGTCATGGCGTTCTCCCTGGATCCCGATTTAGTGGGAGGGACGGCGCTCCTGCAAAAAATCCGCTACAAGGACGGCGTCATCTCCTACCAAACGCGCAACCATTTCCCGTCCGTGGACTGGATTCCCAACAATATCAAGGCTGGCTTCATCAAGGACATCACCCGCGATCTCGCGGGTGACCAAACGCGCATCGCAACCAAGAGGATTTCCAAAAGAGCCTGGTACGCGGCCAAGAGCGCGGCGGATCTCCGGGGTATCTCGGGACTGAATCCCTCCCAGGAGGATGCCCTCGTTTCTAAATGGAGGGGCCTAGGCGTGTTTATGCCGGATCAGGAGGCCTCATTGCCTTACGTGCCCATCGACATCCTTCCCCAGGTCATCAATGACATCCCGTCCGGAACCATCGCGAATCTCGTGCGCGCGGACGATCCGTCCAAGCCGGTCTTAATCTCCCACCAACTGCTCATCATCCAGAAGGGCGGGCAGGCCTACGTGCGCGAAGCCGCCTACAAGGACAAAGTGAAGGATATTCCGGCCATGAAATACTTCGGCATCTACCAAAATTCCAAATGGCCGCTTCTGGGCGTCAATCTCGACGAAATCCTGCCCCGTCCCTAATCCACAGGGGGCAGGGAAATTCCGGCTTGGCGCAACATGTCCAGGCTCATTGCCCAGAGTTTTTCTTGTGCCTCGCGATTCTCCGCGAGAGGTGACGCCGGGACAAGCTTGGATTTCCGAAAATATGCTCCGGTTTCTTTTTCCAAGCTCGGATCGCACGCCGCGTAAACGGAACAACGGGCGCCTTCGTTCGGGGTCATGCGGAAAGGCTTGGCCAGCGCCAGCAGCCACCGCGGGTAATCGCGACCGATTTCCGTCGCCACCACTCCGGGATGCAGCGCGTTGACGGTGACGCGGCTGCCTTCCAATCGGCGCGCAAGCGCCTTGGCGAAAAGAACGTTGGCCAGTTTAGACTGACGATAGGCGGCTGGGCCGTAGCCTCCTCTTTCAAACTGCAGGTCGGCCCAGTTCATGCGTCCGCTGTAGTGAGAGTCCGAAGAAACGAAGACGACTCTTGAAGGTGCGCCGGCCTTAAGCAGAGGAAGAAGCTCTAGGGTCAGCAGGGCTGGAGCCAAGTGATTGACAGCCAACACGGCTTCAAGGCCGTCCTTGGTCGTCTCCCGGCGCCTTTTCCAGATGCCGGCGTTGTTGACAAGCACGTCAAGGCGGTCGCGGCCGGCCGTGAATTCCCGGGCGAAGGAGCGCACTTGGCGCAGGTCGGCCAAATCCAGCCGTGCCGTTTCGACAGCGTCCTGTCGCGCCTCGGCTTCGATTTCCCGCTTGGCCACTGCTGCCTTTTCCATGTCGCGGCAGGCCAGAACGACCCGCGCTCCGAGAAGGGCCAGCCCCTTGGCCGTTTCTTTGCCGATGCCCGTGTTGGCGCCGGTAATGAGGCAAATTCTTCCGCGCATATCCATAGTTTTCGCCATCGGCGCTTAAATTTTAAGGAAAATCTTCCGGCGATAGAGCTCGCGCATTCCCACAAGGCAGATCAGCAAGTAGGCGAAGGCGTAGAGCAGCGAGGCGTTGACGGGTGAAAGCCACCAGCCGAAAAGCCGCGCGCAAAGCCAGTCGTTGAAGCTCAGTCCACCGGCCCAGCTGGGGTGAGAGTACTGCTGGAGGGCGTAAAAGAGCCCAGATAAGAAATAGGAGAGCAGAGGATTGCGGCCGAAAATTTCAAAAGACTTTCCCCAAGCCTTGAAGCCCGCGATCTCGATGAGGCCGTAGCAGAGCGCGTAGCCCGCCATGGCGAGGCCGCCCGTGAAAAGCACGTAGGAGCTGGTCCAAATGTGCTTGTTGATGGGCAGCGAGCGGCCCCAGCCAAGCCCCGCGAGCATGAGGATGGCGCCCGCGGCGAACAAGCCCGCGACTTTGGTTCCGAGGCTCTTGCCCCGGACGGACAGAAGCCACTCTCCGGAGAGCACGCCCAAAAGCGCGGTCGCCACGGCCCCGAGCGTGCTGAGGATGCCCTCCGGATCGCAGAGCGCGCCAGCCCACATATGCCGTCCCAGCACGGCGCGGTCCACGTAGCAGGCGATGTTTCCCGCTTGGGTGAAGTCCGGCGCGCCGTAGCCGGGTACGGGGAGATGGGCGATGAGAAGCCAGTAGCCGATTAAAAGTGCCGCGCACAGAAGCGCCTGGACAAGCGGCCCCGCGGTTAAATAGATGATGGAACAGAAAAGGTAGCAGACCGAGATGCGCTGGAGCACGCCCGGAATGCGCAGGCCCGTAGGAGGGTTGAAAATAAAGAAGGAAATAAGCAGTCCGAAGGAGAAAATAATGGCGCTGCGTCTAAGAATCCGGAGCGATAGCTGCGGAAACTTTTCACCGCAGGCCACCCGCCTGGATAGGGAGACGACCAAGGAAATTCCCATGATGACTAGAAAGCTGGGGAACACCAAGTCCGCCAGGGTCCAGCCGTTCCAGGGAGCGTGGCGCAGAAGCGGGTGGACGACGCTGCTGCCGGGGCAGTCCACTAGGATCATTCCGGCGATGGTGATGCCCCGGAACACATCCAGCGAAAATAACCGCTTGTCTGATTCGGAATCCATCGTGAGTTTGGGCGCCGGGACCCCAATTCAAACGGAGATCCCGGCGCCAGTTAAGCCGGCTTTCCCTACTGTTGGCCCGCCGGAGGAGGGGGATTGCCGCCCTCTGGCATCTGCGCAGGGCCGTCGCTCCTCATGCCGCGGCGTCCGCCGTGCCACCGTCCGCGCATGTGCCGTATCCGGCGCATGCGGCCTAAAAGCATCTTCGCGCGTTGGGTGGGCGTTAGAAACCCTGTGTCTGCTTCGAACTTGGCTTCCGCGGCCTTCATGGCATCCGCCATGACGCCACGATCCTGTTTAAGTTTGTCGAGCGTGGTCTGGATGTCTTTGTCCGACGCTTTTTTTTCGACCTGATCGCGCAGAGTCTTCATGTCGGCGCGCAGAACCTTGCCGTTGGCCTTTAAGGCGTCCCACTTGGCCTTAATGGCGTCAGCCAGTTGCTTGGCCTGGGCATCGCTTAGGCCCAGGTATTCCTTCAAATGCTCGGCGGGATTGCCCTTGCGCTGAAAACCGCCGGACCGATCGGGCCTTCCCGCTTGAGAAGGCGCAGGCGGAGGGGCGCCCCCTCCTTGATCTTGCGCGTAGAGCGCGCCGGTCAGCGCGGGCACGGCCAGGGCGCAGGCAACTGCGAGTGAAACAATGCGTTTCATGCTTTTAGTCCCTCCCGGAGCGGCCCATGTGCATCTGGCAGACTCCATACCTTTTAGACTCCGGCCGGTTCGGCAAAGTGTCGGGTCTTCTTAAATCTTATAATAAAGCAGTTCCCGAGAACCCTAATGACTTCCGCTTACGACTTAGCCGCCCAAGAGGAAAAAGGCACCCCGTTCGTTATCCTGGCTGCCATCCTCGCGGCCGTGGGCGGGCTTCTTTTCGGCTACGACACGGGCGTGATTTCCGGGGCGCTTATTTTTATCCGCCAGAGATTCGCTTTGACGGTTTTGCACGAAGAGTTGGTGGTCAGCGTGGCTCTGGTGGGAGCGGCGTGCGCGTCCCTGGCCGGAGGGCGCTTGGCCGATTATTTAGGACGCCGCGCGACGTTGCTGGCGACCTCGATCATTTTCGTCGCTGGAGCGCTCCTGTGCGCCCTGGCGGCCTCCGTGACGGCGCTCATCGCCGGACGGCTCGTCGTCGGAGTCGGCATCGGCCTGGCGTGCAGCGCCGTGCCGGTCTACATTTCCGAGATTTCGCCGGCTCCCGCGCGCGGCTGGATGGTCTCCCTCATCCAGCTGGCCATCACGCTGGGCATCCTCGGCTCCTATATCGTGGATTACGCCTTTTCTGGCAGCGGCAGCTGGCGCTTGATGCTGGGACTAGCGGTCGTCCCCGGGCTGCTTTTGGGCTTGGGCATGATTTTCATGCCGGAAACGCCCCGCTGGCTCACCGAACGGGGCCGCGAAGAGGAAGCCCGCAGAGTGCTGAAAAAAATCCGCGGGGACGCGAACATCGAGGCCGAAATACGGGACATCGAGCAGACCCTGCGCCTGGCCAAGGAACGCGGTCGTTGGGCGGATCTGCTGGAGCCGTCGGTCCGGCCGGCGCTCGTCATCGGCCTGGGCATCGCCATTTTTCAGCAGGTCACCGGGATCAACGCCGTCATCTACTACGCGCCGACCATCATCCAGGCCGCGGGAATCCCTTCCGCCTCGGGAGCCATCCTAGCCACGGCGGGCATCGGGCTCGTCAACGTCGTCATGACGGTCCTGGCGATGTGGCTGATGGACCGGGTCGGGCGGCGGCCCCTCTTGCTTTTCGGCACCGGGGGGATGATCGTCACTCTGGGTGGGCTCGGGCTGTTCTTCCATCTTCCCGGCCGCGCGGGCGCTTCGGCCGGAGTGGCCGTGTTTTTGCTCATGGCTTACGTCGCTTCATTCGCCGTCAGCCTGGGGCCCATTTTCTGGCTGCTTATCTCCGAGATTTATCCGCTTAAGATCCGCGGCTTGGCCGGCGGAACGGCTGCCGGAGTCAACTGGGCTTTCAACTTCCTAGTCTCGCTCACCTTCCTGAGCCTCATCCAAGCCATCGGACCCGGCGACGCGTTCTGGCTCTACGGGGTGCTGGCCGTGGCGTCCTGGATATTCTCCTACCGCCTCGTGCCCGAAACCAAAGGACGCACACTCGAGCAAATCGAAGCGGCCTGGCACGATCGGCTCCGGTCCGCCGCTTAACCCGGCGCGATTAACAAATGTTGCATTCCGTGCTGCAATTTCCTTCTGATCGCGGCTTTCTTCGGCTTGTCCGCCGCTCTTCCCATGGTGGGAAACACCACGACGACCAAGGTTGCGGCCTAAGCCGCTCCCAAGCCTGCGACTCCCGCGCAGAAACCTTGGTGACACATCTGGGGATAAACGGCCTTCCGGCGTTAATAAAAGCTGCCAAACGCAGCGATTCGGCGGCAGACGCAACGGAAGATTCGTATTCCGTTCACCTGCCGTCTTTTTTGCTTCCTTAATGGGACGCTAAGCAGGCCTGCTTAGCGCTAGATTTCCTCGCGGAGAATCCGAAATTCCGGCTTTGCGGCGGGTTCCTTGCCGGATGAAGGAACGGATGAGTCGTTCCCATCGCGCAGTGAGCTGTAGTGGGGAGACAGTATTTCAACTCCGGCCTCGTTAAAGCGATCCTGGATGTTCTGGCGCAGATCGAGCAGATGTTCACCATGAGGGCCGGTTTGACGCCTTCGGGGATGGTCATCGCGCTATTTTAATAAATCGGGAGTCGCCCGGAGTCAATCGTCTCCGGAAACGAAGCGGCGGGATTTTTTGACTTGCCCGCGCTGGCGCTTGTCCGAGAGCATGCGGGCTTTGGAGGCGTTGGAGCGCCCGCGCCTGCGGCGGCGCTCCTTCTCGCGTTCGTGCCGAGCCTTGGCGGCGGTCTCGCGTCTGTGAGCCTCGATTTTCTCGGCCAGTCGCACGCGTGCGGCGAGCCGGTTGGCCCACTGCGAGCGTTCTTCCTGAGAGCGTACGGAAATTCCGCTGGGGCGGTGGGTGAGCAGGACCGCGGTCTCGACCTTGTTGACGTTTTGTCCGCCGGGGCCACCGGAGCGCGCAAAGCGCTCCTCCAAATCGTGCTCGCGGACGCCCAAGCGGGCCAAGCGCTCGGCCGCTTCCGCCCAGGGATCGGATGAATTCACGCCCGGAGGCCTAGCGGACGCGCTTTAGAGCGCGCCCAGGCACTCGGCCAAGGTGTCGGCGACGAAGTCCGCGTCGGCCTTGGTCAGGCAGAGAGGCGGCTTGATGCGCAGGACGTTCCCGGAGATGCCGCCCTTGCCGATCAAGAGGCCGCGGTCCTTGGTCATGTCGAGCATCTTGGCGGCCAGCTCGGGCGCGGGCTCCTTGCTGCCCTTGTCCTTGACCAGCTCCACGCCCAGCATGAGGCCCATGCCGCGCGCCTCGCCGACGAAAGGGGAGTTTTCTTCCAGTTTTTTAAGGCGCGCGAGAAGATGGCCGCCGATCTTGGCCGCGTTCTCGGGCAGCCTCTCCGACTCAAGAACATCCAGAACCGCGCCGGCCGCGGCCATCTGGACAGGCGAGCCTCCGAAAGTGTTGTAGTGGCTCTTGCCCTTGATGGCATCGGCAATTTTCCGCGTGGTGATCACGGCGCCGATGGGATATCCGTTGCCCAAGCCCTTGGCCATGGTAATGATGTCGGGCTTGACCTTCCATTTCTGGATGCCGAAGAAGTCGTTGCCGGTGCGGCCGACGCCCGTTTGCACTTCGTCCGCGATGAAGAGCCCACCCGCCTTCTTGACCGCGGCGTAGGCGCCGGGGAAATACTCCGGCTCGGGAGTGATGACGCCGCCAACACCGTTGATGGGCTCGGCAAAAAAAGCCGCGATTTTGCCGGAAGTCGAGGTCTTGATGGTGTCTTCCAGGTCCTCCACGCACAAAGCGGCGAACTGCTTGGGCGTCATGCCGGAGGGACGGCGGTAGCTGTAGTTCGCCTTGGCGAAGGACACGCCGAAGGGATACGGCATGGAATGCCGCCAGGAGGACTGCCCGGTCAAGGCCATCGCCATCATGGTCCGGCCGTGGTAGGCGTGGCGGAGCGCAATGAACTCGTGGCTACCGGTGTAATTTTTGGCGATCATCGCAGCCAGTTCGTTGGCCTCGGAGCCGGAGTTGGTGAAGAAGCACACATCCATGTCGGGATTGGCGGCCTTGGCCTTATCGGCCAGGCGCTTGGCGAAAATCCCAAGCGAGGGATGCAGATAGAGCGCTGTCGTGTGAAAATACTCCCGCATCTGCTCCTCGATTTTGGCCAGCCAATGCGGGTGGCAGTGGCCGATGGAGACGGTGGCCACTCCCGCGAAGGCGTCCAGATACTTGCGGCCTTTCTCGTCAAAGACGAACTGCCCGCGGCCCTTGACGATTTGCAGGGGCTTCGAGTACATCGGGCCCGGCAGGGGCATGACGTGCTTCTCGCGCAAGGCCGCCACGGCCTCAGTTGCAAACGCCTGGGCCTGCGGCTTAGTATCCGGCTTCTCTTTTTCCGCGATCGCTGTTTTTTTCATGTTCGCTCCCCGGAAAAATCTTAGTAGATGTTGGACTCCCGGCGCGCGCCGGTGTAGTCCACGAAAACGGTCTTAAGCTCCGTAAAGAAATGCAGGCCTTCCTTGGACATCTCCCGCTCGCCCACGCCCGACCCCTTGACGCCGCCGAAAGGCACCTGGGCTTCCCCGCCGATGGTCGGGCTGTTGACGTGCACCATGCCCACCTCGGCTTCGTCCGCAAACTTCATGGCGACGTTCAAGTCGCGGGTATAGATGGCGCAGGTCAGGCCGAAGGCGCAGTCGTTGACCAGGGAGAGCATCTCCGAGTAAGTTTTGACCCGGGTGACGGAGAGCACGGGGCCGAAGACCTCCTCTTGGAAAATCCGATGCGTGGGTTTGACCCCATCGAAGACCGTCGGCTCGATGAAATAGCCGCGCGCGAGCGCCCCGTCCTGGACCCGCTTGCCGCCGCAGACGAGCTTGGCGCCGTCTTTCTTGCCGGCCTCGATGTAGTCCAAGTCGGTCTTGAGCTGCGCCTCATCGACCGCCGGTCCAAGTCCAATCGCCGGATCCAGGCCGTCGCCGATTTTGATTTTGCGGACTTCGTCCGTGACCATCTTGAGGAACTTATCCGCCACGGCCTCGTGTACGATGAGGCGCGAGGTGGCCGTGCAGCGCTGCCCGGTCGATCCGAAAGCGCCCTTCATGACGCCGCCCAGGGCCAAATTCAAGTCCGCGTCCTCCCAGACGACGGCGGGATTCTTGCCGCCCATCTCGCAAGTCACCTTGATGCCGCGCGCCCCGGCCAGCGTGTGTACGCGCCGCCCCACGGCGTTGGAGCCGGTGAAGGACACGGCCTTAATCGCGGGATGCTCGACCAGGATGTCGCCGACGGAGGAGCCCGCCCCCATCACGAGGTTCAAAACGCCCGGCGGGAGCCCGGCTTCGGCAAGAATCTCCACGAACTTGACCGCCAGGGCTGGCACCAAGGACGCGGGCTTAAAAACGACCGTGTTGCCGGCGACCAAAGCGGGGGAAATCTTCCACGCGGGAATCGCGAAGGGAAAATTCCAGGGCGTGATGATGCTCACGACTCCCAGAGGCTGGCGCAGGGTGTAGAGTAGGTTGTCGGGCAGTTCCGAAGGAGCGGTCGTGCCCATCAGGCGCAGGCCCTCGCCCGCGAACCAGTCGACCAGCGTCGTGCCTTTGTCCATCTCGCCCTTGGCCTCGGAGAGAATCTTGCCTTCCTCTCGGGTCATGAGGCGCGCTAGTTCGTCGCGGCGCTCACGGAAAATCTGCGCGGCCTTGGCCAAGATGCGGCCGCGCTGAGGCGCGGGTGTACGCTTCCACGCGGGAAAAGCCTTTTGCGCGGCCTCGATGGCCTGCTTGGCGTCATCTTGCGAGGCGCCGATGAAATGCGCGACCATGTCATGCGTGTTGGCGGGATTGTAGGAAACAATTTCCTTGCCTGAAGTGCCCGCCAGCCACTGCCCGCCGATGTACTGCTTAAGAGCCAAGGTCCGTCCGGTTTTGGTGCCGTTCCCGGCGGCTTTAGAATCGGATTGTTTTTTCATTGTCGTTGGCATGGCACCTCCTGAATATGTGCCTATTATATAACCCTAATAGGCTCCCGCACAAAACATGCTATTCTATTACGGCGTATAGATGAAGAAAATCCCCCGTCGATACGACCTCCTTATCGTAGGAGGCGGGCCCGCCGGCGCGACTTTGGGTACGCTCGTCAAAAAATACAATCCTTCGGCCAGCGTCGCGATTGTCGAGATGGAGGATTTCCCCAGGCACCACGTCGGAGAATCGCTTTTGCCTGCGGTCCCTCCGAT
>DAIDHS010000007.1 GCA_027451985.1 Elusimicrobiota bacterium
CGAAGAGGGGATTATATCGCTCGATCAACTCAAGCAACGGAACGAAGAGCATAAGGACCGTATCGACCAACTTCGAAAGGGTATAATTGAAGTCGATATCGAATTGGCGCGTCAGGGGCTCGATCTCGATTTGGCTACCCTGGAGAAACGGCTCGTTCATTTCCAGAAAGATGTGACGAGCATGCAAACCCAGAAGATTCGGGAACTCATTGACCCGCTGATTTCCAAGGCGCGACTATTCAATGAGAAAATAGAACTGACGTTCTCATTTCCCATTGACCGCGAGTATACGCACGTTTTTGCGCTGGCCGGTACGTCGACAGAAAAGAATTTGAGCCCCCATAGCTCAATGGATAGCAGCATCCGCCTTCTAAGCGGACGATCCAGGTTCGATTCCTGGTGGGGGCAGGTCCCATTTGAATTGCTAGGATCAGGACGACCCCGTAGCCAAGTTACAGGCGCTAGAGCATCCGCCTTCTAAGCGGACGATCGAGGTTCGATTCCTCGCGGGGGCAGATCAGAGGAAGGAGGAACGCCCATGCCCGCAAAACAGACGCTCGCCGTCCTGGCCGCAGGCCTCATGCTCGCGGCTTCGCAGGCCTTCGCCGACATGACCCCCAAGCAGATTTACCAGAAAGACGCCTCCGCCGTGGTGCTCATCATGGCCGCGGACCGAAGCGGCCGGGGAGAACTCGGCAGCGGCAGCATCATCGACCAAGACGGACACGTGCTCACCAACGCTCACGTGATTACCAACAAGGCGACCGACCAGGCCTACGGCGACATCGAGGTCTACTTCAAGCCCAAGCATTTGACCGGCGATCCGCAGACGGACTTGGTCAACCCCGTGCGCGCCACGGTCCTGGCCGAAGACCGCAGCCTCGACTTGGCGCTCCTCTCCCTTTCGCGCGCGCCGAAGGATCTCCATGTCATGCCCATCGGAGACTCGTCCTTGGTGAACATGGGCGATCCGGTCGTCGCCATCGGCCATCCCGAGGAAGGGGGGCTCTGGACCATGACCGGCGGCATCGTAAGCACCGTCATGGCGAACCTAGACGGCGTCCAGGGCAAGAACGTCTTCCAGACCGACGCCTCCATCAACCGCGGCAACTCCGGCGGCCCGCTCATCGACCGCGCGCAGGGCGCCATGATCGGCGTCAACACCGCCATGGCCCGGAAGGCTCCGGACGGCTTAGCGATTACCAGCGTCAACTTCGCGATCCAAGCCCACGTGGTGCGGCGCTGGCTAGAAAGCGTGGGGGAACGGCTCCCGCAGGAAGACGAGATTGCGGCGGCCCCGGCGGTTGAAAGCTCCAAAGGCGTGCTGGAGCCTGAGCAGGTGACCGCGGTCCGCGGATCGCGCCCCATCACCATGCCCTCCGCCGCCCATCCCGCCGAGCCTGCGCAGGCCAAAGCTTCCCCGGAAACGAAGGCCGCCCTTGCCGAAGCGAAGAGATCCGCGCCGAGGAGGGAAATTGCCCGCACTCGAGAACGGCCCGAAATCCTGACGCCTAAAAAACCCTACAGCATCAAGGCGGTGCTAGCAAAAAAGATCGCTCAAATGGAAAAGATGGGCCGGGAAATGCAGAACGAGATTAATAGCGGCCCCAACATGAACGGCGGCTTCCAGGAATTGGATCAGGACTCCAAAAACAAGATCCCGGACAGCCTACCCTGATTGGGCGGCCGGATGACGCGCTCAGAAAATTAAAAAGCTTGCGACGATAAGCGCCGCGCCCCAGAGCATTTTCTCCGGTTCTTGGTTCTTTTTTCCGTAGGCTAGGAAATAGAACCCCACCACGCTCAGCATCAGGGAAAGTCCGGATTTTAGGATGAGCCCGGTCGTGATGTGGAATCCCAAGGGCGAACTGGCCGTGGGCGGCGCCCCGGATAAAAGTTTTTTAAGATTAGGCGGCATAGAATTTCGCGTTTCTTAACCTAAGATTTTGCTCAAAAAATGAATTAGGGAATACGATTCGTTCTTAGATTTTACGGGCATGATACTCCGCCGCCAGTGCAATACCAAGTCGCAGGGCTGGTGCCGCTGGCAGGGCCGCAACAAGTCGCGTGCTGTGGAAATCGGCAAAACGGTGCAGGCGGCGGGCAAAGTGACCGCGAACCGCAAACTCCTCCAGAACATACGCCGGATGCGCAATAGGTGCCGGTGCAGATTCCGCCACATCCATCCGGCCTCGTACTCCCGCAAGTCAATGTGGACGGACAACTGGGCACGCAGCCCGGCGGACTGCCAACGGCATTTTTAATGCATGAGGAGAAGGCCGTGTATGTGACGCTGCCCGAGTTCAGGCCTCCACCGCTAGAAAAGGGAGTCCATCCGACAGCGCAACTTGAGACATAATACTTTCCGCAAGTCCCGCCAATCGCCGCGCATGTTTGAGCGCAGCTTGTAGCGGGATAAGCCGCCACTCCGGAATTTTGATCGCAGTATCCGCCCAAGGTTCCAGGCGCCGTGCCGGCGATGGGGCTCCATGCGCTTCCATTGCAGAACTCAATGCTCCCGGAGTTATACCTCAGCTCTCCAGCATTAGCCGCGGCACAAACGGCAGTGTCATTGCCTATCCGAATCCCGCCGGACACATCGAGTTCTGCTTGTGGTCTCATTGTGCCTATGCCGACACTGCCGCCGTCCCTTGCCAGAATAGTCTGCTGCGTCGTTATCATGTTGGTATAAATTCCGGTGGGCGCAGGATAATAAGTATCAAGCGTAATGCTCTCGGGACTTACGGACACGACCATGAGGCCAAGGCAACCCGCCGCCATTAACCAACGTAGGAAGGAGGATTTGATCCGAATATTTAAATCAGCCACGATGCTACTCTTCTTCGATGCGGCTGTCCCAGTAGGCGTTGTCCACGAAGCGCTGCCACGAGCGCTTGACCCGAAGCGGCGGGCGCATGGCCACGGTCAGCCCTTGCCGGAACTTGGGCTTTGAGATGCGCACCTTGAGCTTCATGCCCGCCTCATCGGGGAGCCTATTACCCTTCCTCAAGTTGCAGGGGATACAGGAAGTGACCACGTTGGCCCAGTTCGTCGCGCCCCCGCGCGAGCGCGGCACGACGTGATCGAGGTTCAACTCAGAGGGAGGGAAATGCCGGCCGCAATAACAGCAGCGGTGGCCGTAGTGCGCGTAGATATTGCGTCTGGTAAAGGGAACTTCGGAACGAGGAACCTTATCGAAGAATTTGAGCGCGATGACCTCGGGCAGGACGACTTTGAGGGTAGGCGTGTGCACGAAGCCCCTAGGATCGTCGGTCATCGCCTGGGACAAGTCGATCCAATCGCGAAAGTCGCAGGCGCCGTACTCCTCATCGACCACGTAGGCCCGGTCTAAATATAAAAGCGTCAGCGCCCGCTCCCAGGAGGTGACCTGGATGGCGTAGAAATTGCGGTTTAAGATGAGGACTTCGCTATTCATGAAGGGCTGGCCTTACTCCCTAAGTTTAACAGGAAAACTCTGAAATTCAAGGCCTTTTCCCGGCGCCGCAGACGCAATTTGATACAATTCGCGCAATGTTGAAAGACCTCAAGCGCCTCACGAAAGAAACGTTTATATACGGTTTTTCCACCATCGGCGGGCGCCTGCTCAACTTCCTGCTCCTTCCTATATATACCCACGCCCTGACCCCGTCCGACTATGGCGTGGTCGCCACCATGTTCTCTTACCTGGCCTTTTCCAACGTGATTTACGGCTACGGAATGGATTTCGCCTTCATGCGCTTTGCCAAGGCCAAAGATCCGGACGATCCGTGCTTTTCGAGCGCCTTTTACTCCCACCTGCTGAGCTCGGCGCTGCTGTCCTCGCTCATCTATTGTTTCGCCGCCAAGCTCACGGTTTGGGGCGGCATGCCGGCGAACCTTTCTATCATCACCCGCTACGCGGCGGTCATTCTGGCATTCGACACCCTGTGCCTGGTGCCTTTCGCCGATTTGAGGCTTTCGCACAAGCCCAAGACCTATGCGGGCATCAAAATTCTAAACGTCGTCCTCAATCTCGCGCTCAATTATATTTTCCTCGTCCGCATGGGCTGGGGAGTGCAAGGCGTGTTCCTGGCCAGCGCGATGACCTCGGCGGCCACCTTCCTAATGGTCTCGCCGTGGCTTCTGCGCCGCCTGCGTTTGGTCTACGAGCACCGGCTCCTGCCGCAGCTCCTGCGCTTTAGCCTTCCGCTCGTCCCCGCGGGTCTGGCCGCCATGGCGGTGCAGGTCATCGACCGGCCCATCCTGCAGTTTTTGACCAATTCGGCCACGGTCGGCCTCTACCAGGCCAACTACCGCCTGGGCTCGGTCATGATGCTGGGCGTCTCCATGTTCGACGCCGCCTGGCGGCCCTTTTTCTTGGAAAAAGCCGAGGAGGAAAAGAGCAAGGCCTTGTTCGCCCGCGTGATGACCTACTTCGTCATCGTCGCGTCCTTCCTCTGGCTGGCGCTGACCTTCTTCACCGGCCCCATCGTGTCCCACCCGATTTACCACGGCAAGGCGCTCATCCATTCGACCTACTGGGTCGGGCTGCCCTTGGTGCCAGTCGTCGCCCTGGGCTACATCTTCAACGGCGTTTACATCAACCTGCTGGCGCCCGTGACTTTGGCCCGTAAAACAGACCGCGTGGCCTACGCCACAGCCGTGGGCGCCGCCGTCAACATCGCCGCCATCTTCGCTTGGACGCCGCGCTGGGGCATGTTCGGCACGGCCTGGGCGACTTTGGCCGCCTATGTCGCCATGGCCACGGCCCTCTACGTCATGGCGCGCAAGATTTATCCCATCGACTATGAATTGGGCCGCATCGCGCGGGTGGGGGGAGCCTTGGCCGCCATCGTCATCGCCGCGAAGTTCCTGAAAGTGGGCGTGGTCGCGGGCCCGCTCTGGGTGAAGTTCGGACTCATTGCCGCGTTCCCGATCCTGCTGGTGCTGACGGGATTTTTAAGCGAAGACGAGAAGGCCGGATTGTCCCGCCGTTTTCGCGCGGCGGCCTAGTTTTAGAGCCCGGTCTCCGCGCTAGCGGCTGCCGTCAAAGTCCGCGTTGCCCCCAAGCTTCTTCAGGATTTTCTGAAGCCTCAGCCGCGCCCCGGCCTTGAACGCAGCCGCCTGCGCGGCGTTGTCCGATGGGCCGAGCACTTCGAAGCCCATGACGGGGTGAAGCTCAATGCCGTTGGGCGCCACGCCGTCCTGGTTGTGGACGAAGTCGAAGAAGCCCACGCCCCAGATGTTCGCCCGGACGTTGAGCTTGAGCATGGGCTGCGGGTAAGCGCCCGGTGCACCGAAAGCTTGATCGAACTGCGCACGCACGGCCGCGAGCTGGGAGGCGTACGGCGAGGCCTGGGCGCCAGAATTGTTCGGGTCGGGTATTTCCGCAATCATCGTCGCGCCGCTGTCCGGGTCCTGGAGAATGACGTGGTAGTCTCCATCGCCCTCGTGCCGCGCCCCGACCAAAATCACGTTATTGAGCTTCCAGACCTGCAGTTCCGCCGGAGCCCGGCCGGAAGGCTCCGTTTTTTCCGAGGTAATCGGAGAGGCCAGCGAGGTCAGCGTCCCGATGGTGGTGTCCTCAGGCGTCATGTTGACCTGGTTCGCCTGGGAATCTGAAAGGGTTTTGACGTCCCAGCGCCAATGGTCGTGATCCGCGCCCAAAGCGCCTCCATCAGGATCGCCGGGCTTCTCCGCCGTTCCAACGACGGGCCCATCCGCATTTTGCAGATCGAGAACGGGAACTTCGGGGCGTGACGCGGCTTCAAGTCCTTGAGCGAGGCCTAAACCGAGGGCCGCATTGTCAAAATTAAGCTCCTGAGCGGAAGCGAAGACCGTCTCAGCCGGGGAAATCTCCGAAAAATCCTCCGTCATCGCCGCCCGTGCGGCCCAGGGCAGCAGCAACGCCGCGGCCGCCATTATGGAAATTTTCCCGCCTTTGTTCATTTTGCTGCCTCCGCAGCCGCGTCATGGAAGCGCACGGCCCAGTGGGACAAGGTATCCCCGCTCTCAGGTTCGATGAGCTGACGGACAAAATCGGGAGCTGGCGACATGGGCGAAAGCCCGCTGACTTGGTTGTCGATCTTGCCGGTGAAATCGCGCATGATGAAGGCGGCTGAAGCGTCACCGGAGATGCGCTCGTAGTCGCCAGCCAAATCGTTCGCCTCGGCCAAAAAGGCCTGGGCTTCCGCCACGGTCATGGGCGCTCCGAGCGGCGGCAAGGACGCCATCGCCTTGCGGTAGCGCGCGTCCATGCTCGAGAAAATAACCGCGTCTTGCGCGGCCGGGACCCGCGCCGGGATGGCCGGGCCAAAGAGGAAGCTCTCGATGCGGAAAATCTCGTAGCGCAGCCAGACCGTAAAGTATCCAACATAAAACCAGGCGACCTCGATCATGCCCGCGCCGCGCCGTCTAAGATAGGCGGCGGCCTGGGAGGGGGAGGAGTAATTCTTTCCTTGATCGACCGTGATGGGCTCGGGCAAAGACGGCATGGCCGCGAGCAAGGCCGGCCTGTCCGCGAAAGACGAGAAGGCGTCTTGGGGCACGCGCGAAAGCGGCAAGCGCGCGGCGAAGCCTCGGCGGCCAAGGACGAAGGCGGCGCGGGGCGCCTCCGGCGCCGGCTTGGAAGCCGCCGCCGCGGCAGCGGCCTCGTCCTGGACCCGTTTGATGTCGCCTTTAAGTTCATCCAAGTTTCCGATCGGGCGTCCGGCCTTCTTCAAAAGCTCCTGCCACTGGTCCAAGGCGCCTTTCTGCGGCTCCTGCGCCCAATCCGATTCGCCGCTTCCACCCACGCCCAAAATTTCCTCCAGCGTCTTATGCGCGCCCTCAGAGGAATCCGCCGCGGCCCGGTAGGCTTCGTCGGCCAGCTGGGGCAAGGCGGTCTTGGCGCGCGCCACGGCGTTTCGCAAGATGGCCTCGGTCAGGGTGCGCGCGGCCTCGGGCCGCAGCAATTTTTCCGCCGGAGCGGCCGATTCCTGGGTCTTGGCCACCGCCGCTTCATAGAGCGCCGGCGCCTGCTCGGGCGCCACGCTCGCGGCCTGGGAGACCAGATAGGCGATGTTCTCTTTGGCATCCGCCGCGCGTCCTTCTGTTTGAGCCGAGCCCGCCCCGCCAAGGCCGGACTTTCGGTTTTTCTGCGCTTCGAACACCCGGTTCAAGACGCCCAGTACCGCTCCGGGGCTGGCGCCCGCGGCTTGCGCGGCGGAAATCTGCGACGCGGCCTGGCTCAAATCGGATTCAGCTTCAACGGGAGCGGCGGTTCGAGCGCCCATCGTTGCGCCCCCAACAGCGGGGTTGCGCGCCGCCCGGGCGGGGAGATTCGCGGACGGATGGGTATCCGCGGCGGAAACTGCAGCGGCTTGAGCCGGAACGGAAGCCGCCGGCTGCTCGGCCTGGAACTGCGAAGCGACGGGAGCGGTTTGCGGCTCAGCCGGAAGCGCTTGCGCCTCGGCCGGCACGGCCGTCGTGGCTGCGGTGCGCGAAGCCGGGACGGCTTGGATTCGTCCGGGAATCTGCGTCTGGCCGGAAATGCCGGCAGCCGGCAAGGCGATATTGCTTTGCCCCAAAGAGTTGAGACTCTGGCCGTTGAAATCGAGGCCCTGGCCCGTAATATTTGCGCCGATCTGGCCCTGTGGGCCGATCTGCGCGGAGGGAGCCTCGCCGTTGCCGGCATCAGAGGCGTCGCTCTGGGCAAAAACCGGCATCGCCGCGACGAGCAAAATGGCCAGAATCTTAAGCATGGTTAAATTTCTTGTTTAAATTATACTTTAGTTCCCGGACCATGATAAAATAGCCGCGATGAGAGTCAGTCGCCAGGGCCTTTGGACCTATATCGGACTTGCCGCCGCATTGGCGGCGCCGACGAGCGTCCGCGCCGCCGCGGCCCCCCATTTGAGCCTGTGGAGCCCAGCCTTTAAGAGCGAAGGCACTATCCCGCGCCAATACACCTGCGTGGGCAAGGACGTACCGCCGCCCCTGGCCTGGAGCGGCGTTCCCGCCAAGGCCAAGTCGTTGGCCCTGGTCATCGACGATCCGGATGCGCTCGCGGGCACTTGGACCCATTGGCTGGTCTACGACTTGCCCGCGTCCCTGCGCGGCCTGCCGGAAGGGCAAAAACTCCCGGACTCCGCGCGCCAAGGGCGCAACAGTTTCGCGGTCGTCGGCTACGGCGGGCCCTGCCCGCCGGTCGGCCGCGCGCACCGCTACCGCCTCCGCCTCTACGCGCTCAGCGCGGAACTCAAGCTGCCACCCGGGGCGGGGGAACATGATCTTTTCACCGCGATGAAGGGCCGCATTCTCTCTAGCGCGGGAATGCGCGCCTATTTCGGCCGGCCTTAGCGCGCGTTCCAGCCGGCCAGGGTCTTTCTGACCTGCGGCTGATCCGGAAAAATCTCCAGGCTTCTGCGCAAGTCCGCCGCGGCTTGGGCTTTGCGCCCCTGCGCCCAGTCCGCGCCCGCCAAACCCAAGTAGGCGAAATAGAATCTCGGATCGATGCGAAGCGACGCTTCGTACTGGGCCTCGGCCAAATCAGGCCGGCGCATCGCCATGTAGGCGTTGCCCAAATCGTAGCGGGTCTGCGGGTACTCGTCATCGAGCGCGATGGCGCGGGAAAAATCGGTTACGGCCTCTTGGTAGCGCCCCTCATCGGAGAGTGCCGCGCCCAGATTGCTCCAGTGCTTAGCGTTGCGCGGCTCGTAACTGAGGATGTAGCGCGAGTAGGCGACCTGGCTGCGGAACTCAAAGTTGCGCCGGAACGTCATCGCGCCGTAAGCCGCAGCCAAAGCCGCGAGCACGAGGGCCTTGTTTTTCTCCGCGGACGGGCTCGCGCGCTTCCAGAGGCCCGCAGCGACCAAGATGACGCCGAACGAAGGCAGATAGAACCAATGCTCCCAGAACAAGGCGTCAATGACGGCCACCAGGTTGCTCATGGGCGCGTAGG
The DNA here is from genome assembly GCA_027451985.1 of Elusimicrobiota bacterium. Lineage (GTDB taxonomy): Bacteria > Elusimicrobiota > Elusimicrobia > UBA1565 > UBA9628 > JAGWJU01. Next base: position 8,921 of record DAIDHS010000007.1, read on the forward strand.
CGACGAAGAACCACAGAATCCCGGCCGCAGCCAGAGGCCTGGAGCGCCTCCACAGCCAGAGCAGACACGTCAAAACGATCAGGACGAATACGGAAGCGAGTACCGGCGCGGATAAAAATGAAGTGTAGACCGGCCATGAGCGCTCAGGGTGGAGCCCCGCGGGCCAAATGAGCAGCCGCAGGCCGTAAGCCAGCGCTGTCCACAAAGTATAGAGCCGGTAGGTCCAGTGCTCCGTAAAAACATTGGGACGCGCATAAAAATTCAGGGTCCCGCCGAAATTAAGAATCGTCAGGCGCAGCCAAACGTAGGCGCCGGCCAGGGCCCATTGCGGCCCGTGACGCAGCGCGTTGTCTCGCCAAGTCCGGGACGGCCGTTTGCCCATGCGCAGAGCGGCCCAGTCAAGAATTCCCAGCAAAGGCGCGGTGACCACGGCCGACTCCTTTGAACCAATGGCCAGGGCCGCCGCTCCCAAGGCCGCCCAGAAGCGATCTTTCAGGAAAAGCAGGCAGGCCGAGAGCATCCAAAAGACATGGAGCGGCGTGGCAAGGCCGTTGGCCGTGGCCACATCCTCGGCCTGGATGGGGTGAAGCGCCCAAAGGATAGCCAAGAGAGCTGGCACGTGCGCGGGGACGGAGTCTTCCAGGAATTCGCGCAAAAGCAAATACGCGAGAACAGCGTTGGCCGCGTGATAAAAGACGCCGACGGCGTGAAAGGCCCAGGGCGCGGGCCCGAAGAGTTGCATGAGAAAAAAATAATGAAGCGCCTGGACCGGGCGGTAGAGATTGGAGGGCAATCCCGAGCCTGCCTGGATGTTTTGAGTCAGAAGCTTCGGCAGGAAGCGCCAGTGCCGGAGATACTGGTTGCGGGTAATGAACGCCTCGTCGTCGCCGAGGAGGAACGGATTGAGGAACGCCCGCGCGTAAGACAGAATGACGCACGCGGGCAGAACGAAGAACGGCCAGTGCGGAGGCGCCTCGCCCGCGTTTGCCGCAGGTTTGGCGCGCGCCGTCATTCGGGGCACGCCAGACCGAGAGATTGCGCGACCGAAAGAAAATCCTCCGGCAAAGGCGCGCGCAGATTCAGAAGCCGGCCGTCCCGGGGATGGCGTAGAGACAAGGTCCAGGCGTGGAGCATTTGCCGCTCGGCGCCCAAAGCCGCCAAGTCCTCCGGCGCAATTTGGCCGCGCGTCATCTTAAGATAAGCGCTTCCGCCGTCTTGATAAAGCTTGTCGCCCAAAACGGGGTGGCCCAGCCAGCTCAAGTGCGCGCGGATTTGGTGCAGGCGCCCGGTCTTGGGCTCGGCCGCCACCAAGGACGCGCCGCCGCCCACCGCAAGCCGTTTAAACCGGGTCAAGGTCGGAGCGCCGTCCGGCGACACTTCCTGCCGCACCCAAATCTCTCCGCCCGAGCGGGCAAGCGGGGCGTCGGCTTCCGTGGCGCGCCACAAGACGCGCCCGCGCACCAAAGCCAGATAGCGCTTTTGCGCGCCGCGCGTGGCGAACTGATCCGTGAGGCTCCGCGCCGCGGCCTTGGTTTTGGCCAAAATCAGAAGCCCGCTGGTTTCCCGATCGAGCCGGTGGACCAAATGCGGGCGCGCGCCGCCCAAATGCCGGGAAAGGATCTCCGTGACGCTGTTGCGCCGTATTTTGTCGGTCGGGTGGCTTAGAAGGCGGCCGGGCTTGTTCACGGCCAGCAGCTGCTCGTCTTCGTAGACGATCGGCAGGCTCTCGAAGCGGGCGGGGGGATCCTCGCGCCGCTCGAAGCGCACGCGGATCTCATCCCGCGCGCGGACGCGATCGGAGGGCTTGAGTGCTCGGCCCGCGCGCGTCACCCGGCCCGCCGCCATCCAGCCTTGGATTTGGGCGCGCGAGCGGCGCTTCATGCGCCCGCACAAAAAGACGTCTGCGCGTCGGCCCGCATGCTCGGCTTCGGCGCGGTACGAGACTTCCACCCAGGCGGCCTCGGTCATCGGCTTTATTTTACACCATCGACTCTAGGCATGGACGGGCGGCTCGGCAAACCGCTACACTTGGAACGTGCGAAAAAGGCCTGGAACACGAACGGACCATCATACCGCTCAGGGAGTCTTGAGCGGCAAGGGCCCTTGGACGAGTTGGGAGTCTATCTACCGGGAAGTCAAGCCGGAAGAGCTGCCCTGGAACGCCGGCGAGCCGGACTTGGAACTCGTTCGGCTTGTCGAATCGGGGAAAATCACGCCCTCGCGCACGCTTGATCTGGGCGCCGGACCAGGGCATGACGCCATTTACCTCGCCAAACGCGGCTTCCGCGTTCTGGCCTTGGACATCTCTCCCGCCGCCCTCAAGCTCGCGCGCGCCAACGCCCGCAAAGCCGGCGCGGACGAGCGCATCCGATTCCGCGTAGAAGACGTAACGAAGCTTGATGTTCCGGAGAGCTCCGTCTCCTTCGCCAACGACCGGGGCTGCTTCCACGTGCTCGACGCCGCGGGTCGCAAGGCTTATCTGCGCCAAGTCTCCCGCGCGCTGGCCGTCGGCGGGCTTTTGCTCCTGCGCGTCTTCAGCGACAAGGAACCGCCCGGCCCGGGTCCGCGTCGTTTCTCAAAAAGAGAGCTCGCGGAGTTTTTTGGCTCCCGCTTCGAACTTCTTAAGATCAAATCCGGCGTCTTTGCCGGGCCGCGGCGGCCCAAAGCCTACGTCTGCCTCCTGCGCAGGCGGGCATAGGATATAATCTAACTCTGGAGAGGTGGCCGAGCGGTTGAAGGCGGCGGTCTTGAAAACCGCTAGGGGTTTAACCGCCCCTCGTGGGTTCGAATCCCACCCTCTCCGCCGAATTAGGCCGTTGGACCTAAGGACGCAAACCCAAAAGCCCCTGGTTTATGCCCCGGCGGCTTGGATATAATCTTTCCACGTTACCTCCAATGATTACCGGCACGCGGCGGCACATCCGGACGCTGGCTTCTCTCTTCGGCATTTCACTTTTTCTTTCCGCTGCGGCTCGAGCCCAAATCGACGGAGTCGCCGATGATCTGGGGGGGACGGACCTCAGCGGTCCCGCGTTAGGCGCGCTGCCTCTTAATCTAGCCCCGCTTCCCGACCTTTCCGGACTCTCTGCCGTGCCGCAAGACGCCGCCTGGAGCGCGCCCCTGACGCAGGCCGAGGCATCCCTGCCGCGCTTTGCGCCCGCGCCACAAGTTCTGGAGGGCCCCGAACTGGCCCAGGGCGATTCCTCCATCCGCGTGATCATGGATGCCGGGCAGTTCGTCGCCGAAAGCCTCAAGGTCATCAATGGAGCCAAAAAGTCTCTCGACGTTGAAATGTTCATCCTTCAGAACCAGGAGCTCGTCGATGCCCTGGCCGCGCGCGCGCGGGACATCCCGGTGCGCGTGGTGCTCGATCCGTTCCCGGGCTGGTCTCCGGCGCGCATCATTCTCAAAATCCGCCTCATCCGAAAGCTGCGCCGGGCCGGAGCCCAGGTGGTGTTTTATCCCGTCCGCGATCTGCACGGAGCGCTCTTCAAGATCGACCACGCAAAAATTCTCATCGCCGACGGAACCAAGGCCGTCAGCGGCGGGACAAACTGGATGAAGGACCCGGGAGAAAACCACGATTACAATTTGGTCTTGAAGGGCGAGGTGGTCGGAGCCCTGAACAGGATTTTCGCCCAATCCTGGGCGATTTCGAACGGACTTCCATCGCCCGAGTTGACGCAGCCGGCGATGGACCCGGGCGACAGCATCGAAGCGCTCCTGACCGACGCGGATCACGAGGAGGCGCTTCAAGCCCTGCTCTATCACATCGCACGCGCCAAGCGCATCCGCGCCGAGGAATACCTGCTCAATGAGCCGCGCATCATCAACGCGCTCATCGCGGCTCACAAGCGCGGCGCGGACATCCAGATTCTCCTCGATGACAGCGACCTGGGCGGCGTCAACGCAAAGACCATGCAGACCCTTCTCCAGGCGGGTGTGCCCGCGCGCTTCTTCCACGATCCAGACGGGCGGCAGCGCCGACTGCACGCCAAGGCCGTGGTGTTCGATGACGACCTCGTCATCCTGGGCTCGACCAATTGGAGCCGCCACGCCCTGCGCGTTAATCATGAGGTCGCGCTCATGTTCCACAACGCTCAGGTGGCCGCGCAGTTGGAATCCGACTTCGCCGCCGATTGGGACGACCGCTCGCGCGAACCAAAGCCGGCCCACGGCCTTCGCGAGCTTCTCATCCTCGTCGCCGCCGCGGTCGGACGCATCGTCGCCTAGCCGCCCGCCTTCCCGAGCCGCAATAAATCGGAAACCGCCGCCGTCTAAAATAACGACATGAACATCTTTCCCATTTCAAGCGTCCCCAATTTCGCGCAAGCAGGACCCGCTCCGGCAGGGAACTCGTCGCTGGTCCTGCTTTTGGGAGTTCTGATGTTGGTCGCCTTGGCCGCGGCGATTTTGACCTCGCGCAAGGAGGCGGCCTTCAATCCCGTGGAGCTTTGCGGCCCCAAAGACGCCCGTAAAGCCGGCGAATAAAGGCGCGGGCGGCTACCAGCCCGCGGTATCAAGCCACAAATTGATCGGCCCGTCGGTTTCGGACTCGACGTCCATGTGCTCGCCGAATTTCCCGGTCTTGAGCGCGAAGCCCTTGCTCTCCAAAATGCGCCCGAAAAGCTCGTAGAGAGGCCTGGCCGCCTCAGGGGGAGCGGCCTGCGAGAAATCAGGGCGCCGTCCTTTGCGGCAGTCTGCGTAAAGCGTGAACTGGGAAATTAGGAGAATTTCAGCCTTCACGTCAGCAGCCGAAAGATCGAAGCGTCCCTCGGAGTCTGGGAAAATCCGCAGGCCTGCGATTTTCTCGGCCAGTTTCTGCGCTACGGAAGCGTCATCCTGCGGGCCCACGCCCAAATAAATCAAAAGCCCGCGCCCCGTGCGGCGGGTCTCGTCGCCCGGAAGTCGCACCGACGCCCGCGTCACCCGCTGAACTAGAGCCCTCATCTTCCTTATATATACTAAGATTTGAGCCTGTCCGGCTTCCCATGAGGCTTTTCATCGCGATCCCCATTGCAGAAAGCGTCCGCGCGGCTCTAGCCGAATTCCAAAGCCATCTGGCCGCTGGGTTGCCCGGCTGGCGCTGGAGCCGTCCGGGAAATCTGCATCTCACCCTGGCGTTTCTGGGGGAGACGAAGCCCGATAAAATCCCGCGCATCGAGGGCATTCTCCGACGCGCCTGCGCCGAAGCCGCGCCGTTTGAATTGGAGCTTTCTGGTCTGGGCGCTTTCCCGTCCGCCCGCGATCCGCGGGTGCTCTACCTGGGCTGCGCGCGGGGGGAAGCCGAGCTCTCCGCCCTGGCAGGGAAAATTCTGCCCGGACTGCGGGGCGCGGACCTTCTGCCGGAAGCGGAAAAAGACCGCGCCTTTCGCGCGCACCTGACTCTCGCCCGCCGCCCGCCCGGCTTGGTCCGGACCAAAGCCGCCGCGGATCTCAAGCCTCTGAGGATGGGGCCGGATTTTTTAGTTCCCGTCCTCTTCGAAGCCGACTGCGTGTGTCTCTACGAAAGCCGTCCATCGTCCGCGGGCTCCGAATACCGCCTTATTTTTCGCCTGGGCCTTGACAAGCGCACATAATTAGTTTATAATTAAACTGTCATGATAAGAACTTTTAGGGCGCGCCCTCCCGTCAAACCATCGGTGCTGGCCTGGGCCCGCGTCATGCGGCTCTACGCCACAATTTCGCGGCTGGCCGCGGCGCAACTCTTAGAAGAGGGCTTGAGCGTCCCGCGTTTTGACGTGCTGGCGCAGTTGGGGGTCCTGGGCGGCGCCTGCGCGGCGCAAGACGCCTTGGTGCGGCGGCTCATGGTCACCAAGGGCAACGTCTCCACGCTCATCCACAAGATGGTCCAAGACGGACTCATCTCGCGCCGCGAGGATCCGGCCAACCGCCGGCAAAACCGCCTGGCACTTACGCCCAAAGGGGAAGCGCTGCGGCGCAAAGCCGTGCCCAGGCACGAGGAGTGGCTCGATGATCTCTTCTCTGTCCTCGAGCCGCGCGAACAGGAGGATCTTGAGGCGCTCCTGACCAAGCTTTTAATGGGAATCAAAAAACGAGGCGAATCTCAATCCGCATCAAGGAGAAAATCATGAAATACCTAGTCCTGCTGGGCCGGGCGCTGTTTACCGGCATCTTCCTCATCGCCGCTCCGCAGCACTTCGGCGCGGGCGACATCGCCTATGCCGCCGCGATGGGCGTGCCGTTTCCGCACATCCTCGTGCCGCTCTCGGGCCTCATCGCGATCATCGGTGCGCTGAGCATCCTGACGGGCTACAAAGCCAAATGGGGGGCGTGGCTCATCGTGCTGTTCCTGGTCCCCGTGACCTTCACCATGCACAAATTCTGGGGACTCTCCGATCCCCAGGCCGCCATGATAAACCAAATCATGTTCATGAAGAACATGTCCATGTTGGGGGGAGCCCTGCTCATCTCCTACTTCGGGTCAGGACCGCTGAGCCTGAAGGCTTAGGCGGCAAGAATCGGTCGGGCGCAAGCCCGGGGAGGCCGTGCCATGAACGCGAAAAGCCGGGAAGGGACTATCGACGTGCGCCGGAAAGACCAGCGCTTCGCGACCCGGACGGACTGGCTTAAGTCCTACCATTCCTTTAGCTTCGGGCCGCACTACGACCCGGACAACGTCGGGCACGGCCTCCTCATCGTCAACAACGATGACGTCATCCGCGCGGGCACGGGCTTCATGACCCACCCGCACCGCGACATGGAGATCGTCACCTGGGTCTTGGACGGCGAGCTTGAGCACAAGGATTCCGAAGGGCACAAGGGCATCATCTACCCGGGCCTGGCCCAACGCATGAGCGCGGGCACGGGCATCTGGCACTCCGAGATGAACCCGAGCAAGAGCAAAGACGTGCGACTGGTTCAGATGTGGGTGCTGCCGGACACCGAGTCCATCAACCCCGGCTACGAGCAGTTGGACGTCTCTTCGCAGCTCGCCAAAGGAGGACTGGTGCCCGTGGCCTCCGGGCGGGGGCACGACGCCGCCATTTCCATCCGGCAGAAAAACGCGGTTCTCTGGGCCGGACGATTGAAACCCGGCGAAGCGGTCAAAGTGCCCGACGCGCGCTCGGCCCACCTCTACGTCGCCAAGGGCTCGGCCGGCCTCGAAGGCGCGGGGACGCTGGGTGAAGGCGACGCCGCCAGGCTTATGGGTGCGGGCTCGCCCAAGCTCATGGCCGACGCCAAGACCGGCGCCGAAATTCTGATTTGGGAGAGTCGCTAGCCCTTCAAATCTTCGACGAGGACCTGCCGCGGCTTCGGCCCAGCCATTTTTCTTTCCGCGGCGATCGTGCAGGCACCTCGGCGCTCGGCATTACGAATTTTTTTTCGCGCCGCGCTTGACAGTTTCCATGCGATTATTTTAGATTATAGGTGACGTTATGATTCGTGCTTTCGATCTTACCAAACGCTACGCCTCTCTCACCGCCGTCGATAAGATAAGCTTCGAGATTCCCAGAGGCCAAGTGGTGGGATTTCTCGGCCCGAACGGTGCGGGCAAGACCACGACGATGCGCCTCCTGACGGCGTATCTACCCGCCAGCGCGGGCCGCTGCGAAGTCATGGGCCATGACGTGGCCGAGGAACCCTTGGCCGTGCGCCGCTCCATCGGATATCTCCCAGAGAACAACCCGCTTTACGAGGATTTCGAGGTCACGGATACCCTCCACTACGTCGGCAAGCTGCGCGGCATGACGGACCCCGCGCGCCGCATGGAGCGGGTCAAGACCGTGCTCAAGGCCTGCGGCTTAAAGAGCGTGGTCGGGAAGAAAGTCTCAGAGCTTTCCAAGGGCTACCGTCAGCGCCTGGGTCTGGCCGGCGCCATCATCCACGACCCCGACGTGCTTATTCTGGACGAGCCCACCTCCGGCCTCGATCCGAACCAAGTCCTGGAAGTGCGCGAACTCATCAAGGACCTTAAAAAGGAAAAGACCCTCCTGCTTTCGACCCACATCCTTTCGGAAGTTACGGCCACCTGTGATCGCATCATCATCATAAGCGCGGGAAAAATCGCGGCCGACGGCACCGCGGCCGAGCTCTCCGGCAGCCTCCAGAACAAGAACCGGCTCTACCTTGAAATGAAGGGCCCGGCGCAGGCCGTCTCCGAAGCGCTTTCCACCCTGCCCGGCGCCGCGCGGGTCTACCCAGACCAAGATGGCGGAGGCCGCTCGGGCTTTATCGTCGAATCCACGGCCGAGACCGATTTGCGCGAAGCCGCCTTCAACTTGGCCGCGGAAAAGCGCTGGCCCATCCTGGCCATGAGCCAGAAGACCTTGAGCCTCGAGGAAGTTTTCCGCAAATTGACCCAGGAGCAGCCGCAGTCATGAACGGAAAGACTCCCGGCGTCCAGCTCCACGCCATCCGGGCCCTAGCCGCGCGCGGATTCAAGACCTATGTGGAGTCGCCCTCGGCCTACGTGGTGCTTTTTGTCTTCTATCTCCTCACGGGCTACCTTTTCACCCTGCCGCTGTTCTTGACCGGCCAAGCTTCCATCGTCGGCATGAAGGACTTCGTGCCTCTTCTTCTGACGTTCCTGGTGCCGGCACTGGCCATGGGGCTTCTGGCCGAAGAGATGCGCTCGGGGACCTTCGAGACCCTGGCGACCCTGCCCCTTGAGGACTGGGACATCGCGCTGGGCAAATACCTGGGCTTCGCCGCGTTTTACCTCTTGGCCGTTGCCGGGCTGATGTTTTATCCCATCGTGCTTTCTTTCATGGTCCAGCCGCCCTCGCATCTGGATTGGGGCCAGACCATCGGCATCCTGTGCTCCTTCTCTTGTCTGGGACTCATGTACGGCGCCATCGGGCTTTACGCCTCATCTTTGCATAAGAACCAGATCGTCGCCCTGGTGACGGCCTTTCTTATCGCCTTCGTCCTCTTCCTTTTCGGCAAGCTCGACAACTTCTTCTCCGGCCCCTTGGCCACCATCGTCGAGTTCGTGGGTTCGGATTCCCACATCATGGCCATGTCCAAGGGCGTTTTCGACTCGCGCGACCTCATCTATTTTGCGAGCGTCATTTTTGGATTCCTCTATCTCACGGTGCAGAGGCTCTCAAGCCGGCGATTTTAGATGAACAGAACCAAGAAACTCGCGTTCTCCTGGACCGGGACGGCCTTGGTGCTGGCCATCCTGGCCGCCGTGAACGTCGCCGCGCATTTCGTCTACGGGCGTCTCGACTTTTCCGCCGGGCGCATCTACACGCTCTCCTCGGGCACCAAGAATATCCTGGGCCAGCTCAAGGACGACATGGTGGTCAAGGTTTATTACTCCCCGCAGTTGCCCGCACCCTATGGACCCAACGGCTTCTACATCCACGATCTGCTGGAGGAATACCGCAGCGCCTCGCACGGCTACATGAAGCTCGAGTTCATCGATCCGGACTCCAGCAACAAGGCCAAGCAGGAAGCCGAGGACGCCGGCATCGAGCCCGTGCAGATCAACGTCCTTTCCAAGGACCAGTTCTCGGTCAAGCAGATCTTTATGGGCGCGGTCTTCCTCTATCAAGGGAAAACCGCCGTCATCCCCATCTTCCAGGACATGTCAAACCTGGAATACGACATCAGCCAGCGCATCAACAAGCTGACCCAAACGAAGACCAAGACGCTGGGCTTCGTGACCGGACACGGAGAAAAATCACCCGCGGATCAGGATACGGCCCAGCTTTTCCAGTCCATCGCGGACGAGGCCAGCCTGCAGACCGTCTCCCTGGACAAGCCGATTGATCCCAAGTTCGACGCCCTGTGGATTTTGGGGGCGCGGGAGACTTACAAGCCCCAAGAAATCAAACGGATCGAAGCCTGGGTCGACTCGGGCCGGCCTCTCGGCATCCTCATTGACAGAAGCAATGTCAGCGTCCAAAGCTTCCAGTCCTCGCCAATTTCAACCGGCCTTTCGGCCTTGCTTGCGCGATGGGGCGCGAACGTCAGCCCTGAATTCGTGGCCGATGAGCAGAACGAAAAAATCCAGCTTGCGGCACGCATGGGACCCTTTGTCCTACCCATCATCCGCGACTACCCCTTCATCCCCGTGGTCAACCATCTTGACGCCAAGAGCCCCATCACCCGCGGCATCGACGCGCTCACGTTCCCGTTCGTCCACGCCGTCGTTTTCAAATCTCCCGAAGGATCGGGCCTGGCCTACGAATCGCTGGCGGACTCGACGCCCCATAGCTGGCTTGAGCAAGGCTATTTCATCAATCCTCAACTCTCCTCCAATTTGTCCACGGCGCATCCCGGGCCTTTCTCGCTTGCCGGACTTATCACCGGCGACTTCTACAAAGCGACGCCCAGTTCGGTCCAGGCCGTCGCGGGAGTTCCCAACATACAGGCGCCCGGCAAAGTGGTCGTGGTAGGAACCTCCTACCAGCTTGATCCCCAGCTCTCCGGCAAGGCCTCGGACGACGCCTTTATCCTGAACCTGCTCGACTGGTCCATGCAGAACAAGAACCTGCTCTCCATCCGCGCCAAGACCGTGAGCTACCGACCCCTGCGCGCGTTTCCCACGGCCGAGCGGGAGCTCCTCAAGTACCTGCTGGTGTTCTTTCCGACGTTGCTGCTTATCGTAATCGCGCTTTTCGTCTACCGCCGGCAAAAACTTGTCCGGCGCTACCTGCCGCTGGCTTACGGGGAATCAGGAAATGCTTAAGCGCCTGGGCGTCTTGACCGGCATTCTTATCGCCTTGTGTTTAGCCATCGCCTACTTCTTCGCGCACTCATGGGCGCCCCGGGGCAAGGAACCGCTGGCCAAAATCGGCGGCACCATCACTGCCATCGACATCTCCGAGCCATCCGGAACCATCAGCCTGCGCAAGACCGCGGGCGTTTGGACCATGACGAACCCGGTCGAAGATCGCGCGGACTCCGGATCTTGCCGGGAACTCATCAAAAGCCTCTCCGGCCTCACCGTGGGGGAGGCCGTCGCTGAAAACCCGGCGTCCTATCCCGAATACGACATCGAGGACGCCAGCGCCACGCGCGTGAGCCTTTCAGCCGGAAATCCGCCCAAAAAGATATTCGACGCCTACTTCGGGAAGACCGCGATTGGGTTCAACTCCATTTATCTGCGTTGGCCGGACAAAAAGCCCGTTTACCTGGCCGAGGGTTTGAGCCGCTACATGGTGACCAAGACTGCCTCGGATTATCGCGACCGGGAGGTGTTTGCCGTGCCGCAAGACTCCGCCGCCGCGATCACGGTCATTCTGGGCCGCCGCGTCTACGCCGTGGAAAAATCGAGTTCCGGCTGGATTTTCAAGTCGCCCAAGCGCACGGCCCAGGAGGCGTCCGACCTTGTGGACGATCTCTACAGCCTGCGCATCGCGGATTTCCCGCCCGCGACCGAACCCGCTGCCCGGATGGGATTTTCGCGCCCGATTTTGAGCGTCGAGGTGAGCGGCGGGGGGGAGAAAGAAGCGCTAATTATCGGACGCCCGGTCAAGCCGACGATGAAGAAACAACCGCCAGCCTACGATTATGCGAAAGTGTCCGGCCGCGCCTCGCCCTTCTATCTCAACGTCTACGACGTCAACGCCCTCCTGCACCGTTTGGTTCCTCTCGCGCGGCCCAAGCATCGCGCGCAAACCGCCGAAAAGCCGGGCACGCGCGAAGCTGCGGCGAAGAAGACGCACGGTTAAGCGCTTGCACGCCAGGGCTCACCTATAGGACAATAGCCGCACGCCATGCTCGTTCATCCCGACATCAACCCGGTCGCCTTTCGCATCGGACCCTTGGAGGTACATTGGTACGGGCTCATGTACCTCGCGGGCTTTTTGGGCTGCTGGAAATTGGGCCTCATCCGAGCGGCCAAGGCCCACGTGCGCTGGCCGGCCGAGCGCGTGGCCGATTTGATGTCCTACGCCGTGGCCGGCGTGGTGCTGGGCGGACGCCTGGGCTACATGATTTTCTACGCCTACTCGCCCGGCGGGCAGTGGCTTGAGTGGCACCATCCGCTTATGGTCTTCCAGGTCTGGGACGGTGGGATGTCCTTCCACGGAGGCCTCTTGGGCGTCATCGCCGCGATGATCCTCTTCGCGCGCAAACAGAAAATTTCATTCTGGGACGTGGCTGATTTCGCCGCGATTTTAACACCCTTGGGCCTTTTCTTCGGCCGCATCGGCAACTTCATCAATGGAGAGCTTTGGGGCAAGCCGACGACTTTGCCCTGGGGCATGGTCTTCCAAAGCGCGCCCGACCGCCTGCCGCGCCACCCCAGCCAACTCTACGAAGCGGCGTTGGAAGGTTTGGCGCTCCTGGCCATTTTGTGGTGGTTCGGCTCCAAGCCGCGCCCGCGCATGGCGGCCAGCGGCTTATTTTTGCTGGGCTACGGGGTGTTCCGATTCCTCGTTGAGTTTGTCCGTGTGCCCGATCCGCAGTTCGGCTACCTGGCCTGGGGCTGGGTAACCATGGGGCAGATTCTCTGCGTGCCGATGATTATTTTCGGCGCGCTGATCTTGGTCCTGTCCTATCGCCCCCTAGCGGGCGCCTAGAGTTGCGTCTGGCCCTGAACTTCAGAAACCGTCAGCTCCGCGGCATGCGGCGCCTGCTCCGCCGTTTCGGGGAGGGGAGGAACAACCGGCACCAGCCGGGCGCGCTTGGTTGATGACTTCGCCGCTTTTTTGGCGCGCGCTTTGGTCTTAGCGAGTTTGTTAGCCTTGGCCCTCGCGGCTTCCGCTTCCTTAAGCGCCGCTTTAAAAGCTTTCTTGGCCTGCTTGGCGGCCTTCCGGGCTTTTTTATAGCGGACTTTGGCCTGATGCGCGGCCTCTTTGGCCGATTTCGCCCTGGCTTCGGCGCTTCGCGCCTTGGCTTCCGCCAAAACGGCTTGGGCCGAAGCCGTCTGCGCCGCGTTCTGAATCGTGGGTTTACTCATGGGAAGACCTCTCGGAGAAAATCGATTAATGAACGGGATTATTATACGATAAATTCCCCGCCTTAGACGCCGCCGTTCCGACGGACAAAAGCGGCTCCGCGCCGGCCGGCATCACGCTCAAGCCTTGCACGCTAAAAGTCGTCCAAGATCCGTTTTGATAGCGCGCCACGCGGACGCCGCCCGTTTGGGCAAACTCACTGTCCTTACGATCCCTAGGGTAAAGCCGGTTAAAGCGTAAGAGCTGCGCGTCGTTTTGATAGTCCCAGAAGCCCATACCCCTGGGCATGGACCAGTCGCTCAGCCCATAGTCCGTCGCGGCAAGGACGTTCCCGCCGCCCTCTGGGAAAAGAGCCTCGGCCACGGCTTCGACGAAAGTCTCTCCGGCCTTTCCCAAGCCGGTCAGGCAGGAATCAAAGTGAACTTGGGCGCCGGGAGCGAAAACGGTACTTAGCCCCTTGACTCGGCTCGCGACGCGGCGCCAGTCGCCAGCGCCAGTCACGCACTCGAAGTAATGCGGCTTGGCCCGGGTGGAGCTTCGGCGCAGGCTCATTGTGTAGCTTTTGGATACCTCGGAGTAGTACATCCTGTAGGAAACGGCGTCCGAGGCTTCCGCCGTTTGCACCCAGGATTGGCACTCGTCTTCATCCGCCGCTTCGCCGTCGGGGGGAAACCAGTTTCCGCCGGGGCGCCCGTGGGCGTTGATGTTCAGGACCGCGATCTGAGCGTGCTCCTTTCGGGAGACTTCGACCAGAGTCTTTAGCAGATCTTCCAAATCGCTGAACTCGATGGTCACGGCTCCATCCGCGTCTTGCCGGGCGAAGGCGGAGCCAGGCCCATAGCCATGCCCGATGAAATCGGCCCAGAAATTGCCAGCGCCATACGGATGGCGCTCGTTGTCGTAGCGATGAAAGTTTCCCATCACCGTGTCGACCGCGTCCACGACCAAAAGCTGACCCGCAGGCTTGGGTGCCGGCGCGGCGGCTGAAACGGAAGCACGGCGGCGGACGTGGAGTTGAACCAGGAAATCCGGGCCGCCGTCCCAATTCAGAGGCTGAGCAGTCGCGGATAAGGACGCGAAGCCCGCAGGCAACAACGCAACCGCCAATGCGAATCCATATTTTCTCATTTTATCTCGACAAGGGCAGTATATCCCGAAATACGCGGCGCGCGCGGGGGCCATTGAGACGCCGTTTAACAGTCTTTAGGCTAGCCGGGAATTAGGTCTTTGGGACCACCTGAAGCGGTGTCCGAAAATGCTGGCCCAATGCCTTCGACAATGATTATAGTATCCGTGATTGATAAACTCACAAAATTAAAGATACACGCATGAACCCTCCGACTCCCGAAGAACTCGTCGCGCGCTATGGCTTAACGCCTCACCCCGAAGGGGGATATTACCGGGAAACCTACCGATCGGCGCTGGAAATTTCCCCGGTTGCGCTGCCAAAGGAATTTTCCGGTCCGCGCACTTGCGCCACGGCGGTTTATTTTCTGCTTAAGGAAGGGGAAATTTCGCGTCTGCACCGCTTGAAGTCAGACGAACTGTGGCACTTTTACCTGGGCGGGCCTCTGGAGCTTGCGCAAATTTCGCCTAAGGGCCAAGTTCTAACCGTGGTTCTTGGCCCAGACGCGGCGGCGGGACAGACATTCCAGCACGCGGTGCCGGCCGGCTGGTGGTTCGGCGCCGCGCCCCAAGTCGGCGCGGGATACTCCTTGGTGGGTTGCACGGTTTCGCCGGGCTTTGACTTCGCGGACTTCGAGTTGGGAGCGCGCGTCCAGCTCTTGAGGCGCTTCCCGGCGGCTCAAAACGTTATCGAGCGTCTGGCGGACTAGGGCGCGGCCCCGGCTACGCAGGCGTTGTCCCGCGCCGACCAGAAGGAGGAACGACTGTCCATGAAAAAATTTTCCTTTGCGTGCGCGGCGGTCCTGGGACTGGCCGCGGCGCTTTGCGGCATTGCCGCGGCCAAAGCCGGCGCCCCGGATGATCACCCGGTACGGCGCGCGATGCCCGCGCCCAAAGCCAAAGCCATCGCCTTGCCCGGCGGCCGCGGCGGCCTGCATTTGGACGACATGTTCTATGACGCTCCTCTCGGCCAAGTCGTCGTGCCCGCCGGCGCGACAGGGAGCTTGGATTTCATCGACGCCGCCACGGGGCGCGTTGACTCCATTGGCGGCTTCGCGGTGGAAAAACCCGCGGGCAAGCGCCGCGGCGGGGGCATCAGCTCGGCCGCGGCGGGGGACGGACTCATCTTCACGACCGATCGGGCGGATCAAAAGCTTTACGCCGTCGATTCCACCCGTCGCGCAGTGGTCGCCACGGCGGCGCTGACGCACGGTCCAGACTACGTGCGCTACCTACCTTCTGCGCATGCAATCTGGGTCACCGAGCCGCATGCCAACGGCATCCAGACGTTCTCCCTGTCGGTGATTCCCGGCGCGCCGCCCGTAATCAGTCCGTCCGGATTCATCAAGATTCCCCAAGGCGGCCCCGAAGCGCTCGCCATCGATGCCTCGCGCGGACGCGCTTATACAAATCTCCACCAAGGCATCACCCTGGCCATCGATTTAAGGACCCGTAAAATCGCCGCGCGCTGGAAGAACGGATGCCGCCGCGCCGAAGGATTGGCGCTTGATGAGGCCCGAGGCTTTTTGTTCGTCGCCTGCGCCGAGGGCAAAGCGAACGTCCTGGACTTGAGGCGCGGAGGAAAAATCGTCTCGAGCCTCGCCGCCGGAAACGGCATCGACATCATCGCCTACGCGCCAAAGTTGGAGCGGCTCTACCTGCCTGCCGCGCGCTCGGCGACTTTGACCGCGGCCAAGGTCTCGCCCCGTGGGCGGCTTTCGCGCTTGTGGACCGCCAAAACCGCGCTTGGCGCCCACTGCGTGACGGCAGACGAACGAGGCAACGCCTGGGTGTGCGATCCGCGCGGCGGCGCCCTGCTGCATTTCTACGCCCCCGCGCGCTAACATGGACGCTCCGGCCTTCCAAATCCGCTAAAATCTGTCCGCCATGCTGATTCTCGACCGGCCGTTATGCGTCTTCGACTTGGAGGCTACGGGCACGGACCCGATGCAGGACCGCATCGTAGACGTCTGCGTCATCCGCAGGGAGCCCGGCGGGACGGAGACGTCCTTCTCCTCGCTTGTCAACCCCGGCGGCTCCATCCCCAAGGAGGCCACGGCCATCCACGGCATCACCAACGCCATGGTCGCGGACGCGCCGCACTTTCAGGACCTCATCCCGCGCCTCCTGGATATTTTTGACGGCGCGGACTTGGCCGGATTTAACGCAGCCAAGTACGATGTGCCGCTTTTGTCCTCCGAGTTCAAACGCGCGGGAATTGAGTGGCCCGCACCCGGTCGACGCATCTTGGACTCTTATGTCATTTTCTCGCGCCAGGAGCGTCGCGACCTGACCGCGGCCTACAAATTCTACTGCGGCAAAACCTTGGGCGGTGCGCACCGCGCAGAAGCCGATACACGCGCCACGGCCGAAATCCTCTGGGCCCAAGTCGAGCGCTACGCCGATTTACCCAAGGACTCGGCCGGCCTGGGCGCGTGGTGCGCGCAAAGCTACCCCGACCGCGTGGACGCGGAGGGGAAGTTCGTCTGGAAGGCGGGGGAGGCGTCCTTCGCCTTCGGCAACAAGCACCGCGGCAAGACCCTGCGCGAGGTGGCTGTCGCGGACCCCGGCTATCTCTCCTGGATGATCGAGCGGGGCAACTTCAGCCCCGAGGTCGCGGCCCTGTGCCGCGAGGCGCTCTCAGGCAAGTTCCCGGCAAAGAAAAGCTGAGCAATGAAGGGAAATATCCTCAGTTTTTTTACGGTGAGCGTCTTCGCGCTTGCCGCTTGCTCGCGAAGCTCTTTCCTTTATAAGCCCAACGCGCCGCTCTGGGCAGGCCACGGTCCCCAGGCACCGCTCTTCCCCGTGACCGTGGCCGTCTCGCCGCTCCGCGATTTGACCTACTACAAAGACGAAGGCGCGATCCCGTCCGGCGCAAAGCGCTTCAATTTGGCGCAGGCCCCCGGGAGCCTCTGGCCCGAGTTGACGCCCTCTGTCATCGGACGCGCCCTGGCGCACGAGCTTTCCGCAGACGGTTTTGCGGCCGCAGGCGTGTCGTTGGAAGACCCGGAGCATGAGGACGAGTTCGCGGCCATGGGTGCGGGAGCGGAGCTTTACATCAGCGGCGCCTTGGAGCAAGCGGCCGTGGACCAGCCGCAAAGCGGCCAGGCAACGCTTCATCTTAAACTCTCCCTTTCCTTCACCGCGCGCCCCTTAAATGGAAAAGCCTTTGATCGGCAAATCTTAGATCAAGACTACGAGCAGGACCAGGCTATCGGCCTGGGCCAAGACCCCGCGGCCGCGATCAATGCGGCCTTGAACCATATCTTCGCGCGGACGGCCAAAGATGCGGCAAAAATCTTGGAGAATCCGAAGCTTCAAGCGGAACTCGGCTGGCGCGGCCAAAGCGGCGCTTTCAACCCGCCGGCGCCTCTGGGGGGCGCGAGCGTCGTGCCGTGAGTTCTCCGGACGCGCCTGCGCCGCGCTTAAGATCTCTCGGCAAAACCGCCGAGCGGGAAGGAAAACTTTTCCTGCGCCGAACGCTCATCCGCCTCCTGCCCAAGCCGTATGCTCCTAAAGACCGCCCGACGGCGCAGGATCCGGCGCGCATCCTGGCCGTGCGCCACGACGCGCGCCTGGGGAACCTCCTGCTGTTGACTCCGGCCTTGCGGCTCTTGAAGCGCGCCTTTCCCAACGCGCGCGTGGACGCGCTCATCTCGGGAC
This sequence comes from Elusimicrobiota bacterium, assembly GCA_027451985.1. GTDB lineage: Bacteria > Elusimicrobiota > Elusimicrobia > UBA1565 > UBA9628 > JAGWJU01. The sequence goes on from DAIDHS010000007.1 coordinate 26,587, forward strand.
GCTACGGTGATGCCCTGGCCTTCAATCAAGACGTCGACCGCGTCCTGACACCCAAAGCCTTGCCGGCCATTTTCCTCAAAGGCGGCTACGATTTGGCCTTTGATTTCTCGCCCCAGCACGCCTTTTCCTTGTCCTCCGCGGCCTGGACCGCGCTCTCGCGCGCCAAACTCCACATTGGGTTTGATCGCGGCGACGCGGCCGCCTTTCTCAACTTGCTCGCGCCCGTGCCGCAGGCCCGCGCCCACGAGACGCAGAATCTCTGCGCCTTGGTGCGGGTCGCGGCGCCGTGGGCTCCGGCGACGTTGACGGAAGACCTACGCCCACGCTGGGTCTTCGGCCCCGGTGAAAAGGAGGACGGCGCGGCGCGCTGGCGCGCGATGGGCCTTGATTCGGAGAGCTTGGCTTTTTTCCTGGGCGGCCGGGCGGAAAAACAGCTGCCCGTGGAGTGGTTTTTGGATTTGGCCGCTGCCGCGGCCAAGGCAGGCCGCAAAACGGTTTTGCTGGGAGGTCCCGCTGAAACCAAGCTTTTGGCCGCCGCGAAAATTCCCGAAGGCGTCTTGGTCGCGCCCGCGATGGAACTGCGCCCCTTCGCCGCGTTTTTAGCCCAAGCCCGCACGGTCGTGACCGCGGACACCGGACCCATGCACCTGGCCGCCGCCCTGGGACGGCCGAGCGTGGAAATCTTCACCCACACCGAGCCTTGGCGATTCGGCTACTCCTGGCTGCCGGAGTGCCGCGTATTGGAAACCCCGGGACGGGCCCCGTCAATTGACGAAGCCTGGAACGTTTTGCGCGCGCTTTTTTAACTGACAATTTACTGGACGCCCGGACATTCTCAGGCTACGCTGAAGGCATGAACGGCGGTTTTCGCGCCCGCGCAGCTCTGTACTTGCTCGCCTGCTTTTTCTGGTTAGGCGCCGCATCTAGCTTACCCGCCGCGGCGCGCCAAGCCGGATCGATCCAATGGCCGTCAGCCCAAGCCCTCGCTTTTCTCGGCCGCTCCGCAGGGGAGCTGTCCGCGGGCCAAGTCCGGACTCTCCAACTCCATGTCCGAAAAAATCCCCAAGACTCGGCCGCCCGCCAAACGCTCACAAGCTGGTATTGGCGCCAAACCCTCGCCGGATATCATCCGCACCTGGAGCGCCTCAGGCAGATTCAAATTTTCTGGCTCATCGCCAACCGCCCGCAAAGTGCAATTCTCTCCGTTCCTCCGGGACAGATTCTCGAAACGGAGGACCCCGTCGCCTACGCAAGCGCTAAAAAACTTTGGGAAGCCGCCGCGCGCGCTCACCCAAATGACGTCCTGATTTTAGCCGCGGCCGCTTCGTCTTTGGGACGCGTCGACACGGCTTTGGCCGACCGTTGGCTGGCCAGGGCCGAGCGTCTGGAGCCCCGCCAAGTCGTCTGGAATGATGCGCGCGCGGCTCTTTGGAAGAAAGCGGCGCTCAGGCGGCCGGATAAGGCCCGTCTCGCCCTTAGAGAACTCCAGTCGGCTCAGGATGTGGATTCATCCGCGTTCTCGCGTTTTAACCGGCTCCAAGCCCTCGCCATGGACGCCTACCTATCCAGACAGACGTCCCTTGCTGAAAACTACGCGCGGGCAATGCTCCGCCAAGCCGCGGCATCCTGGCGCAAGAGTTGGGATTACGCCAACGCGGTCAATCGCGGACACGAAGTTTTGGGTCTGTGCGCCCTGCGGAGAGGAGACAAAGCGCGCGCTGGTCGGGAGCTGCTTCTGGCGGGTCGTTGCGGTTCAAGCCCGCAACTCGCGTCATTCGGACCCAACATGCTGCTGGCTCAGGCGCTCCTCAAAGCCGGTAACCGCGGGCCGGTAATGGATTATCTCAACGAGTGCCGGGGCTTCTGGCACTCGGCCGTCACGGGGCGGTGGTTGGCTCAAATCCGCGCGGGCCGCGTTCCCGAGTTCGGATCGAACCTGGTCTATTAGCGCCCGGCTGCGGCGGGGCGGTGATAGCCCTTGTCTTCCATGAACAGGGTCATGACCGCCATGGCGTCCTGCATGCGTCCGCTGGTGTTGTCGTAGAACGCGACGAGTTCGTAGTCGTGATTTTTATAAAGCGGAAGCCCCGCTTCGCTCGAAAAAGAATCGGCCTCGGCCAAGCCCACCGCACCGGCGCGCTCCCAGGCGTGCGCCGTCCACACGACCCGGTCCGCCGTCAGGTCGCGCAGCTCCAAGGTCTTGGCGAACGGGTGCAGGTGCACCTCGATGTAGTGCACGCGCGTGTCAAAGGGCAGGTTCATCAGCTTGGTGACCAGCGTGCGGTAAACGTGCCGGCCCGGCGGCACGGCGAAGTGCCCAGAGTAGCGCCGCCCCTGCGCATCGGTGTAGACGCTGCCCGCCATGCCGTCCATCATGGAATTGGGCGCCTCCTGCCCTGGCGGCGAGGCTGCCTCGGCTTGCAGTTTGGTCGGACGAGCCACGCCAAAAACCTCGGAACGGCCGTCCAGGCTCACCATCACGAACGGAGAATCGGCGAAAAGCGGCGTTATCTTCCGACGCAGACCCATATCCTTGACGAAGTCAATGGTTATCCGGTGGCGCACCTGATGGGACCCGGGATGATTGAAGTTGAGCACTTGTGTCGCGATAGCAAGCGGCTCATCGGACATGACGGGCACGCCGTAGCCGGGAGGAAATTGGACGCTCAACTGACCCTGGGAGAGCGTCGCGATGCGCACGCTGACGTTTTTCTTCCAGCCGAAGAGCTTCCGGTGCAGGGCCATGTCCGCGAAGTCAAGATTGACGTGGCACATGTAGTCCGCAGGCATGGGAGTCTTTCCATCGGCCCCCACCATCTCGGTCTTAAAGCCCGTAATCCACAGAAGCTGGGGCGGATTCTTCTTAAGCAAGAGAACGTTTTGCTCGCTGGAGGGGCCTTCCATGGATTTGTAATAGCGATCGACGTGGTAGTCTTTGGAGAGCACGACCTTGGTAAGCGCACGGGCCGCGACTGCGGGCGCCAAGGCGAAAAACAACGGCGCAAGAAGCGTCGGTCGCGTGGAAAATTTATTTAAGAATGACGCTGGGGAATTAATCACGGTCCGGTTAAGCTACAAAATTCCACTCTCGGCTGTGAAGAAGAAGATTCTTCGGTGCGTCTCAGCGCGTCATCCAGGAGCCCTTGCGCGCGGTGACGAGAGCGTAGGGAAAAATCCAGAATAGCGCGAACGCCGCGTAGAAAGGATAGAACAGCCCGAAGGCGAAACTCTCGTTCTTCTTCCTATCCAGTGCGCTTTCTTGGCTTAAACAATAGAGCACGTACGCCAGGGAAATCAGGCTGATCGAAGCCAAAAGCCAGCGCAGCACGTCGGCTTTCTGTTCGGCCCAAAAGAGGAAAAGCGGCAGGCCTAAGTACTGCACGGGATAGCGGCCGTTAGCCACCAGACGCTCGGCCAGGGAGACGGCCAGCGGCCCCAGCGGCCGCCGCCAAACCACGGCGCTCATGTAGACGAACTCCTCGCGCACGTAGCTGCGGTTCCAGCGGATGAACATGCGGCAGAGCTTGGAGTAGGTCGTCGGCACCACGGTGCGCACCACCGCGCTTTTCTGATAGACCGCGTCATAGCCGGCGGCCAGGATCATATTGGTCATGGCGCGGTCCTCGCCGATGGCGCAGGGCAGGCCCAGGAACTTCTGCCCGAGCCACCTGGGCAGGACTTTCCGGACCGCCTCCATGCGCAGAGCCGTGAGAGCCCCGGGACAGCAGTAGACCGTGCCGTAGACCGACTCGATGGCGCGCATGAAGTCGAAGGACAGCAAATAGCTCACGTGGAGGAGCCTGGGGATGGTTCCCTCGTGAATATTGTAGACCGCGACCTTCCCGGCCACGGCCCCGATCTTCGGGTCGCGCATGGGGCCCACGATAGCCAGAAGCGCGTCTTTGTCGACCGCGGAATCCGAATCCACCGTCACCACCACCTCGGAGTCGGCGCGGGAAAATCCCTCGGCCAGGGCCGCGCGCTTGCCGCTGTTTCTGGGGAAACGCACGGGCACAATCAGATCCGGACGTTCTTTGGCCGCCGCCGAGACATACTCCCAGGTATCGTCCTTGCTGCCGTCGTCCACGACGACAATCTTGAGGCGGCCGGCAGGATAATCGGCCGCGGCGACCGAGTCGATGGATTTTCTGACCATCGCGCCTTCGTTATAGGCCGGGATGATGACGGTCAGCGTGGGCGCTTCAAGCCCCGCGGCGGGCGGCGCCGGGCGATAGAGCAGCCAGAAGAGTATCTTCACTATCAAGATGAACAGGGCCAGGGCGGCCCAAAAAAATCCCAGCCGCACGATGTGGTGGGCCCAGTAGTGCCGGAAAAACAGGTCGGAAGGAAGAGCCGGCGTCTGAGCCACGCCCGAAACCAGGATGAACGCCAAGCCAGAGAGGGCCACGCCGCATAAAAGGGCGTCCCAAACGCGGAGAAAGAGCACCGACGCGCGCGCTTTCATGGGAATAATCCTCTTACTCGTAGCGCAAGGCTTCGATGGGCGAGAGCAGAGACGCCTTCCTCGCCGGCCAGAAGCCGAACAACACGCCGACACCCGCGGAAAAGACGAAGGCCATCAACACGGCCTGAGGCTGAACTATGGCAGCCCAGCCGGCGAAGTGGGAAAGCGCCAGGGAAAATCCGACGCCCAACGTAATGCCGATGACGCCGCCTAAAGTCGAAAGCACTGCCGACTCCAGCAGGAATTGGATCAAAATCGCGCGCCGCGCGGCACCCACGGCCTTCCTGAGCCCGATTTCGCGCGTCCGTTCGCTGACAGAGACCAGCATGATGTTCATGATGCCGATGCCGCCGACCAAGAGGGAAATGGCGGCTACGATGCCCAAAAGGAGCGTGAAGGTCTTCGTCGTGCCGGTCAAGGCGGCCTGGATGTCGGCCATGTTGCGCACGGTAAAATCGTCAGCCTGGAAAGAAGGCAGGTGGTGGCGCGCGCGCAGAAACGTCTCCACCGATTTCATCACGGAGCCGATGGAGCCGGGGCTGTCGCATTCGAGCGAAATCGTGTCCAGATAGCGGCCGCGGCTGTTGCCGCTACCCCAGGCGGTGAAACCCAGGCGCATCATGGCGGTCTTCAAGGGGACGATGATGACGTCGTCTTGATCGCGCCAGCCGCTCGAACCCTTGGGCGGCAGGATGCCGATGACCTTGAAGGCAACGCGATTAAGCTTGATGGTTTTGCCCACCGGGTTTTCCTTCCCGAAAAGCTCGTTGACCACGGTCTGGCCCAGCACGGCCACGCTGGCTATGGAGTCGTTCTCTGCCTCGGTAAAAAACCGGCCGTAGTACGGCACGTCGGCGTACATGTCCGCGTAGGCGGGGAGATCCCCTTGCGCCTGGGTCGAGGCGTTCTTGTCCTTATAGACGGCCTGGACGGTTCCGCGCAGTTCGCCATCAACGGCGGCGATGTGGGGACTTACGCGCGACAAATCGTCCAAGTCCTGCAGCGTCAGGCGCGAATAGCTGCCGGTGCCGCCGTGAAAGGCGGCCTGGGAAAAGGGAAATATCATCACCAAGTTTGAGCCAAGGCTCGAAATTCTGGCCTCGATGGCTTTTTGCGCACCCTTGCCGATGGCCAGCATGGCGATGACCGCGGCCACGCCGATCAATATGCCTAACATGGAGAGAGCGCTGCGGACCTTGTTCGCGGCGATGGCGCGCAAAGCCGAGGCCCAGTACTCGCTCATCTCGGCGGCGTTCAAGCCTCCATGCTGGAGCTTAAACTGTGCGGGAAGCGCGGTCTTGGGCGCGGAGAGCACCGCCGTGCCGCCGCCAACGGAAGGCGCCGCATCCGTTTCGTGGAATTGCTCATTGACCTCGTCAGACACGATCTGCCCGTCCTTAATGTGGATGATACGCCGGGCGTGCGCGGCGATATCCGGCTCATGGGTCACCATGATGACGGTGATGCCCGCACGGTTCATGAGCTTGAGCTGGCGCAAGATGTCCGCGGCCTGGTCCGAGGCGAGGTTCCCGGTGGGCTCGTCCGCGAAAATGACGCGAGGGGAGTTGACCAGCGCCCGGGCGATGGCCACCCGCTGCTGTTGGCCGCCGGAGAGTTCATTGGGCTTGTGCGACATGCGGTCGGAAAGCCCCACGGTCTCCAGGAGTTCGCGGCCGCGCGCCTCCCGGTTGGAGGCGCCCGCGTAAATCATGGGCAGAATCACGTTGTCCATGGCCGAGGTGCGCGAAAGAAGGTTGAACATCTGGAAGATAAAGCCGATGGTCTTGGAGCGCAGGGCCGCGCCCTCATCGTCGGTCAGGCGCGAGACGTCGCGGCCGAAAAGGAAATACTTGCCCGAGGTAGGGCGGTCCAGCAGCCCCAAGATTTGCATGAGCGTGGATTTGCCCGATCCGGAGGGACCCATAATGGCGACGAACTCGCCCTCCTCGATCTGGAGGTTGATACCCTTTAAGACCACCAGCTTGTCGCCGCCCACCTGGTAGGCGCGCGTGATGTCCTTGAGCTCGATAAACGCCATACCCGCCTCGTCAGCCTCCGGACTTCTTATGGCTTCCGCCCGCCAATGGGCTCGTCGCCGCCTGCTCGGGAACATAGCGCTTCTGCCGGATGACGACCGTGTCGCCTTCGCTTAGGCCGGAAAGTATCTCGTCGTTGTTGGCGCCCTGGATGCCGATGACGACCGTCTTGGCCACGAGCTTGCCGTCCGGGCCCGGCACCAGCACCTCGGACTGTCCGTTTTTCTGCTTCACGGCCACGGCCGGCACCAGCAGGGCGTCGTTCTTCTTCTTGAGAATAAAGTTAATATTGGCCGTCATCTGCGAGCGGTAATAGTCCGGCGCGCCGCCCACCGGGTCAATCTTCACGTTGTAGGTGATGACGTTGTTGTTGTCCACGCCCTCGCGCAGGATGTCGAAAACCTTGCCTTGCACCGTGCGGTTGGGATAGGCGTCCAAGGTAATCTGGGCTGCCATGCCCTTCTTGATACGGCCGATGTCGGTCTCGTCGACCTGGGCGTAGACGATGAGCTTGTCCGAAAGCGCGTAGATGACCGTGGTGGGGTCCACCATCTGGCCCACGACCACGTTGCGCAGAATGATGCGCCCGGCCAAAGGGCTGATGATGGGAATGGGGAGATACGTGTCCTCCCATTTCTTATAGACCGCCGGGCCCTGGGCGCGCGCGGCGTCCAAGATGGCGACGCGATCAGTCGAACTCATTTCAGCCAGGACCTCTCCCGCCTTGACCGCATCCCCTTCATCAACGTTCAAGCTTTCAATGCGGCCGGAAACCGAGGGCTGTATCGCAACGCGGTTGAGCGGCGCCACGTAGCCCGTCGCCTCGCTGATCTCCTCGATGGGACCGCGCTTGATCTTGGCGTAGCTCACCAGTTCGTCGCCGTCCTTGGATTTGCCGTGATAGTAGGCCCAAACGCCGGCGCCGCCTCCCGCTACAGCGAGAATCAAAATCCAGCGGACCCATTTGCCTTGCATGCTAATCTCCTAGTCCCTTGCCCACGGCGCTGTTCCACTGGGCTTCGGCCAAAGCGGCGTTCAATTCGGAGCCCAGATAACCCTGCTTGAAGTTGATCAAATCCGAGACCGAAAGGATCCAGGTCTCGAACGGCATCAGGCCTGCGTTGTAGCGGATGGTGGATTCGGTGTAGCGCTGCTGGGCCGCGGCGAAGAGATCGCGGTTGGCCGCGACCAAGTCGGCGTCCTCGTTCAAGCTGGTCCAATCCTGCTCCAAGAGGCTGCGCGTTGAGTCCTGCGCCTCGCGGAGGCTCTCCTCGGCCGCCGCCAGACTTTCCTTGGCCGAAGTGATTTGATAGTAAGCCGCGGTGGGCCCGCTGCCGAAAATGGGCAGGCTCAGCGTAGCGCCCCAGTTCCAGTGCGGATTGTGCGGAAGCTCGGTGCCGCCGTTGTAGAAGCGGGAAGCGGTCGCCGAGAAATCGGGCCACAGGGACACCTCGGAGCTCTCCATGCCGGCGCGGGACAAGACCAGCGCCGCTTGAGCTACGGCCACTGCGGGCGTCTGCGCAACCAAAGAGGGAAAATCTTGCTCGGGAAGCTTGGAGTAGTCCAGCGTACCGGTCACCTCGATGTCGGCGAACTGATCCTGTCCCAGTTGATTATTAAGCTCCATCTTGGCGGCGCGGATATTAAGCGAATCGTTTGAGACCGTCACCTGAGCCTCCAGAAGCTGGGCATTGGAAGTCATCATGTCGCCGAGCGATTCCTCACCCGACTTGTATTCCAATGACACCATCTGCGCGTTGGTTTTTTGGATGCTCTCGATCTGCCGGTCAACCGTGAGCCTTTGCTCGTTATAGATGAGTTTAATGAATGCCTGGGCCAGCGTGTAGCGCACTTGGGACGAGACTTGCGCGAGATTGGCTCGGGACTGCAGCTCCTGGGCTCTCGTCGTACTCAGCGACGCGTAGTCCTGGGCATTGAACAGATCCAGGCTCGCGTTGGCGCCGGCCTGCCAGTGGTCGGCGTTGGAGTACTGTCCCAGGGCGTTCAAGGTGTCCGAATTCGTGTAGCCGTTGGACAGGCTCACATGGGGCATCAGGCCGTTGAAGCTGTTCTTATAGGAGAGAGCGCTGGCCTCGAGAGAGCGCTCGGCCGCGAGCAGAGCGGGGTTTTGGGCGCGGGCGATAGCCATGCACTGGTCCCAAGTGAGAACGGTCGACGTCGAGGCGGTTTGCGCCCGGACAGGAACGAGTCCGAACACAAGAGCGCCCGCCGCCAGAAGAGCGCGCTTCACTGGGAAGCCCTTAACGGGCCTGCGCGCTCGAGTCGCCCGTCGACGCGTTGGCCGTCAGGGAAAGCCGCCGGGCGTCCCACTGGGCCGTCATGGCGGCGAATTTTTTCTGCTGCTGCGGAGTCAGGATGCCGCCGAGATTTTGCCGGAAGGCCGCGCGGATGCCGTTGAATTGAGAGAGCATCTGCTTATGCAGTTCCATGACTTGGCCGCGGTTCGTTTCCAGGATGGCGCGCAGTTTCTGCTGCTGCGCGGAGCTCAAGTCCAGCCGGCGGCTCAAGTCCGCCAGCATGCGCTCGGTGTTGGGGCCGCGCCGCCAAAACTGATGCATGGCTCGCTTTTCGTAGCGCACGCCCGCAGCGGCGCCGAGCAGAAGGCCTATGACGAAGACGGCGGCGGTGGGAAATCCCGTTCGTTTCATCGTTATTGCTCCTCAACGGCCACAAGACGCTGGCTGTTGGCAGGGTCAAGCGGCGCCACCATCTCGGCCACGGTGCTGTGAGAGCCGATTAAAAGCTGGGAGTCCAGGGGAACCATCAAGGCCGGCGCGCCGCGGCGCAGGGCCAGAATCAAGGCGGCCAAAGCGAACCCCAAAGAGGGCACGACCCACCACAGGTTTCGCCACGCGCCCGCGCGGGGAGCGGGGGCGGAGGCTTGGCCGGGGATTTTCTCCATTACCGCCCGGGTGAAGGCCTCGACTCGGGCCGCTGAGGGCGCCTCGGCCGGGCGGAACAGGCGCCAAGCCAGCGAGGCGCGGCGTTCGTAGTCCTGCCGGCACAGGCCGCACGCGGCCAAGTGGGCCGTGAACTCCGTTTTAAGCGGGTCCGGGAGCTCCCCGTCCCTCATCTCGTCAATCCGCTCGCGAAAATCCTCGTGTTTCATCGTCATCACTTTAGACGCCGCTGGGCTCCTCAAAGTGTCGTGCGATTTCGCCAAGCTCAGCGCGAGCGCGCTTTAGGCGCCCTTTGACCGCGTCGATGGTGCAATCCAGGGCCTTGGACATCTCCAAATAACTCAGTCCCTGCGTTTCCTTGAGCACCAGGACCACCCGATGTTCGGGAGAAAGCCGCTCCAGCACGCGCCGCACCAGGTCCTTGTTCTCGAAGACGGCGCTGGAATCGGGCTCCGACACGTCCGACCGAGGTCGGGCTTGGCCGGACTCGTTCTCTTCCCCGGTCGGCGCGTCAAGGGACTCGGTCTTGTGCCGCGCCTGCCGGCGCAGGACGTCCAGGCAGTGGTTGGACGCGATGCGGTAAATCCAGGTGGAGAAAGAAGAGTCGCTCTTAAACTGGGGCAAGAAGCGGTAGGCCTTTAAGAAAATCTCCTGGGCGGCGTCCTCGGACTCGCTTGAATTGGAGAGGAGGCAAAGGCAGAGGCTCCTGACGCGGGGATAATGGCTTTTGACCAGTTCCGCGTAGGCCTGGGAGTCTCCGGAGCGGATTTTAGCGACAATCTCCGAGTCGGTGATGCGGTCTCCTTGCGGCGCTATGCGCACCGTTTGCATCCATCGGACCCAGTATATATAATCTCGTTGGCCATGCCTAGAATCCGTTTTGCCCTCGCCGCCGCTCTCTGCGGCGTTTGCGCGGCGGTTTCCGCAGGACACGCTTGGGCGGCTTCCTCCGCCGCAGACCTCATGGCCCAAGCCCGCAAGGCCTATCTCGCGGGGCAGTACCCCCAGGCCGTCGACGATCTCAAGCAGGCCGCGCAGGCCGGCAGCGCGGAGGCCGCCTACAAACTGGGCGTCATCTACGAGCACGGTCATCATGTTCCTCATGATTATGCCCAGGCCGCCCAATGGTACCGGCAAGCCGCCCTAAAAAAAGACCCCGACGCCGCCAATAATCTAGGGTTTCTGTACTACACCGGCATCGGAGGGAACCAGGACTACGCTCAGGCATTCAAATGGTTCAAGCAGGCCGCCGAATCGGGCGACAACGAGGCCCAGACCAACTTGGCGGGCATGTACTACCACGGCAAGGGCGTTGCCCGCAATTACAAGAAGGCCGCCAAGTGGTACGCCGCCGCGGCCGCGCAAGGCAATCCCTACGCGCAGAACAATCTCGGCTATCTTTACCAGCATGGTCTGGGCGTCCGGCGCGATTACAAGAAGGCTTACGCCTGGTTCCGCAAGGCGGGGGCGCAGGGCGAGGCCTTCGCGCAGCGCAACCTGGCCCTGATGCTGGAAAGCGGGTGGGGGGTCAAGCAGGATTACCTCGAAGCTTCTGCTTGGTACGAGAAAGCCGCGCGGCAGGGCAACCCTTTAGCGCAACGAAGCCTTGGAGTAATGTATGAATTTGGACGCGGCGTGCCCAAGGACGCGGTCAAAGCCTACTCATGGTACTGGCTTGCGGCCCAAAACGGCAGCCTGCGCGCCAAAGCCGACGCGTTCCGCGTCGCCAAAATTCTGAGCCCGGCGCAGATCGCAGAGGCGAAGAATGAGGCTGCGGCCGATAAGATCGCGGCACCCCAGGCTCAGGGCGCGTCCCAAAAGCCATGAGAAAAACTCCCGCGCTCCTGCGAACCCTCGCGCCCATGAGCATTGCCGCTTTGTTGTGCGCCGCCTGCGCGACGCCGGCAGCCATTTTCGTGAGTCCTCAGTACAATCCGGCCTCCATCCATACCGTAGCGGTCTTGGGCTTCAACGACTACCCAGGAGCGTCCGGCTCGGGCCAGATGGTCTCGCAGGTTTTCGAGCCCTACTTGCTGGCGTTAGGCTACAATCTCGTTGAGCGCCAGCAGGTGCAAAGCGTGCTTCAGGAGCAGTCCTTCGATCTTTCCGGCGCCGTGAACATGGCGACAACCCAGCAGGTCGGCAAGCTCCTGGGCGCCGACGCCCTCATTTTGGGCAGCCTCACCTACTTCACCGACACGAGCCAGCAAACCGTCTTGGTGGACATGCCTCAGGAACATGCGCGCCCCATTTTCGGGCCGGTCGGAAAAAGGGGGGAAGTCGGCATCGTGGGCATGAATACCTGGCAGACCAACAACGTCGTGCCTCAGACCCAGACTACGCCGGCCCAGGTGGGAATCTCGGTCCGGATGGTCAGCGTGGAAACCGGCTCCATCCTATGGACGGGAACGGTCTCCAGCACAGGATCCGACCTTAACGCCGCAGCGCAAAACGCCTCGCAAAGCCTTATCGCGGCCTTGGCTAAAAAGCTCCACATCCCGCAGCCCGAACAATAAGGCGCCGCAGGCGGCCTGTTAATTATCCGCGGGCAGCTCGCCCAGGGCGCGCAGGGCTTCCTGCAGGCGCTCTCCGTGCTTGCGGCTCTCCAGCTTGGACATGACCGAGTAGAAGCAGGGGACTACGAAGAGGGTGAGGTTCACCGAGACGATGATGCCGCCGATGACCGCGATGGCCATGGGCCGGATAATCTCGGAACCGGGCCCCCAGGCCGCGGCCTCGGGAATGGCGCCGGCCAAAGTCGCGGCAGTGGTCATGAGGATGGGCCGCAGCCGGATGGGACAGGCGTCCAAGAGAGCCTCCCGCAACCCCATGCCGGCGCGCCTGCGATCATTGGTGAAGTCGACCAGCAGAATGGAGTTTTTCTTGACGATGCCCATCAGCAGAAGGATGCCGATGAGACTGTAGATGTTGAGCGATGTGTTGGTGATGTAGAGCGCCCACAAGGCGCCCGCCACGCTGAAAGGCAGGGCGGTCAGGATGGTAAGAGGATGAATGAAGCTGTTGAACTGGCTGGCCAGCACGATGTAGGCCGCGAAAATACCCAGGATGAGCGCGAAGAGCAGGTTGCGGAACGATTCCTCGAAGGCCTGCGAACTCCCCGACATCACAATGTGGTAGCCCTCGCCCTTGGGGATGACGCGGTCGGCGATCTTCTGGATGGCGGCGATGACGTTCGACTCGGATTCGCCCTGCTTGAAGTTGCCGAAGATGCCGATGCCGCGCTCGCGGTTGTAGCGGGTGATGGTAAGCATGGTCTTGCCGGGCTTGATGGTCACCAGGTCCTTTAAGGGGATCATCTCGCCCTGAACGTTGCGCACCCATATCTTCTCGATGTCCGCCACCGTGAGGTTTTGATTGGCCATGAGCTTGACCTGGATGTCGTCGCGGTGGCCCGCAGAATCGGTGTACTTGTTGGGCAGGAGCTTCATGCCGCCGACCAAGGCCGAGATGGTATCCGTGATGGTGGTCACGGGCACGCCCATGCGCGCGGCCTTGGCGCGGTCGGGATAAATTTCCAGCTCGGGCATGTCCGGGTTGTAGTCGGTGTCCAAGTCGGCCATCAGACCCGAGGCCTTCAAGCGCTTAAAAATCTCCTGCGAGTACCCCACCAGCTTGTCCCACTGCGGCCCCTCCACCTCGAACTCGATGGGATAGCCTCTCTGCGCGCTGAAACCCGCTTGAGACAAATCTAGAATCGCCACGCGCTGCACGCCCGGCACCTTGGCCAGTTGGCCGCGCAGATATTCCATGAATTCCTGCTGAGTTGGGCGATGGGTGAAAGGCGCGACAATCGGACGCTTCGAGGGATCATGCATGACCACGAAAAGGATGCCTTGATTGACCAGGCCACCGCCGAAGCCGCCGACGGCCTGGTAGTAGCTCTTGACCTCGGGACGCGCTTCAAGAACCTTCTCCGCGCCGGAGAAGACGCCATCGGTGTACTCCAGCGACGAACCCATCTTGGTGTAGAGCGTCACCAGGAACTGACTCTGGTCCTGCGGCGGCACGAATTCCTTGCGCAGGTACTTGGCGATGCCGTAGGAGGCGATGGTCAGCAGGAAGGCCGTAATGATGACCCACCAGCGCCGGTCCAGGCACCACGCCAGCGCCCGCTTATAATGCACCGCCAGGCGCCCCATCCCATGGTTCATCCAACGCGTGACGGCGTTCTCGCGGCCGACCGACAGGAACTGCGAGCAGCGCATGGGCGCCAGCGTCAGGGCTTCCAGCAGCGAGAGCAGGATGGCCACGGACATCGCGACGCCGAACTGGAAGAAAAACTTGCCCACGATGCCGTTCATGAAGACCACGGGCAGGAAAATCGCCAAAATCGCCAGGGAGGCGGCGATGGCCGCGGTGGTGATTTCCCGCGCACCTACGATGGCTGCCTGAACGCGGGGCATACCGTCCTCGTTGTAGCGGGCGATGTTCTCCAGCATCATGATGGCGTCGTCGACGATGATGCCGATGGATAAAGAAAGCGCCAAAAGCGTGAAGCTGTTCAAGGTGAACCCGCAGGCGTTCAAGAAAATAAAGGAGCCGATGACCGACACGGGGATGGCCATCACCACGTTGAACGCCGAGGACCACGACCCCAGGAACAGGTAGCAGACCAACGAGGTGAAAAGCACGGCCAGGATCAGCGTAAACACGAGATCGTTGATGGACGCCTTGATGAACTTGGTCGTGTCGACGACCACGCCCATGTGCATGCCCTTGGGCAAAAGCGGCTGCAACTCCTTGATCTTTTGCTTGACCGCGTCGGCGATGGCCACGGTATTGGTGCCGTGCTGCTTGATGACGCCCACGCCGATGGTGGGGAAGATGCCGTCGTAGCGCGAGATGCGGCGCAGTTCGTCCGTGCCTTCCTCGCACTTGGCCACGTCGCCAAGCTTGATGCGCTTCCAAACTTCGCCCAGTCCTTCGCGCGTGGGGATGATGAGCTGGTCGCACCCCTGGGCGTTTTTGAACTGGGAGTGAACGCGGATGTAGGTTTCCTTGGGCCCGTCGTCCTGGTAGCCCGTGGGCGCCAGCTCGTGTTCGGTGTCCACCGCGTTGATGATGTCCTGCACGGTGATTTCGCGCCGGGTCATGTCCGTGTTGTTCGCCCAGATGCGCATCTGCGGATCGACGTAGCCGCCCAAGAACACGTTGCCCACACCGGCCACAGTCGTAATCTGATCCTTCAGGTGGTCGCGCACGAAGAGCGCGATGTCCCGCAGGCTTACCGCGCCGTTGGCCGGCTCGTCCGTTGAGAAGGGATTGACCGCGTTCGTGCTGCTGCCGTAGACCGCCGCCCACATGATGGGCTGATCGTCGGGATTGGTCTTGGTGATGACCGGCGGATCGATGGTCTGGGGAAGATTTTTCTGGGCCTCGGTGACGTAGGTTTGCACCTCTTCCAAAGCCGTGTTGATGTTTTGGTCGAGGCTAAGCTGGATGATGACTTGGGTCTGGCCTTCCTGGGAGACCGACTGCACCAGCTGCACGCCGTCAACGCTCATCACCGCGTCTTCAATGGGATCGGCGACCGCGGACTCCATGACGTCGGGGGAAGCGCCCGCCCAGGTCACCGTCACCGTAATGACCGGGAAGTCCACGTCGGGGAGCTCGCTCACGCCCATGCGGCTGTAGCTGATGGCGCCAAAGACGATGAGGCCCACCATGAGCATCCAGGCGAAGACGGGGTTTTTAATGGAGATGTCGGAGAGCTTCATGGCGCGCCTCCCGTCTTCGGCAGCGGAACCTCGCCCGCCGCCACCTGAAGCTGGATGAGGCCGAAGGCCGCCTGCTGCCGGGCCGCGTTGGCCTGGACCTCGGTGTTGGCCAGGCTGGTCAGGCTGTTCATGACGTCAAGGTTGGTGACCAAATTCTGCTCAAAGTCGCTCTTCTCCGCGGCGAAGCTTTTCTTGGCGGCCTGCACGGCGTCCGCGAAAGCCCGGGAAGAGCCGACGGCCCACTTCAGGTTCCTATAAGAGGAACGGACGTTTTCATCCGCGGTGCGCAGCGCCAAAGACAAGCCGGACTCCGCGCTCTTTTCCTGGGCCTGCGCCTCGCGAATTTGCGCGGAAATGGCGCCGCCGGTGAAAAGGGGAACCGAGAGGTTCACGGACCCGTCGTAGTGGACGTTTTTGGAGAACGCCGACTGAAGGAGGTAATAATTTCCAGTGGCGGTGATGGTGGGCCAGCGCTGGCGGCTGATAATCTTCGTCTGAAGCTGCGCGGCGTCGTAGGAATCCCGCGCAGCTTCCACGTCCGCGCGACGCTCTCCCGCGGCGAGCCAGCCTTTCAGATCGCCCGGGTCCGGCGGCGGAAGCTCCTCCGGCGCCAAGTCCTGGGCGGAATCGGTGAGGAATTTGAGCATCTCCTGCCCGGCGCTCTCCGTCTGATGCGCCTGCTCCAGTTGGGCTTTGGAGAGTTCCAAGACGGACTCGGCCGTCAGCAGGTCGCTCCTCTTGGCGCGGCCGATCTGCACCCAGCGCCGGAGAAAATCCACCTGATCCTGGCCTGCCTTGACGATTTTCTCATCGATCCCGATTTGATCCCGTGCCTGAAGGAGACTCACGTAGGCCTGGCCCACGTCCTGATAGAGAAGCTGCTCGGCGCGTTTCTCAGTCATGTTGGCGGACTCGTAATCGCGCCGACCCTGCTTGAAAGCCAGAAATTCGCGGAAACCGGAGAACAAGATCTGATTCAGGGTGATGGCCGCATGAGGCTGGTTGGTCAGGTTGATGCCTCCAATCGAGACGCCGGGGTTTTCCTCCCACAAATTAGAGGCCGTGCCGGTGATCTGCGGCATGATGTCGCCGACGAGTTCGTTAACGTGGGCCAGCGCCTGCTTGGCCGCTTCCTTGTCTTGCGCGATGGTCTCCATGTGCGCCAAGGACAGGGCATAGGCCTGGGACAGGGTGACGGGGCGTTCGGCCGAAGCCCCGCCGTTTCCTTGGGCGTTGGCCGAGGGGGACAGGGAGCAATAGGCGGCCAGAAGGCCCGCCGCGAAAGCAAGCCGTTTCACGCGTCTGCGCCCATGCCGTTGAGGAAAAAACGCACCACCTCCGGGGACTTGCCCGTGAGGGGGTACTTGGCTTTGCGCGCGGCGCGGAGCATCATTGCGCTGCGGCAGAGCCCGAAAAAGACCGTTGAGCCGTAGGAGATGGAAGCGTCAGGCTTGAACAGGCCGTCCGCCCTGCAAATCATGAGGATTTTAGAGACTTGGTCGTAGTTGCGCCGGAACTTCTCCGCCAGCTTCTCTCCGCAGCGCTGATTGCAGGCGGGGAAAGCGCCGGAGCTGAAGTTGGCCACGAAGTCATGGTAGCGGTCGAAATGGGCCAGGATGACGCGGGCGGTCTCTTCCAAGAGCGCGCGGCCGCGCCGATTCGATGCCACGACCTTTTCCAGTTCGTCGCCCAGGCGGTCGACCATGTCGGCGAAGACCGCGGAGAACAAATCGCTTTTGTTCTTATAGTGGAGGAACAGCGTTCCCTTGGCCACGCCGGCCGAGCGCGCCACTTCGTCCAAGGAAATGTCCTGAAAGCCGTGCTTGACCAGCAGGCGGCAAGCGGAGGAGAGAATGCGGCGCTTCTTGGCTTCCAGCAGTTCCGGGGCCTTCATGTCTTTGGTATGCGCTTGTTCCCGATCAAATGACTGACCGGTTATTCATTTTATCATAGATCGGCGCCGCCCGATCAAGTTCGCGCGCCCGAACGGGTTTAGCGGCCGGCCGAAAAATTCCCTTCTCCGGGTTTTTATTGTAAGATGTGCGGCGGGAGCCCGTAGCTCAGCTGGTAGAGCACGTGCCTTTTAAGCATGTGGCCGTGGGTTCGAGTCCCACCGGGCTCACCACGCCCCCGTCGTCTAACGGCTAGGACGCGGCCCTTTCAAGGCCGAAACACGAGTTCGATTCTCGTCGGGGGCACCACTTTAATCTTGCAGATGTGCCAAATTTGTGCCATAATATCAGCATGGCACGCATCTACCAGCGCAGCGGCAAAAACGGGACCTATTGGTACCTAGATTATGCCGTGGACGGCCGGCGCGTGCGCAAGCGGGTGGGGAAGTCCAAGCGCCTGGCGGACCTGGCCCTGGCCGATGTCCAGGTCAAGATCGAAAGAAAAGAGTTGGGCTTCGCCGCCAAGGATCGAAATTTTACCGAGTTCGTCCAGGAATACCTGAACTACGCCAAGAGCAACAAGGCCGCGCTATCCTACGATCGAGACATTCGGACTCTCAAGATCTTCTCCGATTTCATGCAGGCTGGTCGCCTAAGCGCGATTACAGCCGCCAAGCTCGAAGCCTATAAGGCCCGCAGGCGCGAGCAGGGAGCAATGGCCTCCACCGTCAATCGAGAGTTGAATACCATCAAGGCCATGCTTAACAAGGCCGTGGCGTGGGGGGCTTTGGCTCAAAACCCGGCCAAGTCGGTGCAAAAATTCAAGGAGCCCAAGCGGCAAGTGCGGTACCTGACCAAAGAGCAGGCCCGCGCCGCTCTTAAGGCCGCTGATGAGCGTTTAAAGCCCATCCTTGAAACTTTCCTGCACACCGGCCTGCGCCGCGACGAGCTCATCCACTTGACTTGGGCTGACATCGACTTCAAGAATAAGGTTCTTTCGGTCCAAGCCAAGGACGGCTGGCACCCCAAGGACTACGAAGTCCGGCATATCCCCATGACGGATCGCCTTATCAAGGTTTTGCAGGCCCATCCCAAAAGGGATGGTTCCTATATATTCAGGAATGGTGGCGGCCACATCCTCGATGGCAATGTCTTATCCCGTGATTTCAGGGTCCTTTTCCGCCGTTGCGGTATCAAGAACGCCTCGGTCCATATCCTGCGCCACACATTCGCCAGCCATTTAGTTATGAATGGGGCGGACATCTATACGGTCCAAAAGCTCCTGGGCCATTCCAGCATTAAGACCACGGAAATTTACGCCCACCTGGCTCCGGATTACCTCCGCTCAGCTATCCAAAAGCTGGAGTATTAGGGGGAGGGGATTGGGCCGGGAAACATATTATTCATTTCGCGATTTGCGAAATACGAAATTATCTGTTATACTCTTAGCATGCAAGCTCTACAAGGCGTTAAACCGCAAGATATTCTTGTCTTGCTCAAGCTCAAGCTCAATGAAGACCGCTCCTGGCGGCTGGTGGACCTGGCCCAGGAACTGGGGCTTTCCGTCTCCGAGGTCAGCATGGCCTTGGAGCGGGCCCGGAATTCCGGCCTCATCGACAGCGCGAAAAAAAGAGTCATGCGCTCCGCGCTTGAGGAATTCATTCTCCACGGCTTAAAATACGTCTATCCGGCCCAGCCCGGCCCCGTGTGCCGGGGGATTCCCACGGCCCATTCCGCGCCGCCCATCGCCCATCGCATCGTCTCCGATGACAACGACCAATATGTCTGGCCGGACGCGGATGGCTCCTTGCGCGGGCAAGCCATCGAGCCGCTCTATGGCTCGGTTCCTGCGGCCGCGCGCAAGGACCCCAAACTTCATGAGATGCTGGCCCTCATCGACGCCCTTCGCGCAGGCCGGGCGCGGGAGCGAAGCATCGCCGCAGAGGAGATTAAACAACGCCTCCATGGGGACAGCAAAAAACACTAAAAATCTGACGTTGCTCTCCATCGTGGCGCGGGGCCTGCAAAGCCTTAAGGAAAAAGTCGTCTTTGTCGGAGGCGCGACTATCGACCTCCACATGGACCCGGCCGCGCCTGAAAGCCGTCCCACGGACGACGTGGACTGCGTGGTCGAAATCGCCACCAGGGGTCAATATCACGATTTCGAGGAGCAACTCCGCAAGCTGGGCTTTGCCCATCCGCTAGGAGAAAAAGCGCCCATCTGCCGATGGAAATTCCAAGGCGTCCAAGTCGATGTCATGCCCACAAAAGGCGCGGCCTTGGGCTTTAGCAACCGCTGGTATCAAGATGGGATGGAACGCGCGGAACGCTTTACACTCGCGGATGGCACGGGAATTTTGGCGTTCTCCGTGCCCTATTTGCTGGCTTCTAAAATAGAGGCCTTCCTTGACCGCGGCAAAGACGATTACTTGGCCAGCCACGACATGGAGGACATCATAGCTCTGTTAGATGGCTGTCCCGATATCGAAGATACAATCCGAAAAGCTCCCGCAGATCTTCGGGAATATCTGGCTATGCAGTTTAGCCGGATGCTTGATACTGAGAGCTTCTTGCATGGTCTGGATGGCAATTTAAAAACCGGCCCCGCAGGCTCCCAACGAGTTGAACGCTGCCTTGCCATCCTCAGACGCATCACCCAACATAAGTAATATTTGCACCGCTTAACCTCACCGTATCCCACGCCGTAGTTCGTTCGCTGCTGCCCCGCCCTAATTCAAATCAATCTCTACCCGCCTTTTGCTCCGCCCATCCGTCTCCCGACCCTTCAACCACGCCACCAAACTCGCCTGATTAAACCGTACCAATGTTCCCAACTTCACCACCGGAATATACCGCTCATGCACCCACTGATAGATGGTCCTGGGCTTGACTTGCAGCCACTGGGCCACCTCCTCAACCGTCAAAAGCTTGTCCATCCCTTACCCGTTTATTCCAATTCCCTCAAGAAATTATTTCCCGCTTCTCCCCGCCCTTCGCCCGCCAGCCTCCTGACCACCCCATCACTCTTCTACTCTCCTGGTTGTGAGGGGGTGGTCAGGAGGCTCGAAGCCGCGCTTTTTGGCGCAAAGGCGGGCAAAAAGTGCCGCTCGTCCCTCCATTTTTCGCAATCGCCTCCGTCACTTTTCAACGTCTAGGTTTCTAGACGTTGCCCTAGACGTTGGATTTTCCCTACGTCTGCAATAACAGACGTAGGTGCAGACGTAGCATTCTGCCGCTTTGACGCCTAAAATCCGACCACTTCGCGGGGCCATTGACGCTCTATTTCCCACGTCCCGCCCGCGCTCGCCGGGCCAGTATCTTGCGGGAAATCTTCCGACCGATGAGCTGCTTTTGCGCCAGATTCTTGAAGTCTTGCGCCGATTCCCGCCGCACAAAGTCAGCCCGACGCCCGGACTCGACCCAGCTTTTTATCTCCTGGAGTCGGCCCAAAATCAGCTTTTGCTCCAAGCTTTGCAGGGCGTTGCCGGGCTCCGTGGCCAGTGCCAGTGCCTGGCTTGAGGGCAGGATATCCTGGAGCATCACGTCGCACGCCTTGGCCATCACCACGTCCTTAAGCCCGAAGCCGGCAGCGCCCATCTTGGCCAAATCCAGCAGGTCCGCGGTGGATAAGACCCGCGCGGTCATCACGTGGTGCTCGTCTTGCGGTACCTTTTCCAGCAGTTCCTTTATGGTCTCAAGCGGGAGGTGATAGGCCTTCCGTAGGGTCAGGATGGTTCCCAAAAGCTCCAAATGGTCAGGGTAAACGTAGTAATCTGCTTTGTCACCGGTGCGATGGACCGGAGCCGGTAAGAGCCCAAGTTTAGCTGAGCTATAGGCCTTAAGCTCCCGCAGGCTGAGCCTGGATTCCAGCAAAGTCTCGACCACTTCCAGGAAATCCGCATCCTTGACTAGCACTCGCGGCACCGCTGTTCCGGCCTTGTCCGCCTTCCATTTCTCTTGGGCGTAATACTTCAGCAGACCCTCAAAACCATGGACCGGCAACTTATTTATCTCTTCTTCAGATGGCCATTTCTTCTCATCCATCATGCCAAAAGCCCTCGCTCCCGCATTATTTTCAAGCCAGCAGGCAGTTATTTTACCTTATCGATATCATCAGAACCTCCTCTCTATCGTCGCGTGGCCTATGCTTGGTACTTAAAAGATTTGCGACAACTCATCAAA
Organism: Elusimicrobiota bacterium; assembly: GCA_027451985.1. Taxonomy (GTDB): domain Bacteria; phylum Elusimicrobiota; class Elusimicrobia; order UBA1565; family UBA9628; genus JAGWJU01. Next base: position 47,821 of record DAIDHS010000007.1, read on the forward strand.
GCCCCTAAGGTCACGGATAATAATCGCGATGAAGCTCTTGGATGCGCCATAAACCATTTTAATCTAGAACTTTTATAAATAGCCCCGAATGTCCGGACACTTTGTATGATCCTTGGTATTGGGAAACTGTTTTTGTATGGTGTCTTGCATTAGCAAGTATTATCTCCTCCTACTAGCGTTCTGATGCGGCGTTCTGCGCGTTTTTACGGCCTCCTTTCGGTCCTTATCTCTTGGGGCCTATTTCTTTTTCTGCTTGCTCGCGTCTGGCCGTATCAAGGCGTCTTGACCGGTGAAGCACAGGGCGGCGCGGCGGCCTACGCTTGGATTCACCAAATCCCAGGCATGTTCTTGAGACCAACCGTCTCGCTCTTCGGCTGGAAAATCCCCCTGATGTACAACTATTTCCACGGCCCATGGGGCATCTACCTGTTGGCACCGTTTGTGGCTTTGGGCGGATGCACGCTGGCGACTCTGCGAATTTACTCCGCGTTCATGTTTTTACTCGCGATTTGGGGGACTTGGCGCATAACGTTCCTTGTTACCAAAGATGAAATAGCAGCGTTTATGGCCGCGACCCTGCTGGCCGTCTGCCCCGCAATGATTATGACGCGCAGCGAATCGCTCAGCGCGCCGGACGTTGCGGCCTCGGTCTGGACTTTGGTGTTCGCCCTATCTTATGTCCGCACGCGCAAAACGACGCATGCTTGGGCGGCTTGCGCCGCCTTTTTTCTCGGGCTCTGCACGCGGACCTGGGTCGCCGGCCTCGGCGTCGGCTTGCTGCTTTATGCGGCGCTGACTTGGAAGCATGTTCTGAATTTGCTGCCGCCATCGTCTCAAGCCCGAGAAAGGCTCATCTGCGGCGGCGCGATTGTGGCTGGGATTTTCGTGTTTCCCATCCTGGCTTATAATGCGACCCACGGCTGGGTCAGCGTATTGTTTTATGCGAATGATACGGTTCAACGGCACGGATTACGTTGTGGCTTGCCCGGCTATGCCGCATGTAGCAATCTGGCGTATTGGACGAATTTGAAGTTCAACGTACACCAATTAAAAATCATGTGCGACGGCACCAGGCTGGTTATTTTCAGGGAGCCTTGGCATTGGCTTTATGTCGGACTACTTTTGATTTCTTTCGTTTTCACTCTAAGAAACTCTTGGCGCCGGCGTACGCTTTGGAATTCTTCAGCGGCGTTGTGGATTGTCGCTCTGGGCTATTTTCTTGTCGCAGCCATTACTCCGACAACCCAAACCATCAGCCATCTGACCTGCTTGATTCCCATTCTGGCCGTACTGTCGGTTTTATGGATTGCGGCTGTTCCCATAAAGAGGAGGCGGATTGCCATTATCGTCATGGCAGTGGCTTGCGTTGTCCAGTTTTCCGGTGACGTATGGCTTTTCCGTAAGTGGAATGTGGATGTTGCTGCGCATCATTGGTACGAAATGTCACCCTTGGTGATTGACGTTTGCCATTGGGCAGGTAAGGAGGCGCGAACCCCCGTCGTCTCCCTATCACAACCTTTTACCGAGGCCGCGCCTTATTTTTCGCAGGGCCGCGCGATTCTCCTTCCATGGCCCTACTGGGAACCTCATTACCGTATGCCGTGGAAACAGTGGCTGCTGCGCAAGGACAAGCCTTACTTTCTTACTGAAGACAGCCTGGAGACTGCTAAGGTCGCTGAACTTAAAGCCGAGGCGAAAAAACTGGGCGTTGCCTTGGTCAGAGTCAAGGTTTTCCCTGATCCATTGGGCCACCCCGCATTTGAAGTTTACCGGGTTAGATGAAAATAAGCATGCTGCGTAAGGCCTTCATTTTCCTTAGAAACACCGCATTAGGACTGGGAAGCGTTTTAGCCGTTTTGGCCGCAGTTGAGCTTTGTGCGCGCGGACTTTGGGGGAGGCCGTCTCTCGCCCCTCTGCCGCAGGGCTTCCAGTATAACTATACGGACACCTTGACGCCCTTTTTTAAGCCCGCGGAGCGCCTGCCGGGCGGATATGTGCTTTACAAGTCTGCCCGTGTCGGGGCGGCGCCCGAGACTTTTGTCATGCCCAAGCTGGCGGGCGACTACCGCATCATGATCATCGGCGGTTCGGTCGCAGTACCCATCGGCGAGTTCCGGCAATTCTGGCCCATCGTGGAGAAGCTCTTCGGACCCAGGCATCGGGTCGAGCTCATTACCTGCGGCATGCCCGGCTATGACAGCGGCCAGAGCCTGGATGTTCTGCATAGGATTTTGCGCTATAAGCCAAATCTCATCATAGACATGGACGGTAACAACGAATACGGTCGCACCGAGATGACTCCTCTGCAAATTCGTCTCTACTTGGCGGATCGCGCCATGAGCCGTCTTTGGATATATCGGGGATTCAAAAAGCTTATTCGCGCCCATTTAGATGCCTGGGATGCGGGTACACCGGTTCCCGCTGGCACAACAGAGTTGAACTTCGAAAGGAACCTGCGAAGTATTGTTCAGCTCTGCCGTTCGCACGGCGTACGCATCGTGCTCTGCACTTTGCCGGCCAACCTTCGCGACATGCCGCCAATGGCGCGGGCGCCACGGTGGAGCGACCGCGTTTTTTTTATGGCCATGCAAGCCTACCAAGCCCGGGATAATTCCCGTGCGGCAGCGCTTTTTAACGCTTATCTCGGCAAGCACCCGACCAATCCGGCTGCGCATTATTACCTGGGCCGCACGCTTGAACGTTTGAGGCATCCTAGAGAGGCTGTCCGGCAATACGACCTGGCCGCAGACTGGGATAAGCCCGGAAGCCGGACGCCGCCGGACCGCAACGCGGATATCCGGCGCATCGCGCGTCGGGAGGGCGTGCCGCTGGCAGACTTGGCGCGGCTCTTGGGCTCCTGGGCCAAGTTGCCCGGGGCTCCCGGCGATTCGCTCTTTTTCGACAACTGCCACGTATGGGCTGCTGGCAATCCGATCCTGCTTCAGGATATTTTATCCGCCGCGTTTCCAAAAAATCAGAAGCTCAAGGTGACAGCCAAAGAACCATCATCCTGGTTGCCGCGCCCTTTCCCTACAGTGCATATGTTGCTCGCGGCCGCTGGTGAGATCACTTTGCCTGTGGCGAACCAAGGTGAGAATTTAAGCGAAGTGTCCATTGAACTCATGCGGCGCGCCTACCGTGCCAACCCCCGGCTCTTCATGCGGACGCTAATGGCACCGAAGACTGTTCTCAAGAAATCACTTTGGCCCTGGGACCCTGGAACTGTCGAGCGCATGATGCGACAGTGGCCCTTTATTCTTAGTGTCGCAGGGGAAATGTTTCGCCGCGAAGGACGTTACAAGCAGGCCTTATTCTGCGCTAAACGCAGTTTGAAACTAGCCCCTGGAGGGGAAGAAGCCCTTTTGGTTAAAGCTCTGGCGCTTAATCGATTAGGCCAACAGGCGCGGGCTAGAGCAATTTTGCGCCGACTTGTGCGCGCTCATCCAGATCAGAGGGATATTCTTCTTTGGGCCAAGACTATAGGCGCATGAGTTTTTGTATGTGGTGGATGGGACATGTCTCTTGCCGGGATATTCAAACGAGCTTAGTATTCGGCCCAGCCAAGAATATAGCGGCACAGGAACCGTCTTTTGACGAACACTGGCAGGTTAATGGCATTTTGCGTGAAGCTTAACTGGGGGAGCTTAAAGAACTCTCTTTACGATGCCGGCGTGTCGGTCAACGCTCGGCGCGCCAAGGGCGGCCGGCGCTTCAGCCATTTTTAAACCCGTTTTTCGTTGAACGATTTGCCGTAAGATTGCGCTGTTCGGCCCGTGCGGGTCAAAAACCTGCGCCCGACATATATTTTGATCCGGTTAAATTCGTATAATTATAAAAGTCAGTTTAGGCTATAGTTTCAAAAATAGCACTAACTAGATTTGTGCCAAATTTGTGCCATTTTAGGATGAAAACGGGTGTCAACCGATGTCAGCCCATGCAAGCAGGCGCAAACTGATTTCTCGACGAGAAAAGGCCTGAAAATGACCTTGTCGACGGAAAAGCCTGAATAGACCCGTTCGCCCTTTCAAGGCCGAAACACGAGTTCGATTCTCGTCGGGGGCACCACTTTCGCGCCGCGCGCTTTCGCCCATCGCCTTCATTTTCGCCCTGGGCGCCAAAGAGTTGTGGCGCCGGGTTTCCAAGCCTCCGGGCGCTCTAGGCCGTCACGCGCTTGTCATCCGGAATTGACCCCGCCGCTATGGGTCCGGACCGGCGGCCCGTGATATCCTGTCCTTGATGCTCAATCAACCGTCCGTCTGGAGGAATCAACCCATGACCAAGAAAATCGCCGTTCTCTTCTCCGCTTTGTCGCTTTTGCCCGCGCTCGCCGCGGCCCAAAACCTGAATTGGAACAACGACCCGGTCGCCCAGTTCAAAACCCAGCTTTCCGCCGCCCGGCCCGCCGCGGCCCCATCCGGCGCCGCAGCCCAGGATTTCCAGCTCTACGGCCAAGCCCTCGACGGCCAGTTCGTGAGCGTCCCTTACTGCAAGCTCGAACCGACCGGCGGCAAGGTCAGCTTGACCCTCGACAAGGAAGGCCACGTGGGCGCGCTCTTCTCGGACGCGAACGGAGAGACCGTGCGCTTTAGCTTCCCCGTCCTTGCGGTTTCCAACGGCAGCATTCTCTACGACAATCTCGTCATCGGCACGGTCTCCGGCAACCAGCCGCGCTTGAATCCCGCTTATTCGCTGAACATCCAGTACGGCGGGGCCATCGACTCCTGCACCGGCGCCGATCGCGTCGTGACCAGAGTCTTCATCCAGGGCCCGGCGCAGTAGTCTAGAGGGCTCGGCGCAAAGGCCGCCGCGCTTAGCGGTCGGACGAGGTTCCCGAATAGCGGGAGGCCAGGGCGGCGTAACCCGGCAGGCCGCGGACCGCGCCGAAGTCCGATTCCACTTTCGACAAAACCAGGTAGCGGCGCAGGTCAGCCTGCGAGGGCGCGGTCTCGAAGCTCCACTTGAGCTGGCCTAAGGACTGGGCGGTCCGGCCCAGCACCGCGTCCGCCAAGGCCAGCTGGTAGTGCGCTTCGGCGTCGAAAGGCATGAGGGAAACGGCTTTCTTAAAATCCGCCGCGGCAAGCGCGGTGAGCCCAAGACTCCGGTGGCACAGGCCGATTTGGCCCTCGACGAGAGCCCGGCGCCCGCGGCCCAGAACCTCCGCTTGAGTGTCGAGCTTAAGCGCCTTCTGATAGGCGCCGAGCGCCTCGGCGTAGCTCCCGGCGCTAAAAGCCTGGTCTCCGGCCGCGACGCGGGCCAAGACCGCACGCTCGTCGGGGCTGATGGACGGCGGGGGAAGAGCGATGGCGGCCGCCCGATTGCCCAAGGAGTCGTGCAGCGCGCCGTCCCCCTCGGCCTGCGTTCCGGAGCCGCCTTGTCCCAACAGCGGGGAAAGCACCGCGTTGTCCGCCATGGAGGAGAACAGATCGCTCGAACGGATGAGCTTGACCAAATCGGCCCGATGCCCGGCGTTCTGGGCGCGCTTCAAGCTCAAGGCCAGGTTCGCCTTGGCTCTCTCGATGTCCTGCATCAGGAAACGCAGCCGCGCGGCGTAGAGGGGGATCAGGAAATTATCGGGCGCGGCCTCGATGCCCCTCTCGAAAGACTTCAAGGCGGCGGCGTTTTGCCCCAAGCATTCGTAGGAAAGCGCCTGGGTGAAGTAAAGTTCGTAGGGCTTGGCCACGCTCAAAAGCGTCGGATCGAGCGCGAAAACCTTCTTGTAGGCCGCCACGGTCTCCCGGGCGTCCTTTTTATCGGCGGCCTCGGGGTTGCCGCCGGCGAATCCTTTCTGATAATAGGCGTAGCCCATGAGGAAATACGCCGCGCTGTTGCGGGGCTCCGCCCGGATGGTTTTCCGGAAATCGGCGACGGCGCGCGCATAGTCCTTCGCGTCCATGGCGGACATGCCGCGCTTGAAGGCGGGAGAGGCGGCCCGGGAGGGCGCGGCGCTCAAAACGAGCAGGGAAAAAGCCAGCCCCGCCGCGAGATAGCCCTCGAGTTTTTTGCTCACGTTCATGAGTGTAGCCGGATTGGGCGCGCCGGACAAGTCCTGCGAGACCCAAGCAGGCTTAGGCCCTAAGGCCCAAGCGCTCCGCGCAAACAGCGCGACGCGGGCGGCCTAGAAGCAGGCCGAAGCGACGCCGGCCCAGAAGCCCAGCGCGAACAAGGCGCCGAAGAACAGCGCCAGCATCGCGACCGGGCTCATGGAGTTCGCAAGTTTCCTAGCCATAGCGGAAGTATGGAATCCGGCCTCCTGAAGAAAAAGAGGCGAAAGGCCCGGAAAGTTCTAGGTCCAAAAGCCCGGAGACCGCGGAACGGAACGCGGCGGCGAATTGATATAATGGGTCGTTCGGTGGCTGTAGCTCAGCTGGTTAGAGCGCCTGGCTGTGAACCAGGAGGTCGGGGGTTCAAGTCCCCTCAGTCACCCCATTTTTATTCGCGGCGCATCGCTTGCGATTCATGGAAATAAAACTCATCGACAAGCCCATACCCCTCTCGGATGTCGCGGCCATGGCCGAAGCCCAGTTCGGAGAGATGATCAAGGCGACGGTCGACGTCGAGCGGAAAATGCTGGCCCTGGGCGGCGATCTTCACAGCGACGAGGAAGCGCTTCTCCTGGAAGGCGAGCGTGTCGAATTCGACTCCATGATCAACGTGCGCCCGTCGCAAAACAACCGTTCGCGCGGCGTTGAGGACCCAAAAATACGGGAGCGTATCTTGGGTATCGTCAAGTCTCTCATCTCTTCCTAAACCCGTGCCTGCCCAACACTCCGATTTAGCCGCCAGCGGACGCTGGCAAACCATGTCCTTGGCCGCCCAATTGGGAAACGTGGGCAGCGAGGTCAGCCGGGCGCTCGAGCTTTTGGATTTCACCATTGAAGACCCCCGCTGGAGGCGCCGATTGAAAGAGCTCACGCGCGCGCGCGAACTTCTGTGCGACGCCTGGCTGGGGGGCTTGGAATACCGCTCCGACTTCGAAGGATTGAACCGCTACTTCTTCCATTTCGCCGTGGCAGCCAGGAAATGATTTCGGCGGAATTGAAGCTTGCCGCGCCCGCGCGCTATTTTCCGCTCGATAAGGGAGTCTACGAGGTCGCGCCGGGGCTGCGGCCGCTGGGGACGCCCTTCGGCAACGGCGCGGCCGACGGCCTGGTCTTTCAAATCGACCGCGAGTACGCGGCCTTTCGGGAAAACAAGTCGGCCTGCCGCGCCGAGCGCCTCTCGAAGTACTACGTGGAGAGCGGGTTCCGGCCCGAAATCGCGGGCCGCGTCGCCAAGTTCATGGCGGACAAGCTCGTTTCGGAGCACCCGCAGTGGTTTTCCTGGATTCCGAGCGAGCCGCGGCGGCTCGCCTGCGCCTTGACCGGGGAAACTCTTGTCTTCACGCCCGATTTTGAGCTCGCCCGCGTCGATGGCTCCGCGTTTTCTCCGGCCTACGCCTCGGCCTTCGACGCCTTGTGCTGCCAGGTCCAGGAGGACGTCGCGGTCGTGACGGCCGACGAGGCCGGAGCGGACCGCCTGCGCGCCCTGCACCTGTGCAGCCCCGGATATTGGGCCGCGGAGGAGAAAATCGGGAAAAACTTCTTCGCCATCCACGCGCCGGTGCCGGGCATCGAAAAAGTCAACGCCGCGTCCTCCGCCATCGTGCGCATGATGATCGAGCGCGGGCCCTTCGTGCGCTTCGTGTGGGGATTCACCACCGACCGGCGGCTCAACCACCATCCCGAGCCGCCGCCGGGGATTTCTGAAAGCGAGTGGCGCGGGCGCGACTTCCCGGCCAAGCCCTTCACCTTGAGGGTCGAACGCCAGCTCACCTGGGGTCTGCCGGAAATAAATTCGGCGCTCTTCTTCATCCGGGTTTACTACCTCGACGGCGCGTCCATCCGCGCCAATCCCAAGGAACGCGCGCTTTTGCGCTCGTCCCTGGCGTCTTTGTCCGCGGAGAGCCGGCGCTACAAAGGCGTCGAAGGCAAACTCGACGCCATCCTCGCCTGGCTCGGCGCTCCATGAACATCCTGGTCCTCAACTGCGGCTCATCCTCCGTCAAGTTCCAGATTATCGCGACCGACGCGGCCCGCATCGAAGCGAACCAAGACCGCTGCCTGGCGCACGGGCTCATCGAACGCGTGGGCAGCCTCTCGCTCATCACCCTGCAGGCCGGGGACAAGCCGCCCGTGAAGGAAGACGCGCCGCTGCGCGACTACCGCCAAGCCATCGAGCGCATCGTGCGCTGGGCGGTCTCGCCCGAGTCCGGCATCGAGGGCGTCTCCTCCGTCTCCGACATCCACGCGATCGGCCACCGCGTGGCTCACGGCGGGGAAAAGTTCAGGGCCTCCACGCTCATCGACGAGGACACCATCGCGGGCATCGAGGACTGCATCGAGCTCGCGCCCCTGCACAACCCTGCCAACTTGAAGGGAATCCGGGCCGCGCGGGAGATTTTCGGCCCGGGCGTGCCGCAGGCCGCGGTCTTCGACACCGCGTTCCACGCCACCATGCCGGAAACCTCGCACCTCTACGCCATTCCCTACCATTTCTACCGCCGCTACAAGATTCGCCGCTACGGCTTCCACGGCACGTCGCACCGCTACATCGCCTACCGCTACCGCCTCCTGCGCGGCATCACGCCGGACAAGGTCAACCTCATCAGCCTGCACCTGGGAAACGGATGCTCCGCCTGCGCGATTAAAAACGGCGCGTCCTTGAACACGTCCATGGGCTTTACGCCGCTCGAGGGGCTCATGATGGGCACGCGCTCCGGGGACATCGATGCGTCCATCGTCGAATACCTGGCGCACAAGGAGGGGATGTCCGTTTCCGAAATCGTCACCATGCTCAACAAGCAATCGGGACTTTTAGGCGTTTCGGGCCTGACCAGCGACATGCGCGAGCTTTTGGAGGAGGAGAAGGAAAACGGCGACCGGCGCGCCAAGCTCGCCGTCGACATGTTCTGCGCCAGCGTCCGGCGCTATATCGGCGCCTACTACGCCGAGATGGGGGGCGCCGACGCCGTGGTCTTCACCGGCGGCATCGGCGAGCGCTCGCCCGAAATCCGCCGGCGCATCTGCCGGGGCCTGGAGTGCCTGGGCCTGCGCCTGGATCAGACGCGCAACGAGGCCGCGGCCTGCGGCCAAAGCGGACTCATCTCCCTCGACTCCTCGGCCCTTAAAGCCTACGTCATTCCCACCAACGAAGAACTGCTCATCGCCCGCGACGCCTACCGCGCCATCACGGCGGCCCCGGCCGCCGGCCGTTAGGCCGGTCCGTTGCGTTAACTAGGAAACGGAAGCTGGCGCTCGCCGTTCGCGCAGGGGAGGCAGGATTATGATTAAATTTCCGCCGCAAAAACTGCTGGTCGCCGCGGACACCTCGGAGCCGTCCTTGGCCGCGCTCCAATCGGCCAAGTTCCTAGCCCGCCGCTTGGACGCCGCCTTGGACGTGGTCTACGTCCACGAAGTGTTGACCGACGCCTACGTCTTGAGCTCCGACTACGGCCTGACCACCGTGCCCAACATTTCCGCCCAAGTCGAGGATTTCCGCAAATGGCGCGAGGAAAAGCTCCGCAAGCTCATCGGCACGATGGCGGCCGGACGCCTGAAAGTCCGCTCCGTGATCGGACCGCCCGCCCCGGTGCTCTCCGATTTGGCCAAACGCGGCGCGGCGGACATGATCGTGACGGGCACCCACGGCTACGCGGGCATGGACCGGGTCTTCTTCGGCTCCGTGGCCGAGGCCGTGCTGCGCAAATCGGACGTCCCCGTCCTGACCGTGCACCAAGGCAAAAATCTCTCCAAGCTCTCGCGCATCCTGGTGCCCTACAACATGACCCACTACGCCGGCCGGGCTCTGGTCTACGCGCTGAGCCTGGCCCGCGCCGTCAACGCCCGCTTGGACGTCCTCTACGTCGCGCTGCCGGGCGAGCGGCGCGAAGGGGCCTCGGCCGCCCTGGGACGGAGCCTGGAAGCCCTGCTTGGGCAAAAGGCCGGGGGCATCCTGCGCGCGGAGGTCCTGCAGGGCAACCCGCGCCGCGTCATCCTGGAGCGCGCCGAGACGGGCGGCTACGACTTGGTCGTCTTGTCCGCGCACCGCACGCGGCTTCTGGCCGACATCGTGCTCGGCTCCACCGTCGAGCGGGTGCTGCGGCACTGCACCGTCCCGGTGCTGGGCATCCCATCCTTCGAGCCGGTTCCGCGCAAAAAGGGAATTTGATATAATTCCCCCGTCGTCAATTAACGTCGGCGGAGCGTCGTTTCATGGCTTTTTCGAAGCGGGAAGCACCCAATTGCGAGTGGTGCCGCCACAAGTCCAACTGCCTCTACAGCCTCCTGGGCGCCAAGGACGCCAAGCAAGCCTGGCGCGAAATGCGCGTGGCCAACCCGTTCAAGTCCGGCGAGGTGATTTTCCACGAGGGCACGCCGCCCATCGGCGTCTACGTGGTGTGCACCGGGCGCATCAAGGTCTACAAATCGAGCCGCGCGGGGCACCAGCTCATCACGCGCATCGAGTCTCCAGGAGACCTGCTCGGGCACATCACGCTTTTGGCCAAGGACGGCGGCTACACGGGCACGGCCGAGGCCTTGGAGCCTAGCGTCGTCTCCTTGGTCGACGAGAAGACCTTCATCGACTTCTTGGCCCGCTTCCCCGAATCTTCCCGCGCGCTCCTGCGCGAGGTGGCGCGCGACGTGCGCCGGGGGGAGAACAAGGCGCGCGACATCGCGTTCAAGCCCGCGCGCGGCCGCATGGCCGACACGCTCTTGCGCTTGAAGCGCCCCGGCAAGCCGGGCGTCATCCACGGCTTCAAGCGGCGGGACCTGGCCGAGATGTCGGGCTTGACCATCGAGACCACCGTGCGCCTGCTCAAGGACTTCGAGAGCCGCGGCCTCATCCGGAAGAAGGAAAAAGACCTCCTCGTCCTCAACGAGGATCAGCTGCTCTCCCTCTCCAGCGCGACTTCCTAGCCCTCCGATACGGCCAATCCGGATCAATTGATCTGGATCAACTCCTCACCTTGACCGGCCTCCTGCCGGACCCGCCCAGGTCATAGCTACACTATCTTTGGATTTAAAGGAAAGTTAAGGAGAAACGCAATGCTGAACCTGATTCTGATGCTGGCTTTGAGCCCCGTTCATTCCGCCAAGGTCGCGCAAGTCGTGCACACCTGCCAGTGGCCGCACCGCTGCGAGAGCGTGGCCCAGGTCGTGCAGACCTGCCAATACCCCCACATCTGCGCCGACAAGCAGAATTCCGCCTTGGCTTCTATCGTCTCAATCAGGCCCGGTTGCCCGGTTGGCCGCGTCTGCGCCCAGTCCTAAGTCTCAGGCGGCGAATAAAAAAAGCCTCCCGCTTTTGCGGGAGGCTTTTTTTTGCCCGTCCTAGCGGAGGGCTCAAAGAATGATTACAGCAGCTTTATTCTAAATGTTTTGATCGCCGATTTTGCCAAAGCGACCACAGATCGCGGGATCCGTGGATGAAGGCAATAATTCGGACGGCGTCATCTCCAATCCGATAAATCAGGCGGTAATTACAGACGAACAGTTCCCTGGTGTCAGCGTCGTTGATTTCCGGAACGACGCGCCAGCGCTTCACTGACCAGAACGGCGGCGTATTTTGGTGAATCCCTCGCGATATATTGCGCCGCGAGTTCGAGGTCTTCAACGGCGGCTTTGGCCCAAAGGATGCCTAGAGCCACTTGGAGAGTTTTTTCTTGACCTCTTTCTGGCTCATGACGCGGCCTTCGCGAACATCCTTTAAACCGCGCTCAATCTTTTCCCGAACGTAGATGTGGTACTGAATATCCTCAAACGTGGAACTATTTGGAATTTTTTCGAGGATTTTCTGCACTTCTTTTTTGGCCGTTTTCATGAGATTTAAGTATAGCAGACGAAACCGCTTGCCGCCACGTACCCGCAAAACGAGAGGCTGGAGGCTTAATATTTTCGAGCGTATTCCGTGCTTGCCGACCTCGGTTACCGTTTCTAGTAGGTTCCGAACAGGCGGTCGCCGGCGTCGCCCAGGCCGGGCACGATGTAGCCCACGGAGTTGAGCTTGGCGTCGACCGCGGCGGTGTAGATGGCCACGTCCGGGTGGTCCTGGTGCACGCGGCGGATGCCGTCCTTGGCCGAGAGGAGCGAAATCAGGGCGATTTTGCGCGCGCCGTCCATCTTCAAGATGCGCACGGCCTCCGCGGCCGAGCCGCCGGTGGCCAACATCGGATCGCAGAGAATGACGAAGGATTTGCTCAAATCCTTGGGCAGCCGCACGTAGTAGCGCACGGGGTTGAGCGTCTCCTCGTTGCGGTAAAGGCCGATGTGCCCGATGCGCGCCTCGGGATAAAGCGTCAAGGCGCCTTCCATCAAGCCCAGGCCCGCGCGCAGCACCGCGACCAAGGCCACGGGCTCGGCCAGCACCTCGGCGGGGGACGCCTTGATGGGCGTGGGCACGGAAATCTTCTTGCCGGCGAGCTCGCGCATGGCTTCGTAGCCCAGGATGGCGCCGGCCTCCTGCATGAGCCGGCGGAAATCGGAGGGGGTGGTGCGCTTGTCGCGCAGGTGCGCGAGCTTGTGCTTTAAGAGCGGGTGGTCGCAGACGACGAGCTTAGGTTGGGTCATCCGCGATATTATAGCGATTATTGCTGCCACCAGGGCGCCGCGCCGCCAGATGGCTTGGGATTGGAATTCACGGGCGCGCTTTGTCCCCCGACCTTGGCCTGAAACTCGGGCGCGCTGAAATCCTGCGCCATGGCGGACGCGGCGTTTTTGACGGCCTCGCTCAAGGCCTCTCCAGCCCGCGGCATATCGGAGTTGCTCCCACCGGTCGTCACGCTGCCCGTGAAGTTCTTGCTCCAAACGACGCCGGAGCGGTCCAAAACCTCGAAGTCCAAGCTCACCTCGGTGACGATGCGGCTCATGCTTATCTGGACGGAGGTTTGCTCCTGGTTGAAATGCGGCTCGATGAGCAGGTCATAGCCGGTGAAATCGCCCTGATTTTGCACCGCCGTCACGCTTTGGAAGACCTGGCGGAAGGTTTCCAGGCTCACTTGTTCCAGGTTCTGCCCGAAGGGGTAGAGCCACGCTCCCAAGGGAATGGGCGCGCGGCAGACGTAGGCCTGGTCTTGCGGCGAAACCAGGATGGCGGCGCGCAGAGGAAGCAGTCCTTGCTGGGCGACGACCGTCTCGGCCGGCGTATTAATCGTGGCGGTAAAAGTCGCGGCGCAGGCGCCCAGGAAAAACGGCAGGAGCAAAGCGGGCGCGACGCGCCAGGCGCGGGCGGTCAGCGCTGATCGCTTCATCGGCCGCGAATGACTTTAAGAACGACCGGCGCCCGCCGCGGGCGGCGCGCGCCAATGGCCGCGGCGGACAAGAACTCGGCCTCGCCGGCGCGCAAGCGCGCGTCATCCGAGGAGTAGAGCACGGCCAAGGTCTCGCCGGCGGCCACGCGGTCGCCCACTTTTTTCTCAAGGCGCAAGCCCGCGCCGTAGTCGAGCGTTTCTTCCGCGAAGTCGCGCCCCGCGCCCAAAAAGACCGCGGCGCGGCCGACTTTTCGGGCGTCCAAGGCCGTGACGAATCCCGCGCGCGGAGCAGTGACTACGCGCGAAGAAGAAGCTTTCGGCAGCAAATCCAAGTTATCGAGCGCGGCCGCGTCGCCGCCCTGCTTTTGCGCGATCAATTTCAAGCGCTTGAAGCCTTCGCCGGAATCGATGGCGGCCTGCATGCGCTCGGCGCCCGCCTCCGGCGTTTTGGCCAAGCCCGAGAGATGCAGCATCCAGCCGCCCAAGGCCAGCAGGCATTCCCGGTAATCGGGCGCGGAGGTCTCGCCGCGCAGGACCTCGACCGCTTGGCGCACTTCCAAAGCGTTGCCCACGTAGCGGCCCAAGGGCTGCTCCATCGCGGTCATGAGCGCGGCGGACTTAAGGCCCAAAAGACCCGCGGTCTTGACCAGCGCGCGGCCCAAGGCCTCGGCCTCCTTGGCGGTCTTGAAGATGGCGCCAGAGCCCGCCTTCAAATCGATGACCAGGGCGTCCAAGCCCTCGCAGAGCTTCTTGGACAAGATGCTCGCGACGATGAGCGGCAAGGACGCCACTGTGGACGTCGCGTCGCGAAGCGCGTAGAGTTTGCGATCAGCCGGGGCCAAGGCTTCGCTTTGCCCAAAGAGGCACACGCCCGCGGACTCGCACTGGGCCAGGACCGCCTCAGGGGAGAGCCGCACCTTGAAGCCGGGGATGGATTCGAGCTTATCCAAGGTGCCGCCGGTGTGGCCCAAGCCGCGCCCGGACATCATGGGCACGCACAGGCCGCAGGCCGCGGCCAAGGGCGCCAGCGCCAAGGAAATCCCGTCGCCCACGCCGCCGGTCGAGTGCTTGTCGGCCTTGGGTTTGGCGATGCGCGAGAAATCGAGCTGCGCGCCGGAGCGGGCCATGGCGCCGGTCAAGCCCGCGGTCTCTTTCTCGCTCATGCCGTTCAGGCAGACGGCCATGAGCCAGGCGGAGAGCTGGTAATCGGGCACGGTGCCCTTGGCGGCCGCATCCGCGATAAAAGCGAGCTCGTCCGGGGCGTGGGCCCTGCCTTCGCGCTTGGCCGCGATGAGGTCGAGCATTCTCATATATAAAGGATACCGCCCCTAGCCAGGCCTGGCCTAGGCCTACCTAGGCCTCTAGACCCTAGATAGGGCCTAGATCCTAGGGAGATCCTAGGGTCTGCCAGACCTGATCCTAGGGGGTAGACCCTATCTGGCCTATCTGATCCTAGGGTGATCCTAGGGCCTAGGCGGCCTGATCCTAGGGGGGATCCTAGGCCTAGACTAGGCCCCTGAGTTGGCGTCTGGCAATGAATAATGGGCATCGCTGTCACCGCGTTTTCCGCTTTGGGTCAAAACTCCGTCCCGGACCAAGCCGCGCAGGACGATGCGCGCGTAGCGCCGGGACACCCCTAGGATTTTAGCGCATTCCGAGGCGCTGATGCGCCCGCCGTGGGCGCGGCAGTAGTCCACAATCGCGTCCTTGCGGTCGCGCGGGGTGGGCTCCGGAGCCGGAGGCGGGGGAATTGGCCCGGGCGCGGGATGCGGCTTAGGCGGAGTTGGAACCGGACGCGGGCGGGGCCGCCGCAGCGGGACATCGGCCAGAGCCTTGGAAAATGACGCGAGAACCAGCAGGGCCGCGGTCTCCAGCGCCAAAAGCAAAATGTTTTTCGGCGGGAAGAAACCATGGACGGGCTTGTCCTGCGCCCAAGCCTCGGCGACCCAGAGCAGGAAAACGGAGATGAGCCAAACGGCCGCGGGCGCCCCGCCCCAGTCTCCTTCCATCCCGCCCGAACGTTGCCGCCAGCGTTCGGCTTCGCCCAAGACGCCGTCCGCGATCATGACGGCGAAGGCGGCGGCCAGCCAAGCCCAGAGACGTTCAGCGGCGGTGGAGGAGGGGTGAAACGCCAGGGCGGCGTCCAGGCCGAAGGCCGCAATCGCGGCGACGATGAAACGGAAGCTCACGGCGCCCATAATCGCTCAAAGCGGTCGGGCGATTGTAGCAAAAGGGAACGCCGCAGAAACCGAACGATTTTGCATCCACCGCCAAGTTTAAATGGTTACCTTTGCCCGCTCTTTAAAAGAGCCAAGTACTTTTGAGCATACGGATCGTGCGCCAACCCCGGCTCGGCGGATAAAATGTTCTTCGCCTTTTCTACGCGTCCCATTGCCGCTTCGTCCATGGCCCAATAAATTCGGGAAGCCGGAGATTGCGGAGATATCCGGTAGAGACGCTCGTACGCTTTCGCCGAATCGGCCCAATGACGAAGATTAAATTGCGCGTAGGCCAGATTCTGCCAACTGTCGGGATCATCGGGCTTCAGGCTGATCGCACGAGTCGCTAAACTGACCGTGGCCGGCCAATTACCCACGCTGCTCATGGCCCAAGCCCATTCGGACCATGCGCGCGAATACGTGGGAGACATCTTTGTGGCAATCTGGAAACACTGCACGGCATCCTTCCAGTCTTTGTTTTTTCCGAATGCCACGCCTAGATTGACATAACCGGCTTGTGCACCTGGTTCATGCATCCCGCCTTGCACCAACCCCTTTAGCTCAGCGACGTCTGGATGCGAGAAGTAAGAGGCTTTTATTGAAGCGATTAAAACGGCGGTGAGCCAAGACGGGTGAAAATGTTCGCTGATTATGGCGGCCTGCAGAGCTTTTTCCGGATTACCCTCATTCAAATAGTACAGGGCCAATTTCCCTTCGATATCCCCTTGCCTGATGTTCGTTTCCTTAATAACATCATTTCCCGAATTTAAAAGAAAAAATGCGTCCCTTGGGTTTACATTAACAGCCTGCCCGGATATGCGCGCGCATTCGGCGAACTTGCCTTCCTTAAGCAGAACAGCGCATTCATTGGCGCTTGAATAAAAATAAAGCGGAGCGGAATGCGGTATTTTTCGATAATATGCCATGGCCTGGCTCAATAATCCCCGATTTGCCAAGAGATTTGCCAAGTTATATTCCACCTGCTCGTATGTAGGGTCCAATATTAGGGCTTTATGATACTGCATGATGGTTTCCCTGGGGTTGCGTTTTACTATCGCAACCCCAAAATTCAGATGTGCCAGTGCGCTGCCAGGATCCAGTGACAATTCATATCGCCATAGGGTTTCCGAATCGTGCCATATTTTTGTTTGTTTCCAGGACAGACAGCCGAATACAGTCAATAAGCCCAAAGCGACGGCTGCGGAATAGGCATTGAGCAAATAAGCCAGGCACCCTCCGGAGAGAATCGCCCAGCCCAGACAGGGGAGGTAGCTATAGCGATCAGCCACAAGTTGATTGTTAAATTGCACAATGCCTAATATCGGAAATAAAGTCAGGATGTAGAAGGCCCATAGGACGGGGCCGCTTTTCCAACGGCCACGAAAAAGGATGATGCCGCTAGTAATGCCTAATGCTAGAAGCAAATCCAAAGCGAACGGCCAACGCAAAAGGCTGATTCCAGGCGGCAGTTGATAGAAGGGCAATAATCCAGTCGGGTAAACCGTCTTCCAAAGGTAGAAGATCGTCCCATAAGACGCTTGAGCTAATCGGGAACCCAAACCGTCGGCATGAAGAGAAGACACAGTATGGCCTTGCGCGATATATCCCGTCATACCTATGACTAACGACACGGTAAAGAAAGGGATTTTTTCAACCAATATGGATATCTTCTGCGGTGAAAACCATTTTTTAATTTGCCAATCCAATCGCCCCAACGGATAAATGTCCAGAAGGATAAGCGCGAGCGGAAGAGTTATTCCCATGGCTTTGGACAGGAGTGAAAGCGCGAATGAGGCGAAGGCAAGGATGAGCAATTTTTTAGAAACATGATGATTCGCCGATGAGGATTGCGCTTTTAGATAGAAAATTAGCACCAGCAGATAAAAAAAGCCGGAAAGCACGTCTCGCCGTTCGCTCGCCCAAGCCACTGATTCCACGCGCAGAGGGTGAATCCCGAAAAACAGTGCGGAAAAAGCCGCAGCGAATACAAGCGGAGTTTTCTTAACCTCAGGAATGGCCATCCTAATGAGCTTCGAACTCAAAAAATAGACTAGAACGGCATTGGCTCCATGCAGAAGAATATTGGTCAAATGGTAGCCGAACGGATTAAGCCCCCAAAGCTTGTAATCAACTGCGCAACTCAGCAATGAGAACGGCATGTAATTCCCCTCATAAAAGGTGCTGAACATCCAGTGAATATGGGACCAATCTAGTTCGCGGAAGCCGATGCAGCCTAGAATAAATTTTTCATCGTCCCAATTAACGAAGCCGTTTTTTAAGGCGGGGGAAAAAACTAGGAAAACTGTTAAAAAAATAAAGAAGGGGACAATCCAATCAATATAAGCGGCCCTAGCCGTGATCTCGTTTTTATTCTTGAGTTCGCTTTCCGCGTGCTGATTCATGGGAGAAGATTTTTATACAAAATTAGGCCGGTAGCAAAAGGGAACGCCGCAGAAACCGAACGGGTTTGCATCCACCGCCAAGTTTAAATGGTTACCTTTGCCCGCTCTTTAAAAGAGCCAAGTACTTTTGGGCATACTGATCGTGCGCCAACCCCGGCTCGGCGGATAAAATGTTCTTCGCCTTTTCTACGCGTCCCATTGCCGCTTCGTCCATGGCCCAATAAATTCGGGAAGCCGGAGATTGCGGAGATATCCGGTAGAGACGCGCGTACGCCTTCGCCGAATCGGCCCAATGATGCAGATTGAATTGCGCGTAAGCCAAGTTCTGCCAACTGTAGGCATCATCAGGCTGTAGACTGATCGCATGGGTCGCCAAACTGGCTGTGGCCGACCAATTACCCACGCTGCTCATGGCCCAAGCCCATTCGGACCATGCGCGCGAATACGTGGGAGACATCTTTGTGGCAATCTGAAAACACATCACGGCATCCTTCCAGTCTTTATTCTTCCCAAAGGCCACGCCCAAATCAACATAACCATCCTGCGCCGCCGGCTCGTGCCGGCCAGTTCGCATCAGCTTCTGCAGTTCGGCCATGTCGGCAGGGGGAAAATAAGAGGCCTTTATTGAAGCGATCAAAACAGCAGTTGGCCAAGACGGATGGAGGCTCTCGCTGGTTTCCGCGGCCTGCAAAGCTTTTGGGGGATCACCTCTATTTAAATAGTACAGAGCCAGTTTCCCTTCAATGTCGCTCTGTTGAAGAATCGCATTTTCTCGATTGAGCACGAGAAATGCGTCATCTGGGTTAGCTTTGGCGACTTTATCAATGACATCCGCACATTCGACGAAACGGCCTTTCTTAATTAGAATGGCGCACTCATCAACGCTCGCGTAACAATAGAGCGGGTCGGAGGGCGGTATTTTACGGTAAAGGGCCAGAGCCTCATCTGATAAACGCTCACTGGTCAAGAGATTTGCCAAGTCATATTCTGCGGCTGCATACGAGGGATTCAAGGTTAGTGCTGTTTGAAACTCAGCTACAGCAGCTTGACGGTTTCTGCCCATAAGAGCGGCCCCTAAGTTAAGATGCGCCAGCACACAATTAGGCGCGAGCGAAAGCTCGTAGCGCCAAAGCAATCTAGAATCCTGCCATATTTTTGTTTGTTTCCAGGAAAGGCAACCGAATAGAGTCAACAGGACTAAAGCGATAGCTGCGGAATAGGCATTAAACAAATAAGCCAGACATCCCCCTGAGAGAACAGCCCAGCTCAAAGAGGGGAGATAGCTGTAGCGGTCCGCCACCAGATAGTCGCCAAATTTCACAATACCCAACACCGGGAATAGGGTCAGGATATAGAAGGCCCATAGGACAGGTCCGCTCTTCCAGCGGTGCCGTAAAAAAATAATACCGATAGTAATACCCAATGCCAGAAGCAAATCTACGATGAACGGCCAACGCAGAAGGCTTATTCCAGGCGGTATCTGGTAAAGGGGCAATAATCCAACGGGGTAAATTGTTTTCCAAAGATAAAACATCACCCCATAAGAAGCCTGCGCCAATCTTGCGCTCAAATCGTAAGACTGAATAGAAGACACGGCGGGACTTTGCGAAATGTATGCCGCGGCGCCGACCACCAATGACAAGAGAAAGAAAGGGATTTTTTCAACCAGTATGGATAGTTTCTGCGGTGAAAACCATTCCCGCACATCCGGATCCAATCGTTTCAAAGGATAAATATCCAGAAGGATAAGAGCTATCGGAAGAGTTACTCCCATTGCTTTGGACAGGAGGGAAAGAGCGAATACTGCGATGGCGCAGATAATCCACCTTTTAGAAACAGTGCGGGACGCTGAAGAAGACTGCGCTTTTAGATAAAAAATCAGCGTCAGCAAATAAAAAAATCCGGAGAGCACATCCTTGCGTTCGGTTACCCAGGCTACGGACTCCACGCGCAGAGGGTGAATCCCGAAAAACAGTGCGGAGAAAGCCGCAGCGAATACAAGCGGAGTTTTCTTAACCTCAGGAATGGCCATCTTAATGAGCTTCGAACTCAAGAAATAGACCAGAACGGCATTGGCTCCGTGCAAAAGAATGTTGGTCAAATGGTAGCCGAACGGGTTAAGCCCCCAAAGTTTGTAATCGACCGCGAAGCTAAACCATAGCAAGGGCATATATGACCCTTGATAAAAAGTGCTGAACATCCAGCGGAGATTGGCCCAGCCAAGTCCGCGGTAAGCCGTGCAGCCAAGAATTAGCCTGTCATCATCCCAATTGACGAAGCCGTTTTTTAAGGCGGGGGAAAAAACCAGGAAAACTGTTAAAAAAATGAAGAAAGGAACAATCCAATCAATATAAGCGGCCCTAGCCGTGATCTCGTTTTTATTCTTGAGTTCGCTTTCCGCGTGCTGATTCATGGGAGAAGATTTTTATACAAAATTAGGCCGGTGATTCATTGAGCCAGCGTGGAGCGGGTGCGAAGGGTTCCGCGTCAGGCCGCGGCGACGACGTCTTGCAGGACCACGCGCAGGTTGCGGGAGACCTTCTGGCCGAGCTCCAAGACGTCCGGGTGGCTCAAGGTGGCGCCCTTCATCCCGCTGGCGCGGTTGGAAATCCAGGCCAAGGCCATCACCGAGAGCCCCATCTGCCGCGCCACGATGACCTCGGGCACGACGGACATGCCCACCACGTCGCCGCCCATCGCGCGGAAGGCGCGGATTTCCGCCGCGGTCTCGTAGGAGGGCCCGCCCACCGCCACGTAGACGCCCTCGTGCACCGGGGCGCGGCGCTTGCGGCAGGCGGCGATGGCCAGCCGGCGCAGGCGCGCGTCGTAGGCGTTGGTCAAATCCGGAAACATCGCGCCGAACTCTTCCTCGTGGAAGGCGCGCAGGGGGTTGCGGCCCATGAAATTGATGTGGTCCGTGACCGCGACGAAATCGCCGGGGTTGATTTTCTCGCGCATCGAGCCCACGGCCGCGGTCACGATGAGGGTCTTCAAGCCCCAGTATTCCAGCGCGCGCACGGGCAAAGCGATTGTCTCCATCGAGTGCCCCTCGTAGTAGTGAAAGCGCCCCTGCATGACCGCGAGATTTTTGCCGCCGCACCGGCCCAGGATGAGCTTGCCCGCGTGCCCGGCCACGGTGGGGCGGGGGAAATGGGGAATCTGCGCGTAGGGGATGACCAAGGAGTTTTTCATCTCGGGCACCGCGCCGGCCAGGCCGCTGCCCAGGATAATCGCGATTTCGGGCTTAAAGCGCGGGGCGCGGCTGCGCAGGAAACGGCTGGCCTTTCTCACCGCGCTCACGTAGGTCTTTATTTCCACGAGGTTGTTCATTCTACTAAATTTTCCTAGAATGACTTCGTGACCACAGCGACCGCGACGAAAACCGACTTGAAAAAAACCGCAGCGCAGCTGCGCATCTCCATCATCCGCATGATCGAAGCCGCCGGCAGCGGGCATCCGGGGGGTTCCCTCTCCATCATCGATATTCTGCTCTACCTCTACACCCAGGTCCTGCGCCACGACGCCAAGAAGCCCGCCTGGCCCGACCGCGACCGGCTGATTCTCTCCAAGGGCCACGCCTGCCCGGCGCTCTACGCCGTCATGGCGCACTGCGGCTATTTCCCCGAGAGCGAGTTGATGACTCTCCGGAAGCTCGGCAGCCCGCTTCAAGGCCACCCAGATCGTCTGCGTCTGCCCGGCATCGAAGCCTCGACGGGCTCTTTGGGCCAGGGGCTCTCCATCGGGCTCGGCATGGCGCTGGCCGGCCAGATGGACAAGAAGGACTACCGCGTCTACGCGATTTTGGGCGACGGCGAGATGCAGGAAGGCCAGGTTTGGGAGGCGCTCATGGCCGCGCCCAAGTTCAAGACCGCCAACCTGACCGTCATCATCGATTCCAACAACGGGCAAATCGACGGGCACGTCAACGAGATCATGAGCTTGGATCCGCTGGCCGATAAGCTCGCGAGCTTCGGCTGGGACGTGAAGGCCATCGACGGCCACGATTTCGCCGCCATCGCGGGCGCCTTCCCGGCGGACCGAACGGCCGTGGGCAAGCCCCGCGCCGTCATCGCGCACACGATTAAGGGCAAGGGCGTCTCGTTCATGGAAAACCAAATCGGCTGGCACGGCAAGGCTCCTAATAAGGAAGAAGCCGACAAGGCCGTGGCCGAGCTCGCCAAGGGGCTCTCATGAAAGCCACGCGCGAAGCCTTCGGGGAAGCGCTGTTGGAACTGGGGGAGAAAAACCCCGCGGTCGTGGCCCTGGACGCCGACTTGTCCAAGTCCACCATGACCTTGGCTTTCGCCAAGAAATACCCCGAGCGCCACATCGAGCTGGGCATCGCCGAGCAGAACATGGTGGGCGTGGGCGCGGGCCTGGCCCTGTGCGGCAAAGTGCCCTTCATCACCAGTTTCGCCTGCTTTTTAGTTGGGCGCTTGGAGCCCTTGCGCATCGCCGCGGCCTACAACAAGACCAACCTCAAAATCGTGGGCACGCACGCGGGCCTGGGCATCGGCGACGACGGCGCGTCCCAGATGGGGCTTGAGGATATCGCGGCCATGCGCGCCTTGCCGGGCATGGTGGTGCTCCAGCCCGCGGACGAACTTGAGGCCAAGCAGGCCGTCTTGTGGGCGGCCGCGCACGACGGCCCGGTCTATCTGCGCCTGACGCGCCAAAAACTCGTCGACTGCCACAAGCCCGGCTATCAATTCCAACTGGGCCGCTGCGACCGCGTCTGGGCGCCGCAGCCCGAGCCCAAACATTACCAAGCCACGATTTTCGCTTCGGGCGGCACGGTCGGAGAAGCCATCAAGGCCGCGCAGGATTTGACCGCGCGCAAGTTCGCCGCGCAAGTCGTCAACGCCGCCACGCTGGCCCCCTTCGACGAGGAAGCCGTGCGCCAAGCCGCGGCCGTGAGCGAGCGCCTGGTGACGGTCGAGGATCACAACATCAACGGGGGCCTGGGCTCCGCGGTCTGCGAGGCCGCGGCCGCCGCGGGCGTCGGCGTCCCGGTCGTGCGCCTGGGCGCGCGCAGCTTCGGGGAGTCCGGAATGCCCGACGAGCTCTACGACAAGCACGGCTTGTCCGCGCCGCACATCGTCGAAGCCTGCCTGAGAAACCTCTAGCCCATTTGTGAAGGCTCTTGAAAAAGCCTGGCGCGAGGAATCGCGCCGGCTCTTTCTTCTTCCGCTGGCCGCGTTCATCGTCCTCCGCCTTCCCCTGCTGCACCTGCCGCTCTTCGGCGACGAGGAGATGTTCCTGCGCGAGACCGCCCGCTTGGGCGGCGCGGGCAACCCCGCGGGATATCCCGTCCTTGGTTTTCTCTTTTTAAAGGCCGGGCTCCTGGCCTTGGGCGCGAATCATCTGCGCTGGGTTCCTTTTCTTTTTAGCCTGGGCGTCTTTGGCCTCACCGCCCTTCTGGGCCAAGACCTCTTCGGATTTCGCGGCGCCTTCGGCGCGGCGTGGCTCCTGGCCTTGAGTCCATTAAGCGTATCGGTCTCGCCGCAAATCCTCATGGACGGCGCCTTCGTGGCCTTCTTTTTCCTGGCGTTCCTGCTCGCGTACCAGCGCAGCCTCGCCTCCGAAAAATTCCGCCCGTCCGTTCTGGCTTTGTGCGGGCTCCTCTTCGGCTGCCTGTGGATGACCAGCTATGCCGCTTTCGCTTTGGTCTCCGGCGTCGGGCTTTACGCCCTCTTTAGTTCGGGCTTCAAAAGAACCGCGCGCGATTTTTCCGTCATCGGCCTGTGCGGCGCCGCCGTTTTCTCGCTCTATCCGATTTTCATGCCGGCGCATTACCGCAGCTCGACCCACAAGCTGGGCCTTTTTCACACGGCGCCCGTCATCACGCACCTGCTCTCCCAGCCCTGGCTCTTCGCGTCGAGCTGGGCCAAGGCCGTCATCTTCGTTGGACCCCTGCTCTTGTGGGGGCTCCTTCGCGCGCTCCTCCGGCGCCAAGACCGCGAGCGCCGCAGGCTTCTCCTGAGCGTCTGCCTGTGCTACATGGCGTTTCTCCTCGTCCTCATCAATCCGGATCGCACCATGGACTACTGGTCGCCCATCCTGCCTCTTTTCTGCGTCCTGACGGCGGGCGAACTTCTGTCCTGGGGCGATGGCGGCCTGCACTGGCGTCCGCTTCTGGCATGGAGCGCGGCGTATTGGGCCGCGCTCGCGCTTTTGACCGCCGCCGGGCCGCACGCGGTCTTCGCCGTGCATCCCATGCGCTATCACCCCAAGTTCTGGCTCGATTTCTTTCCGATCAGGATGTTCTATGGCCCATCCTTGGGCATTTACCTACGTCCCGCGGCGCTCGTCGCCTCTTTCGCCGGCCTGAGCGTTTTCTGGGCGCTCTCGCGAAAGTTTCCCGCCGCGCGCCTTCATCTGGCCGCGCTGGGCCTGGCCTACGGGCTGTTCTACTCGCTGGAGTACGCCCATCCGCTGTTTAGCCCGAACTTGAACCAAGCCGCGGCCCGGATGAACGCCGCGTTCCAAGCGCGCCCGCCCGAAGAGCCGCTCTACCTTCACGGCGGCAGCGCCCTGGCCTGCGCCAACGCCGGCGTTCCCGCGCAATCCTTCATGTACAACGCCGGCGTCATCGAGGGGCTCATTCCGGTCATGCAAAAGACGGGAGGAACTCTTGCCCTGGCCGACGCCCCGGCCATCGGGTCCGATTCGCCCTTGCGGCAGTACCTTGCGCGCGGCGCGACGCTCGTGCGGAGCTTCTCCAGCGACGGCGTGGCGCTCATCGAAGTCTGGCGCCTCAAGAAATCCGGCGCGCAGTAGAGCGCGGCGTTGGCTAGAAGCTATCGGCGGAGAAGGCGCCCGGGATGTGCTCGGCTTGGCCGCCGTCGAAGGCCACCACGTCGAAGCGCGCGGCGCGCTCGCCCAGGCCCCGCGATTGCAAGTAGAATTGCGCGGTCTTGACGATTTTGCGCCGCTTGGCGGGGCCGATGGTTTCGGCGGCCCTGCCGAAGCCGGAACTCGCGCGCGAGCGGACCTCGACAAAAACGAGCGCCTCCCCGTCCTCCGCTATGAGGTCGATTTCGCCCATCTTGCAGCGGAAGTTTTTCGCCACAATCCGCAGGCCCTTGCCCTCCAAAAGCCGCGCCGCGGCGGCTTCGGCTTGGGTCCCGATGTCCTTTCGGTTCATGACCGGAGCGAAGAGACGGGCGCGAAGCTGCGGCGGTGGATGGGGGACGGCCCCAGCGCGCGCAGCCGCTCCAGATGCAAGGCCGTGCCGTAGCCCTTGTGGCGCGAGAAGCCGTAGGGGGGATAGCGCCGATCCATGGACTCCATCCAGCGGTCGCGCACGACCTTGGCGACGATGGAGGCGCAGGCGACGCTCAAGGACTTGGCGTCCGCGTCAACCAGGGAAACCTGGGGCCGCCCCAAGCCGGGGATGGCGCGGTTGCCGTCGACGAGCACCAGGGCGTCTTGGCGCACGCGCGAAACGGCGCGCTTCATTGCGTCCAAGGTCGCGCGCAGGATGTTGTCCCTATCGATAGCCGCGGGGTGCGCCCAGGCCACGGAAACGGCCAGCGCCTTGGCGCGGATGAGGGGGAAAAGCCTTTCGCGCTCCCGGGCGGAAAGTTTCTTGGAATCGTCGGCCCGCGAAAGCTCCGGAAGATCGCCGTCCGGCAGAAGCACGGCGGCTACGACCACGGGGCCCGCCAAGGGACCGCGCCCGGCCTCGTCCACGCCGATGAGGCGCGCGGCGCCTTTTTCGCGCCGGAAGGCCGCGTCAAAATCGCGCAACGATGCGCTTGAAGAGGGCGCCTCGCGGCGCGGCGCAGTAGGGTTCGCTATTTGGGGGAAGAAGCGGTCGCGGCCGCTTCCAGGGCCGGGCCGGAAGCCGCTTCCGGAGCGGCGGGAGCCGAAGACTGCGCGGAGGCGGAAGAGTCCTTCGTCATCCGTTCCTGGTCGTCGAGCCGGGCCGACTTGCCGGTCAAGCCGCGCAGATAATAGAGCCGGCCCTTGCGCGCCTTGCCGCCGCGGACCACTTCGACCCGCTCAATGAAAGGGGAGTTGGCAGGAAACATCCGCTCCACCCCGACGCCGAAAGAAATTTTGCGCACCGTGAAATTTCCCGAGGTCCCGCGCCCGCTGCGGCGGATGATGACGCCCTCGAAAATCTGGACGCGCTCCTGGCCCTCGTCCTCGACGACCTTGAGGTGGACCTTGACCGTGTCTCCCGGCCGGAAATCAAACGATGATTTTTTAGCTTGTGCCGCCATGACGTTCTCCTCGAATCCAAAGCCTCGTAATTATATCACACCGGGAGCGCGTTGTCTCGCGCTTTTAAGCAGATCGGGCCGCTTTTTTCGCGTCGCGGCCCGGGCCGCCTTGCGGCGCCACAAGGCGATCTCCTCGTGGTTCCCGGTCAAAAGCGCCGCGGGAACCTTTTTGCCGCGCCAAATCCGCGGGCGGGTGTACTGGGGGTAGTCCAACGCGCCCCCGCCGTCTTCCGCGAACGACTCGCGCTCGGCCGCCTCCGTCTTCTCCAGAACGCCGGGGACCAGGCGCAGGACCGCGTCCGCCACGGCCGCGGCGGCGGGCTCTCCGCCGCTCAAGACGTAGTCCCCGATGGAAATCTCCTCGTCGAAAAGGGCCGCCGCGCGCTCATCGATGCCCTCGTAGCGTCCGCAGACCAGGATGAGATGCTTCTGCTTGACCAAGCGTCGAGCGTCGGCCTGCGTGAACTTCCGCCCCTGGGGCGACAAAAAAACGACCAGGCTCGATTTCTTGCGCACGCTTTTGACGGCCGCAGCCAGGGGTTCGGCCATGAGAATCATGCCCGCGCCGCCCCCGTAGGGCCTGTCGTCCACCTTGCGGTGCTTGTCCCGCGAGAAATCCCGAGGGTTGACGAAGCCGACCTCCACCAGGCCGCGTTTGCGCGCGCGCCCCACGGCGCCGATGCCCAGGAGAGGGTCCAGGGCCGGGCCGAACAGGGTGACGACGTCTATTCTCATCAGCGCGAGGCCGGCGCCCGGATTCCGGGCGGCCGGCTAGTCGACGTCGACGCGCACTTTCCGGCCGGACTTGGCCGCCGCGACGTGCGCCAAGGCGCGGATGGCTTTGATGACTTTGCCTTCCTTGCCGATCATGCGGCCCTTGTCGTCGTCTGCCGCCTTCAAGTGGACCGTCAGCACGCCGTCGGCCTCGGTCTCGCTCACCTCGACCTGGTCCGGGTGATCCGCCAAGCGCTTGGCGATGAACTCGACGAGCTCCTTCATTTCGCGGCCTTGGCCTGCGCGGCGATGAGATTCCCCAAGGTCTCGGAGGGCTTCGCGCCGTTCTTGATCCAGTACGCGACGCGGTCCTGGTCCACGGTCATCTTCTTCGCCTCGTTCTCGGCCCGGGGATCGTAGGATCCCAGGATCTCGATGGGCCGCCCGTGGGCCCCGCGCGCCTTCTCGATGGCGACGACGCGGTAATACGCCTGCTTGGGCTTGCCCGTTCTCTGCAATCTCAGCACGACTGCCATAAACTATCCTCCTCTTGATTCCACTGCGGCGGAGCTTCGGACCAGGGCCTGGTAGGCCCGGCCTGCGTCCGCCGCGCCGAAAACGGCGCTGCCCGCGACCAGGCAGTCCGCGCCCGCCGCGGCCGCGCGCGGCGCGGTCTCAACCGTAATGCCGCCGTCGACCGCCACGCGGCAGGCGGCGCCGGACGCATCCACGGCCTTGCGGAAAAATTCGACCTTCGAGAGCATCTCCGGCATGAACTTGGCTCCGCCGAATCCGGGCTCAACCGTCATCACCAGCACGTAATCGGCGCCGCCGACCACGCCCGCCAGGTCTTTCGCCGGCGTCGCGGGCTTGAGCGCGATGCCCGCCTTGGCGCCCAGCCGGCGAATCTCGCGCAAGAGCCCCGCGGCGTCCCGGCACGCCTCCCAATGCACCGTCACGACGTCGGCGCCGGCCTTGACGAACCAGGGCGCGACGCGCTCGGGGTTGGCCACCATCAGGTGCGCGTCCACGATCACGCCTCGCGCCTTGGCCATACGCACGTGATCGGGACCAAAGCTCAAATTGGGGACGAAATGCCCATCCATCACGTCCACGGAGACCCAGGAGCAGCCCGCGGCCTTAACCGCGTCGATGCACTCGCCGAAGCGCGCGAAGTCCGCAGCCAGCAGGGATGGGACGACGACGGTCTCGGGCCTGGCCACCCTAAAGATCCCGCTCCTCGACCAGGATTCCGTTCAAGAATATTTTAACATGAACCGAGGCGCCCGCGGGCTCCTCGATGGGGATGGCGACGCGCTCGCCGGATCGGCGCAGGCCGTTGAAGACCTCGCGCTCGCCGTACTTGTCCTCCACAACCACGCGCAGGAGGCTCTCCGCCGCGCCGCCCTTGGGAATCCGGTAGGAAAACAGGCGCATGCCGCGGCTCAAGGGCGCGCCGCCGACGTGAGCGCTGACCACGAAGGAGACCGTGGCGCCGCTCTGCAGCACGGTGTCCGGGTCCGGCGTCTGGGTCAGCACGACGCCGTAGGGGAAAAGCGAGTCCGGGTCGGAGCTGACGGAGACGCTGATGCCGTCTTTCTCGCCCCAAATCTGGGCCTGCGCCACGTTCTTGCGGTTGAAGTCCGGCATCAGGATGACGCCCGCCGGGGGCATGCCCGCGGACAAGGTCACGTTGACCAGCGAGTTCTTCTCGACGCTGGACTCCTCCTTGGGATCCTGCGCCATGACCAGCCCTTTGTCGAAGCGCAGGGAGTAGGCTTCCTGCACTTCGCCCAGGCCCAGCTCGTTCTCGCGCAAAAGCATCTCGGCGTTGCGCAGGGGCAGTCCGGCGAGGCTGGGCGCGATTTCGGCCTGGCCGCCCTCGCTGATGACCACGTTGATAATCTTACCCTCGCGCACGATGGAGTCCGCCGGAGGGTCTTGGCGCAGGATGGAGCCGATGGGGACCGAGGAGTCGAACTCCATGCTCTTCTCGCGCAGGCCCAAGTCCAAAGGGGAAAGCGTCTGCAGAGCGTCGGCGACGGAGTGGCCCTTCAAATCGGGCACGGCCCGGGGCTTGCGGCTGTGGACCGCGGCGCCGATGGCCCAGTCGAGCGCGTAGGCGCCAACCACGACGAGAACCGCCAGCAAAAAGAGAATCTCGACGGTGCCGGCTTCCCTTTCGAAAAATTTCATGGTCTTACGCCTGGAAGGGCAACGCGTCGTCCGCCTTCAGGCGCAAGCCGTTCAAGAACTCGGCGGCGGCCAGCGGCTTTTTTCCTTCGGGGCAGACGGTGCGGAGCCACAAGCAAGCGTCACGGCATTGTATCAAAACGCCCCCGTCGCGTCCAACGCGCGCCACCGTGCCGGGCAGACCCACCTTGGGCGAGTTTTCCTCGAGTTCCGCGCTCAAGACGGAGAGCTTCATCTCGCCCTTGGGCAGGCGCAAAACCACGAAGGCCCGCGGCCAAAGGCAGAACCCCCGCACCTTGCCGTGGACGGCCCGCGCCGGCTCGTCGAAGGAAAAGCGGCCGTCCTCCTTGCGCAAGAGCGGCGCCAGGCTCGCCTCGCCTTGCTGCGGCTCTCGGCGCACGGCGCCGCGTTCCAAGTCCGCCAGGGCCTCGCGCACCAAGCCCACGCCGAGGTTCGTCAAGCGCTCCAGAAGCTCCGCCGCGTTTTCC
This sequence comes from Elusimicrobiota bacterium, assembly GCA_027451985.1. Lineage (GTDB taxonomy): Bacteria > Elusimicrobiota > Elusimicrobia > UBA1565 > UBA9628 > JAGWJU01. Next base: position 77,353 of record DAIDHS010000007.1, read on the forward strand.
TCGGGGCCGATGGCCGTCTCCTTTTGGGAAAAAATCGGCCCGGTGTCCATGCCCTCGTCGAGCCAGAAGAGCGTCACGCCCGTCTTGGCCTCGCCGCGCGCCAGGGCCCATTGCACCGGAGCCGCGCCGCGCAGGCGGGGGAGAAGCGAAAAGTGAACGTTGAGGCAGCCTAGGCGGAAGGCGCCGAGCACGTCCTGTTTAAGGATTCTTCCGTAAGCCACGACCACGGCCAAGTCCGCGCCGAGGGATTTGATCTCCGCGGCGGCCAAGGAAGGCTTTTCCGGATCCAGGACGGGGAGGCCCAGCTCCAAGGCCCGCGCCTTGACGGGCGACGGCTTGGAACTCAACCCGCGTCCGGCGGGCCTGTCCGGCTGCGTCACGACCGCGGCGACGCGTCCTTTCTCGGCCGCCAGAATATCCAAAAAGGGGACGGCGGAAGCGGGCGTTCCGAAAAAGACGATCCTCATGATGCTGGGTGGGAACCGGCGCTCAGGACCAGGTCTTCCGCAGGTCCTTGACGATGGCGAGGACCTTGAGCTTGTCGGTGAAGGGCAGGCGGTCTAGAAAGAGCTTGCCGTCCAGGTGATCGATCTCGTGCTGGAAGGCGCGGGCCAGGAGGCCCTCGCCGGTCATCTCCCAGGGCTCGCCGCGGGCGTCTTGCGCGCGCACGCGCACCTTGGCCGCGCGCTTGACCTTGGCGTAGACGCCGGGCGCGGAAAGGCAGCCTTCCTCCTCGTCCTGCTCGCCCGCGGCTTGGACGATCTCGGGGTTGATGAGCACCAGGCGCTGGGACTTGCCGCCGGGCCTGACGTCGATGACGGCCAAACGGATGTTGAGCCCGATTTGCGGCGCGGCCAGGCCCACGCCATGGGCGGCCCGCATGGTGGCCCACATCGAGCGCAGAAGTCCCGGCAGTTCGGGCCGGATGGCTTGGTAGTCGACGGGCTTGGAGACGGTCTTCAAGACCTTCTCGCCGTGCTTGGTGATGCGCAAAACGGGCATCAGCGCGAATCCTCCGCGGCCTTAAGCCGCGCCAGGGCTTCTCGCGCGGATCCCGCGGACGCGATGGCGTCAAGCAGAGGCGGACGCAAAAGCGCCGCAGCGCTGCGCAAAATCTTCAGGTGCTCGGCGAAAAACTTCCGCTCGTCCGGCGAGAAAAACAGGAAAACTAGCTTGATGGCGGTCTCCGGCTCCTGGGGCTCCGAGATGCCGCGGGGAACCAGGACCATGCCGGCGCAGGGCGCGGCGAGCCCTTGAAGCCGCGCGTGGGGCAGGCTCAATCCGGTTTCGAGCGTCGTGCAGATGCCGTCCTCGCGGTTGATGATTTTCTCAATGACGAGGTTTTCGTGCGCCAGGCCGCGGGTGCGGCAGAGATTTTCCACCGCCAGGCGGATGAGCGCGCACTTGTCCGCGCCCTCGGGGGCCGAAAAAATATTCTCCTCGCGCAGAAGCGGCGCGACGGGTAGAAAACTCTCCAATTTCTTGCCGGTCTCGAAGCTCACGCTGAAATTTTCCCATAAGCCTTGTGGGTTGTCAAATAATCCCGCCGGGCGCCGCGGCCCGACCTTGACGAGCGGGCCTAATCCGGTTATCGTTTTTGTGCGTGAGACATCCGTCGCGCGTCTTATGGGGACTTTGGCTGGCGGCGTTCGCCGCCGAGGCCGTAGCCGTCGCCGTATGGTCCGCGCGCCTGCAAAAAAGCCGCGGACAGATCTCGGTCCTGACCGAGAAATTCTCGCGCGTCAACCGGGAGCGCGCCGCGGCATCCGGGCAAATCAAGGCCCAATCCCAGGAGATGAAGTTTCTCCAGAGCCTGCCCAACCTCCTGCCCAAGGACAAGGGCTACCTGCGCACCCAGCGCGCCATCGCGGAGGAGGTCGAGGTCCTGCGGCGCAAGCTCTCCGGGCGCCTGCGCGGGCGGCTCTACGTCGTCGTCGACGCCAAGGCCGAGAAGCTCTACCTGGAGCGGGGCTTCCGCATTCTCATGCAGGCCGACTGCTCCGTAGGCCGCGGCGAGCTTCTCATCGACAGGAAGACCGGGCGGCGCTGGCGCTTTACGACCCCTTTGGGCGAATTTCACGTCCTGGCCAAGGCCGCCGATCCCTTGTGGCGCAAGCCCGATTGGGCCTACGTTGAGGAAGGAAAACCCATACCGCCGCCGGACTCGCCGAAACGCCTGGTCTCGGGAGAATTGGGCGCCTACCTACTGAGCCTTGGCGACGGATATCTCATCCACGGGGTCAAGGACGAGAAGACCCTGGGCCGTCCGGCCTCGCACGGGTGCGTGCACCTGGGCGCGGCGCCCTTGAAGCAGCTCTACGAAACGGCGCCCGTGGGCACCCCGGTCTTCATCATCGAATGAGCATGGACAAAAACCGAGACAAACCTGAACTCGCCGCCGGCCGCCTGCGGCGCTTCGCTCCGGCCGCCGCCGCGCTCGTCTTGCTGGCGGCCATCAACGCCCTGCGCGTGCGCCTGAAGTCCTCGGCGCTGGCGAACCGCCGCCAAGTCCAAGCCCTGAGCCAAAATCTCGACGACGCCCAGGATGCGCTGGCCGACGAGCAGTCCCTGCTCGACTTGAAAAAAGACGAGCTCTCCCACGCCAAGTCCGCGGTCTTGAACCTCACCCGCTCGCGGCAGGCGCTCTACGAAAGCGGCTTCGAACTTCAGGAGCAGGAGCGCATCCTGCAAAAGCAGTGGGAGATGCTCAGCACCTATCTGCAAATCGACACCGCCTCGGGCAAGATTTCCGTGATGCGCTCCGGGCAGGCGCTGGAGACCTACCCCATCCACGACTTTCCGCCGCGCGCCTTCGGGAGAGAGGCGGCGCCGCTGCCGCGCATCGTGCGCATCGTCTCCAAGGAGCGCTACGCCGCTCCGGAGCGGGGCAAGTCCGAGGAGGTCAACGGCCACCTGGAGTGGCAGCCGCCCCAAGTCGGAACCTCGGCGCGCGCCAACGCCCTAGGCGAGTTCGTCATGTTCACCAACTCCGCGCTCATCCTGCACGGCCCGCCCAAGAGCGCCAAGGATCACGCCGCCTATCCCCATTATTGCCTGGGGCTCTCCTGGCCCGTGGCGCGGAGGATCTACAAGGAAAGCTTCATCGGGGAGAAAATCTGGATCGCCGACCGGTCGGCGCCGAAAACTCCGGCAAAGGCCAAGAAGCGCCGCGCGACCGCGCGCGTCCGGCGACGGCTGCGAAGGCGCCGTTGACGCAGCTTTTCGGATCCGCGCGAAGACTTGTGTAAAATGAGCCCATGCCTGCCCTAGCCGCGCGGCCCCTGGTCTTTCTCGCCCGCGCCCCGGAAAAAACCACCGAATTGGCGCGATCTCTCGAACACGGCGGTCTCGAAGCGCTCTCCGCGCCCGTCATCCGCGCGGCGCCGCCCGCGTCCTGGCGCGGCCTCGACGCCGCCCTGCGCGGTTGGAAAAACTTCGACGCCGCGGCGTTTTCCAGCGCCAACGCGGTGGACGCTTTTTTCATGCGCGCGCGGCGGCTGCGCCTAGAAAAACCAAAAGCTCCCGCGCTGACGCTGGCGGTCGGACCCGCGACGGCGCGGGCCTTGGCGCGTTTCGGCTGGCGATCGGACTTGGTTCCGGACAGCCCCGGCGGCCGCAATCTGGCGCGCGCGGCCGGAACCGTCCGCGGCCTGCGCGTCCTGGTCCCGCGCGCCAAGGGAGGGAAAGACGATCTCATCCGGGGCCTGCGCGCCAAAGGCGCCCGCGTCAAGGCGGTGGAGGCCTATCGCACCGTGGCCGACCGCAGCCATGCGGCGGATCTTCGGCGCCTGGCGCTAAACGGCAAAATCGCAGCCGCGGCGTTTTTTTCCGGCTCGGCCGTGCGCGCCTTCCGGGCCCAAATCGGGACCGCCGCCTGGAGCCGCCTGCGCCGCGGCTGCCTCTTTGCCGCCTTGGGCCCCACCGCCTCCCAAGCCCTGCGCGCCGCCGGAGCGCGCGGCGTCCTGCAAGCCCCGCGCTCCGATCCCAAGGCGCTGGCGCGGCTCATCGCGCGCGCGCTTAAAACCCCATGAACCCCGAACCCTTCGCCCGCGTCATCGACCGGGCTCTCGAGGCGGGCGGAGCCATTCTGCGCCGGCGCTTCGGCCGCGTGCGCGCGCGCTACAAGGGCCGGGCCAACCCGCTGACCCAGGCCGATCTGGAAAGCCAAAAAACCGTTCTCGGAATCATTCATCGGGCGTTCCCGAGCCACGACTGGCTCGCGGAGGAAAAAAGCCGGCGCCAAAGCGGCTCGGATTTTCTCTGGATCGTGGATCCCTTGGACGGCACGGTCAACTACGCCCACGGCTACCCCATCTCCTCGGTCTCCATCGCCGTTCTGCACCGCGGCCGGCTGCTGGCCGCGGGGGTACACGATCCGTTCCGCCGGGAAAGCTTCACCGCGCAAGCCGGGCGCGGCGCGCGCTTGAACGGCCGGCCCATGCGCGTCTCCAAGGTCCGGCGCCTCGCTCAATCTCTCGTGGTCACGGGCTTTCCTTATGATCGGGCGCAGAGGGCCGCTTTCTACGCCGATGTGGTGCGGACGTTCCTGCCGCGCTGCCACGACATCCGGCGCAGCGGCTCGGCCGCGCTCGACATGGCCTGGATCGCGGCCGGGCGCTCGGACGGCTATTGGGAGTGGAGCCTGGGGCCCTGGGACGTCGCGGCCGGAATTCTTTTGGTCCAAGAGGCGGGGGGCAAGACCACGGATTTTTCCGGCCGCGCGCTTGAAGAGCCTTCGCAATTCGGCCCCCAGACCATGGCCTCCAACGGCCTCATCCACGGCCAGAGGCTCAAGCTCC
>DAIDHS010000008.1 GCA_027451985.1 Elusimicrobiota bacterium
TCGCCAATTAGATATTCGGAATAAAGACCGCCTTCTTTGTAATCAGCCAGGATATCCTCTTGTACGAGTTTCCCCCAGGCGAGCAGAACGATCGAATTGTTGCCCTCAATCTGTTTGTGGCGCGCAACAGCTCCAATCCATCCGGAAATCTTGTAATTTTTTTCTGCGTTAATAATCCCATCAAAATGATGCTTTTTCACTAGATTCGGGCACATGTTTGAATATTGCGTGCCGCCATCTCCGATTGTCCACAAGAACTGGACGCTCTTGAAGAAATCTCTGTCTGCAATTGCGATAGGCTCGTTATTAACAGAGACGTTGAACTTGTGCTCGGGACCAATAATGCTGAATCTGCGTGCTAGCCGCTTTCGCAGCGCCGGTTCGGCCAGGGACAAGCGTTTTTTTAGGTTTGTTAGAACAATTTTTGTTCCTTTCTTAATTCTTATTTTTTCAGGGTCAATTACATCCGGTTCATAGTCTGCCTTGCCTGCGGAAATCTGCTTTTCAATAGCGTCTCCAGAAAGCTTGAGCCCATTCTTTTGGCCGTTCTTTACGCTATGGATTTCTATCGTGTCGGCAATAGAGAATAGCGATAGCTTGCCAATGCCTTTTCTGCCCATAACGTGACGTTTGAGGCGGGGCGTTCTGGTGCTCTCGTGTTTCCGTTTTTCATATCCGATCTTTAGATACTTTGTGTTGATGTCTGCCTCGTCCATTCCCCATCCATCATCGGCGATCTCGATCCTGTCCTCCGCCTGATTAAGACTGATGGAAACATTTGTTGCTTCTGCGTCCCACGCGTTCGCTACTGCTTCGGATATCACGGCGGGAACATTGCTATACAAATGAATGCCCAGGTGATGGAGAATATTCAAATCTAACGTCATCCTGTATTTGGGCTTATCTGTCATAATGGCTCGCAAGATGTTCCTTTATGCTCTTCGCTATCACCTTCCCAAGGGTTACTGGGACGGCATTGCCTATATGGCGCGAAATGGTGTTTTTTGAAAACTTCGCGTTCGGATCGATGAATTTATAGCTTTTGGGGAAAGTTTGGAACAGCGCGGCCTCGCGAAGCGAAATAGCGCGGTCCTGCTTCGGGTGGCCGAATCTGCCGTTGCCTATGCCGGTGCAAAGCGTGGTCATCGTCGGCGCCGGGGCGTTCCATTTCATCCGCCCGTAGACGCTGGAATAGCTCTTGCCCGATTTTTTGGTGTGACACTTGAGGACGAGTTCGTCCTTCCAGTCTTTCCAGCCGCCGGCGGCTGGTGTCGCTTTTATGCGTTTTTTGTTCAGTGGAGATAATTTCGACGCCCTATGGAGCGGATCTTTTTTATGGGCCTCCCCATCGGAGATGGCAGGGAGGTGTGCGATGGTTTCTCTCACGGTCTTATACTCGCCTTCTTCCCGTGTCGGTTCGATCAGCTTGATTTCGCCCAGCTTCGATGCGAGGAGGACCAGACGGGTCCTGGTTTGGGGAATCCCGTAGTCCGGGCAAAACACGGTATCGTACCAGACGGTGAAGCCGTTCTCGCGAAGCTTGCCGCAGAAGTGATCGAAGATCTTGGGGCCCTTGAACCGCAATAGCCCGGGAACGTTTTCCATCGTGACGAGGTCCGGCTGCAGCGCGACGACGAGGTCCGCGAAACTGTAGAGCAGATCCCACTTGTCGCTCTTGGGAACCTTGCCTCGGTAGCCCGAAAAAGGCTGGCAAGGCGCGCAGCCGGCGAGAAGTTTGAGGTCGCCTTTGGGGTAAAGCTTCGCTAATTCCGAAGGCTTTATGGTCCTGATGTCGGCTTCGATGAACTTGGCCGCGTTGTTCTTCTCATAGGCGTATTTGCACGTCGAATCGAGATCGATGCCTGCGACGACGTTGATGCCCGCTTTGTAGAGACCATGCGTCATGCCGCCGACGCCGCAAAAAAGATCGATGGCGCTGACGCCTGGGGCCTTCTTTTGCGGCGTTTTGCTGGTCATACGATCGCCCGGGCGATTCTCGAAACGCACGAGGCGGGGCGTTTTTTCAAATCGTGCTCCCAAATCCGCAGGACTCTCCAGCCGGAACCGCGCAGCCGCCGGTTCGCGCGGCGATCGCGCGCCCGATTGGCGACGATTTTCGCGGTCCAATATTCCCCGTTCGTGGACGGTTTCAGGTTCCGCGAGCAGCGCATGCACCCGTGCCAGAAGCAGCCATCGACGAAAATCGCGACCTTCTGCCGGCGCATGGCGAAGTCGGGGGTTCCCGGCAGCCTCTGATGCCGGCGCCATCCGCTGATCCCGTTTTTGCGCAAGAGGGCGCCGAGCGCGAGTTCGGTCGCTTTGTTCCCGCGTCCATGGATGCGGGACATCAGTTCCGAGCGTTTTTTCTTCGTGAAGATGTCGGCCATTGGCGGATTCGATTCTGATGCGATTCGTCTTTGAAAATTTGCGTTCGCAATTATATCATTTGCCGTCTCAAGACTTCCCGCGCCTCTTGGCAGTTATACGAGCGATTATTTTGAAAAGTTCCGTCTTTTTTAAGCTATACTTCCGCCATGGCCCCGGACGCCAGCGCAATGTCCAATCGGGCGTCCGGGACGGCTCGGCCTTTGGCCTCGGCCGCCGCATCCCCTGGAATGAGTAGAGAGCTGCGCTGGGGCGCCGATTTGCTGGGCGCGGCCTGCCTGATAAACGCGCTCGCCGAGGGGCTCTCCCAAGGCCGCTGGCATTCCTTCACCGGCATTTACGCCTGCTACTACCTGGTCCTCTCCGCCTACGCGGCGCTGCGCGAAGGCGAGAAGTGGAGCGCCTACCGGGGTTCCCGTGAGAAGTTGGCCGAGCGCCTGACCGGCGAATTCTTCGTGCTGGCCTGGATCGTCCTCGCGGTGCTGCTCTGGGCCTGGGACGCGCTCGTCTACCCCGTGTGCTGGCCGCCCGATCTCTACCTCACGCTCAAGTGGACGCTTTCGGTCTTCGCGCTCTCCAAGGGCTCGGCGGGACTGCGCGCCGCGGGGCTCCTGGGCCCCGACTGGGCGCCGCCTGACCCGGCTCCCGCGGGCGGGGGGACGGACGACTCCGGCGGGGGCAATAAGCCCGCTCCGGCGCCGGGCCCGGGCAACGGCGGGGGCAACGCTTCGGACCCAACCGCCGAGGCGCGGATCACGCAGGCCTGCCAGAAGGCGGGGAAATTCACGACCAAGGACATCGCGCAAAGCCTCAATTTAACCGTGGTTCGGGTTGGCGGGACCATCGGCCGGCTCGTTGAGCATGGGGTCGTTCGCAAAGACGATGACGGCTATTTTTATTGGGTTGGCCAGACCTCGTCCTAGGCCTGGCCAGGGCCAAGTTGGCCGGCCAGATAGAGGGCCAGAAAGGCCAGGTTGGCCGGCCAAAAAGGGCCAGATGGCCAGATTTGGCCACCCCTGGGGCCAGCCGCATAAATGAATAAAACGCGTTTTTCGCCTTCCTTTATATGGCCGGCCCGGGCCGCCTTGGGGTCCCTGTCTTTCGTCTTTTTATCCGCCTGCGCCAGGCCCAAGCTGGCCTATGCGCCCAACCCGCCGCTCATGGCGCCCAACGCCTTTTCCCCGCAGGATGAGATTGGCATGTATTTTGAGGTGAAGGCCGCCGTGGAGCCCTTTGAGGACGCCACCGATTCGGACTTCGTCTTCCGCGCCCAGGGCGCCCCGGGCCAACGGACGTTTTCCGCCAACCTTTCGCGCGAGGGCTCGCAGGGTTGGCCGCAGCTCTCTCCCGAGGCCCTGGCCCAAGCCTTCGCTCTGGAGCTCTCGTCCTCGAACCTGGTGGGAGAAGCCCAGGCCGTCGTCCCCGATGCGGACCACGCGGATTTCGCCGACGAGATGGCGGATAACGCGGGCGACAACTTGGTCTTCCGCGGCCGCATCCTGGACGCGACCTTGGACTACTCGGATCTGGCCCACGGGCGCCTGAGTCTGAGCTTGGAGCTTTCCGCCTACGGCGCGCTGCCGGGTTCGCCGCCTTTTTCGGACCTGATTTGGGACGGCACCTTCACCCAGGCCGAGGACTTAAACGGCCGCCGCCCGGCCGACGTCGCGGCCGACGCCCTGCAAAAGCTTTACGGCCAGGCGATGAAGAGCTTCGCGCAGGCTCTGACTTCTGCCGGGCAGGGCTCCGAGATGTGGCAGGCGCTCAAGCCGGAGGCTCCGCCCGCCGGAGCCGGCTCGTGACGCCGCCGCGCCCGCCGGGAGACCGCGGAACATCCCCAATTTGTGACTTCCAATTGTCGCTTCTTTCTAAGGGAACTTTTTCGCTGCCCCAGTCGTATCCTGGGCATGGGGCAAACCTCGCTTTACGAGCGGGTCCGGGGCATCATCGAGTCGGCGCGCGCAGCGGCAAGAGCGCCAGCGGGCCGGCCAGCAGCGCCGGCGTCAAAACGCCCGTCCATTTCCTCTTGTTCACGATGATTTTCTTCCCGCGCTTAGGCGCGGCTTCTAATAGCCACCGCAGCCCCCCGGGTCTTCGAGAGCGCAGATGCTCTGGACCCCGACCGCTTTGAGCATGTCCTGCTGAACCTTGCTGATGGCGGCCTGGCCTTTGTCCGCGATGGCGTTGTGCTTTTCCACCGCCATGGCCTTGGCGGCGATCTCGGCTAGGCTCATGCCGGATGCGACGTTCGGGAGATACTCCTGGGTGACGGAGTCGGCCAAGCCGAGCGTGTCGCTCATCGCGGTGTAGTTGTCCGTGACGTATTGCTGGATGATGTCGCCGCCGGCCTTGGCGTTTTCATCCACCGCCTTGACGGCCGCGACGGAGGCGTCCATCTTGGCGCAGACGTCTTCGATTTGCGGTTCGGTCATGCCCGCGGCCTGCTGCTGGGTGACGACGACGCGCTGCCCGTTCTGAAAGTAGTAGACGGATTCCCCGGAGCCAGCGTGGGCGGCGGCGGCGAAGAGCGGCAGGGCCAATGAGGCGACGGCGAGAGAAGAGAGTTTCATTAAAGTTCCTCCTAGTCCTTCAAAGTCTTGATGACCACAGGATAGGGGAACGCGGTCGGCCGCGCCTGGGCCGTCGGGGCCAAGCCGCGGGGTCAGATGGCCCGGGCCGAAAGGGAATCGTCCGCGGCCCGAAAGGCACGCGCGCGAAAACCGCCGGGGAGGAAAAGCGGCCTAGAGCCCCAGGCGTTCGCCCGCGGGAGCGAGCTCGCCATATTTATACGCAGAGTACGTACAATATGCGTATAAGATTGCAAGGCCCGCGCGCGCCCCGGCCGGCGACGGGGAACGGGAGCTTATTTCAGCCGGGAGGAATCCAGGAGTCGGGCTCCGTGGTGGACGGCCAGCATTTCGACGCGGCCCTTTTTGAGGTGATAAGCCAACCGGTAGCTGCCCAGGATGATTTCGCGCACCGACGCGGAGCGAAGCTCGGCGAGTCCATCTCAGCTCAGCCATCGCTTCATTCGGTTTTTAATCGTTTGGTGGGAGACGGTCCGGCCCGCCGCGTCCCGCCGCCCGTTGACAAAGCGCGGCAAAACAGGGATGATGGCCCGTGGCGAAAATTTCTCCGTTCGCGGCCCGCCGGTTTGACCCCCGCAAGGCGGCCTTGTCCCGGGTCCTGTGCCCGCCTTACGACGTCATCGCGCCCGACGAGGCCAAGGTCCTGCGCCAGCGCCCGGTCAACGCGATTCGCGTGGAGCTGCCCTCGGGCGCGGAGGGCGCGCGCTACCGCGCCGCCGCCAAGGTTTGGAAGCGCTGGGAAAAAGACGGCGCGGTCTTGGCGGATGAGGCCCCGTCCTACTACGTCTGCGAGGAGACCTTCGCCAAGGGCGGGCAGAGCCTGCGCCGCCGCGGGTTCTTCGCGGCCCTGGACGTCCGCCGCAAGGCGCGAGACATCGTGGCCCACGAGCGCACGCTCGCCAAGCCCAAGGCCGAGCGCCTGAAGCTCTTGAAGGCCCTGCGCGTCAACACCAGCCCCATCTTCGGGCTCTTCAAGGACTCGGACGGGCGCGCGCGCCGCGCCTTGGCCGCCGCGCGCCGCAAGAAGCCCGACGCCCGGGGGGAATTGGGCGGCGTGGCCTACCGGCTCTGGCGCGTCAACGACGAAAAGCTTTCCCGGCTCCTGGAGAGCCTGATCGCGTCCCAGAAAATCCTCATCGCGGACGGCCACCACCGCTGCGAGGTGGCCGCGCGCTACTGGGCCGCGTCGCGCCGGGCGCAGGCGCAGGGCGTGCTCGCGTATTTCTGTCCCGAGGAGGACTCGGGCCTCGTGGTCTTGCCCACGCACCGCGTGGTCGCGGGCCGCGGCTGGCGCGAGCGCTCGAAGGTCCTCTGCCGCCTGACGCCCTGCAAGTCCCTGAAGGTCTTGTCGGCGCGCCTGGCCGCCTCCAAGAATCCCTACGCCTACGGGCTCTTCGACGGCGATTTTTACCTGGCCGAGCCCAAGAGCCCGGCCGGCTGCAGGAGCGGCCTGGGCGTCGAGTGGCTCAACCGCGTGCTCTTCACCAAGGTCTCGCCCGAGGACATCCGCTATACGCCCGACGCCGAGAAGGCGGTGTCCTGGGCCATCTCCGCGAAGGCCAGCGCCGTGCTGGTCAAGCCCTTTCCCGCCGCGCAAATCCGCCGCGCCGTGGCCGCGGTTGGGCTCCTGCCGCCCAAGTCGACCTACTTCTACCCCAAAGTCCCTTCCGGCCTCGTCTTCAAAGCGGCGTAAGCCGCGCGAGCGGACGCGTCCGTTCGCGCGGCTACTCGCCCAAGAGAAGCGGCGCTTGGGGCGGGGGGACGGTCTCGGGCAGGGCGGCGAAGAAGTCCTCGATGAGGCGGCGGATTTCGCCGCAGTCCATGGTGCGGCACACCGCGGCGCGCAGCGGCTTGTTGTTGGGCAGTCCCGCCGTGTACCAGACCGTGATGCGCCGCATGTTGAGCGCGGCTTGGCGCTCGCCGCAGTACTGCACCTCGTACTCCAGGTGCTTCAAGAGGGTCTCGCGGCGCTCCAAGACCGTGGGCACGTAGGCGGGCGTTTCTTCGCCGCGCATGACGCCTTCCAAGGTGCGGTAAATCCAGGGATTGCCCAGGCCGCCGCGGCCGATCATGACGCCGTCGCAGCCGCTTTCCTGCTTCAAGCGCAGGGCGTCTTGCGCGCTGACCACGTCGCCGTTGCCGATGACCGGAATCTTGACCGCGGCTTTGACTTTGCCGATGGCGGAATAGTCCGAGCGGCCGGTGTAGCCTTGCTTCTGCGTGCGCCCGTGGATGGTGACGGCGGAGAGGCCCTCGGCCTCGGCGCGCTTGGCCACGGCCACGGCCTCATCTCCGCTCTCGTCCTCGAAGCCCTTGCGGGTCTTGACCGTGACCGGAATGCGCTTGACCGCGCCCTTGACCGCGCGGAACACCGCCGCGGCCTTGTCCGGCTCCTTTAAGAGCGCCGCGCCCTCGCCGTTGGCCGTGACCTTGCGCACGGGACATCCCAGGTTCAAGTCCAGCCAATCAAAGCCCATGTCCTCGATGATGCGCGCGGCCTCGGCCATGATGGCCGGGTCGCAGCCCAGGAGCTGGGCGCCCAGCGGGCGGTCCTGCGGCGTGCTCTGCAGCAGGCGCCTGGTCTTCTCGTTGTCGCGGACCAAAGCCTGGGCCGAGACCATCTCCAAGAAGGAAAACGCCAGGCCGCGCTCGCGGGCGATGAGGCGAAAGGGCAAATCCGTGCACGCGGCCATGGGCGACTGGATGACCGGGGAGTCCTTCAAGAGTTCCTCGACGGAGCGGTCCATGCAAATATGATACTATAGCCTTGAACCCATGCGACGGCCGAAGGTCCTGGTCACACGGCGCATTCCCGAAGAAGCCCTGCGGCTTTTGTCCTCCCATTTCGAGGTCGACTACCGCGGCAAAGACACGGCCATCCCCCGGTCCGAGTTCCTGCGCAAAATCAAGGACAAAGAGGGCCTGCTCTGCGTCCTGACCGAGCGCGTGGACCAGCAGCTTTTGGACGCCGCGCCCAAGCTCAAAATCGTCTCCACCTACTCCGTGGGCTTCGACCATATCGACGTTCCGGCCTGCACGAAAAAAGGCGTCTTGGCGACCAACACGCCGGGCGTTCTGACCGAGACCACCGCGGATTTCACCTGGGCGCTTTTGCTGGCGGCCGCGCGCCGGGTGGTCGAGGGCGACACCTACATGCGCGCCGGACGCTATAAAGGCTGGGACCCGCTCATGATTCTGGGCTCGGACGTCCACGGCAAGACCTTGGGCGTGGTGGGCTTCGGGCGCATCGGCCAGGCCGTGGCGCGCCGGGCCAAGGGCTTTGCCATGAACGTGCTTTATTACGACGTCCAGCGCGTGTTTCCGGAAATCGAAGCCGATTTGGGCGCGCGCTTCGCCGAGCTGAAGGATTTGCTGCGCCAATCCGATTTCGTGAGCCTGCACGCGGCCTTGGACGCCCGGACCAGGCACCTCATCGACGCCAAGGCGTTGGCGTCAATGAAGCCATCGGCCTATTTGATCAACGCCGCGCGCGGACCCATGGTGGACGAAGCCGCGCTGGTCAAAGCCCTTAAAGCCGGCCGCCTGCGCGGCGCGGCTTTGGACGTCTACGAGCGCGAACCCAAAATGGCCGCGGGCTTGGCCAAGCTTCCCAACGTGGTCTTGGCGCCGCACCTGGCCAGCGCCTCCTTGGAGACCCGCTTAAAGATGGGGATGATGGCGGCCCAGGCCTTGGTGGACGCCTTGGCTTTGGGCAAATCCCCCGCGCACCCGGTCAACAAAATATCGGAGGTCTGAACATGGCAGTTCCCAACGACACGGCCTGGAGCGTTCCGGAAAGGCTCTCCCGCTTGAAGGACCTATCCTACAATCTGTGGTGGTCCTGGCATCCCGACGCCCGCGCCCTGTTCAAGGAAATCGACCGCGCCCTCTGGGTGGGCTTGAACTACAACCCCGTCCATCTTTTGCAGCAGTCCCAGAAGCGCCTGGAGGTTTTGGCGCAAGACCCCAAGTTTTTGGCCCGCTACGACGCGGTGGTCCGGCAGTTCGACCGCTACCTGGGCATGGAGGAGACGTGGTTCGCCAAGGCCCACCCCGAGTTCGCGGGCAAAGCCGTGGCCTATTTCTCGGCCGAGTTCGGCCTGCACAATTCGCTCCGCACCTACTCGGGCGGCCTGGGCATTTTGGCGGGAGACCACTGCAAGACGGCCTCGGACTTGGGCGTGCCTTTGGTGGGCGTGGGCTTCATGTATCCGCAGGGCTACGTGCAGCAGAGAATCGGCGTGGACGGCTGGCAGCAGAACGTCTACGAGCCCATCAACTGGCATCTCTCGCCCACGCGCCCGGTGGTTAATGGCTCGGGCGAGCCATTCGTGCTCGATTTCACCCTGGGCTCCTGGTCGCTCAAGGTGGCGGTGTGGGAGGTGGCCTTGGGCCGCGTCAAAATCTTTTTGATGGACACCAACGTGGAGGGCAACTCCCCGTCCGACCGCGAAATTTCCAGCCGCCTCTACGTGGGCGACCGCTCCATGCGCCTGCGCCAGGAGCTCATCCTGGGCATCGGCGGCATCCGGCTTTTGCGCGCGCTCAAGATTCCCGCCGCGGTCTACCACGCCAACGAGGGGCACTCGGCGTTCTTGTACCTGGAGCTTCTGCGCGAAGCCGTGGCCGCGGGCAAGGGCGCGCCCGAGGCCTTCAAGAGCGTGGCCGAGAGCACGGTGTTCACCACGCACACGCCGGTCGAGGCCGGGCACGACGTCTTCGACGAGCACGCGGTGGCCGAGTATTTCAAGGACTACTGGAAGGACTTGGGGCTCTCGCGCGACGAGTTCCTCGATTTGGGCCGCTCGCCCGGGCAGTCGGGCTGGAACATGACCGCCCTGGCCCTGAAGTTGGCCGGGCAAAGAAACGGCGTCAGCCGCCGCCACGGCGCGGTCTCCCGCCGCATGTGGGCCAAGCTCTGGCCCAACAAAAGCGAGGAGGATGTGCCCATCGCCTACGTCACCAACGGCGTGCACCTGGCCACGTGGCTCGAGCAGGACATGGCCAAGCTCTATACCAAGCATCTGGGCGCGGACTGGTGGCAAAGCCAGGACGAGGAAGGCCTCTGGCAGTTGATTGAGGCCGTGCCGGACGAGGAGCTTTGGAGCGTGCACCAAAAGGCCAAGGACGCGCTGTTCTCCTTCCTGCGCATCCGCCTGCGCGCGCGCTGGCGGCGCGGCCATGCCGAGCCCTCGCAGCTCTTGGCGCAGGGCTCGCTTCTCTCGCCCGAGACGCTCACCATCGGCTTTGCCCGGCGCTTCGCGGGGTATAAGCGCGCGTCCCTCTTGCTGCGCGACGTCGAGCGCTTAAAGGCCCTACTTTTGAACCCGCACCGGCCCGTGCAGATCATCTTCGCCGGCAAGGCCCACCCGGACGACGACCCGGGCAAGAGCATCATCCAGCAGATTTACCAGCTGGCCAAGGATCCTTCGACGGCCGGGCGCATCGCTTTCGTCGAGGACTACGACATGCAACTGGCCCGCTACCTGGTGCACGGCTGCGACTTGTGGCTCAACAACCCCGTGCCGCCCTTGGAAGCCTGCGGCACCAGCGGGCAAAAGGCCGCGGTCAACGGCGTGCCCAACTTGAGCGTGTTGGACGGCTGGTGGGAGGAAGGATTCAACGGCGCCAACGGCTGGGGCATCAGCGTTCCCGGAGGGCGTCCGGCCGGCGCCGACTGGGACGCGGCCGACGCGGCCGAGATCTACGAGGCTCTGGAGAAAAAGATCGTGCCGCTCTACTACGACCGGAGCCTGGATCGCGTCCCGCACGGCTGGGTCAAGGTGATGAAGGAGTCCATCCGCTCCGCCGCGCCCAAATTCTGCGGCAACCGCATGGTCAAGGAATACGTGGACCGCTTCTACGCGCCCTTGCCCGCCAAGACCCCGGCCCCGGCCGGAAGCTAGGAGTCGACCTGGTCGAAGGCCGCGCCTTCGTGGTTGAGGACCAGGAAAGTCGCCTTGCGGCCCGCGTCCTTGGCGACGCGCATCGCGCGGTAGGCCTTCTCCACGGCGTCGTCGTGGGTCGGGCAGTCTTCCAAAATTTCCGTGCGCCCGCCTTCTTTTTTCACCAGCCTGAACTGTCCGCGCGGCAGGGGGGTTTTGGCGTAGAGGCCCTTGATGTCCGCGGGGACGTCGTTCTTCGAGTAGGCGCGCAGGAACTTGATGACCGCCCAGGCGATGATGAACGGCAGGATGAGGTAGCTGAAGACTACCTGCACGCCTTGGCCTCCAGCGCCGAGAGCATCTCCTGGGCGCTCGAGAACTTCTCGCGGATTTTGCCGAGCGCCTTGCCGCGCTCCTTTTCGATGGCGTCGAGCGCTTTCCAGTCAGCGAAGCTGACCGGCCGCGCGCCTTTTTGGCGCAAAAAGTCGCCGACGGCCTCCGCGTCCTGCTCGGGCTTCAAGGCCTGCCCGGCCTTGGCATCGGCCAGCATGAGATTGACGGTCGCGGCCGAGTCGGCTCGGTTGGTGCCGATGAGGCCCGAGGGCCCGCGCTTGGTCCAGCCCACGGCGTAGTGCCCGACGATGGTTTTGCCTTGCGCGTCCAAGACCCGGCCCTCGGCGTTGGGCGTCTTGCCGGCTTTCTCGTCGAAAGGCACGCCCGGGATGGGCACGCCGCGGTAGCCGATGGCGCGCAGAACGAGGCCCGCGGGCAAAGTTTCAAATTGGCCCGTATTTTCGAGCTTGGCGCCGCCGCGGCCGTCAGGCACGAGGCGGTTTTTCTCCACTTTGACGGCCTTCACGCGGCCGCCCTCGCCGACGACTTCAACCGGCGAGACGCAAAAGCGCAGGCGGATCTTCTTGGGCTTGGCCCCGTCTCCCGCACGCGACTTTTCCAGCGCGTAGTCCGCGTTCTTGCGCGCCTCGGGGTCCGCCAAAAGGGGCCTGGAGGCCTCGGCCACGGCGGCCTCCTCGGGCTTGACCACCAAGTCGGCCGAAGCGAGCTCGCCCAGGTCGCGGATTTCCTGGGGCGAGTAGGCGGCTTCGGCCGGGCCGCGGCGGCCCAAAAGGTAAATCGTCTTGATGCGGCTCTTCATGAGCGCGTCCAAGGCGCAGCCGGCGATGTCGGTCGAGCGCAGGTTCTGCGGGTCCTGGGCCAGGATGCGCGCCACGTCCATGGCGACGTTGCCCAGGCCCACGATGACCGCGCTCTCGCAGGACAAATCGAAATGCCGGTCCCGGAAATCGGGGTGCGCGTTGTACCAGCCCACGAACTCGGTGGCCGAGTGGCTGCCGGCCAGGTTCTCGCCGGGGATGCCCATCTTGCGGTCCGACTCGTTGCCGACCGCGTAGACCACCTGGTGGTAGCGCGCGGCCAGGTCCTGGGCCGAGAGGTCTTGGCCCAGCTTCACGTTGCCGAAGAAGCGAAAGCCCGGCAGGCCCGCGATTTTCTCGTAGACCAAAGCGACGTTTTTGATCTTCTGATGGTCGGGCGCCACGCCGCCGCGCACGAGACCGTAGGGCGTGGGCAGGCGCTCGAAGAGGTCGACGCGGACGGCCAGGTCTTTCTGCTTTAAAAGGGCCTCGGCGGCGTAAAATCCGGAAGGTCCGGCTCCGACGACGGCAACGCGCAGGGGATTCGATGGATCGCCAAGAGCAGGCATCATCTTGAGCCTATTGTATCAAACAATGCCCGCGTGGGCTAAAATCCGCCCCATGAGCCGTGCGTGCCGGGCCAGCTCGCGGCCGGCGCTCAATTTGGAGCGGCCGCAAGTCCTGACGGCGAGCGCCGCGGGCGCCTCGGCGACTAAAAGCCCCGCGCGCACGAAGGCCGCGGCGATTTCCGCGTTGATTTCGAAGCCGCGGCTTTGCAGCTTCAATGTTTTGACCGCTTGGGCGCGGTAGAGCCTAAAGACGGGCGTGTAGGAGGTAAGGCGGGAGTCGAGCAGCGCGCCGTAAATCGCGTTGATGACGCGGCTGGGGACGCGCCGGCGCCAGGACCCGGGCGCCGCTGGGCACAAAAAGGGCGAGCCCGAGACCATGTCCGCGCCGGTCTCTTTCTGCCGGGCCAGGAGTTTGGCGATGTCTTTTGGCGCGAAGGTCAAATCGGCGTCCAAGACCGCGATCCACTCGCCGCGGCAGGCCGCAAAGCCGGTGGAGAGCGCCGCGCCCAGACCGAGGTTTTTGGGATGGCGCTCGGCGCGCACGTCTGAGCGCGCGGCGGCCAGGCGCTCCATCTCCGGCCAAGTCCCGTCCGCGGAGCCGTCGTCGACGAGCACCACCTCAAAGCCGGCGCCCAGGCTTTTGAGCGCGGGAAAAAGCGCCTCCGGAAACCGGCGGATGTTTTCTTCCTCGTTGAGGCAGGGGATGAGGATGGAGAGCACGCGCGCTCCGCCTTAGGAGCGGAAGTACTCGATGGTGGCTTTCAAGCCTTCTTCCAGGGAGACGCGCGGTTGCCACTTGAGCTCGCGCTTGGCCAGCGCGATGTCCGGCCGCCGCACCTTGGGGTCGTCGGTCGGCAGCGGCTTGTGCACGATGGCCGAACGCGAGCCCGTGAGCTTCTTGATGAGCTTGGCGATGGAGAGAATGGTCAGCTCCCGCGGGTTGCCGATGTTGACCGGCGTGTTGATGTTCGAGTGCAGCAAAGCGTCGATGCCGGCGACCAGGTCCGAGACGTAGCAGAGGCTGCGGGTCTGGTTACCGCGGCCGTAGACCGTGATGGGCTTGTTCTTAAGCGCCTGGGTGATGAAATTGGGCACGGCGCGTCCGTCGTTCTTGCGCATGCGCGGGCCGTAGGTGTTGAAGATGCGCAGGATGCGCACCGGCATCTTGTGGTAGCGGTGATACGCCATGGTCATGGCTTCGGCGAAGCGCTTGGCCTCGTCGTAGACGCCGCGCGGGCCGATGGGGTTGACGTTGCCCCAGTAGTCCTCTTTTTGCGGGGTCACCAGAGGGTCGCCGTAGATTTCAGAGGTGGACGCGATCATGAAGATGGCCTTCTTGTCCTTGGCCAGGCCCAGCGCCTTGTGCGTGCCCAAGGCGCCCACCTTCAGGGTCGGGATGGGGTACTTGGCGTAGTCGTCCGGGCTCGCGGGGCTGGCGAAATGGAGCACGGCGTCCACCTTGCCGGGCACGTGGATGAAGTTGGTCACGTCCTGCTTGACGAAGGTGAATCCCGGCCGGCCGAAGAGCGGCTCGATGTTCTCCAGGCGCCCGGTCAAGAGGTTGTCCAGCACCGTGACCGCGTGGCCCTGGCCCAGGAAGCGCTCGGCCAGGTGGCTGCCCAAAAATCCGGCGCCGCCGGTGATGACGAGTCTCAAGGCCGCCCCACGCTGCAGTAGGTGAAGCCCGCGCGGCGGAACTTCCCGGGGTCAAGGGCGTTGCGGCCGTCCAAGACCAGCGGCACGCGCATGATTTTCTCCAGGCGCTTGGGATCCAAATCTTTGAACAGGGGCCACTCGGTGACCAGGGCCAAAGCGTCGGCGCCCTTGGCGCACTCGTAAGGGTCCTTGCAGAGCGTCACGCCCTTTAACTCCGGAAGAGCGCGCGCCCTCTCCTCGGCGACCGGGTCGCAGGCGCGCACTTTCATGCCCCGGGCCTTCAAGCCCGCGATGATGTCCACGCTCGGCGCAAAGCGCATGTCGTCGGTGTTGGGCTTGAAGGACAGGCCCAGCACCGCCACGGTCTTGCCCTCCAGGTTCCAGAGGTTTTCGGAAATCTTCCGCACAATCCAGCCCTTCTGGTACTCGTTGATGTCCTTGACGGATTTCAAGAGCGTGAAGTCGTAGCCCTTCTGCTTGCTGATCCAGTAGAAGGCCTCCAGGTCCTTGGGAAAGCAAAAGCCGCCGAAGCCCACGCCCGGGCGCAGGAACATGGGGCCGATGCGGCGGTCCAGGCCCATGCCGCGCGCGACCTCGGTGACGTCGGCGCCCACCTTCTCGCAGAGAATGGAGACCGCGTTGATGTAGGAGATTTTGGTGGCCAAAAAGGAGTTGGAGGCGTGCTTGATGATTTCCGCGCTCTTGACGTCGGTGGCCAGCACCGTGGCCTTCAAAGGGGCGTAGAGGTCGCGCATGAGCGTCTCGGCCCGCGGGGAGGAGGTTCCGATGACGACGCGGTCGGGCTTCAAGAAATCCTCCACGGCCGAGCCTTCGCTCAAAAACTCGGGGTTCGAGACCACGTCGTAGGGCGCGCCCTTCTTGTGGATGCGTGCGATGGTCTTGGACACCCAGTCGCCGGTCTCGACCGGCACGGTCGACTTGTCGACCACGACCACGTAGTCCTTGATGTTGCGCGCGATTTCCGCGGCCACGGCTTCCACGGCCGAGAGGTCGGCCGAGCCGTCCGGCCGGGGGGGCGTGCCGACCGCGATGAAGGCGATTTGCGCGCGGCGTCCCTTGAAATCCATGCCTTCCTTAATAGAAGCGCAAAAACCGAGGCGTCCGGCCTTGATGTTTTTCTTGAAAAGCTCTTCCAAGCCCGGCTCGTAAATGGGCACGCGGCCTTTCTTAAGGGCGGCGAGTTTTTTAGGGTCCGAGTCCACGCAGACGACGTTGTGGCCGATTTCCGCCAGGCAGCAGCCGGTCACTAGTCCGACGTATCCCGACCCGACGACGCAGACGTTGATTTTTTTCATGCCGGGACATTCTCCCAAAAAATCCCCGTGCTTGCAAGAACGCGGTTTCATTAAGATAAAATACCCACGCCATGGAATTAGATCGGCGGCTAAAGAACAAATCCGCGCGCATCGGGGTGGTGGGCCTGGGCTACGTGGGCCTGCCGCTGGCCATGGAATTTTGCCGCAAGGGCTTCCGCGTCGACGGCTACGAGATCAGCCGGCCGCGCCTGGCCGCCTTGAAGGCCGGGCGCTCCTACGTAGACGACGTGTCCTCCGCCGACGTCGCGCGCTTCTCCAAAAACGGGCTCTTTAGGGCCCACGGCGGGTTTGACACCCTGGCCGGCTGCGACGCGGTCTTCGTCTGCGTGCAGACGCCGCTGCGCAAGACCGGCGAGCCCAACTTGGCCCCCATCACCGAGGCGGCCAAGCTCCTGCGCCGCCACGCGCGCAAGGGGCGGCTGGTGGTCATCGAGAGCACGGTGTTCCCGGGTGTGACCCAGGACTGGATTTTGCCCATTCTGGCCGAGGGCGGCCGCAAGCTGGGCCGCGATTTTTTCCTGGCCTTCTCGCCCGAGCGCGTCGATCCGGGCAATAGGAGCTACGGCATCGCCAACACTCCCAAGGTGGTCGGCGGCGCGGACGCCGAGTCGACCCGCCTGGCCTCTTTGGCCTACGCGCAGATTTTAGGCGAGAAGGTCGTGCCGGTGTCGAGCTCGCGCGCGGCCGAGGTCGTGAAGCTCCTGGAGAACTCCTTTCGCTCGGTCAACATCGCCTTGGTCAACGAGATGGCGCTCATCTGCCACCGCCTGGGCCTGGACGTCTGGGAGGTCTTGTCCGCCGCGGCCACCAAGCCCTTCGGCTTCATGCCCTTTTACCCCGGCCCCGGCATCGGCGGCCACTGCATCCCCAAGGACCCCAAGCTTCTGGCCTGGAAGATGCGCACGCTCAACTTCGAGCCGCGCTTCATCGAGCTGGCCTCGGCCATCAACGGATCCATGCCCGCCCACGTGGTCGAGCGCGTGGCCGCTCTCCTTAATAAGGACAAGAAGCCCCTCAACGGCAGCCTGATTCTGGTTTTGGGCGTGGCCTACAAGGCGGGCACCGCCGACTACCGGGAATCGCCTTCTTTAGACGTCATGCACCTGCTTTTGGAGGCCAAGGCGCGGGTGATCTACCACGATCCGCACGTGCCGTCCCTGCGTTTAGACGGCCGCCTGCTCAAATCCAAGCCGCTGACGGCGTCTTTGCTCCGCGGCGCGGACTGCGCCGCGGTCTTGACCGCCCATCGGGGCGTCGACTACGGCTTGGTCGCCCGCCTCTCCCGCCGCGTCTTCGACGCCCGCAACGCCGTGCCGTCCGGCCCGCGGGTGGAAAAACTTTAATGGCCGAGGAGGCCCGCTGGCAGGAGCAGTGCCTGGAGGCCTTGAAGGCCATCGGCAAGGCCCTGGGCCAGATGAGCCTCTACCGCATCGGCCACCCCGCGGTCGGGGAAACCTTGAAAATCGCCTTTGGCGCCTTGGAGGCCGCGGAGCGCGAGAGCGGCGGCGCGGACATCTCCTTCTCCATCACCCAGGGCAAAATCATCGCCAACGGCCGCATGATCGGCCTCTCCGCCAAGGTTCCCAGCGCCGTGCCCGGATTTTTTGAGCGCCTGAGGGTGGGGACGCTCACTTTCAAGCCGGGCCTGCGCATGAACGAGTTGGAGGCTTTCTGCGAGCTCTCCGCCCTGCGCCGCGAAGCCCTGGGCGGGGTCTCGCCCAAGGACTATTTGTCCAAGAAGGGCGTCGAGCACATCGTCGTGGACGAGGCGGTCTACGCCAGGGTCAACGCGGGCTCGGGCCAAGGCGGCCGGCCGGGATTGGGAGGCGCCGGCGCGGGGGCTGGTCCGGGACTAGGCGCGGGCCCGGGGCCGGGCGGGGCCCAAGAGGGCGCGCAGGCCTTTGAGGCGGGCGCCGCCGAGGGCACGGACGCGGAGTTCGCGCCGCGCTTGGCCGGCGAAAAAACTTTGGACGGCGCGATGCGTTCCTTGATCGCGCGCGCGGTCGCGGACCCGGGCCAGCGGGAAAAAATCCGCGAGACCGTGGCCGGGCTTCTGGAGCAGGACATCCGCCGCCGAGTCGACGAGGCCACCAAGCCCCTGCGGGAAGCCAAGACCCGCGTCGAGAACGAGCAGGCGCGCACCGAGGGGGTTCTCCACCAGGCCGTTGACGGCGTCATCGTGGTCGACGAGCAGGGGAAAATCCTCATGATGAACCCCGTGGCCGAGCAGGTTTGGGGCCAGCCGCTATCCCAGGCGGCGGGCCTGCCCATCATCGAGAAGGCGGGGGAAAACCAAGTCGTCACGTTGGCCGCGGAGCTTTTAATCCCCTCAGATCGGGCCGTCGACGTCCGGACGCGCACGGCCGCGCCCCCGGATTTGCGCCGCAGCGTGCAGGCCTCCGGCGCCGTGGTTCAGACCGAGGCCGGAAAAATCGTCGGAGTGGTCGCGGGCCCCACGGACGCGGCCAAGTTCCGGGAGATGGAGCGCATGCAGCGGGAGTTCGTCGCCCACGTCACCCACGAGCTGCGCTCGCCCTTATCCTCCATCCGGGCGGCGCTGGAAATCTTGGAGGGCGAGGCCGCGCCCAAGCTCCAAGCCGAGCACGGCCGCATGCTCTCAACTGCGGTCAAGAACACCGACCGCCTGGCCGACCTCATCACCAGCATCCTGGATTTTTCCAAAATCGAGGCCGGGCAGATGGAGGTTCGCTCCGGCAAGGCGGACGCCGCCGCGCTGGCCAAGGAGGCTGCGGAGAGCCTTGCCGCCTGGGCTCAAAAAAAGAGCCTGCGGCTTTCCTGCGAGATTGCGCCCGACCTGCCGCCCGTGCGCGCCGACGGCCCCCGGACCGTCCAGGTGCTCATCAACCTTCTCTCCAACGCCATCAAGTTCACGCCCAACGGCGGCTCCATCGTTTTGCGCTTGGGCTTGGACCCCGAGGACGGCCGCCGCGTGCGCTTCTCGGTTTCGGACACGGGCCCGGGCATCCCGAAAAACCAGCAGGACAAGGTCTTCGACAAGTTCGTGCAAATCGCCGCGGGGGAGCTCCACCCGGGCGGCACGGGCCTGGGCCTTTCCATCGCCAAGGCCCTGGTGCATCTCCAGCAGGGCAAACTGTGGCTTGAGAGCGACGCGGGCAAGGGCGCGACGTTTTTGTTCACGCTGCCGGTCTTTATCCAAGCCGCCGAAGGCGGCGAAGGCGTTTCCGCACCCAAACCATGGTGGAAAAAACTTTTAGGCCTCTAGCCCCGGCGGCGGCCCGCATGCCATACTCACCTACCTCCGACTACCTGAAGGCCTCCATCGAGGAGACGTTTCGTCTTGTGGAGTCCAGCTCCCTCGGCTTGAGCGGAGCGCAGGCTTCGGAGCGGCTCGGGCGCTACGGCCGCAACGCCATCGAAGAAAGAAAGGCGAATCCTTTCCTTGAGTTCATCTCTCGCTATTGGGGCCCGATGCCGTGGCTTTTGGAACTGGCCATGACGCTCTCGATGTTTCTGGGGCACGAGCTAGAAGCCGCCATCATTTTTTTTCTGCTGACCATCAACGCCGTCATCGGATTCGTCCATTCGCGCGGCTCCCAAAAAGCCGTTGAATTGCTCAAAAAGCGCCTTGCGATCAAGGCTAGGACTCTCCGCGACGGCGCGTGGTCGCTGATCGAGGCCGGAGATCTTGTCCCGGGCGACGTGCTGATCCTGCGGTTGGGCGACATCGTGCCGGCCGACGCCAAGATTCTCTCCGGCGACGTGTCGCTCGATGAGTCCGCGCTGACAGGAGAGTCTTTGCCCGTGGAGCGGCAAGCTTCTGGAATCGCGTACTCCGGATCGGTCGTGCGGCGGGGGGAGGCGCGCTGCGTCGTGGTCAACACGGGCGCGCTCACCTACTTCGGCCGGACCGCGGAGTTGGTCAAGATCGCCAAGCCGAAGTCGCACCAGGAGGAAGTCATGCTGGCGGTAGTCCGCGACATGATGTTCGTGGGCGTGGCCGCCTCGATCGCGGTGGCCGCTTACGCCTGGACCATCCACGTCGGCCCAGTCGTCATCATGACCTTCGTGGTCATCTTCCTGATGGGGGCCGTACCCGTGGCTCTGCCCGCCGTCCTTACCATCGTGCAATCGGCCGCCGCGATGCGCCTGGGCGACGAGGGCATTCTGGTCGCCCGGCTCGACTCCATCGAAGACGCCGCGTCCATCAGCGTGCTCTGCCTCGACAAGACCGGAACCATCACGCAAAACAGCCTTTCCGTGGCCGAATGCGCGCCGGCGCGCGGCCGCTCGGATGCCGAGGTTATTCGCGCCGCGGCGCTGGCGTCGCGCGCGGAAGGGATGGATCCGATTGATTTGGCGGTTCTTGATTGCGCGAAAAAGCGCGGCCTCGCTTCGGCTCCGGCGCTGCAGATCGGCTATACGCCGTTTAGTCCGGCGACGCGCCGTACGGAGGCTCTGATCGATGACGGCGGCGTCCGCCGCAGGGTCGTGAAAGGGGCGGCCGCGACAGTGCTGGAGCTTTGCGTCGACGCGCCTGCGGAAGAAATCGCGGAGGCCTACCGGCGCATCGATGAGCTCGCCGCCAAGGGATACCGCACTCTCGCCGTCGCCCAGAGCGCGGGAGAAAGCTCGGAGCGGCTGGATTTCCTGGGGCTTTTGTCCCTATCCGATCCGGCCCGCCCCGATTCGAGGATGATGATCGAAGAGATGCGCGGCCTGGGGATCAAACCGATGATGCTCACGGGCGACAGCCTGCCCATCGCGCGCGAGATCGCGCGCCAAGTCGGGCTGGGAGAGAACATCATCCGCCTCGCGGACCTTGAGGGCTTGAGCGCCGTCGAGCAAGCGCGGAAGGCGGCGGCCAGCGACGGATTCGCCGGGATATATCCCGAGGATAAGTTTAAAATCGTCAAGCTGCTCCAGTCTCAAGGCCTCATGGTCGGAATGACGGGCGACGGCGTCAACGACGCGCCGGCCTTGAAGCAGGCGGAGATGGGCATCGCGGTCAGCAACGCCGCGGACGTGGCGAAGGCGTCCGCGGCCGTCGTTTTGACCGAGCCGGGCGTAAGCGTCATCGTTGAAGCCATCAAGCGCAGCCGCGAGACGCACCAGCGGATGCTGACTTGGGTGATCAACAAGGTGACGAAGGTCATTCAGGTGGTCGGCGTTTTGACCGTGGGCTTTTTCATGCTGCGCTCGATGGTCCTCTCGCTGCTCGACATGGCGCTTTTGGTTTTCGCCAACGACTTCGTCACGATGTCCTTGGCTACGGATAACGTCAAGAGCACGGCCGCGCCCAACCATTGGAGAGTCAAGAACATCACCCTCGCCTCGCTGATTATCGGCGGCTTTCTGGTCATCGAGGGCGTCGCCGCCTTGCTGGCCGGACGCCGGTATTTTCGCCTCGATCCGCCTCATCTTCAGACTTTGATGATGCTGACGCTGGTCATCACCAGCCAATTCAGGGTGCTGAGCGTCCGGGAAAGGAGATTCTTCTGGTCGTCCGTTCCCGGGAAGGCCTTGCTGGCATCGAGCGCCGCCGCGATCGCGGCTTTTAGCCTGCTGGGCGCGTGCGGCATTTTCGTTCCCGCCTTGCCGTGGCGCCAAGTGGCCGCCTGCGCGGCGTTCTCCATGGTTTTCATTTTGGCCCTGGACCCGCTCAAAGTCGCCGCGTTCCGGTTGTTTGGGATTTGATCCCGGCTTCTCGATCTTAAAGTTCCCGCGCGAAGGCGTAGGCCGAGACGTCTCGCGCGCCCGCGCGGCGCAGGGACCGGGCGCACTCCTCCAACGAGGCCCCGGTCGTGCAGACGTCGTCTATAAGGAGCACGCGCAGGCCCCTAAAGAGCGCGGCGTCGGCCGCGAAGGCTCCCGCTAAGTTTTCCAGGCGCTTTTTGCGGCCCAGCGCCCACTGCGGCTTGGTGTTCTTGAGGCGCGCAAGCCCGCGCTCCATCACCGGAAGGCCCGCGCTTTGCCCCAGAGCCTGGGCGAGGAGTTCGGCCTGGTTGTAGCCCCGCTCGGCCAGCCTGCGGCGGTGCAGAGGCACGGGAATCAGGACGTCCGGCCGGCCCAGCTCGGGACAGCGCGCCCAGGCGCGGGCCATGTAGCCGCCAGCCCAGAGCGCGGCAGACTTTCGCCCGCGGTACTTGAAGGCGTGGATGAGGGAGACCGACGCCTCGCGGTAAAGGCTCGCGGCGCGGATCATCCGGCAGGCGGACGCGTCCGCGCGGCAGGAGGCGCAGAGCCGGCCGCCGGAATCGGGAACGCCGCAGCGCGCGCACCAGGGCCGGTCCACGGGCCGCAGGCGGAGCAGGCACGCGGCGCAGAGCGGATCGTCCCAGCCGCGCGGCAGATCGCGGCGGCAATGCGCGCAAGTCTGCGGCCAAAGGAGATCGAGCAGCAGGCCTTTCAAGCGCGCGGCATCCATGCCCATGATACGAGCCGGGGCGCCCAAAGGTTCCCGCGATTTTGGATAAAGCGGGAGCGTCGGCGGCGGGGGCTCATCCCCCGCGCTCGGGCCTTCCGAAGCGCCGACCATGAATTTATTGGGCAAGCCGCCTCCCGCAACCGCCTAGAACTGGAAGGTCAGGTTCGTGCCGAACTGGATGGAGATGTAGTCGTTGGTCTTGATGTAGCGGTCGAGCTGCGCGGCCATGGCGCCGTTCAGGGTCAGGCGCAGGTTCTGCGCGATCTGGTAGTCCGCGCTGGTGTTGTAGCTGAAGAGCTCGAAGTCGTTGGCCGCGGTCACGGGGGAGTACTTGTAGTCCATGGAGAGCGTGTTGGTCCAGATGACGCGGTTGATGAACAAAAGCGGCGACTTCATCAGGAGCGGGATGTAGAGCCCCTTGGGCATGCTGATGTCCGCGCGGCTGATGAGGCTTGGCGTGACGTCCGTGTCGTTCTGGGAGTAGACCCCCAGCCCGTTCTCGTTGGTGTCGTGGTTATAGACGACCTTGGGCGTGAGCGAGAACTTGCCCGCGTTGAAGGTGGTCTGTACCGTGGCGTCCTGGTGGCCGGTGATCTGCGTGTTGACGTCCGCGACGAGGCTCGAGCTGTTGGAGTTGCGGATGTTGGCGCTGATAAGGCTGTCGTACTTCCTGAAGAGCATGCTGCGCAGGTCCATGCTGTAGGACTGATCCGTGGCCAGGCTCTGCCCCTCGGTCAAGGTGCGGTGCGCCGTGAAGCGAAAGTCCATCTGGGTGTTCTGCATCCAGGACTTGGTGTTCAGCATCTGTTCCAATTGGCTCATGTTCATGAGCAGGTCCGGCAGGGTCGTCGAGATGACGCGGGACGGCGTGTTGGTGGTCTGCCCCCGCTGCATGCTGTAGACGTAGTTGTTGGCGATGGAGAGGGTTTTTAGGGGCGCCCAGCGGCCTTTCAAGCCGTAGTTCTGCAGAGGCAGCCAGCGCTGGGTGGAGTTGACGGTGTCCTGCAGGGTCTGGGTCTGCAGGATGGCCGCGGGGTTGTTGGGGCGCAGGCCCGAGCGGATCCAGAGATCTCCCATGGGGTTCAAGCCGCGCTCGACGTTGTTCCACACGTCGCCGTCTTGGAGCTGGTAGCCGTTGACGATGTCCAGGGTCTTCAAGAGCTTCGAGTTGGGCGCGATCTGGCTGAAGTCGATGGGAAGCGTGACGGCGCCGTTGGAGTTGCGCGTGATGGTCTGCAGGTCGCCGTAGCTGAAGGTGTAGGTCGAGAGGCCGACGACGATGCTGGTGGTGCTGACGTTCGCCTGCGAGATGGTATTGATGTTGTAGTTGACCTGCGGGTTAAGCCAGCGGTTGATGCGGAAATTGGAGGTGAATCCCGCGGTCTGGTTCAAGGAGAGCGGGTAGCTGAAGTCCTGGCCTTGGCCGGAGCTGAAGTTCTGGCGCTTCTCGGTGACGGTGGTCAGCGCGTAGTTCGGATCGAAGGAGGATCCTGTCCAGGGCACGAAATCGAGCTTCGCGCCGTAGGTGTTGGTGATGTCCGTGGTGTTGTCGTTGCCGGGCTGTTCCAGGACTGCGAGCGAGTTGTAGTTGACGCTGTATTTGGAATAGGAGTAGGTCAGGTTCACGGTGCGCGGCAAAAAGTGGCTCTGCGTGGGCACGCCGTACTGCAGGGCCGAGGTGTAGGTCTGCCGGTCGTCGGTCCGCCCCAGGAGATCGTAGTTGATGACGTTGCGCGTGTAGCCCAAGGTCACCTGCGGCAGGGCGCCCAGGTTGAAGGTGCCCTGCGCGCTGCCGTTCCAGGTGGTGACCTTGCCTTCCTGCAGGAGGTTCACGAAATTGGACAGGCTGCCGGTCTGCGCGACGTCGGGGGTGTTGACGACCGCGCGGGAGACGTTGAAGCTCATGGGAAAGTAGCGCAGGCGCGTGACGTTCATGTAGGCGTTGTCGAGCTCGTTGTCCTGGTTTGAGACCACCGAGGTCGGAGTCTGGAAGTTGCGGTCCACGTAGCGCGACTTGGCGCCGAAGGTGCCCCAATTGGGCACGGAGAAGTCGCCTTGGAAGTCGTAGGCGTTGCCCACGCGCGTGACGGGCTTGGCCAGGAAGATTTCGTCAAGGTAGAGGGATTCCGAGCCCTCGGCTCCTACGGCGCCGCCGGGCGGGGCGGTCAAGTGCCAGTACTGCGACGGCCCGGTGGGCTGGGCGTTGGCGTCGAAGGTGTAGCTGGAAAGCTTGACGCCGGCCACCAACTCCGAGACCTGCTGGAGGTTGGGCACGCCGCTGCTGACGATGACGGTTCCCGGCGGATCCGATCCGTCCGCGCTCCAGCTCTGCGCGACGCGGAAGGCGTTCAAGAGCTGATCGACTTTGATGAGCTTCCAGCCCGTGAAGGTGATGGGCACGTCGACTTCGTAGAAGTTTTGGTCCGTGCCGGCGCGCAGGAAGAAGATGTTGTTGTGGCAGTCCGCGTTGCCGCTGGCGCAGGTGGCGCTGTTGCCGGCCTGCGCGTTTCCGTAGACGAGGAAATCCAACTCCTGGTGCTGGCTCATGTCGATGGCGGGCGTGAAGACCCGCTTGGTGACCACCACGGCGCTGACCGTGCTGCCGGTCGTGTTGTATTGGGGCTCCTCCACTGAAAGTCCGTTGTACTGCAATTCAAGCGCCTGCTCCTGGACGTTCTGGGTGTTGGACTGCTGCTGGAGGTTGGCCAAACTGCCGTAGAGTTCGTTGAAGACCGCCTCCGCGTCGCCGCCGGCGTTGTAGATGGGGATGTAGTTGGGGTTGGTGGCGTTGTTGATTGGCTCGATAAGCATGTTTTCGCCCGCGATGGGAGGATTGTTGGTTGCGGGGTCGATGGGCGATCCGTTGAGCCAGGTCTGGCCCAACACCGCGATTTTGGCAAACTTCAAGATGCCGCTGGAGGCGTCGTTGTCGTTGTGCAGGACCGAGATGGTGATGTTCTTGATGTTGGTCCAGGCGCTGGCGTTGGCGGTCGAGATGTTCAAGGGAATGTCCAGCACCATCCAGCCCGGGCCCGTGGTCGCGCCGTTGAAGTCGATGTTGTCGTGGATGGTGCCGCTGGAGTCCTCAAGGCAGTTGGCGCCGCTGATTGAGCAGTTGGCGTTCTGGGAGAACGACGGATTGAGCGACCTCACGTAGCCGAAGTTGTCGCCCAGGCCGTCGTCGGGCTTCAAAACGCCCGTGCCGTAGAGGTCCTCCGAGTCGATGCGGCCGTTGTTGGCGCCGATGCGCAGGGAAAGGCTGCCCGGCGGATAGGTCGTGCCGCCGAAGGTGATGGCCGTTTGCGGGTAGTAGTAGAGCCAGCCGATGTCCTCGCCGGGATCCAAAACCCCGTTGCAGTTCAAGTCCTCGGTCTTGGCCGCGCCGGTGATGATGGTGCCGTTGGCGCAATAGAGTGTGGTGCCGCCCGTGCCGTCCATGTCGTCGCTGATGCCGCCCAGGCGGATGTTGAGGTAGTTGTTCGAGTTGTCTCCCAGCATGACGATTTGCAGGATGGTCTTCTGTGAGAAGTCTAGGCCCGTGGTGGAGAAGGGGAAGGTGATGGACTGCTCCTGGGAATAGGGATCGGAAAAGTCATACTTCAAGTCGAGCACGTTTTGGGTCTGCCCGGAGTTGGCCTGGGCGTTGGGGGTGATGTTTAGGATGGGGACGCTTTCGTTATACCAGCTGAGTCTGTTCGGGTCGGTCGGCCCCGTGTCTGACGGATTGCCGGTGCATGCTGTGGTCAAATTGCCGCTCGCCGTGGGCGAGAGGCTGTTGCAGGTGGGGTTCGTGGCGATGTCCCACGAGCCGTAGAAGAGATCGGCGTCGTTCTCCTGCGAGATGCCCTCCATGTTGTCGATGATGGCGTAGCTGTTCAAATTGAACTGCTGGCGGCTCTGCGCCACCTCGGCGCTCAAATTAGTGGCATGCAGGGCGCCGGGAATGACGTCTATGTCCTTGAGCGCCGTGTTGAAGTCGTAGACCATGAGGCTTTGCGACAAGTCGGTGATGTCGGGCGTGGTCGGGGACTTGGATCCGGCCTGGTAGAGGAGAGTCGTTCCGATGCTGAAGTGCCGGTTGAAGTCGTAGGACAGGCGTCCGCCCAGGAGCGAGGTGTTGGAGATGCCGCCGAAAGCGGCGACTTCGTAGCTGATGTCGATGGTCGAGTTGGGCTGGATGCGGTCGGGGTTGAAGAAGGTGATGAAGCCGCCGTTGTAGTCGATGTAGTAGTCCACGTTGCGGTTGAGCTTCTGGTTGTCCAGGAGCACGATTTCCGACTGCGGCACGATGTTGGGCTCCAAAGTGAAGGTCTTGAAGCGGTAGCTGAACTCCGCGTGGATGATGCGCTCGGAGATGGGCGTCTGGGCGTAAATCTGCGGGTCCACGGTGGCCGAGTCCCCGACCGCGGCGAAGGGCTGCTGCAGCTGGACGATGCCGTCGGCGAAATCCATGTTGATGGTCTGGGGGTAGATCTGCTGGGGGTTGAGGCTTGAGCCCACTTCGTTGCGCGTCGTCGGATCGAGCACTTTCAGGATGAAGTTGCCGTGGCCGTTGTCGTTGACGATGTCGGTCTGGCCCAGGTTGTAGAAGGTCTTCATCTCCCGGTCCCAGCCGGATTCCGTAGGCGTGGAGATGTAGATGTCCCCGGAGGTCTTGATGAGCACGGGGCAGGGCAGGGTGTATCCGGCCGGAGCCGCGCCGATGACGCTGGTGGTCTGTCCCGTGCTGGGGTTGTCGTAGCACTGCGGCTGGCCTAGGGAGGCGTTGGTGGCCACGCTGCTGCTGGACGCCTCGACCGAGACGGTGTTCCCCGAGGCGTCCGTGAAGTCGACGGCCACCACGTCGCCCGGCTGGCGCGGCACCCGGAACTGGATGGTGCCGTGGACGTAGTCCATGATGTAGTCCGAGCCCGGGGAGAGCTGGATGAAGCTGCCGGTGTAGGTGGAGCTGTGCACGGCCAGGTCCTCGGCCGTCAGGGTGACGTTGTTGGCGTTGACCTGGGTGATGTTCTGGTTGGAAAGGTAGACCCGCTCGCTGCCCTGCTTGATGGGCAGGCGCACCGAGTTTCCGAAGGTCAGGTCGTAGTAGGTGTAGCGGATGTAGGAGGTGTCCGGGAGGTCCTCGGTGACGAACTGGGTGTTGCCGACGAACTGCTTGGTGTGCGTGACGCCCTGCGTGCGGCTGGCAATCGCCGTAAAGCGCGCGCCCTTGTACTGGAAGTCGCCCCGGATGCCGAAGAGCTGCTTGTCGTAGGAGACGAATTCTGTCGAGGGCAGGGACAAATCGATGTCGCCGAAGGAGACGTTCTGAACGACCTCGTTGGGGTCTCCGGTGTAGACCACCGAGATGTCCTGGTGGTTCTGCTGGGTGTCGTCGTAATCCACGTTGACGGTGATCTTGGGGCCGATTTTGCCCTGCATGCGCAGCTGCAGCTGCTGGTTGATCTGCAGCGCGTTGGTGACCGCGGGCTGCCCGGTCGCGTTCTGGGAATGCAGGAAGCGCTTCTCGGTGTAGGATACCCCGACCACTTTGCGGCCCGTGACCGAGAGGCTGGTGCCGTAGGTGGGGAGTTCCAGCTCCGGCGGCGGAGGGTTGGGCACGCCGGTCGAGATGGCCAAGCCCTGCTGGGCGAAGAACTCGGCCTCCTGCTCGCGCAGCTCCTGCTGGTGCTCGCGCTGCTCCTCGTTCTGCCGCGCCGCGTTGTACTCCCTCTGCGTGTAGGCGATGGGCGGCAGGGTCTCGATGAACTTGGAGAAGCTCACCGGCGCCGGGGCGCTGGCGCTTGAGGCGGGCTGCTCGAACAGGCTCGCGATGACCTCGGTTGACATCAGCACCATCGGCCCCGCATTCTTGATGGCCGCGGGCGAAACCTGGAGCACGGTCGGCGCGGACTGGGAGGAGCTCTGAACCGAGGAGCTTTGGGTCTGGCTTTGCTGTGGAGAGGAGAAGTCCGGGTCGTAGGGCGTCGAGAACTGCGCCCAAAGGACTGTTTGCGCGGGAAGATAAGATAAAGCCAGCAGCGCGGCGAAGGCCAGCCGGTGGCGGGTCAGCACCGGATGGGGCCTTTTCGCTCTCGCCGCGCTGCGTCGCAAAGGCGCCGGCGCGCGGGGGCGGAAAAATCTTCCGCCCGCGAGGGGGAGGGTGGCGCGGCGTCGTTCAATATTTAGCTCACTCTGCTGCGCCGCGGAAAAGTCGCGAATCTTCGTCCGAACGGGAAAGAACCGGTTCCTCTCGCGCGCAAAAATATAAAATAAGTATAGCTGGGGTCCCGATCTTGTCAAGATCGAGGTTGTTAAGACCGCCCCGCAGGAGGAATTCATGGCTCAAACGAAATCCGCTCCGGCCGCCAAGGCCGCTAACCCGCTCAAGGCCCTTTCGGCCCTGGGCCAGTCGGTCTGGCTCGACTACATTCGGCGCGATCTGATGGCGACCGGCAAGCTCGAGCGTCTGGTGGACGAGGACGGCCTGGCCGGGCTCACCTCCAACCCTTCGATTTTCGAAAAGGCCATCGCGGACAGCCCGGACTACGCGCCTACGCTGCGGGAGTTGAAAGCCAAGCCGGGCCTCTCCGCCATGGACATCTACGAGGCCGTGGCCATCCAAGACATCCGCGCCGCCGCCGACGCCCTGCGCCCGGTCTACGACAAGACCAAGCGCCGGGACGGCTACGTCAGCATGGAGGTTTCCCCCTATCTCGCCCGCGACACCAAAGGCACGCTGGCCGAGGCGCGCCGGCTCTGGAAGGCCGTCGGCAAGGAAAACCTCATGATCAAGGTGCCCGGGACGCCCGAAGGCATCCCCGCCATCGAGACCTTAATCTCCGAGGGCATCAACGTCAACGTGACGCTCCTGTTTTCCCGCGATCTCTACGCCAAGGCGGCCTGGGCCTACGTCTCGGGCCTGGAGAAGCGCGCGGCCAAGGGCCAGGAGGTCTCGGGCATCGCCGGCGTGGCCAGCTTCTTCGTCAGCCGCATCGACACCGCGGCCGACGCCAAGCTCTCCGAACTCGCCAAGGCGGGCGGCAAACGCGCGAAGACCGCCGAGGGCCTAATGGGCAAGGCTGCCATCGCCAACGCGAAGCTCGCCTACGCGCTTTACAAGGACATCATCGCGGACAAGCGCTGGACCGCGCTGGCCGCCAAGGGCGCCATGACCCAGCGCCTGCTCTGGGCCAGCACCAGCACCAAGAACCCCAAGTACCGGGACGTCATCTACGTCGAGGAGCTCATCGGCCGAGACACCGTCAACACGGTTCCGCCCGCGACCTTGGACGCCTTCCGCGACCACGGCCGCGCCTTCGCGACCTTGGACGCGGGCTTGGACGAGGCCAAAGCTCAGCTCTCGGCTTTGGAGGGACTGGGGATTTCCCTCAAGGCCATCACCGACGATGTCCTGTCCCAGGGCGTCAAGCTCTTCGCCGACGCCTTCGACAAGCTGCTCGCCGCCGTCGGCCGGCCGTCCTGACGTGGCGGCCGCGCTGGACGTCAACGCCGTGGAAGCCCGCCTGCCAGAGCCTCTGGCCGGAGAGTCAGCCCGGGCCTTAAGGGAGTGGCAGGACGACAAAAAGATGGCGCGCTTGTGGGCCCGCGACGCGAGCCTTTGGACCGGGACGGACGAGGCGAAATGGACGGGCTGGCTCGACGTCATCGAGCGCCAACGGGCCCGCGTTCCGGAGTTCTCCGCGTTCCAGGGCGAGATCAAAAAGGCCGGATTCTCCCACGCCCTTCTTTTGGGCATGGGAGGCTCGAGCCTGTGCCCCGAGGTGCTGCGCCTGAGCTTCGCGAAGGCTCCGGGCTTTCCCCAGCTTCTGGTGCTTGACTCCACCGATCCGGAACAGATTCTTTCCTTCGAGCGCCGCATCGACGCGGGGAAAACCTTGTTCATCGTTTCCAGCAAGTCCGGCGGCACGCTCGAGCCCAACATCCTCATGGACTACTTCTGGGCCGCGGCGCAAAAGGCCCTGGGCGAGGGCAAAGCCGGAGCGCATTTTATCGCTGTGACCGATCCGGGCTCCGCGCTCGATAGAATCGCGAAGGAGCGCGGATTCAGGCGCGTGTTCCACGGCGAGCCTGCCATCGGCGGCCGCTACTCCGCGCTCTCCGATTTTGGGATGGTTCCGGCTGCGGTCATGGGCCTAGACGTCGCCAAATTCCTTGAGACGGCGCGCGCCATGCAGGAGGCATGCAAGGCGCTCCATCTGGCTGAAAATCCAGGGGCGGTTCTCGGGACGATTCTAGGGACGGCGGCGCGGCGCGGACGCGACAAGGCGACGTTCATCGCCTCGCCTGGCATCCGCGGCTTAGGCGCCTGGCTCGAGCAGCTTTTGGCCGAGTCGACGGGCAAGGAGGGCAAGGGCGTCATTCCCGTCGATGGGGAGCCCCCGGTCTCGCCTAAAGTTTACGGGTCCGACCGGCTCTTCGTCTACCTGCGCCTGGATGGCGCGCCCGACGCCGCGCAGGACGCCGAGGCCGAGGCCTTGGGGAAAGCGGGCCATCCGGTGGTGCGCGTGCGCGTGGCCGACGCCTATCATCTCGGGCAGGAGTTTTTCCGTTGGGAAATCGCCACGGCCGCGGCCGGCAGCCTCATCGGCATCGATCCGTTCAACCAACCGGACGTGGAGGCGAGCAAGATCGAAACCAAGGCGCTCATGGATCAGTACGAGAAGACGGGCGCCTTTCCGAACGAGAATCCGATTTTTGAGGAAGGCGGCGTCAAGCTTTTCACGGACGCGGCCGGGGCCAAGGCCCTGGCCGGCGCCGAGCGCACGCTCTCCGGATATTTGCGCGCGCACGTCGCGCGCTGGACCAGGGGCGACTATTTCGCGCTTCTGGCCTATCTGGAAATGAATCCCGAGCACGAGAAAATTCTCAACGCGGCGCGGCGGGCCTTGCTGGAGAAGACCGGCGCGGCCGTCTGTTTGGGCTTCGGTCCGCGCTTCCAGCATTCGACCGGCCAGGCCTACAAGGGCGGGCCGGCCACGGGCGTGTTCGTGCAGATCACCGCCGACCCGGCCCGGGACGTTTCCGTTCCCGGCAGAAAGTACGCCTTCGGCGCGGTCAAGGCCGCGCAGGCGCGGGGGGATTTCGCGGTTCTCTCTCAGCGCGGGCGCCGCATTTTGCGCGTGCATCTTCCCGGCGCCAAAAGCCTAGGCGTCTTCGCCGAGGCCCTGCGCCGCGCGCTGGGCTGAGGCGGGAGCCGGACATGTCCGCGGCCATGATTCTCGCCGGAGACGTCGGAGGGACCAACACGCGCTTGGCGCTCTTTGCGGCCGGCGCGGCGCTTAAGCCCGCGGTGCTGGACATCTACCCCAGCCGCGACTATGACTCTTTGGGCGCGGCGCTCAAGGCTTTTGCCGCCAAGCACGGCGCGGACGTCTCGTCCGCGTGCCTGGGCGTGGCGGGCCCGGTCAAGGACGGCCGCGTCGAGGCCACCAACCTGCCCTGGGACATCGACGCCCGCGCCCTCGCGCCCTTTCTGGGCGGCGCGCCGGTCCGGCTCTTGAACGATTTGGAGGCCAACGCCTGGGGCTTGGCCGAGCTTTCGGACAAGGACTTCGCGACGCTCAACCCCGGCGCGCCCGGCGCCGCAGGCCACCAGGCGCTCATCGCCGCGGGCACGGGCCTGGGCCAGGCCCTGCTCATCGACGCGGGCGGCCGCAAGACGCCGGTCGCCACCGAGGGCGGCCACGCGGACTTCGCGCCGCGCACGGACGAGGAGGCCGCGCTGCTCGCCTTTTTGCGCGGAAAATTCGGGCGGGTGAGCTACGAACGGGTGGTCTCGGGCCCGGGCCTCGTCAACATCTATGATTTTTTGCGTCAAGTCCGGAAGATGCACGAGCCCGCCTGGCTCACGGCGGAGATGAAATCGGAAGATCCCTCGGCCGCGATTTCCAAGGCCGCCTTAGGTGGCCGCGCGGAGATTTGCGCGCGCGCGCTGGAGCTCTTCGTCGCCGTCTACGGCGCGCAGGCCGGAAACCTGGCGCTCTCGGTGCTCGCGCGCGGCGGGGTGTTCCTGGGCGGCGGCATCGCGCCGAAAATCTTGGGCGAGCTAAGAAAGCCCGCCTTCATGAGGGCCTTTCTGGACAAGGGCCGGATGAGCCCCGTGCTTGAAACGATTCCGGTGCGCGTGGTGCTAAACGACCACGCCGCGCTCTTGGGCGCGGCCCGCTGCGCGCTCCAAATGTCCGCCGCCCGCTGATTCGGCCGTTTTTTTAGCGCTGTCCTGGGCGGCCACGCGCGCGGCCAAGACGAACTGTCCGAGCGCCAAAACTCCCACGCCGGCGCCCACGATGCCGAACGAGAGGTAGACGCCGGCGCCCAAAGCGAAGGCGGCGCCCATCAGGGCCTTGAGCAGGACCGAGGCCGCGTTGGCGCCCAGGCGCGAGGCGGCCGTGACGCCTCCGGCCGCGTCTAAGGGCGTCGCCGCCTGAAGCCGGCGCGCGAGAGAGAGCCTGGCCCCCGTGTTGGCCAGGGAGAAGAAAAACGCCGCGGCCATCATCACGGCCAGGCCGCCCGGAATCCAGCCCGCGGCCAAGCTGACGGAGCCGACGGCGCCAAGAGCGATCCATTTCGCGGCGGAACCCAGGTCGGGAAACCGGCCGTAGAGAAGCGCCCCGCCGACGCCACCCAACGCGAAGGCGGCGCCCAGCCATCCCGCGGCGGCCGGCGCGTGGAGCAGCCCCTTCGCGAAAAACGCCGAGAAGAGCTTGCGCAAGGGGTAGAGATTGAGCAGCGCCAAGCCGACGCAGGCGAGCAGAAGCGTCTTGTCCGCAAGCGCCAGCCGCAGGCCCGAAAGGCTTCCGCCGGCGCGGGCTTGGCCCGGGCGCTCGGCCGGACGCGGACGCTGGGGAATGGCGGCGAAGATGAGGGCGGCCGCGGCGAAGCCGACCGGGACGGCGGCCTGCGCGGCGATTCCTTTGAGCCAGAGCAGGAAGGCGCCCAGCATCAGGGGGCCGGCCACGCCGCCTAGTTCGTAGGCCAGTTCGTAGCGGGAGTTGATGAGGTCGAGCGTCTCGGGGTCGTTTTCGCCCAGCTCCAAGGGCACGGTGTGCACCGCGGTGTCCGTAAATCCCCGCACCAAGGCGTCGAGCGTGTAGGCGGCCATGGCGCGGCCCAGCGTGAGGACCCCGGCCGCCCAGGCGAGCGGAATGAGCGCCAGGGCCGCGGCGCGCAGGATCGTCGAGAGAATCAGGAGCCGGCGCGCGCCGATGCGGTCGGCGGGCCAGCCGCCCGCGAAGGTCCCCGCCATGTGCACCGCGGTGTCGAAGGCGGCGAAGAGCGCCGCGTCGCCGAAGGAACGCGAGAGCTTTAAGATGAGCAGCGGCTGGGCCAGATGGAGCGCGCTGTTGGCGAGCTCGGAGACGAAGACGCCGCCCAGCAGGCCGCCCAGAGAAACGCGTTTTTGCGCGGCGGCTTCAGGAGCCATGGCCGCCGGCTTTCTCCATGGCCGCGAGCTTTTTGAGGTAGCGCGCGTGCGCGGCGGCGATTTCGTCCCTAATGATGAGCGCGGCGTCGGTCAAGGCGTCCCAGGAGGACTCCAGGTGCGCCTCGATGCCCTCGGGCGATCCTTTGACCGAAAGCGCGTGGGCGCGGCCCAACTGCGTGCCCACGGCGTAGACGAAATCCTCCTGCTGCTCCTTGTCGAGCATCTTCTTCATCTTGGCGTTCTGCGGCTGAATCTGCCGCACGTAGTACTCGACGCCGTCCAAGGCCGCGAAGCCGGGGCGCTCCTCCCAGCCGGGAGCGAGGAGATTGCCCGCCTCGATCATGCGGCGGCCCTGCGAGGGGTACGGGTTCGTGAACCAGCGCGTGTCGGGATCGGCCCGGACTTGCTTGAAGTTGAGGAAAATCCGGTCCAGCCCCGACTTCGGATTCTTGGGCGCCAAGACGGCGAGGTAGATGCTCCGAAAGCCCATCGAGCCTTGCCCGCGGCCGGCCTCCTCGACGACGTAGTCGTCCAGCAAGGACTCTTCGCCGCGGTTTTCCAAGTAGCCGCGCAGGAGCGTTTGGATTTTGGGATCGGAGGGCGGCAGCGGATCGGCCCGCATCTCCTGGGTCCAGCCTTTCTCCGCGGCGAGGTAGGCGTCGGTCGAGGATTCGTCCTTCTTGGGCTCCTTGTCCTTCAAGGCGCGCGCCTCGGAGAACGGACGGTCGGGGTGGCGCAGGCCATGAAGATAGCCCTTCTTCATTTGGCGCAGAACGTGGCCGGACAAGAGCCCTTTGGCGGGCTTTTTCTGGCGCAGGGAGACCGAAACCATCAGCCGGGCCAGGTCCCAGGCGTAGGGCCCCAGGCGCGAGCGGTCGAAGTCGACCATGGCCGCGCCGCGCGCGGACTTGGCGTAGTTGTCAACGTGGGGCGAGCCGTGTAGGAAAGCCTGCGGCATGGCCGAGAGGTCCATGAGTTGGGCGAAGCGCTCCTGCATGGGCAGAAGCATGTTGCGGAAGTAGAAGTGGACGCCGCGCTTGGCGTGCTTGTAGTTCTCCTGAATGTTCGGCGCGTCGCCGGCGGGGTCTTTGTCGAAAAGATTGGCGCCTTGGGCGGGCGCGTCCTTGCGCTTGTAGGCCTCGAGCGGGCCCAGGACCTTGCCCGCGCGCTCGGAAACCTGGCGGCGCAGGCTCTCCCGGTCCTGCCGCGCGTCTAAGATCTCGAAGCCGAACTCCTCGGCCTGCCGGTCGTAGGAGTCCGCCACGCGGGACTGGAAAATCCGGAAATTCTCCGCGTCGTCCTGGGCGAAACTCATGTCGCGGCCGACCGCGTAGTAGTTCTGCCCCAGAACCGTCGCCCGCGGGCCGTCCTCGGCGAAGTCCTCGGAAAGTTTGAGCCGGTCCTCGGTCCGCGCCAGCACGCGCCCGATGGCCGTCTCGACCGGCAGGCGGAAATAGAAGGTCAGGTCCGGGCGGAGGACCGAGTCGTAGAGACGGCGCAGCCAGAGCGGGTCGTTGCCGCGCACCGAATCGCGGGCCAAGGCGGTGTAGAAGTAGCGGTCGGAGAGGACGATGGAGCCTTCCCGCAGCGCCGGAAGGATGACGTTCTCCAGCCGATCGGAAAGGTCCGCGGCGTTGAGCGCGGCGAAGGAGGCGGGGGTGAGCGTGCGCTCGCGCTTGGCCTTCTTGACGACCTCCGAGACGAGCTCCGAGGAGTTCCACCGCGTGGTGACGACCTTGGCGCCCTGAGCCTCGAGCGACTCCCGGAGCATCTCCAGCTGCGTGGACTTGCCCGAGCCGTCCAAGCCTTCGACCACGATGAGCCGGCCGGGGAGCCCGTGCGCGGAGAAATTTTTAGGCGCCGCAGCCGGGCGCGCCGCGGCCACGACGCCTGCCAAGGCGACGGCCGCCAGCCGGCGCGAGAGCCAAAGCTGGGAGGCGGCGACCAGGCCCAAGCCCAGACCGACGGCCATGAAGGCGTGGACCGGAGACGCGAAGGCGAAGGCCAGGCCCACGCCGAACTTGAGCGCCGCGGACATCAGGTTGCCGGAAAATCGCGTCAGGCCCATCACCGAGCCTTCGGCGCCGTAAGGAATGTTCGACTGCAGCGTCGAGGCGACGGAAATCCGGGACATGACGTTGGTCATGGCGAAGACCAGGCACCCTAAGGCCATGGGCAAAAACGCGTGCGGCGCCATGGCCGCGGCGAAGGCCAGCACGCCGCCGGCGCCCCACTTGAGCCAGGCGGGCGCCGGGATTTTTTTGTAGAGGCGGCCGTAGAGAAGGGAGCCCAGCACCCCGCCCAGTCCGAAGGCGCCCACGAGCCAGGCCGTGTCGTTGGGCGCACCCAGGATGTTTTTTGCGAAAAGTGCGGGCAGGACGCTCTTAAGCGGGTAGACCGTCACCAGCAGGGTCGCCAGCATGGCCAGCCGCAGTCCCGGGTTTTTGCCGATAAGGCGCAAGGAATTGAGGAAAGTTCCGTGCTCGATTTCCTGGCCGGGCTCCAGAATCCGATCCGCGCGGCCGCGCGGCATCAGGAAGAAAAGACCCGAAGCCGCGGCGAATGCGGCGGGGATCATCCAATTGGCCGCGGCAAGCCCCGTGAGAGAGAGAAGCGCGCCCATCAAGAACGGCCCCGAGAGCCCGCCCAACTCGAAGGCGGTCTGATAGCGGGCGTTGAGCTTGTCCAGGGCCGGTTTGTTTTTGCCCACCAGGGCCATGGGCGCCGTGTTGCGGGCGGTGTCGGCGACGCCGCGGATGAGGGAGTCGGCGAGATAGACGCCCAGAATGGGAGCCAGCCCCAGGCCGCCGGTCCAGAAAAGAGGAATGAGGGCCAACGTCGCGGCGCGCCCGGCCGCGGCGGCGGCCAAAAGGGTCTTGGGATGGATGTGCCTGGCCAGCCGCCCTCCGACGAGAGTGCCGAGCGCGTCCATCCCCCCGGCCAAGGCGGTGGCGAAGCCCACCGCGCTCAAGGCGCTGGTGAGCTTGAGCAGGACCAGGGGCAGGGCGACCTGCAGGGCGTTGGCGGCCATTTGGCTCATGAAGATGCCGGTCAGGTAGTGCCAGGCTTTTGGCGCGGCGCCTTCGGGTGCGGAGGGGGACTCCGCGGGGACGGCCTTTGCCGCGCCGCCGCCGCTTGATGCATCTGCGGGCAAAAGACCGGACGCCGGGGCGCCGGAAAGCGCGTCTTGCGCGGCCGGCGCGCCGACGGCGATGGCTTGCGTCGGCTCCGGGGACACCGTGAAATCCGCGCGGTTCCGATCCGACTCCGGCGACGCGGGCTTGGAAACGAGTCTTCGGGCGATTTTGCCCAGCGCGGCCAAGCGCTGGATGGCGCCGGCTTGGCGGCCGTTCTTAGAAGCCTTGGCCGATGAAGGGCGGCTTAAAAGGGCTCTTCGGACTGACTCTTTTGCCGCCGCGCGCGGCAAGGTCTCGGCGGCGGACGCCGAGCCTGCAGACGCGGCCTTTGAGGCGGCCTGCGCCTGAGCGCGCTTGGGCGCGGCGATTTGAGGAAGGACTTCGGATGTTTGGGCGGGAAGATTGGGAATTTGGCCGTATTCGAGTCCCGCCGGATCGAGTTCAACGGCGTCCAGCGGGGACGCCATGGTGTTGAGGGAGACGACGTTGACTTCGACGGGTTGCGCGGCGGATCCGCCGCCGTTTTCTTCGACTTGGGCGCACAGGGGCTGGGCGAATATCCCGAAAAAGTAGAGCGCGGCGGCGGCCAGGCGCAGCGGCTTTAGAGCCATGAATCTTTCCGCCGGTAGATTTTCCGTGCGGGGACGCTCACGAGGCGTCGCTCGGGAAGGACGAGCGCGGTCAAGCGCCCGCCGTAGACGCAGCCGGTGTCCAAGCCCACGGCGTTCTGGCGCAGGACGGGTTCGCGCCGCGACCAATGTCCGAAAACCGCCAGGCGCCCGCCGCGGTAGCGGGCATACCAGGGCTCACCGCTTGGGGCGAGGCGGCGCAGGGTGATCAAATCCCAATCGGACTGCCGAACCAAAGGCCTGCCGGGATCGAAGCCAGCGTGCAGTACGAGGTAGTCATTTTCCCGAATCCAAAGCGGCCAGGAGGCGATGAAATTCCGGTAGCGAGCGCGCCGGCCGCTGAGTTGAATCCATGTCGCCGCGTCGAGAGTTTTGCCGTCGGGCAGTTCGGCGCCCCGCTTGCGGGATAAAAACCTCCGCTCGTGGTTTCCCAGCACGCAGCGGAGGTTCGGGGTTCCCATGGCCCAGTCCAGCACGCCCCGGCTGTCGGGGCCCTTGCCGATAAGGTCGCCTACGCTGATGAGCTTGTCCTGGGACGTGGCGCGGACCGCGCGTAGGAGGTCCTGCAATTCGTCCAAGCAACCGTGCACGTCCCCGAAAATTATGGTGCGGGCGTCCGCGCTGGCCATGGCTCTGGAGTTATTATAAGCCGTCAGCGGGATTAACGCCATAACGGGCGTATAAAATTCGGGTAAAGCCCGCGTGACCGCGTGTAACGGCCATGTGACGTCCGGCCGCTTTATGGCATACTTGAGCCATGGGCGGCGGTTTTCAGGACGAGTTTTCCAAGCAGGCTGCGGAGTACGCCAAGCACCGGCCGCATTACCCCGAGGCGCTCATCGACTGCGTTTCCTCCTTAGCGCCGGGACGGGCCCTGGCCTGGGACTGCGCCACGGGCAGCGGGCAGGTGGCCGTGGCGCTGGCGGAGCGCTTCGAGTCGGTCTACGCCTCCGATCCAAGCTCGGCCCAGTTGGAGCACGCCGCTAGGCACCCGCGCGTGCGCTACGCGCTTGAGGCGGGGGAAACCTGCGGTCTGCCCTCGGCCGCCGCGGACTTAATCACCTGCGCGCAGGCCCTGCATTGGATGAAGCCGAAGGAATTTTTTTCCGAGGTGCGCCGGGTCTTGAGGCCCGGCGGCGTCTTCGCGGCCTGGACCTATTGGGAGTGCCGCACGCCGTCGGAGGAGATTAACCGCGTTCTCGAGCGCTTTACGCTCGACGATCTCGGCTCCTATTGGGCGCCGCAGGTGGCCTTGCGCTTCAAGGGCAACCGCGGCATCGAAA
Source organism: Elusimicrobiota bacterium (assembly GCA_027451985.1). GTDB lineage: Bacteria > Elusimicrobiota > Elusimicrobia > UBA1565 > UBA9628 > JAGWJU01. The sequence goes on from DAIDHS010000008.1 coordinate 38,452, forward strand.
TTCCGCTCGAGCCCGTTTCCTGCCCCGAGTTCGTCATGGAGGCGCAGTGGGACTTGGCGGCCCTGATGGGCTACCTGCGCAGCTGGTCCGCGGTCCAACATTACATCGACCGCCACGGTACAAGCCCCTTGGGCGGCCTGCAAAAGACCTTGGAGCCGCTCTGGGGCGATGCGGCGTCGCGCAAGACGGTGTCCTGGAACTTGAACCTGCGCGCCGGACGCGCGGTCTGACGCGCCCGGCGCGCAACGCCTGAAGCTCCGACTTGGCGCCGCTTAAGCCAGGCAAATCTCCGTCAGCTGATCGAGCGTCATGGTCCAGCCCTGCCGCGCGCCCTGGGTTGCCTGCTCGTTGATGAGCGTCAGCACGGCGAAGGTCTGAACCACATTGATTTTGGTGCGTCCGCCGACGTCCTCGAAGGATATCTCGGTCCGGATGTTGTCTTTCGGGTCGCCCGGAAATTCGCCCGTCCAGACGATGCGCGATTGCGGCGCGACTTCCCGGTAAATTCCGGAGAAGTCATGCCTCTTCCCGTCGGGAAAAACCATCGCCATGGCGAAGCCGCCGCCCGAGCGAAAGTCCATTTTGTCCACGCTGAGCGTCAGCGGCCGCGGCGCGAACCATTTCTTCAACTGTTCCGGATCGGCCCAAGCCCGCCACACGCGCTTAAGCGGCGCGTCAATGACGCGCTCAAGCCGCAGCTCGAAGCCGGGCGTGCTCGGCTTTCCCCCGGAGATTTTCGATTCGGCGACGTGCGCGTCGAGCCGCGCGAGCGTCTGCTCGCCGCCTTTGATGGCCCCATGAACCTTGACGACGAAATCGCGGTCTTCGGGTTTTTCGAATACGTGATGGATGCTCACCTCCGTCTTGCCGCCGAGGTTCTTCAAAGTCCAGGTCATCTGGAAACTGATGCCCCGTTCTCCTTTTTTCCCGCCGGCGACGGCGTATACGATGCGGTTCGGCGGCGCGATGTCCAGGAATTGAGTCGTGTTCGGATATTCGGCGCCGTCTGGCCCGATCATGACGTGCTTCCAGAGGCCGCCCGGCTTAAAAGAGAACTCGCTCGTTTTGTTCCTGAAGCCATCCGGGCCCCACCAGGCGTCTAGCTGCTTGGGATCCGAAAGCGCCTTCCAGACCCGCTCCTGCGGCGCGTCCACGACGCGCGAAATGAAGATTTCCCGATTGGATGCTTCCTTTGTCTTGGTCATGGATTCTCCTTGAGATATTTTTCCAGGGCGTCTAGGCGCCGGTTCCACAGGGCGCGCTGGCCCTCGATCCAGCCCTGGGCTTCTTTCATCCGCTCGGCCTCGATCCGGCAGACGCGTTCGCGGCCCCGCTTGCGGCGGGACATGAGCCCGGCTTGCTCCAAAATGCGCAGGTGCTTGCTGATGGCCGGCGCCGAGACCTTGTGCGGCCGGGCCAGCTCCGCGACCGTGGTTTCGCCCGAGGCCAGGCGCGCCAGGATGCCGCGGCGGATGGGGTGCGCCAGCGCGCCGAAGGCAAGGTCTAGCCGGTAGCGACTATATTTAACCATATGGTTAAATATAGTAGGTGCGTTTTATTTTGTCAAGCGGGTGAGCGGGCCGGGCCTTGACAGGCAACTAAATAGTTGCCTATACTGTGGCCATGGGACGCCGCTCCACTGCGGCCTCGGGGTCCGCGACCGCCGACGCCGTGTTCAAGGCCTTGGCCGACGCGGGGCGCCGCCGGCTCTTGGACCGCCTGCGCGTCAAGAGCGGCCGCACGCTTAACGAGCTCTGCGAGGGCATGAGGATGAGCCGCCAAGCGGTCACCAAGCATCTCGTTCAGCTTGAAGAAGCCGATTTGGTCGTCAGCCGGCGGATGGGGCGGAAAAAACTGCACTATCTTAATCCCGTGCCCATTCACGACATCGCCCGGCGCTGGATCCGCCCGTTCGAGAGCGGACGGCTTGCGGCGCTGCGGGAACTTAAGGATCAACTGGAGGGATAGCCATGGCCGAAACCTTCGTCTACGCGACGTACATCCGCACAACGCCGGAGAAGCTTTGGGAAGCCTTGACCAATGGCGACTTTAGCGAGAAGTATTGGATGGGCTTTCGCATCGAGGTCGAGCAGAAAGCTGGAGGACGCCTGCGTATCCTGCCGCCCAAGGGCATGGAGTGGCAAGGCGACCACGCGGGCGAAGTCTTGGCCTGCGAGCCCTGCCGCAAGCTGGTCTACACGTGGAATACGAAGCCTAAGGATGCCCCTGAAATCACCAAAAAGCGCAAGAGCCTTTCGCGCGTGACCTATGAGCTTACGCCCAACGGGGCCTTTGTGCGGCTGCGCCTCATTCATGAGAACCTGCTGCCGGAGGACATCGAGAAAAATCCCGATACCTTCCGCGGCGTCAACAACGGCTGGCCCGCGGTTTTGAGCAGCTTGAAGAGCCTCTTGGAGACCGGCGAAGCGCTGGTTCTGCGCTCCGACTGCGGCAAATAAAAGGCGTCATCCCCCCGGCTTCATAATATAAAGGAAGCGGATCGGGGGGGCTTGACGGCTTATGTTGTTTCTTATATACTTCAATTATCAAACTATTTGTAAATATGAATAAATCAGACGCCAACGATAAAGCGCGCCGCCTGGCCGAGGAGTTGCAAATCCTCCTGGACAACGCCGAAAACGCGGAGCGCGAAGCGCCGGATCTGGCGGAAAACCTCAGCCGGCAGGAACTGCGCACGCTGCGGGCCGTGGGCCGGTGCGAATGTCCCATCATGAGCGGCATCGCCGCGGCGGTCCGCTTGTCGCTGAGCAGCGTTACCGGACTCATCGATAGGCTCTCTCAAAAAAATCTGGTTCGCCGCGACCGCTCGAACGACGACCGGCGCGTGGTCCAAGTGGTGCTGACCGAGGAGGGCCGCGCCGTTCACGAAGCGACCAGCGCCGCGCGCGCTGCCTTCGCGCAAAACGCCCTCAAGGCGCTTTCGCCCGCCGAGCAGGAGACGCTCACGGCCTTGCTCGGCAAAGTGTCCCGACGTCTTCAGGAGGAGGCGGGCCAAGGCTGATTTTTTTTGCGGTTAATATTTTGATTTCCGAAGTATTCGGAATCAGAATTATCAAGGAGACATCACATGGAAGAAGAGGCAAAGAAGGACGGAAAGTGCTGTTCGAAGGGCGCGTGCTGCGGGTGCAAGGCGCTGGTCGCTTTGGCGCTCTTGGCCATCGGCGCGGTGGGCGGATATTTCTGCGGCCGCCACTGCGCGGCGTCGGCTCCGGCGCCAGCCGTCAGCGCACCCGCCAATCCCGCGAAATAGCCGGTCCGCGGACATCGGGCGTCCCCGCGTCCTTCGGGCGCGGGGACGCTCCTTTTTGGGGGAATATGATATGCGGCCGGCGTGAAAATTTGGGATATCGCTCCGGAGCGGCTTTTGCCTGCGGGAAGAAAGGTTATTCCCGCCATTCCAAGACGCGCGCTGGGAGGAGGTGGCGCGCGCTCTATTCTCGCCACGAGCGCCTCATCGTCGAGACGTATCGGCGCGGTCGTCCAGCCGGCTTGCGTCGACTCCGTCGCCCGGCAGAAGCAAATTCTCCGGAAAAAATGCTGCTCCTGCGGGGCGGACTGAGGGTCCGGGCTTAAGCTATCGGAACTGGCAGCGCATTCCCGCCGGGTTCTCGGGCAGGAAGACGTGCGGCCGCGGCCTGGTCAGGCAGACGCGGCAATCTTCGCGTTTGGCCGGATCGAAGAGCCGATGGTTGCAGCCGTAAACGCGGTAAATGGATCGGCCAGGGCCTGCGCACCCGGCGGCCAAGGCGGTCAGGGCGATAAAAAGTCCAGCCGCGGCGATTCTAAGCTTCATGGTTTCTCCTGGCTGGGTCAAATGTCGAACTCCTGTTGCTAAGATTTGTTAATTTTGCCATAAATGGGAGTGTCGTTTATCGTTATTTTTGGAGGGCTTCATGAACTCGAGAAAAATGACTCAAATCGCCGCGGCGGCGGCCGTCGGCATTCTGGTCGGAGCTACGGCCGTCTGCGCGGCCCGCTGGCCCCGCCATCCGAAGCTGACCCGAGCCTTCAACCAGCTGCAGCAGGCGCGGGCCGCTCTTGATCACGCGACGCACGACTGCGGCGGCCACCGCGTGGCTGCGATTAAGCTCATCGACCAGGCTTTGGGAGAAGTTCGTTCGTCCGTCGCGTACGCCAACGCCCATCCCGGCCGAAGATAGGCTAGAGAAGCGTCATCCGTTCCGGTCTGAAAGCGGGGGAACGCGAAAGCGTTCTCCCGCTCTTTATTATGCGTAGGAGCGGCCAAGCAGAAGCGTTGCGTTAACTAATGGCAAAGACCTAAGGGGGGATTGCCATGGCAAAGAACCACGTCCCACGCGTGCCGCCAAAAAAAATTTTAGTGCCGCTGGACGTCAGCGATGCGTCCGTGGCGGCGTGGAAGCAGGCCGTGATGTTGGGCCAGCGCTTCGCGGCCACGGTCGAGGGCCTCTACGTCCAGGAATGGCTCAACGCCGCCGTGGGCGTCGGCATGGGCCTGGGCCCCGAGCCGTTCCTGCCGCAAAAAGCCAAGAAGGAGGCCTTAAGTTTTCTCAAGGGGCGCCTGGGCCAAAACGCCGACATCCGCCTGGTCGAAGGTTCCGTCGAGGGGACCATCGTGTCCTGGGGGCGGCGCCAAGGTTTCGATCTCATCGTCATGGGCACGCACGGCTACACGGGCATCGAGCGGGCCATCAAAGGTTCGGTGGCCGAGGCGGTGACGCGCCGTTCGGACGTTCCCGTGCTGGTGGTCAAGAAGCCCGCCGCGAGCTTTAAGACCGTGCTCGCGCCGGTGAACCTGGCGCCCTACTCGCTCAAAGGATTGCGCTACGCGGCGGACATGGCGGCCGCCTTCGGCGCGCAGCTTAAAATCCTCCATGTCTTTGGCACGCCATTTCCGCCCAAGGCCGCCGCGGTCAAGGAGGCCAAGCACTTCCTGGAGAAGGCGGTTGAGAAATTGCCCGAGCCGCTGCGCCGCGCGACCGGCGCAAAGGCCCAGTTGGCCTTCGGCAGCGCGGCGGGGGAAATCGCCGCCGCGGGTCAGAAAGCGGACCTGGTCGTCCTGGCGGCGCACCGCAAGGGCTTTTTGAGCGAGGCCATTCTGGGGACGACGGTCGAGCGCGTTCTGCGCCACTGCGCCGCTCCCGTCTTGGCGGTTCCGACCGGCGGGGCGGAGGCTTCAGGAGCCGCGAAGCCCCGTCAGGGTCACTCGGCGAGGGCGTAGAGGCGGTTGTCCTCGACCTTGTACATCAGCGGCGCGACCGCGATTTTGGGGTAGCGCGCGCGCAGGCGCTTGGCCTCGGAGAGGACGAAGTCCGCCTCGTCGCCGATTTCGAACATCGGCGCGAAGTGCATGAAGTGGTGCTCCGCCGCCTCGCGGTCCCAGCCGGCGTCGCCGACCAAGCCCTCGATGAAGGCTTGGCGCTTGGACATGAGGTTGACCATGCCGCAGCGGGTGTGCCCCATGAGCGCGATGGCGCGCACGCCGCCCACGGCCACGGCGTAGGACACCTTGAACTCGCTGTAGCGCAGGTTGGCCCCTCCGGCGCGGATGATGTAGGCGAAATTGTCTGGAATGCGCAGATGCTTGCGGTTGTCCATGCACATGCCGATGAGGAGTTCGGCCGTCTTGCATTCGCGCAGCGGGAAGCCCAGGTTGTGGAAGCGCAGCAGATCGCCGATGGGCCCCGCGGCGTAGGCGGCGGGGATGTCCGACTCGGCGTTGACGGGCTGCAGGGTCCGCATGGGAAGAGTCTAGGATTTTTTTGGGCCGCGCGGCCCGCTCGCGGCTCCAAGAACCGGCCGCCCGCCAAGGCAGGCCCTTTTTTGCCTGCTGGATTCGCGGCCTTAAATAAAAGGCAGGACGCAGGCGCGCGCCTGCGATATAATAATTGCAGGAACATGAAAAACCGTTTGCTGATCATCCTTTGCGTCGCGGCCCTGCTAGGCCTCTACGCCGGAATGAACGCCGCCGAGGCGGTTCCCGCGCACCCGTGGGCGGCGCTGGCCTGCTCCGTGCTCATCCTGGCGCTCTTCATCGGCTGGCAGATTGCCTACCGCTATGAAATTCTTGGCGAGAACTCTTCGGGCGCGCGCGCTTTGGCTTGGGCCACGAGCGTCGGCATGGGCGCCTGGGCGACGTTTCTCATCCTCTCGGCCCTGGCCGGGGCCGCTGGATTTTTTCTCTCGGAGTTTGTCCGGGGCTCTCTGCTCGCGCGCGGCCTGCCCGAGGCCGCGCTGGCGGCGGCGCTGGTGTTGGCGCTCCTGGGCTTGGGGCAAGCCGTGGCCGGCCCGCGCATCGTTGAAGTCCAGATTCCGGTTCAAGGCTTGGCCGCCGGGCTTTCCGGCCTGCGCGTCGCGCAGATCAGCGATTTGCACGCTGGGCACACCATAGAGCGGAGCTACGTGGAGGGCATCGTCCGGCGCGTCATGGGCTTAAAGCCAGATTTGATCGCCGTGACCGGGGACATCGCCGACGGCACCGTGGCGCAGCTCTCCCGCCGCGTCGGGCCCTTGGCGGATTTGCGCGCGCCTTTGGGCGTCTATTACGTGACCGGCAACCATGAGTATTACTGGAACGCTCTGGAGTGGGTTCAGAAAGCCCGGGAGCTGGGCTTTGCGCCGCTCTTAAACCAAGGGCGCGTACTGGAGCGAGGCGGAGCCAAGCTTTTCGTCGCCGGCGTGACCGACGATTTCGGCGGCGCCTTCGTGCCCGGCCACGCGCCCGACATGGCCAAGGCATCCCGGGGCGGCGAGGCGTGCGACTTCAGGATTTTGCTGGCCCACCGCCCCGGAGCGGCCGCGCCCGCCGAGCGCGCGGGCTTCGATCTGCAACTCTCCGGCCACACGCACGGCGGGCAGTTCTTTCCCGCCAGCCTCTTCATCCGGTTATTCCACCGCTACGCGCGCGGCCTCTCACGCCGCGGCCGGCTCTGGATCTATGTCAATCCCGGCACGGGCTACTGGGGCCCGGCGCACCGCTTCGCGGTGCCCGCCGAGATTACGCTTCTAACCTTGACGCAAGCCTGAAAGGCCGGCGTTCCCGCCGGCTACCAGACCCGGCAGGCCTTGGCGCCGGCCACCATGGGCGAATTGGCCGGGCAGCTGAAGGCTTGCTGGAACTGGGGCATGTTGCGCAGCACGCCGTTGACGCGCGCGGCGTTGGGCGAATGCGGGTCGGTGTTGGCCAGCATCTTGGCCAGCTGCGGCGTATCGCTGCCGCACCAGAGCCTGGCGAAGCTCAGGAAGAAAACCTGGTCGTCGGTCCAATGCCCGGCTTGGCAAGGCGCGGCCTGGTGCTGATTTAAGGCATTCTGCAGGGTCATGTAGGCGATGCGCACGCCGCCGTTGTCGGCGGTGTTTTCTCCCAAGGTGAGCCGGCCGTTGACCATGACGGGCTTCTTGGGGTTGCCGGGGTCCTGGGTGGCGACGAATTGGGAGTACTCGTTGACCAGGCACTGGGTGCGCTGATCGAAGGCGGCCTTGTCCTTGGGCGTCCACCAGTTGCGGCGGTTGCCGTGGCCGTCATATTGGCTGCCCTGGTCATCGAAGCCGTGGGTCATCTCATGGCCGATGACTGCACCGATGCCGCCTAAATTCTCGGCCAGGCAGGACTTGGCGTTGAAGAAGGGAGGCTGCAGGATGCCGGCCGGGAAATTGATGTTGTTCTGGGAGGGGTTGTAATAGGCGTTGACCGTGGGCGGCGTCATGCCCCACTTGCTGGTGTCGGTTTTCTGGCCGATTTCATCCACGCTTTGCGCCATGGCGAAAGCCGAGGCGTTTTCGACGTCGCCGACCAGGTCGCCGCGGCTGATGGAGAGCTTGGCGTAGCTCTGCCACTTGGAAGGATAGCCGATTTTGTTCTGCATCTCGGAGAGCTTCTTCAAGGCCGCGGCCTTGGTCTTGGCGCTCATCCAGGTGACGCCGCGGATGTTGCGGGCCATGGAAGCTTCCTCGGCGTGGACCATGCCCCCGGCGACCGCCATGCTTGAAGGCGGAAAGAACTTGTCCACGTAGGCGCGGCCCAGGGCGTCGCCCATCATGGAGTCGGCCATGGAGACGCAGCGCTTCCAGCGCGGGCCCATCTTCTGGGCGCCCGCGAGCACGCGGCCGTTGAAGTTGAAATTCTCGTTTACGAAATCCTTGGACAGGAGTCCCGCGAAGGAATTGACCACCTGCCAGCGCAGGTAGGACTTCCAGGCGGAGAGCGGTTCGTAGCCGATGAGCGTGTTCAACCCCTGGAAAAATCCGGTGTCGGCGACGTTGACCTTGGAGAACGACGGTGCTTTGACGCCGGAGAGGTAAGCCTTCCAGTCGAAGGCCGAAGCGCCCTTTTCGAAGGCGGAGAGCTTTTCCATGTGGTAGACGTTGGCCGGGTTGCGGCGGCTGACGTCGTCCATGGAGGCCTGGGCCAGCGCGGTCTCGATGGCCATCACCGAGGCCTCCTCGGCCGCGGCCTGCTTGGGCGTGTCGCCCAAAAGGACGAACATCTTGCGCACGTGAGCCTCGTAGGCCTTGCGCGTCTGGGCGAAGTCTCCGCTCAAATAGTAGCCGCGCTCGGGCAGCGTGTAGCCGCCCTGGTCAAGCACCGCGATCTGCCGGGAGGAATTCTTGTCGTCGGGGTTGGCGCCGAAGGAGAAAAGGGCCCCCACGCCGATGCCCTGCAGATGCGCGGCCTCCTCGGCCAGCTGGGACTTGCCGGTCAAAGCCGCGATGCGGTCGATCTCGGGCTTAAGCGGCGCGGCGCCCGCGGCGTTGGCGGCTTTTTGGTCCATGCAGGCGGCGTAGAAATTGCCCAGTTTGGCCTGGTCCGGATCCTTGGGGTTCGGGTGGCTGGCGGCGGCCTCCAAAACTTGGCGCATGTCCGACTCGTTGCGCAGCATGAGGGCGTTGAAGGTGCCCCAACTGGACTGGTCCGCCGGAATGGGGTGCGCGGCATTCCAATTGCTGCAGGCGTACTGGTAGAAATTCACGCAGGGGTTGATGGCGGGGTTCACGATGGCGTCCCAATTGGGGTTGGCGGACGTGATGGGCGAAGGTTTGGGCTGCGGCGCGGGCGGCGTCTTGGCCGCTCCGGACTGGGACTGGGCGCCGTTTTGGGCCGGGGTCAAAGACGCCGCGGACGCGCCGAGCCGGGCGCTTGCGGCGACCGCAACGCTAACGGCTCCCGAGCGCGCGGCGGAGCCGTCGAAGGCCGCGGCGGCGGCGGACGGATCGGCCAGGGCTCCCGAGAGAAGGGCCAACTGCGCCTGGAAGCGCTTCAAAAGAGTTTTCTTGTCCAGATGAGAGGCGGCCAGTTGGGCCGCGACGCCGTTGAGATAGGCGGAAACGTTTTTAGAGTCGCGGGCGGCGTCGGTCGATCCGAGCCAAGCCCCGAAAGTACGGGGATTGAGCGGGGGATTGAGCTTGACCGCCGGATCGGAGAGCACGGCGTTGACCCCGGAAAAACCGCGGACGGAGGACAGGCGCTTGGCCAGGGCCAAAACGCCTTGCTTGCGCTCCGGAGCCTGCGCGCGGGCTTGCGCGGCCACGGCGGGATTCTTGAGCGCTTGGGCGCAGTCGGCTTTTGATACGGCCCGCACGTCCAAAAGGTAGCTGCAGAGGTCCTTCTTGCTAAGAGCGTTGGGCGCGCTTTGAGCCTGCGCCGCCAGGGGGATGAACGCCGCGAGAGCCGCCGCCAAGCTGAGTTTCATTCGCTTCCTCGTTCCGACGAATTGGGATTTTGAGCTCCTATTATAAAGGAAGCGCCGGATTGAGTCTTGAGGCGAAAGTCCCAAAAAGCCCCGGTCTTTGGGCCTAAAATAGGCCTAGGGCGTTGCGCGCGGCGTCGATGAGCGCGTGGCTGAAGGAGGTGACCGCGAGGTTTCCGCTTTTGCGCCAGTAGAACGACAAAGGGACGCCGATGGCGCAGTGGACCAGGACGAGCAGCAGCGCGGTCTTGAGCGGATCGGCGTGGGGGACGATGGGCAGATGCCAAAGCCCCCACAGGGAGGAGACCAGAAGAGCCGAGAGCCACGGGTGGGGCTCGCCCGGATGATGAAGATGCGCGTCCAAGGCGCCGCGGAAGGCGACTTCCTCAAGAATGAAGAGGGCCGGAAAGTATTGGGCCAGGGAAAGGTCGAAGGTGCGCGGCAAAAAATGCAGGGGAGCACCCGTCACCGCATGCTTTAAAGCGGCCGATCCGGCCATGAGGGCGACGCCGATGGTTCCGGCGGTCGCGGCGCAGGCGGCGACCGCTTTAACGGTTTCCCGGCGCGCGTTTTGCAGGGCGTAGGCCGCGGCCGCCGCGCCCAAGACGGCGGCCAGGCACCAAAGGGCGATGGCCGTCTCGCCTCTCCGGGCGGCGGAAACGAGGGACCAAAGGGGAACGGTGCCCAAGGCCAGCGCCCAAAGCAGGCCGCGAACCTCGACGCGAAGCCGTGGGGCCTCGCGCACCCAGAGCGCGCGCACGGGCTCCTGCCGCACGAATTTTTGGAAGGCCCAGGTCAGGGGAACGCCGAGCAGGAGGTAGGCGTTGGCTTGGAGCCGCAGCGCCGCGCCCAAGGCCGCCCAGGCGCCGACGAAGAGAGCGCCCTCGGCGCAGCGCCGCGCGCGGGGCCGGAGCGAGTCCACGGATTTTCCGTCCTAGCGGTCGATGGCCTTCATGGCCTGCTCGGGGTAGCGCTCGCCCGCGACCTTGCCGGGCGGCACCGCGGCCTCGAGCTCGGCGATCTCCTTGGCGTCGAGCCTGATGTTCGCGGCGGCCGCGTTTTCCTCGAGGTACTTGCGGCGCTTGGTGCCGGGGATGGGCGCGATGTCGTTTCCTTTGGACAAAAGCCAGGCCAGCGCCAGCTGCCCGGCGGAGACGCCCTTGCGTTCAGCCAGGGCCTTGACCCGGGAGACCAGGGCCATGTTCTTCTCGAACGCGCCCGCGGCGAAGCGCGGGTATCTCTGCGCGCGCGTGTCGTCCGGCGGGAAGTCCTCCGGCTTGGCGTAGGCTCCGGTCAGAAAGCCGCGGCCCAAAGGGCTGTAGGGAACGAAACCGATGCCCAGCTCGCGCACGGCCGGCAGAATTTCCTTCTCCACGTGCCGCTCCCACAAGGAATACTCGGTCTGGAGCGCGGTGATGGGATGCACCTTGTGCGCGCGCCGGATGGTGGCGGGGGAAGCCTCCGAGAGCCCGAGGTAGCGCACCTTGCCTTCCTTGACCAGTTCCGCCATGGCGCCGACGGTCTCCTCGATGGGCGTTTGCGGGTCGACCCGGTGCTGGTAGTAAAGGTCGATGTGATCCGTGCCCAGGCGCTTCAGGCTCGCCTCGCAGGCGGCCTTGACGTAGTCCGGCTTGCCGCTGATGCTCCAGTGCGTCGGATCGGCCTTGGTGCGCACGTTGCCGAACTTGGTGGCGAGAAAAACCTCCTGGCGGCGGCCGCGGATGGCTTTGCCGACCAACTCCTCGTTGTCCCCGACGCCGTAGACGTCAGCGGTGTCCAGGAAATTGATCCCCAAATCAAGCGCGCGCAAAATGGTCGCGGCCGATTCCTGATCGTCGCGCGCTCCGTAGAACTCGCTCATGCCCATGCAGCCCAGGCCCAAACGCGAGACGATGGCTCCCTGCGATCCCAGCTTGATCTTGTTCATGACGTTAGGATAGCACGCCGCGGGCGGCCCCATCCAGTGCGCTCGCGGCTAGGCTTTGCGGAGAAGGCCGCGCCGCGCGGCGTCTTTGCGGCGCAAGAGGCGCTCCCGGCTTTTGACCGCGTCCCAGCGGCGCAGGACCTCCCGGGCCGTCTTGAGCTTGGGCGCTCCGCCGAAGACGTGGGGATGGCGCCGGCGCAGCTTGAGGCTCAGGCTCGCCGCGACGTCGTCGATGTCGAAAAGCCCCGCCTCCTCGGCGATGCGGGCGTGCAGCAGGACCTGGAACAAGACGTCGCCCAGTTCGTCCTCTATTTCGTGCGGAGCCCCGGCCTTGAGCGCCTCAGCGAGCTCCCGCGATTCCTCGCGCAGGTAGGGGATGAGCGAGCGGTGCGTCTGGCGCCGGTCCCACGGGCAGCCCTTGGGCGAGCGCAGGCGCGCCACGGTGCGCACGACGGCGGCAAGTCCGCCGCGCTTTTTGCGCTTGATCACGGGGCCGGCTCGTAGCGGGTCGGCACGCGGGAGGGCATAATCGCGGGCAGTCGGAAATAGTCCGTGCGGCCGTTCCCGTCGCGGTCGTGGAAGCGCAGCGCGTCGCCGTTTAAGGGGAAGACCACGCCCGGGAACCACCCGCTGTCGATGACGTAGGAGAACACCTGCCCGGTGTTGGCGGTGATGAGGATTTCGTTGGCCACGTGCCCCTCGTCCGGAGCGCTGCCGCTGGCGTCGATGTGCATGGCCCAGGTGTTGGGCAGGTTCAGATCGTCAAAGGCGGAGTCGAAGGTCTCGGCGATGGTGCGGCAGGGGCTGCGGGTGCCGGTGAAGGCCGCGCCCAGGAAGTGCCGGTTGATTTCGTTGGAGACGCAGGCGATGCGGTCCCAGGGCCGGGAAAATTCGGCCTTGCAGTCGTCCGCGATTTTGCGGGTCAAGGAATGGTCGACCGGGTCCAGTATGGCGTTGATCAGCGGGACCAGGGGGATGGGCAGGTCATAGAGATCGCTGGGAGGAGGCGGCAGGCTTTTGAAGCCGTACTCCTTCATCCGGTTTTTGAGCGTCCACGGATCGCCCACGCGCATGCGCACGGAGGCGGGCGCCAATTTCACGTCCGCGAAACCGAGGCGCTTGGACGCCTGGGCGCGGACGCCGGCTTGGATGGAGTCGAGGCTCCGCGCAAACGAATCCGCGCGCGCGGGCTGCCCCGGCCAGAACAGCGCGGCGGCGGCCAGAACCTGAAGAATCGGCGCGGGCCTTTTCATGCGGTTTTCTTTTTCGCCAGGCCCCACGCTCCTCGGATGATCAGGCCCGCAGCGATGGGAATCCACAGGTCGTGGGGGCGCTCCGTGACGCAGAACGCGAGCATTCCGGCGAAGAAGCTCCAGGAAAAAATCTCGCCGGCGAAAGCCTGGCCCCAGCGCGGCTTGAGTCCTCCGGGGGGAACCTTCGGGCGAAGCGAGGGGACGATGCGCGGCACCCTGCGGCAGAACTCCCGGTAGCCTTGGCCCTGTGCCGCGGCGATGTGCGCCTCCTCGCGGCCCATGAGCCGGACGGTGATGACGATCATGCCGGCCGTGAGGATCCAGAAGCCGGAGCGGGACGCCGCCATCCCGAGCCCGGCGGCGATGAAGATGGTGCCCAGATAGAGCGGGTTGCGCAGGTGCCGGTAGGGTCCGTCCGCCACCAAAGCGTCTGAGTGCAGGGCCCGGTCGTGCACCACCTCCGAGTCGAGGTACGCGGCGGCCCAGGTGCGAAGAACTGCGGCCGCAAAAGTCAGAGCCGCGCCCAAAGGCAGGACCCAGCCTCCCACGGCTTCGGCCATGGGCACGGGATCGATGGCGTAAAGCGAAAAGGCCAGCCAGAACAGCGCGCCGATAATCCAGAAGCGGTTCTTGAACTCGAATTCGGTCGCGGCGGAGGCGCTCACGCAAGATAGAATAACAAGGCTGTTTTCGACGGGGAAGGGCCTTTGGGGGGCGGATTTAAGGGCTAAGGGGCCCAGCCGCGAGGTTAGAATGCGGCCAGTTCCAGATACTGCCCCGCGGCCATGCTGAGGCCCCTCTCGCAGGACAAGAACGGGCTCTTGTATGGTGCGCCCTCGTCATTGACCGCTTCGACGATTTGGCCGAGGCGCCGGAACAAATTTTCAACGGCCGCGCGCCGGGCCGAAACGTCGCGCCCATGCCGTTTGAGGCCGTTGAGGGCCATGAGCCCCAGGTGCGGCCAGCGGCTCAAGTGGTAGCCGCCCGTCAGGCGCGTCAAAAAGGGAATGTGCGCCGCTTCTCGCGCGACGGCGCAGCGCATGGGGATGGGGTCGAGCAGCCCCGAGCCTTCAAGCCAGTCGGCCAGGCGCTTGCGCGCGTCTGCAGGGCCAAGGCCCAGGTAGAGCGCCAAGACCGCGCCATCGGCGCTCGCCGCCTCGCTTTGATGCGCGTCAGCGAGGTGGCTGCCCCGCCATCGGCGCTCGAACAAGGCGGCCTCCATCCGATGGGCGTCGTGGCGAGGGCGCAGGCCTAAATCGGGAGCCAGGCGCAGCATCATGAGCGCGCAGAGATTGTTGTAGGTGGAGGACGGCCGGCGCACGGTGTCGACCCAGTCGCCTTTCACGCGGGGGGCGATGAGACCGTCCTCGAAGTGGCTTTCTTCGTACGAGTCCAGCAGCGACTGCAGGGCGCGCCGTCGCGGGGCATCCGGCTCTCGGCCGGTTTTCTCCCGCCGTAAGGCGTGCGCGAAGACGAGCCACGGCAGGCCGTCGGCGCGCGGCCAGGGCATGTCGAAGCCGCGGCCGCCGCGAAAGCAGGAGGGGACATGGCCCAGACGGGCCGATTCGTCCGTCATGAAGCCGATGAGGCCTGAGAGATAATCCTCAGGCAGGGCGGTCCATGCGCCGCGCAGGGACTTGCCGAAGTCCGCCGTCCACATGAAATGGAAATGCCCGCTGCCGGCCCAAAGCTCTTCGCGCGCGTTTGCGCGCAGGGCCGCGCGGGCCAAGTCCGCGGGCTCGCCCTCCTGTTTGGGCCAGCCTAAAAGCGCCAGGCGCCACGAATCGACGGCGTTTAAGGCCAGCGACTCGAACATGCGCGCCGTGATCGCGTATGGGCCGATGTTCATGCGGGAGGCGGCGGATCAGCTCAAGGCTTTGTAAAGGAAAGGCAGGCTCTTGTCCATTCGGTAGTCGACGTCGGAGTGGTTGTCGTCGAACTCCTCGTAGACGTGGCGGGCGCCGGCCTCGGAGAGCCTCTGCGAGAGGATGCGCATGCCGTAATGGATGTGGTACTGGTCTCTCCAGCCGCAGTCGAGGTAGATCCCGCGCATGGACTTGAGGCTCTGGCGGTAGCGGGAAACAAGGCGAATCGGATCGTGCGCCTGCCAATGCCGCCAGCGCTCGGGCAGCGCCTCTCCCGACTCCATGTTGAAGGGCACGCGAAATCCAAGCGGCGCCTTGGGATCCGGGTCGTAGGTGGCCGCCATGCAGAGGTTCATGATGGCGTGGCCCTCGGCGCCCGAGACTTTCTCCCGGCTCCAGACGCTGCGCAAAAAACGCTTGATGCGCCCGTCATCGAGTCCTTGCGCGAGGCCGCCGCGCCAGGCTTCTTTGCGCGCGTCGTAGGCGCCCGGCCGGCGTTTGGGGGCGCGGTGCTTGGCCAGTTCGTTCAAGGTGTTGGCCCAGTCGTTCCAGTAGACGAAGTCGAAGTAGGCGTCGCCCGAGTGATCCGCGATTGCGCCCCAGTATTTGGCGTACTGCATGGCGTGGATGATGGCGCCGTAGCCACCCGAGGACTTGCCGAAGCAGCCGCGGTGGCGGCGGTCCGCCAGCGTGCGGAACTTGCCGTCTATGAAGGGGATGATTTCGCGCGTCAAATAGTCCGCGTAGCGGCCCACGGCCGAGGAATTGACGTACTGGTTGCCGCCTAGGGCCGTGAAGCAGTCCGGAAAAACCAGGATGACCGGCCCCATCTTTTTTTCATGGATGAGCCTGGCCGCGCGCTCGGGCACGTTGTCGCCGAATGCCTTCCAGCCCACGTGGAAAAGCCCGGAGCCGGTGAATCCCACCAAATCGTAGAGAACGGGATAGCGCCGGCCGGGGTTTTTCTCGTAATCCGGCGGCAGCCACACCGCGAGCTTGCGCTCGTGCGGATCGCCCCAAGGGTTGCCCTTTAAGACCTGAGAGCGGTGATCGAGGACGACGAGTATTCCGGCGGGGCCTTTGGGACGCTTCAAAGCCATGACGCCTAATTTAACATTAAACAGGCCTAAAGTCCCAAAAAGCTGCGGGCCAAAAGGCGGCCAAAGACGGCCTGCTATGCCCATTCGAAGCTGGACTTAAATATCGATACTTCCTAATTAAGGATTTAATGGCGTCATGAATATCCGTGCGAAAGGGAGGCGCGCGATTGTCGCGGCGTCGCTCTGTTTGGTTCTAGCCCCCGCCGCGCGGGCGGCCCCATCCATTTTCGGCTTCAATTTTCCCTGCTGGGGCAAGGATTGTTACGAGGCCCCGGCGGCGAGCCAAAGCCTCCAGGCTCTGGCAAAAACCGGAGCGCGCTGGATCGCCGTGACGCCGACGTGGTACATGGACGGCTCCCGCGCGTCCTCCCTCGCGCCGTCCGCGTCTACGCCGTCCGATGAGTCCGTGCGCTTCGCGATACGCCAAGCCAAAGCCCTCGGACTTTCGGTGGCGCTCAAGCCGCACGTGGATTTGGACAACGGGGATCCGCGTTCGGACATCGATCCGAGGAACGCGGCGGCGTGGTTCAAGGAATATCGCGCGATGATTCTGCATTACGCGGCCATCGCCACCCAGGAGCACGCGGATCTTTTCATCGTGGGAACCGAACTGCTGCACGTCGACGGCCCGGCGCATCTCCGCGATTGGCGCGGCCTCATCGCCGCGGTGCGCGCCGTTTATCATGGGCCGCTGACCTACGCGGCCAATTGCTACAACTTTATCCGGATTCCTTTCTGGGGCGATCTCGACTACATCGGCATCGACGGGTACTTCCCCGTGCTTGGCGGCGATAATGAAAAAGTGATGGAGGCCTCGTGGCAGCCCTACAAGCTTCTCATCGAAGCCGAAAGCGGCGTCTTCGGCAAGCCCGTTTTGTTCACGGAAATCGGAATCGCCAGCCAGAAAGGAGCCAATCTCAAGCCTTGGGCTTACAATAATTTCGGGAAGGCCGACGACAAGGTCCAAGCGGCGTATTTGGACTCTTTCCTGCGCGCGCTCAGCGGGGAGAAATGGTTCGCCGGATTTTTAGAGTGGGATTGGGAGGCGGATTCCAGCGGACAAGCCCAGGGAGACAAGAGCATGAGCGTCCGCGGTAAGCCGGCGCTCCAGGTGCTGACGCGCTATTTCGATTTGTGGCGGGGAATCGTTCCGTCGGCCTCGATCTCCAGCCTAAGCTCCTCCTTCAAGACGCATGCCGCCGCGGGGCTCAAGCTTGTCCGCCCGAACGCTTTCGACGGCGGCGCGGCCGCAATCCGTCCTTAAGAAAGGGCGCCGGCAAAGGCCGCCCGGCCTATTTCAGGGAAGAAAAGACGCGGATGAGCGGTCCGCTGAGAAGATAAAGTCCGACCACGGCGGGCAGAACAAGCGGCGGATAGCCCAGGAAAGTCACGGCCGCGCTGACGATGCAGGCCGCGAGAAGAGGGACGAAGAGCGCTTTGGCGCCGCCTTTCTTGAAGGCCGGATAAGGAAGCCTGGATACCATGGCCGAGGCAGCGACTAAGGTCATGGCCGCCAGCGCGAGCGGGGCGTGGGCCAGGAAAAGAGCCGCGACCGAGACGACGCCGGCGCCCGCGGGGATGGGCATGCCGGTGAAATAGTCGCCTTTCTTCGCGCCGGCAGCTTCGTCGTGGGCCGCGTCTTTCCCGGCTTTGGCCGAGACGTTGAAACGAGCCAGGCGCCAAGCGCCTGCCGCGGCGAACGCCGCCGCGACGGGAAAGCCCGCCCAGCCGAGAGCCGGGAGGAGCGCCGCCTTGAAGGCCAAAAAGGCCGGGGCCGCGCCGAAGGAGACCATGTCCGCCAACGAGTCCAAATCAACGCCCAGGGGATTGCGGGCCTTGAGCATGCGGGCGACGCGGCCGTCGAACATGTCGAAGACCGCCGCCGCGCCGATGGCCAGGGCGGCGGGAGCGAAGAGTCCCTGCGAGGCCAGGACGAACGCGAGCAGGCCGGAGCTAAGATTCATGAGCGTCAAGGCATTGGGCGCGGCCGCGCGCCAATTCAAGGAGCGCTTGGCCGCGGCCGGAGCGGCCGGGGTTTGCGCCGGCGCCTCTTGCGGCGCCGCAGGCGCGGCGGTTTGCCCGCGCCCAGGCACGTTGTAGAGGCCGGGTCGGTGGCTCTGCACGAAATCATAGGCGGCGTAGGGCATCAGGGCGTGGTTGCCGGTGCGCACCAGAGTTGAGGAGGCTTCGAAGGGAATCGGCGGCAGGAAGTGAACCTGCATCCTGGTCGGCACGTGCTCCTCGCCGCCGTCGCGCGCGATGAAGATGGCCTCGACCGAGTGATGGGAGGCGTCGAAGCCCAGGGCCGGGTCGCCGGCGTTCTTTTCCAGCTTGGGCAGTGTGTCGGGGTTGCCCTTCTTGTCCGTCAGGCGGTAGTGGTCGCCGCCGACCAGGTAGAAGGCCTTGACGCGGCGCCCGGCGTTCAGCGCGAGGATGCGGAACAAGTTGGTCTCGCCGTCATAGTTGGTGCCCACGGCGATGGGAGAATACTCGAAGAACGGGGCGAAGGCGTCCAGGACCGCGCGGCCCATGGGGTGGCGGAAATCGGAGGGAGTCATGCTGGGCTTGCGCGGATCGTCGCCGGCCAGGACGTAAACGACCTTGTCGAGGCCGAAAGCGGCGATGGCGCGCAGACCGATGAGGAGATGCCCCCACTGGAACGGGTCGGCGGCGACGGGATAGATGCCGACGCGCATTTCGCGGTCTTGCGGAGCGGCTTGAGGGGCCTTCGCCGAAGCGCGCAGCGTCCCGCGCGGATCGATTTTACCCGCGGCCATGTCGCGGGCAATGTGGCCCAGCAAATCGTCGCCCTCGGCGCGGACCTGGCTTAAAATGGGGCGGTCGGCGGGCTCCAGGTGACGCATGGCGTCCAATTGGGCGTGGAGCGCGCGGCGCACGCGGCCGATAATCTGCGCGCGCTCGGCCGACGGAATGGCCGAGGGCGCCTGCGCGCTTTCGCTTTCGAAGGCCTGCTCGAGTTCCGCAAAATTCCGCTTGAGGACTTTTTCCTCGCGCGGGCCGGGGTTGAGCGCGGTAGTGCCTTCGGCGGAGGGGTCGGCGGGAAAGTTCTTGGCCGCCTCTTTTGCGGCCGGAAGCGGCGTTTTGTTCTGAGAAATTTCGACGGACCCGCTTGGCACGGCGGCTTGCCGCGGCAGGCTCTGCGCGGCCGCAGGCGCTGCGGCCCTTTCTGCCGGTGCGGCCGCCGCGTTCTCCGGAAGCCGGGGCGCCTCGGCCGCCGCCTGCAAATCGGAAAAGGGAAGGGAAAGCTGGGAGAAATCTCCGGACAGCGTCTGAATGCTTCCGATTTGAGGCAGCGCGCCCGGCAGAGCGGAAGCGCCGCCGAACTCCGCCGCGGGAACGCCGCCGTCTTCGGCTGCGGCCCCGGCCCAAGACGGGGGAGGAACAAGGGAGAAGACGATGGCCAGCGCGATCGCGCAAGCCAGGGTTTTCTTAAGTTTCTCGATCCGCGATTCCAGATGCTTCATCCTAAATACACTATGCCACAGAACGGGCGTTCAAACCAGGGCCCTTGGGGCCTTCGGAGACTGGGTCTCCCGGGGCAGCGGCCGTTCTCCTTTCAAATGCCAAGTTAAAGCACTTGGCAGTTCTTAACTGTATAATAACGGCGTCAATATGGATGAAGCGAAGGCCCTGACGGTGCTCATCGCGGACGACGATCCGGTCATCTGCAGAATGCTGGAACACGCCCTCCAAAAGCGGCGGATCAACGCGCTGAGCGCCGATTCTATTTCCGCGGTTGAGGCGGCGCTCAAGACAGGAAAGCCCGACGCGGCGCTCATCGATCTGGTGCTGGGACAAGACAGCGGCTGGGAGGCCTTGAGCGTTCTTCGTCGGCATAGCCGGATTCCTGTGATATTGATGACGGGCGGCGCCGTCAATGAGGAAACCGAGAAGGATGCCAAGCTGCTGGGCGCCCAGGCCGTGGTCTCGAAGCCGTTTGAAGTTGCCGAGATCGTCCGCCTCCTGTCTGATTTGTTTGGGAAATTCCCTCCGCCGCTCCTCCCGCCGCAGGCTTAAGCCGGATTTAAGCGGCCGGTAACTTCGCCAACAGCTGCCGGGGCCACACTTCCAGATGAAGGCGCAAAGCAGGGGCGCCTCGAAGAATCCTGGAGGTGGAAAAATGAAAGCGAAACTGGCGATGCTGGCGGGGTTGGGGCTCATGGCGGGGTTGGCGGCGTGCAGCGGGGTCAACAGCCGGGTCAAGAACGGGGAAGTGGAGAGCGTCATCAACCAGAAACCCGATCATGGCGGTTATTTCGAGGCCATCGGCATCGGCGCCTCCGATCCGTCCTTGCCGACCCAGACCCAAAGAATGGCCTTGGCGCGCGACGCGGCCATTGTGAAGGCCCAGTACGAACTGCTGTCCATGATCAAGGGTGTGGAGTTGGAGGGCGGCGTGACGGTCAAGCAGGCGATGGAATCGGACTCCACCCTGCAGGCCAAACTCGACGAGGTCATCCGCGGCGCGGAAATCGTCAAAAGCGAGTTTACGTCTGATAATGGCTGCGTGGTGACCATGCGTCTGCCCAAGAGCAGCTTGAAGAAGATCATGGGGGCGAACTTCTAATGAGCTTTCGGGCACGCTCTCTTGTCTTGCCGATCCTGGGATTTTTCGCGGGCTGCGCCTCCCTGCCTCGGGAAGGCGCGGCGCCGGGGCCCAAGATGGCGGAAGTCGAAGCCTCGGGCTGGGCGCCAGCCGGTCGCGGCGCGGCGCCGGGAGCGTGCCGTCGCGCCGTGGCCGATGCTCAATCTCGGGCGATCGGAAAAGCCGCGGGCGTCCTTGTCTTGGCCCGGACCAGGGTCGAGGACGGCGTGGCCCTGGGGCAGGAAATCACGGCAGACGCCCGGGGTGTCATCCGCCGCTACGGCGTGCTTGATGAGAACTTTGTGGGCGGAGCCTGCCGCGTCCGCATCCGCGCCCTGGTGGAGATTCCCGGCCCGGGCCAAGAACCCGGGCGGGACGCGTCTTGGCCTGTTCCGCCGCACACGCGCGTCGTGGTGGAGATGCGGGCGCAGGAGCCGCAGGCCGAAGCCTGGATTCGAGAGGCCGATGCGGCCGCGGCGGCACAGCTCGCGGCGCACGGCTTCGAAGTCGTGGCGGATTCCTCGCCGGACGCCGGGTTTTTTGCTTGGACCGTTCAAGGCCGGGTGGCGGCCTACCACATCAAAGACGCTCAACTCGGCGCGTTCGTCTCTTATCGCGGCGTGGTCAGCGCGGAAATCCTGTCGCCGGCGGGAGTATCTCCCATTTGGAAAAAATCGTTGGAAGCGCCCGCGCTGGGGCTCGACGCCGCTCAAACCGCGGCGCAGGCCGCGCAAAACGCCGCGGCGCAGGCCGGCAAGGCCGCGGCGCAGGCGTTGGTCGCTCATTTGGCAAATTCGTTGCTAAACTCATCGTTCATAACCTACAATCTGGGACGGAATGCCTTCCAAAATCCTGGTCATCGACGATGAGCGCAAGATCCTCGACATCGTCAAGAAATACCTGACCGAGCACGGCTATTCGGTCGTGGTGACCGATAATGGTTCCGAGGGCCTTATGCTGACCCGGGAATCCGAGCTAGATCTCATTCTGAGCGATGTGGAGATGCCTGACCTCGACGGCCGCGCCGTCTGCCGCGTCATTAAAAAAGAAGCCTCCAGCCGGCAGATTCCCGTCATCCTGATGTCCGGCGCGCGCACCGACGACAAGGATATCCTCTCGGGGTTCGAGGGCGGCGCCGACGACTACGTCACCAAGCCCTTTTCCTTGCCGGTGCTCTTGGCGCGCATCCAGGCGGTTCTGCGGCGCTACAGCGCGTCCGCGGCCATGGAGAAAAAGCTCAAGAAGCGCGGCATCGAGCTCGATCCGGCCGGCAGGACCGTTTCGGTCGACGGGAAATCGGTGTCCCTGACTCGCAAGGAATTCGATTTGCTTTCTCTCCTTATTGAAAAGGCCGGCCGTGTCCTCAGCGTCACCTACCTGCTCGAGACCGTCTGGGGCTACGATCCGGCCGACTACAACGACCCGGGGACCGTCGAGGTCCACGTCTCCCACCTGCGCAAGAAGCTGGGCTCCAAGGCCGCCAAGCACATCGTCAACGTGCTGGGCCACGGCTACAAGTTCGAAGAATAGCCCTCTGAATTAAGCCGGAGTTAAGACGCCCTTATCCCGCGCGACAGCGCCGCCCGCTATCCTGAGGGCATGAACGTAGACGGCGGAGGGCTTATGAAAAGAGCGAAAGAGAGCAGCGTCATCGCGGCCGCAGTCTTGGCATGCGCGCCGCTTTCCCGCGCGGGCGGCTTCGAGGCCATGGCCAAGACTCTGTCCTACGCGGCGCGGGGCGCGGGAATTTCCCAAGTGGCGGTCGTCCCCTTCTCCTCCGTGGATGGGCAGCCCGGCGACGACGGCCGGGTCATCTCCGAGAACCTTATCACCCGAATGGTGCACCTGGGCAAGGTTTCCGTGGTGGAGCGCTCCATGATTAAGAAGCTCATGGCCGAAGACCTTCTGGATCAAACCGGAGCCGTGGCGCCTTCCTCCGTGCAGGAGCCGGGCAAAATGCTCGCGGCTAAAGGCATCGTGACCGGCACCTTCCACGACACCGGCGACGGCGTGATAGTCAACGCGCGGCTCATCGATGTGGAGACCGGCGTCATCTTAGCGGCCGCGGAGCGCGAGGTCGACGAAAATCAGTTTGGGGATTCCTCCAGCGCGGGTTTCGGCGGGGAGGGAGGGACCATCTGGGTGGCCGCGCCTCGATTAACCGTGCCCGCGCCGGCTTTTCCACCGGATCGGCAGGACGACATCAGGGGCGCCTTGGCCGAGGCGTCCGCTCCGCAGACCGCACCCCCGCCTGCCGATCCGGCGTCGCTTCCCGGAATGGCCGACGCTTCGGCGGCCGGCCAGGAGGACGCCGCCCTGCAGGACGGCTGCGCGGACGCCGCCGCACGGGTGGACAAGATGGAGGCGCGCATCCTGGAAATCAAGGCCCGCTATTGGGCTGGGCGGCTGCGCGACGGATTGTCGCCTGAGAGCCTCAGAATCAATCCCGGCTCGATGATTTCGGATCCGGCGCTCAAGAAGGAGTTCTTCTCCCGCCTGGAGTACTGGTACCACCAAGATCGCATTCCCAGGCTGAGCTCCGGCGAGGCGCGGCGCCTGGTCGCCATGGATGGGGAGGCTTACTCTATCTACAACGACTGCGGGAGCCGGCTGGCCTTGGCGCAATAAAACGATTCAATCGGGGGGAAAACATGAAAAACAGGATTCTGGTGGCGGATGACGAGCCTCTGGTGCAGAATATCGTGGCCAAGACATTCGCGGGTGAGTCGTATGAAATTATCCGGGCCGATAACGGTGTGGACGCGCTGGCTTTGGCGGTGCGGGAGAATCCCGACTTGATGATCACGGACGTGTGCATGCCGGGGAAAACCGGTTGGGAAGTCCTCGAGGAGATGCACCGTAATCCGCGCACGCGCCTCATTCCCATCATCATGCTGACCGGCATGGGGGTCACCTCGGAGGATGAGGTGCGCGGCCTTGAGGCCGGAGCCGACGAGTATATCGCCAAGCCGTTTACGCCTTCGGAACTTCGGGCCAGGGCCCAGTGCCTTCTTCGCCGCTGCCGGCTCGATCTTTCCGTCAATCCGCTGACACGACTGCCCGGCAGCCCCAGTATTGAGGATGAGGTCGAGCGGCGCATTCGCGAGGGCCGCTCCTTTTCCTTCCTATACGCCGACATCGACAACTTCAAGCCCTACAACGACGTCTACGGATTCGCGGCCGGCGACGCCGTCATTCGAGAGACGGCTTCCATCTTTATGGCGAGCACCGCGGCCGAGGTTCCGAGAGGAAGCTTCGTGGGCCATATCGGCGGTGATGATTTCGTGGTTGTGGCAGACGCGGAACACGCCTCCCAAGCGGCGCGCACGGCCGCCGCTCGTTTCGATGGAGCCGTTCCGGTTTTTACAGGAGCGAGGATGTGCGCCGCGGCTTCATCGAGACCGCAGATCGGCAAGGCCGCCTGCGACGTTTTCCGCTTCTGTCCCTTTCCATTGGGGGAGTCAACTGCCCGCAGCGCCGGTTTAAGCGCTACGCGCAGGTCGTGGAAGTCGCCGCGGAGATGAAGGCCTACTGCAAGACGCTCAATTTCCGGGGTTTGAGCCGCTTCGCCTTCGACCGGCGGGCCGCCTAAGCCCCGGCCAGCCGCGTTCGGAACAAATCGTCTAGGCGTTCTTGCCGTCGAGGGTTTCCCGGATTTTGCTCAACACGGCGTCCGCGGTCAGTGGTTTTTGCAGGAAGGGAACGTTCTTGGGCAGCGTCGGGTCTACGGCCAGCTGCTCCGTGTAGCCCGACATGAAGACGACCTTCATTCCGGGCCGTAGCGGCGCCATGCGCTCGGCGAGCGCGTAGCCGTGCATCTGAGGCATGATGACATCGGTGAGCATCAGGTCGATGGGATCCTTGATCCGCGCGCAGATTTCGAGCGCCTCGGCCGGCCCGCGCGCCGCCAGGATCGTGTAGCCGCTTTCGCGCAGAACGCGCGCGGCGAATTTGTGCACTAGCTCGTCGTCCTCGACCAGCAGAATCGTCTCTTTCCCCTTCGCGGCACGGCATTTCGGATTTTGGAATTCGCCGGTGACCGGATCTTCGACGCGCGGCAGGTAAATCTTGAACGAAGTGCCTTTCCCAGGTTCGCTGTAGACATAAATGCTCCCCTGGCTCTGCTTGACGATGCCGTAGACCGTGGCCAGACCCAAGCCCGTGCCCTTGCCCTGTTCCTTGGTCGTGAAGAACGGCTCGAAGATGCGAGCTTTGACCTCCTCGCTCATGCCGCAGCCCGTGTCGCTGACCGCCAGCATGACGTAGGAGCCGGGGGCGCATCCCGGGTGGGCGGCGGCGTAGCTTCCATCAAGCTCGATGTTGGCCGTCTCGATGATCAGCCGTCCGCCCTGGGGCATGGCATCCTTGGCGTTGACGGCCAGGTTGACTACGGCCTGCTCAATTTGGCTCGGATCCGCCTTAACCCTCCCCAGCTTTGCGCCGGGCGCGAAGGAGAAATCAATGTCCTCGCCGATGATGCGCCGGAGCATTTTCTCCAGGTCCGCGAGCACGGCGTTGAGGTCCAGCACGCGGGGCTGCAGCACTTGACGGCGGCTGAATGTCAAAAGCTGGCGCGTCAAGGCGCCGGCCCGCTCGCTGGCCTTCATAATTTCCAGCACGTCGTCGCGCCGCGCGTCGTTCTCGGGCAGGCTGTCGAGCAGGAACCGGCTGTAGCCGCCGATGGCGGTCAGGAGATTGTTGAAGTCGTGGGCGACGCCGCCGGCCAGGCGCCCGATGCCTTCCATCTTTTGGGCTTGACGCAGCTGCTCCTCGGTTCGGACCAAGCGTTCCCGCGCCGTCTTTTCCTCGGTAATGTCCCGGATCACGCCCACGGTCCGAACCGGCTGTTCCTGCTCGTCCTTGTAGGCCTTGCCTCTGAAGGAGAGCCAATGGATGCTGCCGTCCGGCCAGACGATGCGGTGCGTGTTCGCGAATTGGCGTTTTTCCTCGAGGCCGCGCCGGACATCGCGCTCGACGGTGTCGCGGTCCTCGGGATGTACGGCGGCAAGATAGGTCTCGTAGCTCGCTTCGACTTCCGGACCGACACCCAAGATCGCCCGGAACAGGGGCGACCATCCCGTCTTTCCCGTTTTCTTATCCGAAGACCACAGGCCGAGATGTCCCGCTTCCACGGCGAGGCGCTGGCGTTCCTCGGTCTGGCGAAGATTTTGCTCCATGTTCACGCGCTCGGTGATGTCGTGGCGGATGACGATGTACTGGCGGGGCTTGCCGTCTTCGCCCAGAATCGGCGTGACGACCGTGGACTCCCAAAAAAGCGCGCCGTTCTTGGCGCGGTTGCACACTTCTCCGCGCCAGACTTGGCCCGCGGAGATGGTCGACCAGAGGGCTTGAAAAAATTCCTTGGGATGGACGCCGGAGTTGATGAGGCGGTGGTTTTTGCCCAGCAGTTCCTCGCGCGAGTAGCCGGAGAGCTCGCAGAACCGGTCGTTGACGTAGATGATGCGTCCTTCGGTGTCTGTGGCGGCCACGTCGGCGGAGTTGTCCAAGGCGGTCCAAATGTCCCCGATGACCTTTTGGCATTGGCGTTCGCCAAGCGCTCTCGATTCGGCGGTGCGCTGCTGGCTGGAAGCCACGGCGCGGGCGGTCAAGTAGATCAGCGCCATGGTTCCGATAACGCCGAGCCACACTCCGAGCTTGGCGTCGGTTGAGTGCGCACTCGCGCCCAGGGTCAGCAGCAACGCCCTGTCGATCGTGAGCCACCCTGCTTTCCAGAGGAGGTAGGCGGCAGCGGTCAGGGCGGCGATGCGGTCCGGCGAGGCGAGGGCGAGGCGTTGGATACGGAGGCGCATACCAAAATCTTTAGCAACATTTAGGCCAAAACAGGGAGATTATGCGGGCCGGAGGGCCCAGGTCGGCGGGGGCCCGAAGCCCCTGCCCAGGCGGCGGCGCGCGCCTTACAATGTTTAATATGGCGCTTCTGGTTTTTCTGCTGAGCCTTTGCTTGGCGCTTCCCGTGACGAGGGCCCGCGCCGCTTCTGAAGACGCCGCCGCCGCGCCCGAGATTTCGCAGCCGGCTTCCCTCGATGTCCCCGCCGCGCCCGCCTTCCTCGACTCCGCGCTGCTTTCCCCGGGCGTCGGCGCCTCCTTGGTTGAGTTCGCTCCGCTCTCTCAATCCGACGCATTGCCCCATGCCGCTGTTGTTGCGCCGAAAGGAGCGGCCGCGCGTGCCGGCGCTCCGGCCTCCGCCTCCGCCGTTTTACCGGCATCCGCGGCGGCTCTTGAACGCGCGCCCGCGCATGAGGCTGCGGCCGCCGTCCCCGCTGAGAATCTTTCCGCTTCCGCGTCCCCCCGCGCGCCTCCCCGCGTCGCGGTGGCCCAGGCTTCCGACTTGGCTCCGAGCGCCGCGCCGGAGCGCAAGGGAGCCGCCGCCTCTGCCGGCGAAAAGGCTTCCGAGGTTTTCGACGGCGGTCGGCGCTTAAACGTCTTGACCGCCGGCGCCGAGGCGGTGCCCTTCATCAAGACCGGCGGCTTGGCCGACGTGGTGGACGCGGTCTCGCGGGGCTTGGCCGCGCGCGGCCACCGGGTCATGCTGGTCCTGCCCAAGTACCGCGGCCTGAAGCTGGGCGACGCCGAGTTCAAGCCGGCGGGCGAGATTTCGGTGCCCATGGGAGAGGGCGTCCAAATCGCGAGCCTCCTGGCCGCGAAGGTCAACGGCGTGGACGTCGTCCTCATCGACCACGCCGGGTATTACGACCGGCCCGGCGGCCCTTACCAGGGCCAGGCCTCGTCCTACAGCGAGGACGACAACGACGAGCGCTTCGCCTTCTACGCGCGCGCGGCGCTCGAAGCCGCCAGAGCCCTCGATTTTAAGCCGGACGTGGTCCACGCGCACGACTGGCACGCCGCGCTCATCCCCGTGTTCCTGAAGTCGGCCTACGCCGCCGACCCGTTCTTCGCCGGGACCAAGACCGCGATCACCATCCACAACCTCGCCTTCCAAGGCCTTTTCGCACCGGACATCGCGCGGAGGCTGGGTCTGCCGCCTCATTATTTGGAGCCCATGGCGCCGCTGGAGTACTGGGGCAAGGCGAGCTACCTGAAGGCCGGACTGGTCCTCGCGGACGCGGTCACCACCGTGAGCCCCACTTACGCCCGCGAGATTTTGGGCGAAGAGTTCGGCATGGGCATGCACGGGGTGCTCCAGGCCCGCCAAGACGGCGTCCGCGGCATCTTAAACGGCCTCGATTTGAAGATGTGGGATCCGGCGACGGACCCGGTCGCGCCGCGAAACTACGCGGCCGAGGACGCCGCGGAGGGCAAGGCCGCCAACAAGGCCTGGCTGCAGAACCGGCTGGGCCTGGACGCCGAGCCGGAGGCGCCGCTTTTCGCCGTGGCCTCGCGCCTGGCGCACCAAAAGGGCATCGACGTCGCCGTCGCGGCCATCGACGAGATGGTCGCGCGCGGCGCGCAGGTGGTCATCACGGGCTCGGGCGACAAGGAGCTGGAGAACGCGGTCGCGGCCGCGGTCCTGCGCCATCCGGGCCGCGTCGCCGCGCATCCCTTCGACGAGTCCTTCGTGCGCGTGGTCTACGCCGCCGCGGATTTTCTCCTGATGCCGTCGCGCTTCGAGCCCTGCGGGCTCTCCCAGCTCATCGCCCAGCGCTACGGCGCGCTGCCGCTGGTGACCCGCACCGGCGGTTTGGCCGACACCGTGACGGACCTGCGCGAAAACGCGCAGGGGGGCGACGGCTTGGTGATGCGCGAGCCCAGCGCCGCGGGTTTGATTGCGGCCGTGGACGCCGCCGTCGAACTTTACCGCGCCCCCGAATCCTTCGCTGCCGCGCGCGCCACGGCCATGGCCAAGGATTCGTCCTGGGGCCGGGCGCTCGACGCCTACGAGGCGCTTTATCGAGAACTGTTGGGAGAAACCGGAAGTCCGCGGCCGGATTCGGCGGACGAGATTCTCTCCGCGGGAGACACCGGCGTAGTGCGCACCCCGGACGTCGCCGCGGGCCTGGAATTTCTGCGCGAGAGCTCCTATCCGCTCGACCCCCAGGTCGCGCGCTTCATCGAAGCCATCCGGAAGGAGCATCCGGAACTGCCCGTTTCACCCGAGCGCGTCTTTTTGATCCGCGATCCCGCCGTGCTCGCGCGTTTGGGCCTGCCCGAGGCCGCGGGCGGGGCGGCGCGCATTCTCACCGACGGACGCGCCGAGATTCCGGTGGTGCTCATCGCGGCCGCGCACGGCGTTCCCGCCGACCAATTCGTCGAGTTT
This sequence comes from Elusimicrobiota bacterium, assembly GCA_027451985.1. GTDB lineage: Bacteria > Elusimicrobiota > Elusimicrobia > UBA1565 > UBA9628 > JAGWJU01. The sequence continues at coordinate 67,122 of DAIDHS010000008.1, forward strand.
ACGGTTCACGAGGCGGTGCACTTGATGGACGGGGGCATCCTGCGCGTGCCCAACGGCCGGGTTTTGTCCCATTTCTTCGCCGAGGGCTGGACGCAAAAGCGCGCCGTGGAAAAGGCCAACGACGTCCTGCCCCGGCTGGGCTTGCCCAGGACGCCAAGCCGCGCCTACCGCAAGGAGGTCGCGCTGGCCGACGCTTTCCTGGCCCGGCACGGCGCTTCGGCTCTTGATGAGCTCGTGCGCGCGGGCTCGGACGAGGGCCTGCGCCGCGCGCTGGGCTCGCGCTGGGATTTCGCGGTTGCGATTTCGCGCTGCCCGGCGCCGCGGGAGAAAAAGCTCAACGCGCTCATCGCCCTTGTCAACGCGCCGTCCTTCGGTCCCGCTGAAGAAAACGCCTTGCGCGACTATTTGAACCTCTAGCGCGGCCGTTTTTGTAGAATGTCGCGGTGACCTTCCGGCAAAAGCTCGTCGCCGCGCTCGTCGCTTTGGCCGTGGCCTTGGCGGTCGTCCGGGTTGCGGGCCGCCCGCGCGTAAAATCAAGGGCGATTGTCCCGCCTCCTCCTCCGGTTTTTGCCAGGCAGGCGCTGCCCACGGGCATGACCATCACGCCCTTGGCCGCGCCGGGATCGTACTTTATTCCTTTGAACCCGCGCCTGCCCGGCCTGCCGGACTACATCGCGGGCCAGCCGGTCACGCTGGCGAAAAGCCCGGACGGCAAGACGCTTCTGGTGCTGACCAGCGGCTACAACCGGGTCAACGCGCCCTCGGGCCGGACCATCCCGGGCTATTCCGAGGAATACGTCTTCGTCTTCGATCTCTCCGGCGGTGCCGCGCGCTTTAAGCAGGCGCTTAAGGTTCCCAACACCTTCGACGGCCTCGCCTGGAGCCCGGACGGGCGGGAATTCTACGCTTCGGGCGGCGACGATGACGACGTCCACGTCTTCGCCGAAAAAGACGGCCGCTGGGCCGAGGACGGCGCGCCCATCGCTTTGGGCCACAAGAAGGGGCTGGGCATCGACGTCGAGCCGGAGGCCGCGGGCCTGGCCGTCACGCCCGACGGCCGGCGTTTGGTCGTGGCCAATTTCGAGAACGATTCCGTCAGCGTGGTCGATGTGCGGTCGCGCCGCAAGGTCGCGGAACTGGACTTGCGGCCTGGGAAAACCAATCCGCGCTTGAAGGGCGTTCCGGGCGGCGAGTTTCCTTTCTGGGTGGCGCTGCGCGGAAACGACGCGGCCTACGTATCTTGCCCGCGGGACCGGCAAATCGTGGCGGTCAATCTTGCCGGGGCGCCCAAGGTGATGCGGCGCATCGCCGTGCCCGGCGAGCCCAATAAGATGATCTTCAACCGCGCGCGAACGCTGCTCTTCGCGGCCCTGGGCACGGACGACGCCGTGGCGGTCATTGACGCCCGCACGAACCGTTTGGCGGGCGTGCTCGGCACCACCGCGCCGCCCGCGATTTTCTCCAACCGGCGGGATTTAAAGGGCAGCAACCCCAACGGTCTGGCGCTCTCCCAAGTCGAGAAGACGCTCTACGTCTCCAACGGCGGCGCGAACTCCGTGGCGGTCATCAAACTCGCGCGGAGCCGCGGCCGGGTGACGGGCCGAGTCTCGGGCCTCATCCCCACGGCGTGGTACCCCAGCGCGGTGAGCCTGTCCCCGGACGGCCAAACCCTCTATGTCGCCAACACGCACAGCGTGCCGGGCCCCAACGTCGGCGGCTGCCGGGACACGCTCTCGACCCTGCGCGGCTCCTTGGACGCCTGCCGCGGGCAAAATCAGTTCATCCTCCAGCTCTCCAAGGGGGGCTTCGAGGCCGTGCCCGTGCCGTCCGCGGGCGAGTTGGCCGTCTTGACCCGGCAGGTCGCGGACAACGACCACTACGGGCCCGACCCCAAGCGCGCGGCGGACGCGGCGATGATGGCGTTCCTGCACCGGCGCATCACGCACGTCATCTACATTATTAAGGAGAACCGCACCTACGATCAGATTCTGGGCGACTTGCCGGAAGGCAACGGCGACCCGCGCTTGGCGGTGTTCCCGCAGCCGCTCACGCCCAACCAGCACCTGCTTGCCTCGAAGTTCGTGGACCTGGATAATTTTGACGACAGCGGCGAGGTGAGCGGCAACGGCTGGAACTGGTCGACCGCGGCGCGCGCCACGCAGATGGTGGAGGCCACCATCCCGGTCTACTACGCCGGGCGGGGCTTGAGCTACGATTACGAGGGGGACAACCGCAACGTCAACGTGGGTTTCGCCACGCTCGCCCTGCGCCGCGCGGCCAATCCCGACACCCCCGACGACCCGGATTTGCTGCCCGGCACCGCGGACGTGGACGCCCCCGACGGACCGGACGACGACGCGGGCATGGGCTACCTGTGGGACGCGGCCATGCGCGCGAAGCTGAGCGTGCGCAACTACGGATTTTTCCTGGATCTCTCGCGCTACTACGACAAGCCCGGCACGCCCGGCTACCTGCCGCCCTTGACCAATCCCTACGCCGCGCACGTGCGCGTGGCCTACCCGACGCGGCCCGAGCTCATGGCCGTGACCGATCCGTATTTCCGGGGCTTCGATCTCAAGTTCCCGGACTACTGGCGCTTCAAGGAATGGGACCGGGAGTTCCGCCATTATGAAGCCGAAGGCCGGCTGCCGAATTTGGAGATGGTGCGCTTCATGCGCGATCACACGGGCGCTTTCGGCCAGGCCATCGACCACGCGGGGACGCTCGAGGACGAAGTCTCCGATAACGACTACGCCGTCGGACTTCTGGTGCAGGCGGTGGCGAACAGCCCCTTTCGGAACAATACGCTCATCTGCATCGTTGAGGACGACGCGCAAAACGGCCCGGATCACGTCGACGCCCACCGCAGCACGGCCTTCTTCGCGGGCGCTTACGTCAGGCAGGGCGCCGTGGTCTCCACGCACTACACCACGGTCAATCTGCTGCGCACCATCGAGGGCGTGCTGGGCTTAAAGCCCCTGGGCATCAACGACGACGTGGAAGCGCCGATGGCGGACGTCTTCTCCAAAACACTCAAGCCCTGGAGCTTTGCGGCGCTGGTGCCTCAAGTCCTGCGCACGACGGATTTGCCCCTGCCGCCCGCGACGCCGGCGGAAAAAGCCGCGGCCGCGACGCCCGAAGGCCGTCTTTACGCTAAGTCCCGGCGTTCCGCGGCGTACTGGGCGGCCAAGACCAAGGGCTTTGATTTCAACGTCGAGGACCACATCGATTCGGCGCTCTTTAACCGCATCGTCTGGCGCGGGATGATGGGCCGGAGCGATCCCTACCCTGCGGCGCGCGGCGGCCGCGACCTGCGCGCCAACCGGCGGGAACTCTTAAAGCGCTATTGGGCGCGGGTGCTGAGCGAGAGCCCCAAAAGCTGAGGAGGCCGCATGATTCGTCTAGCCGAAGGCGTTTATTCCTGGGGCGCGTTCAACGATGAGAAGGGCATGAATTTCAACGGGCACCTGGTCGTCCGCGGCCAAGAGACGCTGGTCGTCGACCCGCCGCCTCACACGCAGAATGAGGAGAAGTTTTTGGAGCGCGCGCTCAAGGCGCGGCCGACGCTGGTCGTCGCCACCAACAAGCACCACCTGCGCGACGCGCGCTGGTGGATGGAGCGCTACGGCGCTCCGCTGGCGATGCATGAGTCCGAGGAGAACGATTTCGGCTTTTCTCCAGCGCGGCGCATCAAGGACGGCGACGAGATCGCGGCCGGCTGCCGCGTGGTGCACCTGCCGGGCAAGACGCCGGGCGAGTTCGGGCTTTATATAAAGGCAAGCGGGGGGACGCTGATTGTGGGCGACGCGCTCATCGGCCATCCAGCCGGCGCGCTCAAGATTCCGCCCGACGACAAGCTGCAAAGCCGCGCGGAACTCGTGGGCTCCCTGCAAAAGCTGCGCGAGCTTTCCTTTGAGCGTCTGCTCGTGGGCGACGGCGAGCCCCTTTTGTCCGGCGCGAAAGCGGCCGTGCTCGCCTTTTTAGACGGGCTCAAGGCCTAGGCGTCCCCTCCGTTCAGGCGGCTTTGGCGCCCGCCACGGCCGCGACGGTCTCGGCGAGTTCTGTCTTGCCGCGCACCATCCGGTCGCCCTTGGGCTTGATGATTCCTTTTTGGAAGCCTGCGTACATCTCGTCGAAGACCTTGGCGAGGTGCTCGGGCAGCCCGCCCTGCATCATGGCCTGCACGCGGCCGGCCGCGGGGACCTCGACGATCTTGAGCTCCTTGCCGAGCGCTTTGCCCAGGAGCTCAGCGGCTTGGCGGTTTGAGTAGCTCGGGCCTTCCAAGTCCACAATCTCGCTCTTGGCGGGCTTACTCATGAGGGAGGCGGCGGCCAGAGCCCCGATGTCCTTGGTCGCGATCATGGGAAAGGCGTAGTCGGCCGAGCCCGTCATGTTGGGGAAGATGCCGGCTTGGCGCGCCGGGGCCAGGGAATTGGCCACGTTTTCCTGGAAGTAGCAGGCGCGGATGGCGGTCAGGGTCGCTCCGGTTTGGCGCAGGACGTTTTCAAGATAGTGCAGGCCCTTGATGGGACCGGTGCCCGCGGGCAAGTCCGCGCCCACGGAGGAGAGCATCACCACGTGCGGCACGCCCGAGGTTTTGACCGCTGTCGCGATTGAGTCCGCGGTCTTTCTCTGCGCGGCGTAGAGATCGAGCGCGGTGTAATGCGGAGGAATCATGGCGAAAAAGCCCGCGGCGCCTTTCAGGGCGCCGGTCAAAAACGCGGCATCGTCCAAGCTGCCCACGGCCGTCTGCGCGCCGTGCTTGGCCCACGCCTCGGCCTTGGCCGCGTCCCGCACGATGACCTTGACCGCCTGCTTTTTGGCTAAAAGTTCCTTGGCCGCGGCCGACCCGACGTGTCCCGTCGCTCCCGAGATGACAAACATGGCGTGATCCTCCTGGAAAATAAAATACCCTGCGGATTTATTATGCAAAACCTTCGCCCGCGGGATGAAGCCCGGTCCGCCGCAAGCCTTCGTAGAGCGCCACGGCCGCGGCGGTGGAGAGGTTCAAGGAGCGCACGCCTGGGCCGATGGGAATTCGGTAGAGCCTGTCCGCGAAGCGCCGCAAGACTTCCTTGGGCAGGCCCGTGGACTCGCGGCCGAAGACGAGGTAGCTCTCGGGTTCATAGGGCGCGTCCCAAAACGGCGCCGTGGCCCTGGCCGAGAAAAACAGCAGCGAGGCGTGGCGCGGCAGGGAGTCCAGAAACGCCTCGAAACTTTCGTGCCGAACCAGCTTCAGCTTCGGCCAATAGTCCAGGCCCGCGCGGCGCACTTCCGCGGCGTCCAAGCTAAAGCCCAGCTTCCCGACCAAGTGCAGCGTCGTCTCGGTCGCGACGCAGGTGCGCCCGATGTTGCCGGTGTTCCAGTGGATTTCGGGCTCGACCAGGACGATGTGCACGGCTCATTCTACAAGAACGCGGACCCGTCGCGCGGCCGCACTTTGATACAATCGGGTCATGTCCGAGGATTATTACCGCAGCGTGCTGGACAGCCTGAGCGGCGGGTTCATGGGCATCGACGCCCAGGGCCGCGTCGCCTACGGCAACGCCACCGCCGGGCGCATCCTGCACATCCCCATCGGCGCCATCCTGGGCAAGCCCTACCTCCGGGCGCTCGAGCCCTATCCCGAGCTCTGCGACATCGTGAAGGAAGCCCTTGAAACCGGCCGCATCGTGCGGCGCGGCGAGGTCTCGGTCATGCACGGCGACGCGCGCATGACCATCGGCTACAGCACCCTGCAGGTGCGCGGTCCCGGCGGCGAGAACCTGGGCGTGGGCATCATCTTCCAGGATTTGTCCATGGTTTTGGCGCGCAAGGCCGCTAAAGCCGCGGAATGACGGTCCTCTCCGTCTTCCCCGCGTTGAGCGGCCCCTTTCCCAACGGCTGGGCCCATTATCTGGCCGGCGGCGTTTTGATCGGCGCGGGCGTTTCCTTGATTTACGTCGCCACCGGGACGGCCGCGGGGACCAGCTCCTTTTTCAGCGCGCAGTGGTCCTGGTTTTCCCGGCTCTCCTTTTTCGGCCATGCGCGCTGGCGCCAGGAGCGCTTCTGGCGGCTGGCCTACGCGCTGGGACTTATCGCCGGGGCCTTTTTCTGGCGGATGGGGACGGGCGTGAGGTTGACGACCGCCGTCGCTCCCTGGCGGCTGTTGGTCGGGGGGCTTTTGGCGGGCTTTGGCACCAGGCTTTCGGGCGGCTGCACCGCCGGGCACGGCATCTGCGGCATCGCGTCTTTGAAGCGCGAGTCCTTCGTCGCGGTGCCGGTTTTCTTGCTGACCGCCATCGTCATCGCCCACCTGCTGCCATGAGCTTGACGCCAAAAAACCGAGACGTGGAGACCTCCTTTTGGCCGCGCGCTCTCTGCGCCTTGGCCGGAGGGATTCTCTTCGGCCTAGGCCTGGCCGTTTCGCGCATGGTGCGCCCAGAAATCGTGCTGGAGTTCCTGAGGCTGCGCGACATGGGCCTCTTGCTGGTTCTGGGCGGAGCGACCGGCACCTGCCTGCTGGTTTTTCAATTAGCGCCGCGCGCGCTCAAAAAGCCTCTTCTGGGCGGGATTTTCGAGCGCCATCCCGGCCATCTGGACAAGCGCACGATCGTGGGCGCCGCGATTTTCGGCGCGGGCTGGGGGCTTTGCGGCGTGTGCCCCGGGCCGGCCATCGCGGGTTTGGGCGCGGGGCTATGGCCCCTGGCGTGGGCCGTGTTGGGCCTTTTAGCGGGCGCATGGCTTCACGGCTTCTACGCTTCGCGTTCGGACCGGTTTTCTTAAGCGCCGCCTAGTCCCAAAGCGCGCGGCGGGCGGCGGGGGCCAAGGCGAAGAGCGGACGGCGGCGCGCGGGAACTTTGGCCAGGTCCTTGCGCGCGATGACCAGGCCGGGATGGACGTCCGCGAGGTTGGGGTCGCGAAACCACGCGCGGGTGAAGACCAGCATCAGGATGGGCCGCGGCTCGCGCGAGAAATTGGGCAGGCCGCAGTGAAAGAGGCGGTAGTCGAACAAGAAGCAGTCGCCCAGCGGGCCGGTCACGGCCTGGGCCTTGAACTGCCGCTTCAAGCGCGCTTCGTTGGGGACCTTGGCGCGCAGGGCCGCGCGGTGCGAGCCGGGGTAGAGCGCCGTCGGACCGTTCTCTTCGCTAATGTCGCAGAGCGGCACGCACAGGGTGACGGCGTAAGGCGGCAGGCGGGATAAATCGCCCGCGAAGCCCCGCGCGCGGCGGCCGAGGACGCGGTCAAAACGCAGCGGGCCGTCGGCGTGCAGGTGCTGCTCGTAGGCGCCCGGCAGCGCGATGACGGCCTCCAAGCTGCCGATGCGAAAATCCGCGCCCAAGAGCGCCCCCAGGACGGCCAGGAGCCTCGGCTGGGCGTAGAGCCGCTCGTCCAAAAAAGGCCCGGAAAAGGGCAGCACGGCGGTGTAGCGTCCGGCGATGTCCCGCACCAGGCCGCGGCGGCGCAGCTCGCCCGAACGGTGGCGGCGCAGGACCTCGGCGCGCAAGGCGCTTAGCAGCGCGGGGGGGAACAGGCGCGCCAAGGCCACGGCGCCGTCTTTGTCCATGGCCGACTGGACGCGGCTTAGCAGGCGCGGCGACGGGCGGCGCGGCAAATCGACGGCGGCGATGCTCATGCGGCCATCATATCAGATTCGCTCGGTTCGGCGTTTAATTTGGCATAATGTGCGCATGAATACCCCCAAAAGAACCAAGATCATGTCTCGCTACAAAAACGTGGACGGTAAATCGACCGTCGCCCGCTACAACATCACCAAGGATGCGGTGACGATCCAATTTACCGATCATTCGGTCTACATCTACAATAATCAGAGCGTCGGCCCGGAAACCATCGGCAAAATGAGGACGCTGGCGCTCGCGGGCAAGGGCTTGGGCACCTTCATCACCAAGAACGTCAAGGATCGGTACTCCCGCAAGGTCCGCTAGTTTCAGCGGACGTCGAAGTCGAAGTAGCGGCGCGGGAAGGGCTCGCGCACGAGCGTGTAGTGCCACCATTCCTCGGGCAGGTTCTTGAAGCCGTGCCTCGCCATTAAGGACCTGAGCAGCCGGCGGTTGGCCAGCGCTCGCGGACCCACGGCCGGGTTGTCGGTGTGGGCCAGAGGGTCGAAGCAGTCAAAGCCCGTGCCCATGTCGATGCTGTTGTCGGCAAAGCGCCGCCCTACGGGCGCGGTGCAGGGATGGAGCTTCTCGCCTTCGCGGTACGCCGCTTCCTTGGGAATCGGAAGCGGAACCAGCGTCAGGTCCATGGTGCTGCCCCGGCTGTGCGCCGAGCGCGCCGCGATGTAGCCGTCCCTGAACAAATCTTTTTTCGCGACATGAGGGTAGAACTCCGCCTTCATAGTGCGATCTTTAAGCCGTTTGGCCCAGGCGATGAAGTCGTCGACCGCCTTTTGCGGTCGGTAGCAGTCGTAGACCTTGAGGGTCAACGAGCGCTTCTTCGCGTCGGCCTCGACGCTGGCCAGCGCCCGCGCGGCTTGGCGGGTGAGCAGGCACTTGGGCGCGTCGTAGCCCGTCACCGGACGTCCCGTGAAATTGTGGAAGCCGGCGTAGCGCATCTCCACGATGATTCCCGGCACGGCGTCCTCAATGGAAACAAAATCGGCACGCGGATTTTGCGCGGCTCCGGCCTCGACCGCAGCCTTGACCGCGGCTGCGCGCGTCAACAGGGTCAGCGCCAGCGCCAAAAATCCCAAGCGCGGGTTCATGATTTGAAGACGGCGGGGAAAAAGAGCCGCAAGAGGATTTCGTATTGCTTCATCATGCGCAGGATGAAAGGGGACACCCAGGCGAAGATGGCCGTCACCAGCACCGCGCTGACCAGGCTATAGAGAAGCATCCGCTTTTTGTCCGCGCCGAGCGCCTGGAAGACCGGCACGATGGTGAAGGTTCCCAGCATCAGGGGGCCCAGGATGACCGAATAGAGCAGGCCCCGGCCCTGGATGAACCGCGTCAATTTTTGGCCGCGCTTTTTCTCAAGATAGGCGTGAATACGGGGGAAGCGCTCCAGGCGCTCAATCGAGAAGATGAGCGCGGCCGCCAGGGCGAAATTCGCGACGCCCGCGACCGCCGAAACCGAGAGGAGCGGCAACCCGAGGCCCAGGCCCAGGGGAATCGAGACGCTGCGGCCGGCCAGGGGGTTCACCGTCGCGAAAACGACGGCCAGCCACTTATCGAAGGGAGTCATCGCGCACGCCTATTATAAAACAACGGAGGGCCGCTCCGCATTGACGCGGCCGCGCGCGGGGCTTATACTTCAGCATGGACAAAAAAATTTCCTTGCTGGCCGTGCTTGTGCTCTTGGCTCCGTGCGCGCGGGCGGCGGACAAGCCCGCAAGCAAAGCGTCCGATCCGCAGGCTTCGGAGTTCGATGTGGCTCCGCTTCTGGCGCGAGACCCGTCCGCCTTGGTCCTGGCGCCAAGCGATTTAGGCTCCGGCGCGCTTGAAGTCTTGCCCGCGCCGCCCGCCGCGGCCGCGTGCGCCCCGGCGGCGGAGGCCAAGGTCAAGGTTGCGGACGCCGGCCCGGACGCCTTGCACGCGCAATACCGCGCCGTCTCTTTGCCCATCGGCCAAGACCAGCTGCTGGGCATCAAGCCCGGCGACCACGTGGACGTGCTGGCCGCCTTCGAGGTCGCCGCCGCCAAGGGACCCAAGAAGATGCTCGCCGCCACGGTGCTGCAAAACGTCGCAGTCCTGGCCGTCGCCACGGACGGCGGGCTCTTCGGCAAGGGCGTGGTCACATTGGAGCTCAACCCCATCGAGGCCCAGTACGCGGTCCTGGCGCTGCGCCAAGCGGACCTTTATCTGGCCAAGCGCGCGCCGGGCGACGTGACGCTGCACCCCATGCAGATGTCCGATTTCGGCGGCTTTTTCCGCTAGGCCGCCGCTTCCTTCTAGGACATGGGTGACATTCCAGACCGGATGCCCTGAGCATTCCCTTTCGTTTAGGCGTCCACTCGCGTACGACCTGTTCTACGGCGGCGCGCGCTCGGGCGCTTGGGGCGATAGCCCGCGCACGGCTCTTTGGGCTCGACGTGATGGACGTGCTCGCCAAAGTCGCGCTGGGCGCGCTCGCGGCGGACCAGGATGGCCTGGCGCGGGGGCCTGGACGGGATGAGGCACTCGCAGCCCTCTCCGATTAAGTCTTTGCGCCCGGCCTTCAAGAGGGCTTCGCGCACCTCGAAGTAATTCTCCGGCTTGAAGAACTGCAGAAGCGCGCGCTGCAGCTTGCGGTCGCGCAGGTTGCGCGCGATAGGCAGGGCCTGCCCGGTCTCCGGATGGCGGCCCGTGTAATACATCGCGGTGGCCAAGTCAAAGGGCGCCGGGATGAAATCCTGGACTTGGTCCGGCTTGTAGCCGTTTTTCTTCAAGAACAGGGCCAGTTCAATCATGGCCTTTAGGTCCGAGCCCGGGTGGCTCGCGATGAAGTAGGGGACCAAAAACTGCTTCTTGCCCGCCGCGCGGTTTTCCGCCGCGAACTTCGCGGCGAAATCCTCGAACGTGTCGTGCGTCGGTTTTTTCATCAAGGCCAGCACGCCTTGATTGACGTGCTCGGGGGCGACCTTCAAGCGTCCGCCCACGTGGTGGGAGGCGAGCTCCTTCATGTATTCGGGGGAGAGTCTGGCCAAGTCCATGCGGATGCCGCTGGCGACCAGCACCTTGTCGACGCCCTTGACCTCGCGCGCCTTTTGCATGAGCCGGGTGAGCGGGCCGTGGCTGGTGCCCAGGTTCTTGCAGATGGTCGGGCTCACGCAGGAGAGGCGCCTGCAGATTTTCTCGACCTCGGGCTTGGTGCAGCGCATCTGATACATGTTGGCCGTCGGTCCGCCGATGTCGGAGACCGTTCCCTTGAACTCGGGGTCCTGGCCCATCGCGCGCAGCTCCGAGAGCACGCTCTGTTCCGATCGGGACTGGATGGTGCGGCCCTGGTGCGCGGTAATCGAGCAGAACGTGCAGCCGCCGAAGCAGCCGCGCATGATGGTGACCGAGTCCTTGATCATCTCGAAGGCCGGAATGGGCTCGCGGTAGGACGGATGCGGGCGGCGGGCGTAGGGCAGGCCGTAGTAATAATCCATGCGCTCTTGGGAGACCGGCAGCTGAGGCGGGGTCTGCACCACGGCGCGCCGCCCGTGGAATTGCACCAAGGTCTTGGCGTTGAAGGGGCTGGTCTCCCGGTGAATTTGGCGCGTGGCCGCGAGGAAGGCCTCCTTGTCGGCCTTGACCTCTTCAAAGGAGGGCAGGCGGACGACGCCGTCTTCGGGCGGCGCTTCGCTGGCGCCCAGGGCGTAGGCGACGCCGCGCATGTCCCGCATGTCCTTGGCGGTCTTTCCCGCCTGAAAGCGCCGCGCCATTTCGACGATGGTCTCCTCGCCCATGCCGTAGGCCACGAGGTCGGCCTTGGCGTCGAGCAAAATCGAGGGGCGCACGGTGTCGCTCCAATAATCGTAATGCGCCAAGCGCCGCAGGCTGGCCTCCACGCCGCCCGCGATGACCGGGACGCCGGGAAAGGCCTCCCGCGCGCGCTGGCAGTAGGGCAGGGTGGCGCGGTCGGGGCGCAGATGGATGCGGCCGCCCGGCGAGTAGGCGTCGTCGTTGCGCACCTTTTTGTTGGCCGTGTAGTGGTTGATCATCGAGTCCATGTTGCCGGCCGAAACGGCGAAGAACAGGCGCGGGCGGCCGAACTGCCGCCAGGGCTCGCAGGAGCGCCAGTCGGGCTGGCTTAAAATCGCAACGCGAAAGCCGTTGTCCTCGAGCACCCGCCCCAAGATGGCCATGGCAAAGGAGTAGTGGTCGATGTAGGCGTCGCCGGTCACGAAAACCACGTCGACCTCGTCCCAGCCGCGGGCCTGCATGCCGCGGCGGTCAACGGGCAAGAAGCGCTGCGCGGGCGAATAGAGAGAGGTCATCGTTGGGCGGGAATCCAGGGCCATTAAAGCAGTTCTCGCCGGATAGCGGCAAACGAATCTTCATGGGACCCCCGCATGCCCGGGGGGCGGCCGGATGTCCGACTTCGGCGGCTTTTTCCGCTAGGGCGCCGCTTCCTATATATACCCGAGATAGGCAGATAGGCATGCCTATCTGCGATCCTATCTGGGGATGTCGGGCGGGGCCATGAAAAGGGAGGGTGCGGCTCGAAAGGTTAAATCTGGCTGCGGGACTATCCCTTTGCCGATAAATTTAAGGATGGCTTGCCCGTCGTCGGTGATTATCAGGCTTTAAGAGCGATAAACCAAGGGATATTTCTTCGGGTTGCGCAGCGACTCTATTTCGAGATCCACATCCAAATCCGGCCAATGCAGATGCATTTCATTGAGTAGCTTTACGTTGTGTATTTCCGATACTTTCGCGTCCTTGAACCAGGGGTGATTCCTATAGGAGAGGAAATATTCCCGCCCTTTCACGAAAAGCCATATCCCTTGCGGCGAGATATTCTCAACTTCGACTTTGGAAGTGTTTTTTCCAAGCACGGACGATTTCATCTTTATGCCCCTCGACGACTTTTTGCAGCTCGTTTAGTTGCTTTGGCGAAAGCTCGCTGTGTTGATTCAGGGAAATAGCCGGCTCCAGCCAGAATTTGGCTTCCCCGTCGGGAGACGACACATGAACGTGCATGCGCTCTTCTTCCCGCGAGAAGAAAAAGAACCGGTAATTTTTATAGCGAAATACGGTCGGGCTCACTAAAATTTGGCTGCGGGACTAGGATTCGAACCTAGAAAAGCAGATTCAGAGTCTGCCGTGATACCGTTTCACCATCCCGCAATCAAGTAATTATACCACGCGTTCGCCCGGCGGGCCAGCCCTAGGTGAATTCAAGGAGCAAGTGCACCAGTGAATGAGTTGAAGACCTCGCTGGGTGTTTTGAAGTTTAAGACTTTTCTTGGTCTGTGATTGAGCCAGGCCTCAATGCGTGCGACCTGAGAAGGCTCAATCTCATCC
>DAIDHS010000009.1 GCA_027451985.1 Elusimicrobiota bacterium
CCGGCGTCCTGACGCTCCCCACCGAAACGCGCCCCGTTCGCTGGGAGCGCGCCGCCGAGGATGCGATCACGGTCATGGGCGAGCGGGCGCGGTTCGACCTGGTGGTTGACATCCGCGACCTGTTCCCGTCTCGCGTCCCGGCGCGCCCGTTCCCGCGCGACCCGGCCAGCCGCAGCAGCGCCCCGGCCCGCGGCCCCAGCATGGCGCTCGCCCCGCCGCCAAGCCGGCCCCCGCGCCGGCGTCCGCGGCCAAGCCCGTCGAGCCCGGCGCCAAGCCCGCTTTGAAGCCTCTCGAGGTCTCCAGCATGATCACCGTGCGGGAATTGGCCGAGAAGATGGAGGTCAAGCCCAACGACGTCATCAAGAAGCTCATGGGCCTGGGGATCTTTGCGACCATCAACCAGCGGCTCGATCAGGAGGCCGCCTCCATCGTCGCCGGCGACTTCGGCTACGATCTCAAGGTCGTGGCCATGTACAAAGAAGAGGAGCTCCAAATCTCCGGCGGCCAGAAGGAATCCCCGGAAAAGCTCAAGCCCCGGCCGCCGATCGTGACCGTGATGGGCCACGTCGACCACGGCAAGACCTCTCTGCTCGACGCCATCCGCCAAAGCCGCGTCGCCGAGGGCGAATCGGGCGGCATCACGCAGCATATCGGCGCGTATCAGGTGAAGACGGCGAAAGGACTCGTCACGTTCCTCGACACCCCCGGCCATGAGGCGTTCACGGCCATGCGCGCCCGCGGCGCCCGGGTGACCGACATCGTCATCCTGGTCGTCTCCGCCGTCGATGGCGTCATGCCCCAGACGATCGAGGCCATCGACCACGCCAAGGCCGCCGGAGTGCCGATCATCGTCGCCGTCAACAAGATCGATCTGCCGGGCGCCGACCCGCAAAAGATCCGCACGGCGCTCGCCAACCACGGGCTGCAGCCGGAGGAATGGGGCGGCAAGACCATCTTCCAGGACGTGTCCGCCAAGAAGCGCATCAATCTGGACAAGCTGCTCGAGATGGTGGGCCTCCAGGCCGAGATCCTCGAGCTCAAGGCGAATCCGGAACGTCCGGGTCACGGCATCGTGCTCGAGGCGCGGCTCGACCCCAAGCGCGGAAGCGTGGCGACGCTGCTCGTTCAGGGCGGGAGCGTCAAGGTGGGCGACGCCTTCGTCGCCGGGCTCTGCCATGGAAAAATCAAGGCCCTCGTGGACGACAACGGCCAGCGGGTCCAGACGGCGGGCCCCTCGGCCCCGGTCGAGCTGATGGGCATCATGGGCACGCCCCAAGCCGGCGACATCTTCTCCGTCGTCTCCGACGACCGGCAGGCGCGCGACATCGCCGAGAAGCGCCAACTCCTCAACCGCGAGCAGCAGCTGGCCCACCAGCGGCACATGACCCTGGTCGGGCTCAAGTCCCAGATCGGCGGCCCGGCGGCCAAGGACCTCAATATCGTGCTCAAGGCCGACGTGCAGGGCTCGCTGCAGGCGCTGCGCGATTCGTTGGAAGGGCTTTCGACCTCGGAGTGCCGCGTCCGCATCATCCACTCGGGCATCGGAAACGTCAACGAGTCCGACGTCCTGCTGGCCTCGGCCTCGGATGCCGTCACCCTGCTCTTCCGCACCGAGATCGAGCCGCGCGCGCAAGAGCTGGCCACGCGCGACGGAGTCGAGGTACGCAAATACCAGATCATCTACGACCTCATCGGCGACGTCAAGGCGGCCTTGGAGGGCCTGCTCGAGCCCGAGATCGTGGACGTCGTCATCGGCAAGGGCGAGGTCCGCGAGCTCTTCCCCCTCAAGGGGGGCGGCAAGGTCGCCGGCTGCTTCATCCGCGAGGGCAAGGTCGTCCGCGGAGGCTTGGCCAAGGTGACGCGCAACGGCGCTTCCGTCGCCGAGGGCAAGATCGGAAGCCTCAAGCGCTTCAAGGACGACGTCAAGGAAGTCGAGAAGGGCCTGGAGTGCGGCATCCAAGTCGAGGGCGTGGACTTCCAGAAGGGCGACCAGCTGGAATTCGTCGTCAAGGAATCGCGCACCCGTCGCCTGAGCCAGTCGCCGCAATAGGCGGCGAGGAGCGCCTCAATGTATAGCCGGAGCGACCGGCTCAAGGAGCTGTTCCGCGAGGAGGTCATTCTGGCCCTGCGCGGCGTCAAAGACCCCGGTCTTTCGGGCTTCTTGACCATAACCGACGTCGAGCTTTCGCAGGACAAGAAGACCCTGCGAGTCTTCTATTCGCTCATGGGCAGCGAGCGCGAGAAGCACGGCACCGCGAAGGCCTTGGAGCGCGCCGCGCCCTATATCCGCCAAGTCTTGCGCAAGCGTCTGGCGCTCAAGCTCATCCCGCAGGTCGTCTTCCTCTTCGACGAGACCCCCCAGCGCGCCTCGCGCATCGACAAGATGTTCCTGAAGCTGGAAGAGGAGCGGCACCAGGACTCATGACGGCGGACGTCAGCGGGCTGCTGCTCTTCGACAAGCCCGCCGGCTGGACCTCTCACGACGTCGTGGCCGTCGTCCGGCGGATGCTGCCCAAAGGCACCCGCGTCGGGCATACGGGCACGCTCGACCCGATGGCCACGGGTCTTCTGGTGCTTCTGGCGGGCTCCTGCACGCGCCTGCAGGAATCCTTGCAGGGGCAGGACAAGGTCTATGAAGGGCAGATCCGGCTCGGCCGGACCACTGACACCGGCGACGTCACGGGGCGCCTTCTCGAGCAAAGGGAAGTGCCGCAGCTCGCGCTGCCGCGGCTCCAAGCCGCGCTCGACGGCTTCCGCGGCCTCTTCGAGAGCGCCGCGCCCGCTTATTCCGCCGTCAAGCACCGCGGCCGGCCGCTCTATGAGTACGCGCGCAAGGGGCTGGAGGTGCCAGTCAAGCCCCGCCGCTGCACCGTTTACGAATGGACGGCGTTTTCCTACGCGCAGCCCGAGCTTTCGCACCGGCTCTCGTGCTCGAGCGGCACCTATGTGCGCTCCCTGGCGCAAGCCCTGGGCGAGCGCCTGGGCTGCGGCGCGACGGTCTCCGCCCTGCGCCGCCTTTCCATCGGCCGCTTCGACCTCAAGGATGCGATCACGATGGACAGGCTCAAGACGATGGACGCGCCGGCGCTGGCGCGCCGCCTCGAGGAGCAGCGGGCCCTGCATGCGGCTTGAGGGAGTCGTGGTGCGCGGCGACGGCCTCGGGCGCAAGCTCGGTTTTCCCACCGCCAACCTCGACTGCCGGGGAGCCGTCCCCGAGCCGGGCGTCTACGAGGTCCTCGTCTCCGGGCGCACGCTCAAGGAACGTCGCGCCGTGTGCAGCGTCGGGCGCAGGCCCACGGTGGCCGGCAAGGACCTTCGCGTCGAGGTGCACATCCCGGACTTTTCCGGCGATCTCTACGGGCGCACCCTCGCAGTCGAGTTCCTGCGCTTGATCCGCCCGCAGCGCAAGTTCGCGTCCCTCGACGAGCTGGCCGCGCAGATCGGGAGGGACGTCGAGAGCATCGGCGGCCCAAATTAGGTAAGATGACGGCGTGACGAACGCGAAGGCGGATCGCAACCTTTTGGGACGGGGGCTGGCGCTGGCCGTTCTGACGGCGGCCGGCATCTGGATCGGGCGCATCTACACCGGCTGCGACAGCTACTGCCCTTTCGCTCTGCTGACGGGGCGCTGCCCCATCCAAACGGGACGCTGAGCCGGCTCAGCGCGCGGCGGGATCGCGCGAGAGCAGCCGGTTGCCGGCCAACAGCAGCATCGTCAGCGCCAATAGGCAGCAGGCCAGCGCGTTGATCTCCGGCGTCACTCCGAACTTCATCATCGAATAAACCTTGATCGGCATGGTTACGATGCCGATTCCGGCGATGAAGAAGGTCGTGACGAAGTCCTCGAAGCTCACCGTGAAAGCCAGCAGCGCTCCGGAGAAGATCGCCGGCCAGGCCAGAGGCAGCGTGATCTTCCGGAACGCCTGCCATTCGGTGGCGCCCAGGTCCATGGCGGCGTCCTCCAGGCGCGAGTCGCGCAGGGACAGCAGCCGCGCCCGAATCGAGCTGATGGTGTAGGGCAGGGCGATCAAGGCGTGAGCGCAGGCCAGGCTCCCGAAGTCGAGCGGGATGCGCACGCGCACGAAAAACGCGAGCAGGCTGACGCCCATGACCACCTCCGGCATCATGAGCGGGACGCTGAAGAGCGCGTTGTAGGTCTGCCGCCCCTTGAAGGCCGGATGGCGAGCCATGGCGTAGCTGGCGAGAAGACCCAGTACGGAGGCGATGGCCGCGGCGGTCAGGGCCAGGCGCAGGGAAGTCCCCAAAGCGCCGATGAGCTCCGCGTCGTGGAACAGCCGGCCGTACCAACTGAGGGTGAAGCCCTTCCAGACGACGTTGCGCCTGGCGTCGTTGAAGGAGAACACGAACATGACGGCCAGGGGCAGGTAGAGGAACGCGTAGAGAGCCGCGACGTAGGTCGACAGCGCGGAGAAGCGGCTGACGCGTCGACCGATCATGGCTCGATCTGCCGCGCCTCCAGGCGCTGGTAGAAGTAAAGGCCGGAGATCAAGGACAGGACGAGCAGGGCGGTCAAGGCCGCGCCGAAGGGCCAGTCCTGGGACATCAGGAACTGGTTCTGGATGAGGTTGCCGATGAGGAAGTTGCGCGGTCCGCCGAGGAATTCCGCCGTAAGGAAGTCCCCCATGCAAGGCACGAAGGTCAGCAGGCAGCCGGCGAAGACCCCGGGCAAAGACAGCGGCAGCGTGACCTTGAGGAAGGCCTCGGCCGGGCTTGCGCCCAGGTCGTAGGCGGCCTCGAGATAGGCGCGCGGGATCTTCTCGAGCGAGCCGTAGAGCGGCAGCACCATGAAGGGGATGTAGAAGTAGACCAGGCCGAGAACGACGGAAAAGCCGTTGTTGAGCAGCGGCAGCGGCGCCTGGATCAGGCCCAGGCGCCCGAGCAGGTCGTTGAGCAGGCCGTGCCGCCCCAGGATGATCATCCAGGAATAGATCGCGACGAGGCATGAGGTCCAGAACGGGATCATGAGCATGACCAGCAGGGTCTCCCGGCGCTTGCCGGCATAGAAGCTCAGGTAATAGGCGAGAGGAAAGCCCAAGGCCAAGCAAAGGCCCGTGGCCGAGCCGGCGTAGGCGGCGGTGCGCAGGAGTACGGGCAGATACATCGGGTTGAGGGCGCGTCCGAAGTTGGCCCAGGTGAAGGACCAGACGACCGTGCCGTAGGGACCGCGCGTGGCCAGCGAGAGCGCCAGCAGGCAGGCGACGGGCAGAAGCAGGAAGACGAGCAGCCAGGCCGCGGCCGGCAGCAAAAGCAGGTGGCTTGCGGCCGGCGAGGCGCCGCGGATAAGCCAGGACAGGAGCTTTTCGGCCCTCGACTCTCGCCGGGCCGGAAGGTTTTCGGCTGCGGCCTCGGCGGTCTGAGTCATGCGACTTTTATGTCCGACCACGTGTCGTTCCACAGCTCCACGGCGTCGGGATCGAGCAAGGCGTGGAACTTGAGCTGCTCCATTTCCCGCTTGGGCGGAAAGACCCGGGGGTCGTCGCGCAGCGAGGCGTCGAGCAGAGGCTTGGCCGCGGCGTTGGGACTGGCGTAGCGGACCTTGTCGGCGATCTCCGCGGCAACCTTGGGCTCGAGCAGGTAGTCCACCAGCCGCAGGGTGTCCTCGCGGTGCTGGGAGCCGCGCACCAGGCACAGGTTGTCGACCCAGATGTAGCTGCCTTCTTTCGGGATGACGTAATCGAGCTGCGGGTTCTCGCGCGCGGCCTGCAGGACGTCGCCCGACCAGGCCATGGCCATGACCACCTCCCCCGCCACGAGGCTGTCGACGTAGGTGGAACTCGTGTACTGGCGCACCAGAGGGCGCTGCTTGAGCAGCAGGTCGCGCACCGCCTTGAAGGCGGCGTCGCTGGTCTCGGTTTCAGGGTAGCCCTTGAGCATCAGCGCCAGGCTGATGCAGTCGCGGGCGTTGTCGAGCATGGCGATCTTTCCGGAATAGCGCGGATCCCACAGGTCGAGCCAGGACGTCGGCGGCTTGGCGAGCTTTTTCTTGTTGAAGCCGATGCCCGTGGTGCCCCAGAGATACGGGACCGTGAACGCGTCGTCCGGATCGTAAGGCGTGCGGCGGAATTGCCGATCGATGTTTCCGAGGTTCTTGAGCACCCCGGGCGGATAGGGCGCGATGATGTTGAGCGCCTTCATGCGCGGGATCATGTAGTCCGTGCCGACGATCAAGTCGTAGCCGAGGGCGCCGGAGCGAAGCTTGGCGAACATCTCCTCCTCGTCGGCGAACTCCTGGTAATTGACCTGGATCCCGGTCCGCTTGGTGAAGCGCGGGAGCGTCTTCGGGTCGATGTAGCGCGACCAGTTGAAGAAGTTGACGACGCGCTCCTTGGGCCCCTCGGCGCAGGCGACGAGGAGCGTCGGCGAGGCCGCGACGGCCAGCGCTACGCGAAGGAAGTCTCGGCGGGTGTAGCGGCGTTCGTCCATTGTCCGACGGGCTCAAGCATCAGGATGTCCTCGAGCCGGATGTCCGCCCAGGCGGGACTGCCGGCCGCGCGCGGGGCGCGGTGCTGGGAATCCATTGAGACGGCGAGCAGGGTCTTGCCCCCTTCGCCGAAAGGCTGAAGATAGATTTGAGAGGCGTTGCCGAGATACACGTTCTCGGCCAGGACGGCCGGCAGGCGCAGCGCTCCCGGCGCGGCGGGCTCGTCCTCCCGGTAGCGCACCGTCACGCGCTCGGGGCGGATGGCGAGCTTGAAGATCGTTCCGGCCGGATAGGCCGAAGGTTCTTCGACAAGAAGCTCGAACTCCACGCGTTCCTCCAGCCGCAGGCGCAGCCGTCCGCCTTGGGCATCCAGGACGCGCGCGGAGAAGACGTTGGCGGCCCCGATGAAGTCGGCCACGAAGCTGGTCTTGGGCCGCTCGTAGATCTGCGCCGGCGCGCCCAGCTGCTCGATGACGCCCTTGTTGAAGACGGCGATGCGGTCCGACATCGTCATCGCCTCTTCTTGGTCGTGCGTGACGTAGACGAAAGTGATGCCCAGGCGCCGCTGCAGCGTCTTGAGCTCCAACTGCATCTCCTTGCGGAGCTTGAGATCGAGCGCGCCCAACGGCTCGTCGAGCAAAAGCACGGCCGGCCGGCCGATCAGGGCGCGGGCGAGCGCGACGCGCTGCATCTGACCGCCCGACATTTGGGTCGTCTGGCGCTCCTCGAAGCCCGAAAGCTTGACCAGCGACAGGGCCTCGCGCACGCGCTTGCCGATCTCCGCCTCCGGGACGCGGCGGATGCGCAGGCCGAAGGCGACATTGTTGAAGACGGTGTAGTGCGGAAAAAGAGCGTAGTGCTGGAAGACGGTGTGGACGTCCCTGCGGTAGGGCGGAAGGCCGGTGATGTCTTGGCCCTCGAGGAGAATCCGGCCGCAGTCCGGTGCCTCGAAGCCGGCGATGATGCGCAGCGTGGTGGTCTTTCCGCAGCCCGACGGGCCCAGGAAGGTCAGGAATTCGCCCTTACGGATGTCGAGCGAAATCTCCCGCAAAACGGTGGTGTCGCCGAAGGATTTGGTGACGCCCTCAATGGACAGGAGCGGGCCGTCGGGCGGCTGCATTGGGCAAGTTTATCAAATTGGTTTCTCGACGGGAAGCGTGAAGAAGAACTCGCTGCCCCGGCCGGGCTCCGAGCGCAGGCCGACTTGCCCGCCGTGGGCCTGCGCGACGTTCTTGACGAAGGCCAGGCCGAGCCCGAAGCCAGGGATCTGGCCGGTAAAGTGCTCGTCCACTTGATAGAAGCGCCGGAACAGGTGCGGATGCTCCTCGCCCGGGATTCCAGGGCCGTTGTCCCGCACGCGGACGCGGACGACGCCGTCTTCGCGGCTGGCCGACAAGACGACCTCTTTGTCCTCGCCGCGGTTAAACTTGACGGCGTTTTCCAGGAGATTGGCGATCGCCTCGCGCACCAGGAACGGGTCCATCGACACCGGCGGCAGCGCGGCGAGTTCCTCGGGCTTCCAGATCAGCCGCACGCCCGGCCGCGAGGCCAAGCCGAGGTTCTTGATCGCGGCCTCCGCCGGTTCCCGCAAAGACGCCTTCACGCGGTCGAGGACGATGTTCTCGGGGCTGTGCACCGTGGAGAACGTGATGAGCTTCTCCACGAGCGAGCGCAGCTTCTCGTCCTCTTCCCGGATCTTTTTGAGGGCGTTTTGCTGGAAGGCGTTGAGGTTGCCCCCGTCGGCCTGGACCATCTCCAAAAAGCCGAGCGCGATGGTCAGCGGCGTCCTAAGCTTGTGCGAGACCAGCGAGAGGAAGTTGCGCGACAGCACCTCGCCGCGCTTTTCCAGAGTGGCGTCGTGGAAGATGAAGAGAAAGCCCCCCGGATCCTCCGGCGTGCCGAGGCGGTCGGCGATGCCGGAGAGGATCAACAGCTTGGGCTCGGCGCGCGTCAGCTCGAATGGCGTGATGCGGGAACGCCCGGCCAGGATATCCGGCAGCGCGGGCGCGGCCTTGAAGGCCGCGGCCGCGGTCTCTAGCCGGTCCACGGCGCGCTGCTGGCAGCCGAGGAGCGCGCGCGCCGAAGGGTTTAGCAGCAGCACCTTGCCCGCGGTGTCGGCCCAGACCATGCCCTCGCGGGTCTCGTGGAAGATCGTCTCAAGCTTCTCTTTTTCCTCGCGCAGCGTGGCAAAGAGCAGGGAGTTGGCGATCGCCATGTCGTTGAAGGCGCGCGAGAGCAGGCCGATCTCGTCTTGGCTTCGCCAGTCGACGCGCACCGCGAAATTGCCGCGTCCGACCTCCTCGGCCGCAGCGGCCAGGCGCGGCAGCGGGCGCATGATCCAGCCCACGATCAGGATGGTGCCCAGCACCGCCGCCGCGGTGGCCCCGGCGGCGATCGCCAGGATCTGGCGCTTGGGGCCGGCCAGCGCCTGGTCCAGCGACGAGCGGCTGAAGCCGATGAGCGCCGTGCCGACGCGTCTTTGGCCGACCAGGATCGGCGCCGAGAGCGAGTAGGCGCGCAAGCCCGAAGCGTCGCGGTAGCTTTGCAAAAGCGCCTGCGGGCTTTGGCGGGCGCGCAGTGAGACCGGGTCGGAGAGGACCTCGCCGATGAGCTCGGGCTTGGAGTGCGAGAGCGCCCGGCCGTCGGCGTCGAGGATGGCCGCCTGCGTGACGGCCTGCTCGCGCAGGGCTTCCTCCACCGCGAAGTGCAGCGAGAAGTCGTCCACCTTGGGCAGCATCGCCTCCCGCGCCCGGCGCGCGAAGAACTCGCTGCGCACGCGCATCTGCCCGATGAAGCCGTCCTCCGCGCCTTGCAGGATTGCCCGCGCCATGAGCGCGATCACGGCGAGGACGAAGAGGCACGTCAAAAGCGAGAGCTTGAAGGCGACGGAGCGCCACGGCTTGGCTATGAAGCGGGTCATTCTAATAGAGCACGGCGATCTTGAGCCTCTGTGTCTCGGAGTGGTCCCCGTAGTCCTTGCGCAGGGTGGCGATGTAGCCTCCGGGCGCGACCTTCATCCCGTTGCCGTTTCGCCCGTCCCAGGTCGCGATCTGGTTGCCCGCCGAGCCGAAGCTGAAGGTCTCGTCGCGCACGAGCTCCCCCTGGAGCGTGTAGATCTTGATGTCGACGCTGGCCGGGGCTCCGAGCGAGAAGCCGATCTGCGTGGCGCCTTGGTCCGGGTTGAACGGATTAGGCCAGTTGTAGGGCGCGGAGATCAGCGAGGACCCGGCGGCGATGAAAACGGCCACGCCGCTGCTCGACGCCGAGAAAGCGCCCGTCACTCCGGCGCCGCTGCGCGCGGCCACTTCGGCGTAGTAGCTGCGTCCGCTGGTCAGGCCCGTGACGGCGTAGCTAGTCGAGATCGTGCGCGTGGCCGAGCCCGCGCTGATGACGTCGTCGCCGCCCGGAAAGCTGCCGAGGATGATCTGATAGTCCACGGCGTTGGGAACGGCGTTCCACGTGAAGGTCACGTCGCCGTTGTAGGAGTAGCGCGTGCTCGGCGTCGGCGCGACCGGAGCCGCCGGCGGAGAGGAATTGCCAAGATCGCTGCCCGGGGTGGTCGAGACGACGGCGGAAAAGGCGCTGAGGACGCCGGCCGAGTTGATCGCCGCCGCCCGCAGATAATACGGCGTCCCGGGATTGAGGGCGAAGAAAGTCGCAAAGCTCGAGGACGTTTGCGAGCTCTCGTTGACGGTCGCGAAGTTGTCCGTGGAGATCTGCGCGAGATAGAGCGTCCCGGCGGGATTGGCGCCCGTCGTCCAGGAGATGGTCACGCTCGTAACGAAGACGTCGGAGGCTGCGGGGCTTGCGGGCACCGAGCCGAGCGTCGGCGTGGAGACCGCGGCCAGGAAGGCCGTCGGGACGTCGTCAAGGTTGATCGCGCGCACGCGGAAGTAATACGTGGTGTTTGGCGAAAGGCCGGCGGGCGAGGAGGACAGGCCGACGACGTAGCTCGTCGACACCGGAGCGGCGAACTCCGCGTTCGTCGACCGGTCCACCTCGTAGGTGGTGTAGGACGGATTGCCGGCGGCGCCGGCCGTCCAGTTGACCGTCATCGAGGCGTCGGCCATGGAGGTGAAGGGCGCGGCGGCCGACAGCGGCACGTCGGCGAGGGTGTGGGTCGAGACGTAGTTGGAGGGCAGGCTGTCGCCCCAGTCGGTATAGTGGGTCACGAAGCGGTAATAGGTCGTGTTCGGAGTCAGACTCGTCACCGTGCTCGCCGTCACGGAAGCGGAGATGGTCGACTCGGGCGAGAGGAGAGGCGCGGTCTCGGTGGCCGGGAAGATGCGGTATTCGTTCACGCTCGGGCCATCGCCCGCCGCGGAGGCAGTCCAAGCCCAGGAAATGGAGGTCACGTAGACGGCTTCGGCGGCGAAATCCGTCGGCGAGGAAGCGATGACGCCGAAGCTGACGGTGCCCGAAGAGCCCGCGACCGGGGGATTGGTCGCGTCGACCGAGACCGAGGAACCGCCGTTGCCTCCCGCCGCGCCTTCCCCGGTGGACAGAGTCACGGCATAGGCCGCGCCGGGGCCGGCGAAGATCTTGACGCGCCCCCCGCCGCCGCCTCCTCCAGGCTCGGCCGGCCCGGCGAACAACGAATCGGTGACGTCTCCTCCCGTGCCGCCGTTGGCCGTCACGCTGGAGCCCGCGGCGAAGCTCAGGGACCCCGGAGCCCGGATCAGGACCGTGCCGCCAGAGCCGCCGCCGCCTCCTCCGGGGTGCGTCCCGGCGTTGGTGTCGTTGACGGGGCCGGCGTCCTCGCCGGAGACGACGATCGAGCCGCTGATCGTTATGGACGAGGCCTCGAGGTAGACGGCGCCGCCTCCGGCGCCGCCGGCCCCGCCGGTGACGTTGTCGTCGCCGCCGCCGCCGCCGCCGCCCGAGCCCTGCAGAAGGTCGTCGGACGACAGAGGGATCGTGAGCGTCCCCGTCGATCCGTACGCGCTGCCCGGCTGCCCGGCGCTTGCGCCGCCGGCGCCGGCGCCGCCGGCGCCTCCCGCGGAGGCTCCCGCTGCGCCAAGTCCCGCCGCTCCTCCCGTGCCCGCTCCGGCGGCTTGAGTCCTGGTGCCCGGCGGATTGGCGCCGACGCCGGTCGCTCCCGCGCTGCCGGAGGCGCCGCCCGCGCCGCCGCCCTGGCCGGCGCCGGTGCCGTCGAGAACGCCCTCGATCGAGATCGTCGACGCGTAGACGACCAGGGTCGTTCCCGCAGCGACGTAGACCGTTTCGCCCGCGGGGATCGTGAAGGAGCCGACGTTGGTGAAGGTCCCGGATAGATCGTCGCCGTTATTCGGGCTCAAGGCGGCGCCGGCGTAATCGGCGCCGTTGATGAGTGCGGCTTGCGCCGGCGCCGCCGCGAGCAGCCAGCCGGCCAGCGGGATCAGCAGCCGCATCACGGCGACTACCTCTGCGCCACCTCGACCTTCTCCCGCAGAGTTCGAGCAGCCTCCGATGACGGATCGGCCTGCATCACCTGCCGGGCGAGCTCTCCCGCGGCGGCGAAGTTGCCCTTGAGGTACTGGTCGACGGCCCGGTAATAGAGCTGCTCGAGTTGCCGGCGCTCTTCGGGCGAGATCTTCTTTCGGAGCTCGCTGCGCCAAGTCCGCGCCTCGGCGGCGAGGCGCCCGTCGTCTGGCTTCTGCGCCAGCGCCTCCCCGGCGGCGCGTACGGCGCCGGCGACGTCGCCTCCGGCGATCAGGCGGCTGGCCTCGGCGGTCTTCGCGGCGTCGAGCGCGTCGATCTGCCGCTGCACCTGGGCCTGGAACGCTTCCAAGGACGTCGAGCCCGGCAGATGGAGCAGCGCCCGGTGGGCCGCCAGCCAGGCGTCTCGCAGCCGCCCGCTGTCGCGCAGCGCGCCGGCGGAGGCCAGCGCCTGCGCGGCCTGGGCGTCCTGCGCGGCTTTGCGGGCGGCGTCGAGACGGGCGCGGTCGTCGGCGGAAAGCTCCTCGTCGATTCGCGCCAGGGCCTGCTGCGCCTCGGCGCGGCCGGGATCGAGCTCCGCGACGCTCAGCCAATATTGCCGAGCGGCCACGAGGTTGCCTTCCTCCTGCTGCTGGTAGGCCAGGGCGGCGGTGCGCTCGACCATCTGCTTTTTGAGCGACTGCTCCCACTGCTGTCCGGCCTGGCGGATGCGCTCATGGATGGAGTTGTCGCCGGGCGACAGCAGCGAGGCGGACTCCAGGTCGTGGAGCCCTTCGCTGACTCGTCCGGCGTCGAGTTCCTCCTCGGCCCGGCGCACGTAAGCCTTCGACAGCCGGTCGGCGCTGTCGGCGGTGAGCGCGGCGACGCCCTTGCGGATGGCGTCCTCGAGCTCTTCCTGGGTCTGTCCGAAGCGCTGGGTCAGGCTGATGATGTTGCTGACGCCGAGGTCGTTGAGCAATGCCGCGTAGTCCACGGAGGTGTTGCCGATGGTCAGGCCGATGCCCATGGACATCCCTTTGTCCTGCACTCCCAGGCGCAGCGCGCCCAGATGCCCATACTGCAGCTCCATGCCGGCGGAGGGCGCGACCGACTGGCCGTCGACTCGGCTTAGGCGCACGGCCAGAAGCGCGTTCCAGTCGTAGGGCAGGGCCCAAAGGGAGCCGGCCGAAAGGTCGACGGCGCGGGCGTAGCTGACGGGGTCGGAGACGAAGGTCAGGCGCGGGGGCACGACGTTCTGGACGGAAAGCCCGAGCTGGAGGCGCGGGTCGGGATGGTAGTCCAGTCCGAAATCGGCGCCCGTGCCCGAGGCCGAGTTGTTGTAGACGCTCTCCTTGACGGCCTTGAACGTCACGCCGGCGTCGATCGGCAGTCCGAGGGGCAGGGGCACCCCCCAGCCCGCCAGCAGGGCGTTTTGTCCGACGGAAAACGACGTCGGCGCGTCGTTGGGCCCCTGGCGCGCCTGGAAACCGCCGCTGGTCTGGTTGATGTAAGCGGCGGCAAATCCCCCGAAGCGCTTAGTCGGCAGGCCGCCCGAGTAGAACTGGTAGTTCGTGTCTTGAAACAGCGTCACGTTCGTGGCTCCGACTTCGGGCTTGACCATGCGCGCAAGGCCCGCCGGGTTCCAGATGAGCGCGCTGGCATCGTCGACGATCGCCGTCATCGCGCCGCCCATGGCGGCTCCCCGCGCCGCCGGCTCCTGGCGCAGGAAGCCACCGGCTTGACCCGCCTGCCCGTCGGCATACGCGCGCCAGGAGAAAGCGCAAAGCATCCACACGGCGGCGGAGACGATCGTCGGCAAGCCCTCCTGGCCCGTATATAACAGCGGCTCCGCGGGCTGTCAAGGCGAGCCGGGCGTTGTGCCGGGCGGCGCGGATTTGTTACGTTTTCGACATGGCCAAGGTGCTGATCATCGAGGACGACGGCGATTTGCAGCAGATGCTGAGCCTGGCGCTCAACCAGGAGAGTTACGAGGTCCATTACGCCTTCAACGGCAAAGAAGGCTACGACAAGATTCTCGCGCTCCAGCCCGATGTCGTGCTGCTCGACTTGATGATGCCCGTCCTCAACGGCGTCGAGGTCATCAAGCTGGTCACGACGAATACCCTCGTGCGGGACATTCCGATCATCGTCATGACGGCCCACAGCGATCAGGCCGACATGCTCGAGCACTCGATCCGGGCGCAGGGCGTGCGGGAATACATCCGCAAGCCCTTCGAGATCGCCGGCATGAAGAGCCTGGTCAAGCGGATGCTGCTGCAGTATCCCCGCAAGGCCGCCGCGCCCTCGCAAATCGCCAAGGGAGAGGTCCGCCTGGACGTCAAATTCCGGACGGTCTGGGTGAGCGACAAGCTCGTCGCCACCCTTCCCCCTACGCGCGCGCAGGTCCTGCGCGTGCTCATCGAGTCCAAAGGCGGCGTCAAGCGCGAGAAGATCCTTCAGACCGTCTGGGGCCAGGAGGGCAGCGCCAGCGCGCTCGAAAAGACCATCCAGCGCCTGCGCGAGGACCTGGGCTCCCACGGCCAGCGCATCCAGACCACCGCCGAAGGCTACGAGCTCGTCGGCTAGCCGACGCTCGCTGACAACACCTGACCAAGGCAGGCTTGCCTTATAGTCCTGGGCGCGCCATCCTTTTTTGTGCGCAGCCTATGGGACCCCCGTCGGACCGCCGGCGCAGCGCTGATCTTATCGCTTCTTTGCGTCCCCTTATGCGGAGAGGCGGCGTTCACGCCGACCGCTCCCCTTCCCGACCTGGTTTACGGGCACGCCCTCGTTAACACCAACGGCTACCTCTACAACATCGGCGGTCTCAGCGGCACGGTCGGCTGGCAGGGAGGCTTGCACGTTTACGTCGCGGCCGTGCAGCCCGGCGGGGGCGCCGGCGCCTGGTCGGCCACGACTCCCCTGCCGCAGGCGACGTTTTTTCACTCCGCGGTCGCCGTCAACGGCGTCGTCTACGTCTTCGGCGGCTGGCATTATGTCAACGGCTTGGCGCCCTCGGCGGCCGTCTATTGGTCCCGCGCCAACCCGGATGGCACGCTGGGCGCCTGGCAGAGCGGGCCCGACCTTCCGCAAACCCTCTTTTTCCTGAGCGCCGCTGCCTGGAACGGCCGCATCTACGTCACGGGAGGCTGGAACCCGAGCAACGGCACGCTCAGCGGCCAGGTCTATTCCGCAGCGATCCAGCAAGACGGCAGCCTCGGCGCCTGGCGCGTGGAGACTGCGCTGCCGGAGGCCGTCTACACGCACGCGGCCGTGTCCGACGGCACGCTTTACGTGCTCGGCGGCGTGGCCAATGGCGGCAACGAGATCGAGAACATCGTCTATTATTCGCGCATCAACGCCGATGGCTCGCTCTCCGCCTGGTCCACGACGACTCCGATGCCACAGGCGCTGGCCAATCACGCGGCCGCGGTGGCCGACGGGTATGTCATCGTCAGCGGCGGGTGGACGGGCGCGTCGGCCAGCGGCGCGGCCGTTCAGGCGCCGGTCAATCCGGACGGGACGTTGGGCTCGTGGACTGGATTCGCGAGCCTTCCCGATCCCATTTATCTGCATGCCGAGACCGCCGCCGGCGGCTGGCTCTATATCAGCGGCGGCAACGACGGCGAGCATTCCCAGTCGGCCGTCTATTCCGCTCCGCTTCCTGCCGCGTCGTCGCCCTTGCTGACGTCGCTCGCCGTCGGACAGCCTCAATTCGGCGCTTCCCCGCTGTTCGTGTCGACGAACACGGCCTTCTCCCTTTCAGTCGCCGGCGGCTCCGGAGAAGACACCACGCTTTATGCCCTCGACTCCGGGACCTGGACGGCCTACGCCGCCCCGATCCGCGTCCCCAACGACGGCTTCCATTGGCTGCGCTACCTGAGCTATGACGGCGCGGGCGAGCGCGAGGCGCCTCACAGCGCCTCCTTCGCCGTCGACGGCACGCCGCCTCAGACGTCGCTGGCGACGCCGGTCTTCGCCGCGTCCGACGGCGGGGCGCCGTATGTCAGCGCCTCGGCTCCGATCGCGCTTTCGGCTCAAGATCCCGTGGTCGCCTCGGTGGCGTCGGGAGTCGCCGGCACGGACTTCTCCGTCGACGCCGGCTCGGCGTCCGCCTATTCCGGCTCTTTCGGCCTGCCGGAAGGCACCCATATCGTGACGGCGCGCAGCGTCGACAACGTGGGCAACGGCGAGGCCTGGCGGCCCTTCCCCCTGCGCGTGGACGGCACGGCGCCGCAGACCACGGCCGCGCTCTCCCAGGGCGTCACGCTCTTCGGCGCGGACTTGGCGGCGCCGGGAACGACGCTGGCCTTGTCCGCGCAGGACCCCGTCTCCAACGGCGTGGCCTCCGGGCTTGCCGAGATCCTCGTTTCCCTCGACAGCGCGCCGCTCCAGGCTTACACCGCGCCGCTGGCGCTTTCGGAGGGCGCGCACGAGGCGGTCTTCCACGCCGTCGACAACGTCGGCAACGCCGAGGACGCGCGGCAACTCTCGGTGGCGGCCACGCGGTGGCTTTCGGACGCGCTTTCGGCGACGGGGTCGATCACGCTGTCGGGCCGCGCCGAGGTGGCGGGCGACGTATCGGCGCCGTCGGTGACGCTCGAGGGCGGCGCCGAGGTCAACGGCGCCGTCGACCGGTCCGCGCCGGCTCAGGCCCTGGACGTGGCGCAAGCCGCTTCCGCGGCGCAGGCGCAGAATAACGACGCGGCCATCTCGGGCTGGCTGGCCAACGGCGCGTTGAGCCTGTCGGGCCGGCAGAGCTTGGTTCTTCCGGACGGAGAGTATTACCTGACGGGCCTAAGCCTGTCCGGCGCGGCTTCGCTTTCCATCTCGACGCGGGCGGACGTCTTCGTGCACGGGGAAATCTCCGTGTCCGGGCAAGCCGCTCTCAACGCCGGAGGCGACGCCGCGGGCCTGTGGATCGTCTCCGACGGCACCGGCGTCTCGGTCACCGGCCGCTCGCGCAGCGCCTTCAATCTTTACGCGCCTTCGGCCGACGTCGCGCTTTCGGGCGGCGGCCAGTTCGCGGGGCGCATCTTCGCCGGCAACATCAGCCTTTCCGGGGGCGCGGCCCAGCCCTCGACGACCGCGTTGCCCGCCCCCGAGCATCGGGGCCGGCCCAAGTCCGTCGAGGTGGCCGAATACCGCGCGGGCGGCGGCACGGAAACGACCGAGAGCGCGCCCGCCGCGCCTCCCGAGCCCGACTCGCCCGTGCCGCAGTCGCCGATCGCCACTGCCTCCGGCGCGGCTTCCGTGCAACGGGTGGCCTTCAATTGGCCCGGAGTGTCCGTGTCTTCGCACGCGGCCCTCGGCGTGGTGGCCGGCCAGGGCGGCGCGGTCGCATCGCCCGACGGCAGCGGCGTGACCATTCCCCAAGGCGCGGCGTCGAGCGGCCTGGACGTGACCGTCGCGCAGGCCCCTGCGCCCGACCCGGTCGAGCAGCATCGCCGCGACCAGGCGGCGGCGCAGCGCCAGCTCGTGGCCGCGGCCTTGCCCGTGCAGTTCGGTCCTGAAGGCACGCAGTTCGCCAAGCCGGTGACGCTGGCCCTGCCTTACGATCCGGCGAGCCTTCCCGCTGGCGCATCCGCGGAGGACCTGGCCGTCTACTACTGGAATCCGGGGCTTGGCGACTGGCAGCCCATGCCGTCCCTGGTCGACGCGCGGGCAAGCGTCGTGCGGGCTCAGACGACTCACTTCTCCCTCTATCAGGTCATGGTCGGCCCCAAGCCGCAGAGCGCCGTCGCGCAGGCTTCCAATGACGTGTCGGCGGCGCAGATCGCCTGCAATCCGCTGCGGCCGGGCTGCGAGACGATGAAGTTCCAGAACCTGCCCGCGGGCGCGCGGTTGCGCATCTATACGCTGACGGGCGCGCTGGTCAAGGATATCTCGGCCCTGGGCAACGGGACGGCCCAATGGGACGGCACCAACCGCAGCGGAGAGCCGGCAGGAAGCGGAGTCTATTTCATCCTGGCCCAGGGCGGCGGGACGACGAAGGTCCTCAAGGTGGCGGTGGAGCGGTGAAGACGACCCTCGCGGCGTCCGTCGGCCTCTGCTTGCTGGCGCAAAGCGCCTTCTCGGAGAGCTTCACCTCTTCGGCCAAGGGCACGACGGCGGGCACGTTCCTGGAGCTCGGGGTCGGCGGGCGGGCGACGGCGATGGGCGGGGCCTACACGGCCGTCGCCGACGACGCCACGGCCCTTTACTGGAACCCGGCCGGCCTGGCCTCGGTCGAAAAGCACGCGGCGACCTTCATGCACGCGGCCTACCTGCAGTCGAGCTTTTACGATTACGGGGCTTACGCGCAGAGCCTCGGCGACGGCGACGGCGCCTTTGGCGCCAGCTTCCAGTATCTCTCGGCGGGATCGTTGACCGAGACCGACGCCAATTTCAATTCCGTGGGAACCTTCACGCCCAACGACCTGGCCCTGACGGCCGGCTACGGCCGCGCCGTCGGGGGCGGCGCGGTCGGCGCGAGCGTCAAATACATCCGTTCCTCCATCCTGCAGACCGCCCAGACGGCGGCCGTCGATCTCGGAGCGCTGAGCCCCTGGGTCTGCGCGGGGAAGCTGCGTCTGGGGGCGGCCTTGCTCAACGCCGGCGGCACGCTCAAATACGAGCAGTCGTCGGAGAACCTTCCGCTGACGCTCAAGGCCGGCGGCGCCTACCGCGCCTCGCGAGACTGGCTGTGGTCGGCCGACGTCGCGGCGCCCCGGGACAATGCCCCTTATTTCGCGCTCGGCACCGAGTATCTTTTTCCGCTCACAGGCTCCTGGAGTTTCGCCGGCCGCATGGGCTACAGCTCGCAGACCATGCTCGACGTCACCGGGGTCACGGGCTTCTCCGTCGGCATCGGCCTCGGCTCCGGAGGCTTGGCCTTCGATTACGCTTTCGCTCCCTACGGCGGCGTGGGCATCACCAACCGATTCTCGCTCTCGGCCAAGTTCTAGCCGCTCACTTGGTATAATGGCGCATATGCGACCGGTCTGCGTCGGCATCGGCGGCGGCAGCGGCTCCGGTAAATCGTGGCTGGCCGCTTTTCTTCGCAAGCGGTTGGGGCGGCGGGCCGTCGTCGTCTGCCAGGACTGGTACTACAAGGACAACGGCTGCCTGTCGGAGAAGGAGGCGTTGAGGCTCAATTTCGACCATCCCAACGCCTTCGAATTCCCCCTCCTTTTCTCGCAGGTTGCCGAGCTTCGAGCCGGACGTCCGGTGCGGTCCCCGCGCTACGACTACGCGCGCCACGCGCGGCTTGGCCGGACGGTAGTCGTGCGGCCGGCTCCGATCATCATCCTCGAGGGGCTGCTCATCCTGCATGATCCGAGGCTTCGCCGCATCATGGATCTCTCCGTCTTCATCGACGTGCCCTCGGATGTGCGGCTCATCCGGCGCATCCGTCGCGACGTGGAGCACCGGCGCGTGGACCTGGAGGAGACCCTGCGCCTCTACGAGCACTGCGTCCAGCCCATGCACGAGCGCTACGTCCAGCCCTGCGCCGGGCACGCCAACTGGGTTTGGCGCCAAACGCAGAACAGGCGCTTTCCCGAGCAGCTGTTGCGCTGCGTGGAGGCGCTGGCGTTGGGGACGGGCGGCGCTCAGCGGCGCTCGACGACCAAGTCCACGCGCTCTTCGGAGGCGGGCGCCGAGGCCCCTTCCGCGGCGATCCGGTCGGCCTCGACGGCGAGCTCCTCCGCCAGGTAGGAGCGGATCGCCGCGGCCTGGACTTGCGCGAGCTCCGCGTCCTGCGAGTAGACGCGCACCCGCAGGATCTGGCCGTAGCCTCGGCGCTTGACCCAGTCGGAGGCCCCTCGCAACAGCGGCAGGCCGGCCGGCGCGATGTCCCTAGCCGACCGATCGGAGCCGAAGAGCGCCGAGGAATCCAGTCCGATGAGCGAGCCGTCGTCCTGCGGATGCACCAGGGCCGCGAACTGCAGGGGCTGTCCCATGACCGTGCGCGACGTGGTCGAGGAGTCGGCCAGGCGATAGACGGCCGAATAGGCGTGGCCGGCCAGGAGCCAAGCGCCGCCTTGAGAGCGGCCGTTGAAGGCGAGATCTTGAGGGGGCTGTCCGGAGCCTTGGAAGGTCGTGAAGGGCTTGCCGTCCTCATCGACGAGGTCCAGCGTCCAGGAAAGCGTTTTCTCGAGCTTGGCGGCGCCGGAGGAGGCCTCGGAGGCGGGGTGCAGCTCGATGCGGGATATATCGGGGATGTCATCGTTCCAAGGTTCCAGCAGATGGGAGTCGTCCAGCCGCTCCGGGCGGCTGCGGCCCCAGGTGAGCAGGGCCGGAGATTGCGCAAGCAGGAGGCTCTCGTCGGGCTTGAGGGTGCCTCGGAGGCTCTCGTAGGGGTCGTAAGGGATGTCGAAGGCGGGCTTGGCGATGCTGGGCGCGTCCTTTTCCGCTCCCTTGATGACGACGTCCTTGAGCGACCCGGCCTGCGCGGCAAACGAGGGGCGCGGGATCATGGCGGCCAGGAGCAGCGCGCAGGCGAGCATCAGTCCCCCTCCCCGTCGCCCGAGTCCTTCTGGGCGCTCATCGCGGGCGCTTTCTCGATGATGATCTCCACGCGCCGGTTCTTGCGGCGGCCTTCCGGGGTCGAATTATCGGCGATCGGCCGCCTGTCTCCGAAGCCGCGCGCCGTCAGCCGGGAGCCGTCGAGGCCCTTGTTCTTGACGAAGTAGTCGCGCACGGCCTCGGCGCGCGCCTGCGACAGCGCGCGGTTGTCGGCAAAAGAGGCGTCGTGGATGGGCGTGTTGTCCGTATGCCCCTCGATGACGATCTTGCGGCCGATGTATTTGCGAATCAGGGCCGCGGCCTCATCCAGCGTCTCGAACGCCTCCGGCTTGACCTGCGCCTTGCCGACCTCGAAGAGGACCTCGGCGGCCAGCGGGATCACCAGCCCCCGCGAGGTCTCGACGGTCTTGAGCTCCGGCATCAGGCTCGGGACCGACTCTTCCTCCGTCTCGACGACGAGGACGGGCTTGGCGGCGTTGATGGTGACCGAGGCGGGGGCGCTCTTGCCCTCGTTGCCCGCCTCGCAGGTCGCATAGAGACGCCCCTGGTAGACGCCGTCGGCAAACGGCTGGCCCTTGGCATCGACTCCATCCCAGACGATCTCCGCGGGCGGATGGCCTTCGCCGTCGAATTGCTTCACCACGGCCCCTTTGGCGTCCGAGATCTTCAAGGACCATTTCACGATGTTGGAGGCGTTGGCCACGTCCTGGGCCGTGCCGCTGAAGACGACCTGGTTTTGCCCCGTGTCGGATTTCGGGGCGAAGATCGCGGGAGCCACGGAGAGCGTGAGCTCCGGCGGCATGGTGTCGACGCGCAGGATCTGGTCCAACGTCTCGGACTTGTTGCCCACCGCGTCGGCGGCGGTCAAGGTATAGGTGTAGGGCCCGTCAGCGACGACCTTCCCGGCGTCGCCCTTGCCGTCCCAGGGCAGCTCGGAGGGCAGGGAGCCGTCTCCGTGGAAGGTTTTGACCGTCTTGCCCGACTCGCTCTTGATCGCCAGCTCCCAGCGGCCCGCAGGGCTTGCGTCCCGGTAGGCGATCTGGAAAGCCGTGGTGTCCAGGTAGCCGTCGCCGTTGGGCGAAAAGAGCGCCGGAGCCGCCTTGACGGAGATCTCGGGCCGGGTGGTGTCGATTTGGATGCGCTGGGGCGCGGTGTCGTTCTTGTTGCCGGCCTTGTCGACGACATGGAAGGAATACGTGTAGAAGCCGTCCGGCGAGGGGCTCTTGTCGTCGCGCTCTCCGGCCCAGGTGACGGCCTTCGGCGGCGCGCCCTCGCCCGCGAATGTCCGGACGCGGAGGCCGGTGGCATCGTTGATCTCTACGCTCCACTGGCGGATCTTGTTGAAGGACCGGGTGGTCAGGGCGAAGTCGACGGAGTCCATCACGCCGTCGGCATTGGGCGAAAAGTCCGGAAGGCTGGCGGAGACCGATATCCGAGGGATGGCGGCGCCCACGGTGACCGTCTTGGGCGAAAGGGTCACGCCGTTGTGCGCGACGTCCTGCGTCCAGAACACGCAGGAATACTCGCCGTCGGGCGCCAGCGCCTTCTCGTCGGAACGGCCGTCCCAAGCCAAGTCCCCGTTGAGCGCCCCCTTGCCCTCGAAATGGCGCACGATCTTGCCATTGACGTCCTTGATCTTCAGGTCCCAGGCATCGATCGGCGAGGCGTCCTCTTCCGAGATATGGAATAGGGCCTCCTTCTGGTCGCCGTTGGGCGAGATCAGGGGCGGATCGACGCTGAATTGCACGACGGGAGGATTCGTGTCTATCTGCGCCGTCTGGACCGCCGTCACCGTCTTGTTTCCGGCGCGATCGATGACGGCGAGGTCGTAGGTGTATTTGCCGTCGGGAAGGAGGGCCCCGGAATCGTCCTGGCCGGCCCAGTCCACGTTCTTGGGCGGAGTCCCCTCGCCCTTGAACGACCGCTTGAGATCGCCGACGTCGTTGTGGATCTCGAGGGTATAGCCGGCGATGCCGTTCTCGTCCTGGGCCTGGATTTGGAAGCTGCCGCTGTCGGCGAAGCCGTCTCCGTTGGGAGAGATCAGCGCCGGCTGGAAGGCGACGGAGGCCGTCGGAGGCTTGGTGTCGACGATCAGGGTCTTCGGAATCGTCAGGCCGCGGTTGCCGGCTTGGTCGACCGTCAGGAAGGCGTAGTTGTAGGCGCCGTCGGCGACCGGCTTGCCGTCGGCCGCCGCGCCGTCCCAGTCGATCTCGCGGGGAGGCTCGCCGGTACCCTCGAAGGTCTTAACGGCTCGTCCCTTGAGATCCTTGATGCTCAATGTCCAGTTCTCGATGACCTTCTTGAGCGAAGGCGGCTGGATTTGAAAGGAGGTCACGTCGTTGACGCCGTCGCCGTTGGGCGAGAAGATCGCCGGCCGGGCGTCGACTTGGGTGACGGGCTCCGTGCGGTCGATGCGCACGGTCTGGGGAGAGGTCGTGGTGGTGTTGCCGGCCATGTCGCGCGCGGCGAACGTGAAGGTGTAGTCGCCGTTGGGCGCCGGATCCCCGGCGTCGGTGCGGCCGTCCCAGTCCTCCTCCTTGGGCGGCTGGCCGCGCCCGAAAAAGGATTTCTCCGCGGCGTCGCTGCGAATGCGCAGCAGCCAGCTGTTGATGCCGTTGGCGTCGTAGGCCTGCAGGAAGAAATGGGCGATCGGCTTGGCGCTGCCTTCTTCGGGCGAGAAAACGGAGGGCTCCACGCTGGCCTGGGCTTCCGGAGCCTGGCGGTCGCAGATGACGTCCTGGGGCGGCATGGAGACCCTCGTGCCGGCGAGCGTGACGATGCTCAGGGTGTAGTGGTAGAGCCCGTCGCGGATGAGCTCGTTGTTCTCATCCTTGCCGTCCCACTCCAGGACTCCCGGAGGCGCGCCCTTGCCGCCGAAGCGCTTGATTTCGTTGCCTTGGGTGTCGTCGATGAGGAAGTCCCATTGCGTGATGTTGCCCGGCTCTGAGACACGCAGGTGGAAGATCGCCCTGTCGAGAATGCCGTCGCCGTTGGGCGAGAAAAAGACCGCCGCGGGCTGTTTCTGGGGCGTGTCGGCCGCGCGGACGCCCGCGGCGAGCAGGAACGCGAAGACAAGGATTGAAGTGCGCGTCGGCATCAGTTCTGCTCCTTGGCGAGGGTCGGGTTCATCTTGACCAATTCCTTGATCCGGTCCCTCGCCGCGGCCGCCATGTCGGCCTTGCCCGCGTGGTCGGCCAAGTCTCGGTAGACCTGGATCGCGTGCTTCCAATCGGACGCTTTCTCGTAGACCTCGGAGAGCCGGACCAGCGCCTGCAGCCGGTAGGGATCATCGTCAGGCTTCATGGCGGCCAGCGACACCCAGGCCTTTACCGCCCCCGCGCGATCGCCCTGGGAGAAGGCGAGGTCGCCTTGCTGGTAGACTGCGTTGAAGGCGTCGTCGCTGCCGGGCTTGGCCGCCGCCTCGATCTCTCCCAGGGTCTTCGTCGCGCCGGCGTAGTCTTTCTTGCCTTTCTCGAGCGAGTAGATCTCCCAGCGCGCGTTCATGCCGCTTTGGTCGTCGCCGGAGAGCGCCACGTAGCGCGCGTAGGTGGTCTGCGCGCGGTCCGCCTGTCCGGCCGCCTTGTAGGCCAGCGCCAGGTTGAACAGGGTCGGCTTGAGGTAGTCCGACTTCGGGAAATCGGAGACCAGGCGCTCGTAGGGCGGGATCGCCTTTTCGAAAGCCTGCTCGCTGTAATAGGCGCTGCCCAGGCGGAAGAGCGCCAGCGCCGTATCGGCCTCGTCGGGATAGTTCTGGACGTAGCGGTCGTAGGCGGCGGCGGCGTCGGCGTAGCGCTCGAGGTGAAAATAGCACTCGCCGAGCATGAACTGCGCCTTCGGGAGGCTCGGATGCT
This sequence comes from Elusimicrobiota bacterium, assembly GCA_027451985.1. GTDB lineage: Bacteria > Elusimicrobiota > Elusimicrobia > UBA1565 > UBA9628 > JAGWJU01. The sequence continues at coordinate 24,199 of DAIDHS010000009.1, forward strand.
CGGTGTAATTGACGCTGAAGCTCTCCAACTCCGTCGCGGCGCCCTGGTAGTCCCGGGCGTCGTAGAGGCGCCGCGCCATGCGAAACTGCATCTCCCCGGCCGCCGCCCCGTCGGGCGCCGCGGCGATGAGGTCCTTGAAATAGGCGCGGGCGTCGCGTTTGGGGTCGCGATCGAAGACGGCCTCGGCCAGATCGAGGCCGTCGGTGATCTCGGACGACTTCGGGAAATCGGCGACCAGGCGCTTGACCTGGGCCAAAGCCTCGTCGTCCTGGTTGGCGTAATAGGCGATCTGGGCCAGGCGCAGCGTGGCCACGGCGCCGCGCTCGCCGTTGGGCGCCGCGGCCAGTATCTTCTGGTAAGCCGCGGCCGCCTCGGGGAACTTCCGGGCGCGGAAGAGCGTGTCGGCGATCTGATCCGACGCCTTGCGGGCTTGCGGGGAATCGGGAGCGGCGGCGACGAGCTTCTGCCACGTCTCCACGGCCTGCCCGTAGTACTTCATCCGGTAGAGCGCGAAGCCCGCGCGATAGAGCGCGGCCGCGGCCGCGGGGTCCTGCGGGTGCTCGCCGGCGAACTTGTCGTAGAAAGCGTAGGCGTCCTGGTAGTCCTTTTGGGCGTAGAAGCTGTCGGCGATGCCCAGATCGTTGATGGCCGCGAAGGTGAAGGTCGCGGTTCCCGTCTGCAGCATCTCCTTGAGCTTCTGGCGGTCGGCCACCGCCTCCTTGTCGCGTCCGGAGAGCTGGTCGCACCAGGCCAGCCCGTCTTGAGCGTAGACGCCGGCCGCGTCGGCGGGGTATTCCTTGAGGACGGTGTCGTAGAGAGCGCGCGCCTCTTCGACGCGGTTGAGGCGCAGATAGGTCTCGGCCGCCGTGAGGTATGACAGCGCCCGCCATTTCGAGCGCGAAGGCGGCAGCTGGTGCAGCAGGTATTGATAAGAGGTGAGGATCGAGGCGTAGCTCTTGCGGTCGTACTGCTGCTTGAGCATCAAAAAGAGCGCCTGCTCGGCGACCTCGCTGCCGGGCGCGATGTCCAAGATGCGCTGGAAGGCCTCCAGCGCCTGCGGGAATTGCCCGATCTTGTCGAGGCTGTTGCCCAGGATCAGATAGACGTCTTTGGCCAGGGGATGAGTCGGATAAGAGTCCAGGAAGAGCTGGCTGGTCTGAACCGCGCGTTGCGAATCCCCCAGCGATTGCTGCGTCCACGCCAGGCGGTAGAGCGCCTGCGGCCTGAGGTCCTTGCGTCCGTTGGAGAGGACGTCGGTGTAGGCGAAGAGGGCCTCGCGCATCTGGTCGTTGACCAGGTAGGACTCGCCGATGAAATAGCGGGCGAGCGTCGCGTAATAGTCGCTGGGAAACTGCGAAACCAGGGACCCGAACGAAAGACGCGCCTCGCCGTAGCTCTTCTTCTCGAAGGCCGAGCTTCCGATGCGGTAGAGCGCGGCCACCTTGAAGCGGGAGAAGGGGTAGGAGCGCACGAAGGACCGGTATTTGTCGATCGCGCCGTCGTAGTCGTGCGAAAGGAAAAAGGCGTCGCCCAGGAAGAAGGCCGCGGCTTCTTTGATGTCGCCGTCCTTCGCGGCGTCGGCCAGCTTGTTGAACAGAGTGGCGGCGAGCAACGGCCTGCCCCACAGCAAATAGGTCCGGCCCAGGAAATAGCGCGCCTGCTCGGTGTCCAGCGAGGAGAGCTTTTTTTCGGCCCCCGGATAATCGCCGGAATGCAGCGCGAGAACACCCTCCACGAAGCGCACGCGCGCCGCCTTTTCCCGGTCGGGAAAATCGCGGGCCAGGCGGGCGACGGCTTCCTGGGCCCCCGGGAAATCTCCCAAGGCAAGCCGGGCGTAGGCCAGACCCAGCAGGCAGCGCGGCGCGACATAGCTGCGCGGCCACTGGCGGGCAGCGTCTTCGAAGCGCTTGGCCGCCGCGGCGAAGTCTCGCTGGTCGTAGGCCACCTCGCCGAGCCGGTAGGCCGCCGTGGCGCGCAGGCCGTCGTCCGGCGCCTTCTTGAGCGCGGCCTGGTAAGCCTTGGCCGCCGCCTGGAAGGCGCGCTGCGCCCCGTCGGGCATCCGGGCATTGAGACGGTCGCGCACGTAATCCGCATCGGCGTCGAGCAAGCCCATCGCGCGCGCCAACTGCGCGTCGCCGATGGCGTACTCGGCGTCGGCGGCCCGGGAGGCGTGCGGGAACTCGTCGACGAAGCGCTGGAAGGCGTCTATCGCGGCCGTCTTGTCCGCGCCCGCGTTTCGGTAGAACCTTGCCGCGGCGCTGAAGCCCTGGTCTTCAGAGGCCGCCGTATGGGCGGCGCAGGGCGGAGCCAACCATAGCAGCGCGAAAACCGCGCTCCAAAAGCGCATGCCAGATTGTGCCGGGAACGCCGCATCGGCGCAAGCGGTCTTTTGTCAGCTTTTGTCTTTGGCAGTCAGCGGCTCGTCGGGATCGAGGCCTCGCTCCAAGGCGAACGCCAGGGCCAGCCACTGCAGTTGGACCAGCGCTTCGACCCAGCCGAGCGCCTCCGGCGAGACGGCGAAGCGGCGGGCGCTGACGAGCTGCGCTCGGGGGTCCTGCGGCGCGGCGACGTGCCAGACGACGGCCCCCGCGCGAGCGAAGGCCCAGCCGTGAAAATACTCCTCGCTGTCGAAGGCGCACACGGGGCGGCGGGCCATCTCCACGAATTTGAGCGCGCCTTCGCGCGCGACCCAGCGGCCCGCGCCGTGCCCGACGACGACGTCGGGCGCTTCGCCCGCGTCGCGGCGAAAGGCCGCCAGGTCGGGATCGGGCGCGGCGGCCAGCCTCTGCCAGGCGGCCGCTGCCTCCCGCCCCCCGAGCCACGAGGTGGCCGCGCAGACGGCGCCCGTCATGCCCGAGGTATGCGGCTCGCAGCGCTCGACCGGGCCCGTGGCGAGCACCGTGTCGGCGCAGCGCGACTGCGCCGCGCCGGCGGCGCAGATCATGGCCGTGGCCGCTCCGGCCCGGCGGCATCTCTCCAGCGCCGCCAGAGTCGGCGGCGTCTTGCCCCGGTGGCTGAAGGCGACGGCGAGGTCGCCGGGCCGGGGCGCGACCAGACGGCCCACGTCCAGCGGAGAGCCGGCCCAGCAAGCCGGCGGCTCCGGCGAGCCGAAGGCCAGGGTCTCGGCGGTCAAGTGGGCGCAGTGCCCGCTGCTGCCAAGGCCGAAGAGCAGCAAGCGACGCCGTCCGGGCGCGGACAGCGCGGCGGCGCGGGCCGAGACTTCCCCCCACAAGGCGCGCTGCCGGCACAGCGATAATTCGACGTGAGTCACGGCTCATTCTACTCATTTTGTTAGGATTGGTCCGGTGCTCAGCGACGCCCACGTGCATCTGGCCGCCCTGCCGGCGGCGGGAAACGGCTGCCTCGCCTCTCGCCGGCAGCTGCGGCGCTGGCTGACCCGCTTGGTGGCCTGGCAGCAGGGCCTGCCCCTGCGCGACCCCGCCCGGGCCAACGCCCTCTATCTCGAGCGCCTGGAAGAGGAGCTCGCGCGCTCCCGGCGCGTCGGGCGAGCCGTGCTCCTGCCGCTCGACGGCGTTTATGGCTCGGATGGACGGCTCGATGAAGCGAGGACGCATTTCCTTGTCTCCAACGACTATGCCCTCTCCTGCGCCCGGCGCCCGCGCTTTCTTGCCGGCGCGTCGGTCAATCCCGCCCGGCGCGACGCGCTCGAGGAGCTCGAGCGCGTCGCCGGCGCGGGCGCCGTGCTGGTCAAGCTCTTGCCCAACGTCCAGGGCATCGACCTGTCGCAGGCCCGCTTCAAGCCGTTTTTCCGCGCCTTGGGCCGGCTGCGCCTGCCGCTGCTCGTGCACGTCGGCGCGGAAATGAGCTTGGGAGCCTTGGACCAATCCCTGGGGGACCCGGAAAGGCTGCGCGCCGCGCTGGAAGAGGGCGCGACGGTGATCGCCGCGCACGGCTGCAGCGACGGGACGCTTTGGTCGAGGCGCTACGTCAGGTCCTTTTTGAGCCTATGCGCGCGCTATCCCCGCCTCTACGCCGACACCTCGGCGTTGACGCTGCCAAACCGCCTGCCGGCCGCGCTCTTCTTGCGGCGGCATCCCGAGATCTTCGACCGCCTCGTCTTCGGCACCGATTACCCCCTGCCCTGCTGGTCCTGGGGGCTGCCGGCCGCGCGTAAAGCCGACAACCGCTTCGACCGCCAGGCGCTGGCGTTGGAGGGGCTGGGGCTGCCGGCGGGGCGCGACGTTCTGGAGCTGCGCTAGGCTGGATCGCCGAACGCCGTGTAGTGCCACGGCTTTCGCGCGGCGCCCGTGGTGTCCAGCATCACGTGCTTGGCGACGGTGTAATCCTCTAGGGCGTACTTGGAAAGGTCCTTGCCGAAGCCCGACTGGCCAAAGCCTCCGTGCGGCATCTCCGAGGCCAGAGGCAGATGGTCGTTGACCCAGACGGTGCCGAAACGCAGCGCCGATGACACGCGCAGGGCGCGCTGGACGTCCTTGGTCCAGACCGAAGCGGCCAGGCCGTAGGGCACGTCGTTGGATAGGCGCACAGCCTCGGGCTCGTCTCTAAAAGGAAGCACGCAGACCAGCGGGCCGAAGACCTCCCGTTGGACGAGCTCGGAGTCCTGCTCGGCGCCCGCCACGACGGTCGGCTCGAAGAAAAAGCCCTTCTTGAGGTGCTTGGGGCGCCCGCCGCCCGCCAGGATTCTCACGCCCTTGGCGCGGGAAAGAAACCCTTCCACGCGGTCGCGCTGGTCGGCGCAGATCAGCGGCCCCATGTCGGTGTCCGGCCGGGAGGGATCGCCGACGCGCACCTTGGCCGTCTCCTTGGCGAAGGCCTCGCAGAAGCGCTTGAACAGGGGTTCCTGCACGTAGATGCGCGTCGCGGCCGTGCAGTCCTGGCCGGCGTTGACGAAGGCGCCGACGACGGCGCCCGAAACGGCGGCCGCGAGATCGGCGTCCTCGAAGACCACGAAGGGCGCCTTGCCCCCGAGCTCGAAATGGAGGCGCTTGACGGTCGCGGAGGCCTGCTGCATGATCTTGCGGCCGGTTTCCGTGTCGCCCGTAAACGAGATCATGCGCACATCCAGGTGGGAGGTGAGCGCTCGGCCCGCCTCCTCCCCGCCCGTGATCACGTTGAGCGCGCCCTCGGGGATGCCGGCTTCGAGGGCGAGGCGGCCGAGTTCGAGCGTCGAGAGCGGAGTCAGCTCGGAGGGCTTGATGACGCAGCAGTTGCCGGCGGCAAGGGCCGGCCCCAGCTTCCAGGCCGCCATCATCAGCGGGTAGTTCCACGGCGCGACGAGGGCCACGACGCCCACAGGCTCGCGGCGCAGGATGGATGTGTAGCCGCCGGCCAATTCCCCCGCCGCCGAGCCGTCGACGACCCGGCAGGCTCCGGCAAAAAAACGCAGGTTGTCCACGGCGAAAGGCACGTCGCCGTCGCGGGCGAGCTTGAGAGGCTTGCCGGCGTTCTGGGATTCCAGCTCGGAGAGAGCAGGGAGATTCTGCTCGATCAAGGCGGCCCACTTGTGAATGAGGGCGCTGCGCTCGCCCGGCGTCTTGCCCGACCACGCGCCCGAGGCGAACGCCTGCTTGGCGGCCGCCACGGCTTGGTCGACCTCCAGCGGGCCGGCTTCGGGGGCCTCGGCGATGGGCTCCTCCGTGGCGGGGTTGAGGATCTGGCGGGTCGCGCCGCGCGCGGCGGAAATCCACTTGTCGCCGACGAGCATCTTGGCGTGCTTCAGCTTGGCCGGCGCGGCGGCGGAGGTCATTTGCGCACCGGGATCCGCTTGGACTCGAAGTGGCGCGCGTTGACCTCCTTAAAGACCTTCTCGATGGTGTCGACGGCGCTGCCCAGCTCTTGGGAGGTGATCGTCAGGGGCGGCTCGATGCGGATCGTCTTGGCGGAAAAGAGCGTCCCGGCGACCAGCACGCCGCGGTCGAAGAGGCCTTTGGCGACTTCGTAGCCGATCGCGTCGGTCGGGAACTCCATGCCGATCATGAGGCCCTTGCCGCGGATGTCGAGACAGAGCTTGGGGAAGCGCCGGCGCAGGGCGCGGAGCTCCGCGATCATCTCGTTGCCCATCTTATCCGCGCGCTCGGGGAGCTTCTCCTCCAGGAGCACGTGGATGTTGGCGATGGCGGCCACGCAGGCCAGCGGGTTGCCGCCGAAGGTGGTCGAGTGCAGCCAGGGCTCAGGGAAAAGCTGCTCCCAGACGGTCTTGTTGGAGACAAAGGCCCCGATGGGCATCACGCCGCCGCCCAGGGCCTTGCCCAGGCACATGATGTCCGGCACCACGCCCCAGTGGTCCACGCAGAACATCTTGCCGGTGCGGCCCATGCCGGTCTGCACCTCGTCGGCGATGAGGAGAGCGCCGTAGCGGTCGCAGAGTTCGCGCACGCGCGGAAAATAGTCGTCCGGAGGCACGTTGATGCCGCCTTCCCCTTGGATGGGCTCCAAAATGACGCCCGCGATGTCGTTGCCGACTTCGTCGGCGGACTTCAGGATGGACTCGATGTAGTCCGCGTCGCCGTAGGGGGCGTGGTAGCAGTCGGGCAGGATGGGCAGGAAGGGCTGGCGAAACTTGGCCTTGGCCGTGGCGGAGAGCGCGCCCAGAGTCTTGCCGTGGAAGCCGGAGACCGCGGCCACGAAGGACTTGCGGCCGGTGTGCAGCATGGCGAGCTTCATCGCGCCTTCGACGGCCTCCGCGCCCGAGTTGCCGAAGAAGCTAAACTGCAAGTCTCCCGGGGTAATGTCTCGCACGAGCTTGGCGAGGATGGCGCGGAAGGGCTCCAGGAGTTCCTGCGAGTGCAGGGCCTGGCGCTTCAACTGGTGGGTGACCGCCTCCACGACCTTGGGGTGGCGGTGGCCGACGTTGAAGATGCCGTAGCCGCCCAGGAGGTCGATGTAGGTCTTGCCGTTTATGTCCGTGAAGCTGTTGGCGCCGTCCGCCCACTCGACCGAGATGTACTCGGTCGAAACGGCCTTGCGGTACTCCAGGATGCCGGGGTTGACGTGCTCGGCGTAGTAGGCCGCCGTCTTGTCCGTGAGCCAGGCGCGTTCCTCTTCCGTGAGCGCCTCGTGCTTGGCGATGAGGCCCAGCGTTTTTTCGCTTTCCTTCAGGATATCTTGCGCAGAAACTTTCATAAACTTCTCCTTCGGGCGTTCTTCAGGCCACCGGGTAGGCGGCCGTTTCGGTCATGCGGAAAATCTTTCGCTCTCTCATCTCGTCGAAGAAGAGCGCGTGGTCGAGCGCAGACTCGGGCGCGGCGGCGCCGCCCGCGAACTGCGTCGAGCCCTTGAGCGCCATGATGGCCGCCATGCTGCCGGCGAAGCCCACGGCCGCGGTTCCGGCCGCGATGGCGCCGATGGGCGTGATTTCGCAGTCGCGCACCTTCTCGTAGGGCGCGCCGGCCTTCTTGCCGGTTACCTTCACGCGCAGGATTTCGAAGTCCCTGGGTGGGCCCGAGGGCACGTAGGAGGCGGTCTGCGCGTTCTGCACGGCCAGGGCTGTCAGAAAATCAAGCGGCGAGACGGAGACGCCGTCCACCTTGACCTTGTCGGACTTGCCCAGGCCGATGCCCGAGGCCACGGCCAGCTGGCGCTTGACGCTGTCGGGGTAGGCGATCTTGAAGCACAGGTTCTTGACGCCTTTTTTCTTAAAATAGGCCGGCAAAGTGGCGACTTCCGAGTGGATGACCGCGCCCAGGCTCACGCGCCCGATGGGCGCCTTGAAATCCATCACTTCCGCGCGGCTGTGCGCCGTGACTTCCTTCAGGCGCCCGTGCTCCCAGATGGGCGCCGGCGCTTCGTACTCCGCCATCATGGTGCGGATGGAAAAAGGCGGCAGAAAGGACTCCTCGGCCAAGGCCGGGTCGTAGCTGGCGTCGTAGATGCCCACAGTGTCCAGGCTGTCGAAGTCCTCGGCCATGGCCGCGGCCATTATGTTCGTGATGCCGGGCGTCGAACCGCAGCCCAAGACCGCGACGCGCCCGATCTTCTCGAAGGCTGAGTCGTACTTCAACTGCTTCAAAGTCGTGTGGAAGAGCCCGCCCAGGTCCGCGTAGTGGGCCTTGAGCGCCAGGGCCAAGTCCATGGCCTTTAAATTGTGCTCGTACCAGGCGCAGCTGAGCACCGCCTGCGCGCCCTGCAAGACGCGCGCGGCCTTGGCCGTGTCGCGCAGGTCGATGACCACGGGCTTAATCTTGCGGCGGTTGGGGATTTTGGCCAGAATCGCCTCGGCGCGGCCCAGGTTGATGTCGGCCGCGTAAATCTTGTCCACGATGGGGCTGCGGGCCAGGTCGTAGAGCGACGCCTCGGCCATCAAGCCGAAGGCGCCCAGGACCGCGACCGTCACGCCGCCCTGGCGTCCGCTGCGCGGCGCGGAGCTCATGGCTTCACCTCGCGCAGGGCGGTCTCGATGACCGAGAGGCCGCGCTCGAGCTCTTCCTCGCCGATGGTCAGCGGCATGAGCGTGCGCAGCACGTTGTCGTAGGCGCCGGCCTTGATGAGGATGAGGCCGTTGTCTTCGCAATGATGGAGAATCTCCTTGACCTTGGCCGCGGGAAGAGGCGTCTTGGTCTTCTTGTCCGCGACCAGTTCGATGGCGCGCATGGCGCCCAAGCCGCGGGAGTCGCCCACGAAGGAAAACTCGTCTTTGAAGGCGTCAAAGCGCTTGCGCACGGTTTCTCCTACGCGCGCGCCCGCGGCCACGATTTTCTCCTCGCGGAAAATCTCGAAGACGGCCTTCGCCGCGGCCAAGGCGAGCGGGTTGCCGCCGTAGGTGCCGCCGATGGAGCCCACCGGCGCGGCGTCCAGGATTTCAGCGCGGCCGGCCACGGCCGAGAGCGGCATGCCGCCGGCCAGGGACTTGCCGACGGTGACCAGATCGGGCACGATGCCCTCATGATCCATGGCCCAGAAGCGGCCGGTGCGCCCGAAGCCGCTTTGCACCTCATCGATGATGAGCACGATGCCGTGGCGGTCGCAAATCTTGCGCAGGCCGGGCAAAAAGCCGGGCGTGGGGACAACGAAGCCCCCCTCGCCCTGTACGGGCTCCACGATCATGGCCGCAACATCCTCGGGCGCGGTCTCCAGGCGCAGCACGAGCTCGAGCTCGGAGAGGCAGTGCTCGGTCAAATCCTTGGCGTCCACGCCCACGGGCGGGCGGTAGGCGTAGGGAAACGGCGCGTGGTAAATCTCCCCCGCGTAGGGCCCGAAGTGTTGGCGCAATGGCTTGTGCTTGCCATTCAAGGTCAGGCACAGGAGCGTGCGGCCGTGGAAGGCGTTGGTGAAGCTGATGACGCCGCGGCGCTTGGTGTAGGCCTTGGCGAGCTTGACCGCGTTCTCGACGGCTTCCGAGCCGCTGTTGAAGAAGATGGCCTTCTTGGCGAAGGTTCCCGGAATCGCGGCGGTCAGCTCCCTGCAGACGTCAAGATAATTCGGGTAGGAGGCCACGTGGAAGGAGGTGTGGATGAGCTTGCCGGCCTGCTCTTGGATGGCCGCGACCACTTTGGGGTGGCAGTGGCCGGTGTTGATGGCCCCAATGCCGCCCGCGAAGTCCACGTATTCTTTGCCGTCTACATCCCACACCGTGGCGTTTTTCGCCTTGTCGATGAAAACGGAAGTGTAAGCGGCGCTGGCCTTGGAGACGAGATTTTCCCGCTCCTGCCAGAGAGTCTTTGAAATGGATGTCTTCATGGTTGTGTTTTTTGTTTTTGTCAGCATAAATAATAATTTTTTTAATTTTGGAGGCGCTGATTTTTAGTCAGCTTGGCATTATACCAAATCCGGGCAATTCCTGGCAAAACGCCCCCCACTTGACCCGTTTAGCCAGTTCTGCTTATATTAAGGAAGGTAAAAGAATGAATAAATTGCGTTTTTTAGGCGTCCTGGCGCTTTTTGCGGCTCTTTCCGGATGCGCCGGTTCCCTGTCAGAAGCTCAAATCAACGGTCTGAATCAGGGCTTGCTTTCACAAGCGCAGGCGGCCCAATGGACCCAAGTTGAGCGATCAATTAAGGAAGGAGCCAACGTCAATGCCCAGGATGGCCAGGGCCGGACGGCGCTTTATTTCGCGGCGGACAAGGGCGACATGGATGCGGTCAAATTCCTAATCGATCAGGGCGCCAACGTCAACCTCGCGGACATCAACGGGCAGACGCCGCTCGATCGGGCCGCCCTGCGTTCCTTCTTGGACATCGTGCGCTATCTCGTGCAGAACGGCGCGTCCGCGAATAACTAAGCCGCCCGGCCGCTACCAGACACGGCAGGCCGGGATGCGGACCATGGGCGCCTGCGCGGGACAGTTGAAGGCTTCGCGGAACTCGGGCATGTTGGAGACCACGCCGTTGACCCGGTCCTTGCCGGGCGAGTGCGGGTCCGCGATGGCCAGCTGCTTGGCGTCTTCGGGCTGGTCGTTGTTGCACCAGTTCTGGGCGTAGCTCAAGAAAAAGACCTGGGCGTCGCTCCAGCCCGGCTCCTTGCAGGAAAGTCCGGGGTCGGCCTTCAAGTCCTTCTGCAAAGTCATGTAGGCGATGCGCACGCCGCCGTTGTCCGCGGTGTTCTCCCCCAGCGTCAGCTTGCCGTTGACCTTGATGGGATGCCCCGGATTGTCCGGATCGTCGACCGCGGTGAACCCCGAGTACTCGTTGACCAGGCACTGCGTGCGGGCCTTGAAGGCCGTGGCGTCGGCCTTGGTCCACCAGTTGCGCCGGTTGCCGTGACCGTCGTACTGGTGGCCCTGGTCGTCGAAGCCGTGTGTCATCTCGTGGCCGATGACCGCGCCGATGCCGCCCAGATTCTGCGCCAGGCAGGCGTGCTGATCGAAATAGGGCGGCTGCAAGATGCCGGCCGGGAAGTTGATGTTATTCTCCTGCGGGTCGTAGTAGGCGTTGACCGTGGGCGGGGTCATCTCCCACTCGTTTCGGTCGGTGGGTTTGCCGATTTTGTTGACCTCGCGGTGGAATTCGAAGGCTTGGCCGCTGGCCAAGTCGCCCAGAGCGTCGTCTCGCGTGATGACGAGCTTGCTGTAGTCGCGCCACTTGTCGGGGTAGCCGATCTTGTTCTGGATGAGGGAGAGCTTATGCAGGGCTTTGAGCTTGGTCTTGGCGCTCATCCAGTCGAGGCTCTTCATGTCCTGGGCGAAGGTAGCCTCTTCGCTGCGCACCATGGCCAGCGCGCGCTCCTTGCTCTGGCCCGGGAAATCCTTGTCCACGTATTCCTTGCCCAGGGCCTCGCCCAAAATGGCATCGGTCATGATAACGCAGCGCTTCCAGCGGGGCTTTATTTCTTTTTGCCCCGAGAGGTCCTTGTTGAAGAAGTCGAAGTTCTCCATGACGAAGGCGTGCGGCAGCATGGGCGCGGCCGCGGTGACGAGCTGCCAGCGCAGGTAGGTCTTCCAGTCGGACAAGGGCGTTTTCTCGATGAGGGCGTTCAACTTCTTGTAAAAGCCCGTATCCATTACGTTGACGGTCTTAAAGGGCGGGGCGTCCGCGGTCTTGAAGAACGCGGGCCAGTCAATGGACGGGTCTTCCTTCTCGAGCGCGCGCAGGGTTTCGATGTGGTAGAGATTGGCGGGCACGCGGCGTTCGACGCGGCCCATGGAGATGCGGGCCAAGTCAGTCTCCAGGCGCATGACAACGGCGGCGTCGGCCTGGGCTTGGGCGTCCGATTCGCCCAGGAGCGTGAACATCTTCTGGATGTGGGCCAGGTAGGCTTTCCTCTGCGCCGCGAAATCGGGCTTTAGGTAGTAGTCGCGGTCAGGCAGGTCGAAGCCGCCCTGATCGATGGCCGCGATCTGCCGCTCTGCGTGCTTGTCGTCGATTTCGGAGGAAAAGGAGAAAATGGCGTTGGCGCCAACTTCCTGCAGGCGGGCGAGCTCCTGGGAGAGCTCGGCTTTGTTTTGCACCGCGTTGATTTGCTTGAGCGCCGGGTCCAGGGGCTTTAAGCCCGCGGCCTCGATGGCGGCGGTGTCCATGCAGGCGGCGTAGAAGTCGCCGATTTTTTGCACGTCCGCGTCCTTGGTGCCGGCCGCGGCCTTGCGCGAGGCCGTCTCCAGGATTTCGCGCAGCTCGGAGCGGTTGTCGTCGGCCAGCTTGCCGAACCGGCCCCAGCGCGGGTAGTCTCCGGGAATCGGGTTGGCCGCGTCCCATTTATCGCAAGCGTAGCGGTAGAAATTGTCGCAGGGATTGACCGTGGTGTCCACGATGACGTTCCAGTTGGAATCGGCGGATCCGGACGCGGCTGCGGTCTGTGCGCGGGATGCGCGGGGCGCGAGCGAGAGCAGCAGGGCGAGGGCGATGTTCATGACGGGTCTCCTATGTTCGGTTCGAGCAAATCCTAGAATTCTCGCAGGGCCGAAGCGATGATCGCCGCGGCCGCGTCGACTTGAGCTTTGGTGATGACCAGTGGCGGCGCGAAGCGCACGGTGTTCTCGTGCGTGTCCTTGGCCAAGAGGCCCTTGGCCATCAAACTTTCGCACAGGCGGCGGACCGGGCGGTTCATCTCCAGGGCCAGCAGCAGCCCGCGGCCGCGCACCTCCTTGATGTCCGGGTGCTGTAAATTTCCCAGCCGCTTCTTGAAGTGCTCCCCCATCATGGCGGAGCGTTCGGCGAGCTTCTCGCGCGCGAGCACATTCAGGGACGCGAGCCCGATGGCCGAGGCCAGGGGATTGCCGCCGAAGGTGCTGCCGTGCGTGCCCGGCTTGAAGAGCCCCATGACCTCGCGGCGGCCGGCCACGGCGGAAATCGGATAGTAGCCCCCGGAGAGAGCCTTGCCCATGACGATGAGGTCGGGCTTGACGCCTTCGTGGTCGACGCAGAACATCCGGCCGGTGCGCCCGAGGCCCGTCTGAATTTCGTCCGCGCAGAACAGCACGTTGTTCTCGGAGCAGACGCGGCGGACTTCCTTTAAGTAGCCCGGCGGCGGGATTTTGACCCCGGCCTCGCCTTGGATGGGCTCGACCAAAAAGCCGCAGGTGTTAGGCGTGACGGCGGCGGCCAGGGCCTCGGCCGAGCCGTAGGGGACGGACTTGAAGCCCGGCGTGGCGGGCCCGAAGCCCGAGTAGGAGTCGGGGTCCGAGGAAAAGCCCACGATGGTGGTGGTGCGGCCGTGGAAATTGCCCTCGCAGACGATGATTTCGGCCTGCCCCTCGGCGATGCCTTTTTTGCGGTAGCCCCACAGGCGCATGGCCTTGATCGCGGTCTCGACCGCCTCCGCGCCCGAGTTCATGGGCAGAGCCATGTCCTGCCCGGATACCGCGCATACCTTCTTGAGGAAGCCCCCCATCACATCGTTGTGGAAGGCGCGCGAGGTGAGCGTGAGGCGGCCCATCTGTTTCTTGGCCGCGGCCGCGATTTTGGGGTGGCAGTGGCCTTGGTTCAAGGCCGAGTAGGCCGAGAGCATGTCGAAGTAGCGCTTGCCCTCCACGTCCCAGACGAAAATGCCGCGGCCGCGCGAGATGACGACGGGGAGCGGATGGTAGTTGTGCGCGCCGCAAGTTTCATCCAAGGCGATGAAGCGCTTGGTTTTGGCGTCCATTGGGGCCGTCACGGACTCGATTTTAACACATTAGCTGCGCCTCGCGGATTCGGGCCGAAGCTTTTAGGTAAAATCAGCCGGATGAAAAAAACGAGTCCCCCCAATGGGGTCGAAATCTCTCCCTGGTTGGAGGCGGCCGCTTTGACCCTTCTCATCTCAAGCTACTGCTGGATTCAAATCCGAGGGTTGCTGGTCCCCGGCGTCTACGGCGATGAGGCGCAGGACGGCGTCCTGGCGCAGCAGATCATTCATGCGGGGTTCCACCACATGGGAGAATGGCCTTTATCCAATGGCGGCTATCACGGCGCGCTGCAGGCCTACCTTCTCGCGCCATTTTTTCTGCTCATCAAAGAACCCCTCTTGGCGCTTAGAATCGGCGAATTGGCATTGAGCCTCATCGTTATCGCAACGGCATACTTATGCGCGAAGCGATTCTTCAATTCGTTAGCCGCCGTTTTTACGCTTGTTTTTCTTCTTTCCAATCCCGCTTTCATCTTTAAATCCCGCATGAACACCGATCCGGCTGGGATCATGGCCGCATTTTATCTGGGAGCGCTGATTTGCCTGCTCTCCTGGCATCGCTCGGGCAAAAGCAGCCGCCTTTTCGCCGCCGCGTTTCTCGCCGGCGCCGGGTTCTGCCTAAGGCTCTGGTTTTATTGGTTCTACTGCGGGCTTATCCTCGCCGCCCTTATTTTTCGAGGCGAGGCGGCCCATGCGCTGGGACCTCGGTCGGCATCAAAAATCGGAGGAACCGCCTTGTTTTTTGCGTTGGGCTTGTCTCTGTACATAATGAAGGAAGTTCGAGGCGAGGGAACGGAACTCTTTGGCTGCGTGCTGGCCCACCTTCACTACGGCGTTCGCGGCGCGGATAATTTCATGATTCTGAAAAATCTAGGGATGCGCTTCGGGCAGTTAATCACGGAGCTACGTGGGCGTATTTTGGATTCGTTCCCAGAATGCTATTCAAATTGCGGAGCATCCCTCAATCTCAGTCCGTACGCGGAGATGTTTTGCGGAGCTCTGCTAGCATTAAGCTTTTTTTGCCTCATTGCCTTAGGGCGCGGTGCCTACCGCCGTAAAGGCCTCTTTTTTGTCACGCTGCTTTTCGGCATGTTCCTGCCATCCATTTTTACGCTCAGCGATCTGGTTCCAGAGCATCTTTTCATTCTCTTCCCCATCCCCCAGATCATTATGGGCGCCGCGGCCTATCTACTTTTTGAGCACGTTCTGAAAACGGGGCGCTTCTGGAAAGCGGCCGCTTTGGGCTTGGTCCTGTATGCTCTGGCGCCGCCGTTCTACGCGTGGGAATTTTCCCAAATGAGCGGCTTTGTGCAAAGGACGGGCGGCACGTGGTTTTATTCGGATGCCAATGTCGGCATGGTCCATTGGCTAAAGGAACGCGGCTATTTTGCGCCGAAGAATTGCGATCAAAGGCTCGACGATCCGGTACGCCTGCTCTCAAACGAGCGAATCGTTCCCATCTCTTGCGGGCAGGCGTCCTATGGAACGCCGGACCATGCCGCGGCCGAGGCGTTCCTGTCCCAGTGCGTCGGCGGCGAGAACGTCTATCTGTTCTTGTCGCCGGATCTGGAGCATCCGTCCCACTCGACGCTTCCCTATTTTTCCGCGCTGCTCGCGGGGACCGGCGAAAAATTCGCACTGAGGAAGGTTTTTTACGACAAAAACGGCGGACCGGCCTACGGTGTTTACTCCCTCGTCCCGGACCTTAGCGCGGGCCGAAGCCGAAGGCGTGGCCCTGGATGAGGCCCGCGCCGTAGGCCATCAGAAAGACGCCGGGCAAAAAGAACAGCGTCGCGCCGTGGCTGACGTGGGCGATCAACGCTCCCGCAACGCCCACCACCAGCACGAAGAGCCCCAGGCCGGCCAGGAAGTCCATGAACGGCTCAATGAAGAAGGCTTGGGCGCGCCAATAGCCGTAGAAGAGATACGCGCAGCTGCCCGCGATGAGCAGGATGAAGTGCACATAGTAGTAGAGTTCCAGGATTTCCGCTTTCTGGACCAGCGGCAGTCCGCGCAGAAGCCAGGCGGCCAGGGCCATGGAGCCGGCGTGTAGGACGCCGGCCAGGATGAAAATAACCCCCACGCCTTTTCGCAAAGGCGGAGGGTTATTCATGCCGGACGGGCTTGGGAAAGCCCGCGCTTAGACGAGGTCTTCGGCGCCGAGGGTTTTTTTCTTGCCGTCCTGCTTCACGCGCTCGATGGAGGCGCTGACGAGTTCGGCTACGCGGCCGGAAAGCTTCTCGATGTAGTCTCCGCCGGTGCGGAAGCCCGCATCCTTGACGGTTTTCTTGACCTTGCTGACGACGACGAGCACTTCTGCCATGTCTTTGTCTCCTTGAGTTAACCGCGCGATCGCGAGCGAAACCATGGCGCCGGGAGGACTCGAACCTCCGACATGACGCTTATGAAACGTCCGCTCTACCTCTGAGCTACGGCGCCGTCTTTCGCGGCCGCGCCAACGGATTCTAACACATCGCGCCCGAGGGGCTCAAGAAAGAGTCCCCCGGGCGCGGTTGCGGCGCACCGCTTCTTAGCCGCGTTTGGGCGCGGGCTTGGGTTGGCGGTGGCCGGTGTCGATCTTGGTGTTCTCGTTCTGGCTGAGCGCAGAAAGGTCGGCTTTGAGCGTGGCCCAGTCGAACTGGTTGTTTGGCGTCACGCCCTGGGCGTTTAAGAAATCCTTGCTGACGACTGCCCAGGATTCCTCAACGTAGGCGTTGAAAAACGCCCAGGTCATCTTGAGGAAGCGGCCCCAGGTTACAATAAGCACGCCCTGAGCGTCGAAGCCCGCGACCGCGACGGAGTGGCCGCCCCAGGATCCGGGCGCGCCGTCGCCTGAGGTGCCTTCGGCCGGGACGTCCCATAGGCCTTCGGAAACTTGCTGCTGCGCGGACTTGGGCAACGCAATGCCCAAGTCGCCGCCGCCGAAGAGCCAGACGGCTTTCTTGAAGAGATCCAAATTGCCCTGCGAAAGCTGGAGAAAGGCGCCCAGCTTGTCGCCGCCGATGCCGGTCTTGCGCCAATATTTGAGCACGTCAATGATCGCCGAGCCCTGGTCCGAACTGGGGTCGTTGGGGTTGTAGTTGCCCACGCTGGGGGCCTCGTAGGCCTTCAGGATGGCGGAATCGGGGATGGTCTTCTCCTTGCTGGCGTTGGCCGTCCAGATCTGCACGCAATGCCCGGGCGCAGCCACGGCGCAGTCGCCGATGGTGTCGTTGAGCATCATGCCGAGCTTGGTGACCGGGCCGGAGAAATCGGCCTGGGTGGGAGCGTCGGGGACCTGGCCGGCGTACTTTTGGAACTGGAGCGTGCGCGCGTCGGGCTTGGAGGTGCGGCGGCCGAGCTTGAACTTGGAGACGTCGACCGTTTCGCCAGGCTGGTAGCCCCAGAAGCGGGAATCCTTCTTGATGAGCGCGGCGGAGACGACGCGGCCGGTCCGGGCGCTTTCCGAGGCGGCCATGGAGCGAAGTTGCTGCAAAGCGGGTAGGGCCTTTTCCGCGTTCTTCCTGGATTTCTTGGCGGCCTTCTTGTTGGCGGTCGCAGCTTTGCGGCGGGCGGCGACGGCCTTGACGGCGCTCTTCTGCGCGGGCCGGGCCGTGGCGCGCGCGGCCATCGGCGCCGCAACGGCCTCAACCGCGGCTTCGGGTGCGGACTCGGAAACGGTTCGGGCTTGGGTCGCGGATTGGACGGGGCGGGCCGTTGCGGCCGAAGGCATGTCCGCGGCGGCGTTGGGCAAAGAGATGTTTGCGCCGGCGGAGACGCTGCCCAAGTCGGCGGCGTTTAGGCCCGCGCCCAGGTTGGCGACGGGCGCGATGTCGGCGGGGCCCACGGCCATGGTGGTCTCAGGCGCGTCAGCGGGGCCTTCGACAAAACCGCCCGCGAAGGCGGGCAGCGGAAATTGTGCGAGAATCAGGGCGAGGCTCAGTAGTGCGCTTTTCATTAGGTTCTCCTAGTGGAGCATGCCGACATTAATATAAGGATAGCGCACCAGCTTGGCGAGCAGAAGTGTCTTACGGCCTATGCGGGACCTAGGACTTTTGCCGAAAGCCGCGGCAGGCATTTGAGGTAAAATAGACTGATGGAGTCCAACGACAAGCGCAAGGCGCCGCGGGCCAGGCACGATTCCGTCCTGGAAATTTGCGACGACGCCGGGCGAGTGATTTTAAGCGTCGGCCGACTGGTGGACGTCTCCTCAAGCGGCGCGTGCTTTTCCAGCACCGCCGAGTTCCCCGTGGGCCAGAAGGTGGCGGCGCGCCTGCGCCTCTTAAAGGAAGGGCTCCTGGAAATCCACGGCCGCGTCGTCTGGGCGCGGAAAAAGGCCAACGCTACGCTCTACGGCGTGGCCTTCGAGACGGCCAAACAGACGCCCATCGAATAAGGCCGCCGCGCGCGGCCCGAAGTCTCTTGACAGCCCGGGCTTGCGGGCTTACCCTTCCTCCAGCGTGAAGCTCAAATCGTGCGCCGCCGCGGGGCTGGCCTGCGCCCTCTTTTGGGCCGCCGCCGCCCGCGCCTTTGCGCAGGAGGAGTCCGCGGCGACGGACGCCCAGGCCGGGCCGGTCCCGCTCGAAGGCTCCCTCGGCGCCTCGGCACTGCTGCCCGTCTCGCCGGACATCCTGGGGCAGGGCCTTTCCTTGGGCGCTTTGGACGCCCCGGGCCCGGGGGCGCTTGCCCCCGCCGCGGTTTCGGCCGCGGTCCGCGCGCCGGCCGTCTCGGCCGAGGAATTGCCCGCCGCCGTGGTTGAACCAACCGCAGCCGCCGCGCGAAAGTCGGGTGCCGCAAGCCCTGCGGGCGCGCTGCAGCATCTAAAGCGAACGGCGGCACGCTTGTCCCGACCCGGCGCCTCCACCGGCGCCGCTTTGCGCGGGCTCTTGGACGGCGAGACCGGGGCAAGCGGCGAAAACGGCGCCGTCCTGGCCGCCGACGCGCCGCCGGCGCCTTCGCGCCTGCGCCTCTGGGTCCGCGGGCGCCTGCAGGCCTGGAAGATTTCGCGCTTTCAAGACGATGAACTCCCCTTCGCGCTCACCTACGCGAACAAGACGCCCACGCCCGCGGTCAAAAAGAAGATCACCCGCATGGCCAAGCGCCTGCTGCGCCGCCACGGCGTCGCCTACCGGGAAGCGTGGCAAAACCGGCTCGTCATCCTGCCCGAGGGCGGCTCGCGCCTCAACCGCTTCGCCGCAGCCGTCCAACGGCAGTTTTCCGCCGAGGTGGAGTTCTGCGTCGACAGGCTGGTGGACTTCAAGGCCGGGGCGTATTACTCTTCCTGGTGGGGACTAGAACTCTATAAGGGCGGGACCATCGGGCTTCCCGCGGCCTCCGTGGTCAGCGGCCGGCCCTTCGCCGCGGACGACGCGATGGCGTCGCACGAGATGGTCCACATGGTCACGCACAAGCGCGACTACGCGGACGCCTCGGACCCCATTCACGGGCACATCGACGCTTCGCCCGCCTTGAAGGACGACCCGGTCTACGGCAAGCATTTCTCGCTCGACGAGCTGGACGCCTACGACCTCACCCAGCGCGTCCTGGCCGCCAAGGCGCAGACGGCCTACGAGCGCCGCCAGCGCGGCCTGCCCGCGCCCTACCCGAGCAAACTCGTGAACGAGGCCCTGTTCTACTGCGAGCGCCTTCGCGCCATGATTCCGGCGGTCTTCGAGGCCGACCAAAAGCTCCTGGAGCTGGCCGGCCGGCTGCGCGCGGGAGAGGGCGAACGCAACGGCGTTTTCACCCATCTTCCCGGCGGCATGATCACCGTGGCGGACTCGGGCTGGGTCCGTGTCTCGTTCGACCCTTTCACGAGCGGAATGAAGTACGTCTTTCTCCGCCGGGGCTTGAACGCGCAATCCTCCAGGGCTGAGCTCGCCGACGCGCTGACGCGCCAGGCCGAAGACTTTGACGACATCGCCGCGAACAAGGACTACGCCCTGCAGAAGGTCTTAGCGCGCCTGGAGAGGCTGTTCAAGCTCCTGTGCGCGTCCCGGAAGGATCCGGCGGCCGTGCGGCGCGCCTTCGCCGAGTTGAAAGCCGCGGAGCGGTGGAACCCCGCCACCGAAAACCAGCGAAGAAGCTGGGCGCGGCGCTGAAGTGCTATAGTTAGGATTATGCGCCGCCGGGCCCGCAGGCCTTTCTTCGCCGCCCTCGCCCTTTCCTGCCTGGCGCTCGGCTCCTCTCGCAGCCGCGGCCAGACCTATCCCGACATCAACTTCACGGGCTACCAGATCTCGCCGCTTAAAAGCCCCTTGGGTGGCGCTCTCGCCGCGGGCTACGCCGTGGCTCCTGATGACAAGGGCGACATCTTGGTCACCGGGGCGCTCTCGGACGCCTCCGGAGCCGTGCGCATGGCCTTGATGCGCTTTGAGCGCGACGGCACGCTGGACACGCACTTCGCCTCAAACGGCGTCTATGCGCCTGCGGGGCCGCGCGACTGGGGCACGGCCATGGCAGTGGACGGAGAAGGGCGCGTCGTGGTCGCGGGCTCGGCGGGACAAAACTTCGGCAACTCTCAATCCGTGGTCCTGCGCCGCCTGCTGCCGACCGGCCTGCCGGATCCGATGTTCGCCAAGGGAGGCATGGCGTCGGCCGCGGGACCCTTCGGCGGCCGGGCCATGGCCTACGCCGTGGCGCTGCAGGGCCGGGACATTTTGGTCGGAGGCGCTGCGACCGGGCCCAACGGGCGGCTGTGGGGCGCCTTGTGGCGCTTCGATCACGACGGCGATCCGGAAAAATCGTTCGGCCGGGGCGGCGTCGTCTTGTTTCCCGCGCCGCCGCCCTATTTCTCCCAGGTGCGCGCGCTCGTTCCGCTGGCGGACGGCTCCGTGCTTGCCGCGGGCAATTTCGCCTACCGCATGGCCATTTGGAAGACCGAGCACGACGGCCGTCGGGACGACTCTTTCGGCCGCCGCGGCCTGGCTCTGGGGCCCTTTGGTTGGACGCGCGCCCTGGCTCCGGGCGTCGGCGGCGCTTTGTGGCTCGCGGGATTCCGCACGATTTATAACCGCGTTACGCGGACGGTCAGCCGGCGTCTGCCCGCGCTCGTTTTGATGACGCCTTCGGGCGCCGTGGACGCGGGCTTCGGCCGCCAGGGGACCGAAGTCCTGCGCATTCCCGACTTTTCCCCGGGCGCGCAGATTTTTGCGCTCGCGGCGGATCCTCAAGGCGGCCTCTACGCCGCGGGCGACACAGGAGCGGCCGGCAAGCAGGCTTGCCTGTGGGCCCTGGACGCGAACGGCCTGCCCAATCCCGCCTTCGGCTCGGGCGGCCTCCTGCTTTTGCCCTACGCCGCGGGCGGAACAGACGAGCGCGCATATGCCATCTCTTTTGACCGCCACGGCCGCATCCTGGCCACGGGCATCAGCCGCGATAAGGCCGGCGACGTCCGCTTGGCCCTGTGGCGCGTCCTGCCGGCGCGGTAGGGCCCCGGCCCCAGGCATTCAAGAGTTCGTAAGGAATGATGAGCGTCCGGCGAGATTGGGCGGTTCAGCGCGCGCCACCCCCCCAACGGACCATACCAGCGCGATCCCCGCTCGTTGAAAAAAAAGTTCCTCCGACCACGTAGGCCGCGAGCGAGCCGTAATGCGTCGAGGCTAAGTTTGAGAACAAGGCTGCGGCGAGCAAAACCCGAGCGCAACGTGAATCGCGGGCCGGGCGCTTTAGCGACAACGAATTCGCCATGCGGATGCGAAAGGCCAATGACAAGCTCTTTAGAAAGAAAAGTGGCCAAAAAGAAAGACCACGGCCCATGACTGCTTCAGGCTCATTCTTGGATTAGAAAATGCTCTTGCGGGCCGCGCGTTCGGGGGCTATGCTTTCCGAGAGGTTCATGCCGTAGCCCCAGAGAACCGTCGTGAAGAAACTAAAAACTTTCGTCGCGGGATTGGCCGCCTTAGCCTGCGCGGTCTCCATGGCCGCCGCGCAGAATAAAGATCTAAGCCCGCAGCAAAGCAAAGATCAGATTAAACGCTTAGAAGCCGTCATCCGCCGCTCCTCGCGCGCCGCTTCTTCCCAAGTCCGCGCCGAGCAGGCCATCGTTTCGGCCCGCAGAACTTCCGCGCCGAGCCTTGAATTGCAGTGGGTCGGCGAAAAGAGCCTGCCCGGCTCGGTGCTTGGCCGCATCAGCGGCCTGGCGCGCCTGAAATCTCTCTCCTTGCCCCCCATCTCTGACACGGGCTTGGCGCGGGTTCGAAACTTGCCGAGCCTGGAGAGCCTTCAGTTCGCCCCATGCCGCGGCGGGTCCGCGGCGATGACGGCCCGGGGCGTGCGCGCGCTCAAAAGATTCCCGAAATTAGAACGCCTGGAATTTTACGATTCATGCCTCGGGCCGCGCGCCGTCGCGGCTTTGGGAGAGATGACGGCTTTGACGCGCTTGAGCGTCACGGGCGACCCGTCCGGATTTAAACCGGGCCCAGTGCCGTTTCAAAAACTCAAGGCGCTTAAAATGCTCGGCCTGCGCCAAGACGGCATCCGCGACGCGGGTTTAGCCGGCCTGCCATCCTCGGTCGAGTCGCTGGATCTTTCCGAGGACCCCGTCACCCCCCGCGGACTGCGCGCCCTGGCCCGCCTGCCGCGCCTTCAGATGATTATTCTTTCCCGCGACCATCTTGGCGCGCGGGGATTGGCCGCGCTCGCCGCGGTGAAGAGCCTCCAAGTCATCCAGGCGGACAACGAGGCGGCCGGCTTCGGGCGGGGCCTGCATTTCTTAAAGGGCCTTAGGCGCCTGCGGCAGATAGGCCTTACTAACGACGGCGTCAAGGACTCCGAACTGGCGGGCTTGCCCGCGTCGATTGAGAATTTGTCGCTGACGGGCGACCCGATCACGGACGCGGGCGCGGCGGCCTTGGCGCGGCTTAAAGGGCTGCGCAGCCTGAACTTAAGCGGCACGCGCGTCGGGCCCGCGGGCGTGGCCGCGCTGGCCCCCCTCAAGCGCCTGCACTGCCTTCAGATTGACGACCCGCGCGCCGCGAAGGTTCTGCTGCGCTCCCACCCGCATTTAAGGATTCCCGTCGTCAAAGCGGGCGGCGGGATAACGCGCGACTGCGGCTAATAAAGGAAGGGGACCAGCCGCCAAGTCCGCGCGCAATAGGCGTCGTAGGACGCGCCGAAGTGCGAGCGCAAAAGCGCCTCTTCCGCGCGGATGCGAAAGGCGAGTGGAACCAGGAGCAGCAGGACAATCGCCAGACCCGCGCCCGCGGCAAAGGCCAGTGACCAACCGGCCAGCATCACGATCAGGCCCAGGTAGCTGGGGTTGCGCACGCGGGCGTAAATGCCGGTGGTGACCAGTTCGTGCTCGGGCTGGATGGCGACCAAGCCGCTAAAGCGCTTGCCCAGCACGTAGACCGGCCACAAGCGCAGGACGCCGCCCGCGGCGTAAAGGACGACGCCCGCCCAGCGCAGAGTTTGGCCGCCGCCCAAGCTCCAGAACGCGCGGAGTCCCCCGGCGCCCCAGGCTGCCAGGCCGAGATAGGCCAGCGTCGAGACCACGACTGCAGCCGCGGTGGCGGGCAGGAGTTTTAGGCGCAGGCGCCCCATCACGGCTGCGTCCAGCCGAGCTTGCCCTGCACGTCCTGATCCTGCAAAGCCTTGGCCGCGTCTTTGGCGGCCTCGGCGAAGACCTGGTTCAAGGCCGCGTTCTCGGCCGCGACCGGGCCGCCGTATTGGCTTAGCGCCGCCTGCGCGCGGTAGGAACCGTCGATAATCCGCCAGTTGAACTCGCCGTCGCCCACCGCGCGTTTGTGATATAATGACGCGGCCATGATGGCTTTGACCGAGCGCCGCCCCGCAACTTTTTCGCGCGCCTTCTGCGGCTTGGCCGTTCTCGCGGCCGCCGCGGGCACTTTGATTTTCCAAGGATGCGCCGGGTCTCAAATAGTCGCCATGGCCCAGGACGGAAACATGGCCGGTGTGAGGGCCTCTCTGGCCAAGGGCGCCGACGTCAACGCCGCAGACGCGAAGGGCAGAACCGCGCTCATGAACGCGGCCTATTCCGGCCACGCGGACATCGTCCAGTACCTGCTCGAGCATGGAGCCGACGTCGACGCCAAGAACGACAACGGCGCGACCGCGCTCATGGACGCGGCCTATTCCGGCCACGCGGACATCGTCCAGTACCTCCTCGAGCACGGAGCCGACGTCGACGCCAGGAACGCCAAGGGCGCGGCCCCGCTCTTCTTCGCCGTCAACGGGGACCACCCGGACGCCGCCAAAGACCTGCTCGAGCACGGGGCCGACATCAACGCCAAGAACGACTACGGGGTGACGGCACTCATGGCCGCGGCTGATCACGGCTACGCGGACATGACCCAGCTGCTGCTCGCGCGCGGGGCCGACGTCAATGCGAAAGGGAAGTTGGGTCTTACGGCGCTCCTCATCGCATCCGCCCAGGGCCGCACGGCCGTCGCCAAGCTTTTAATCGACGCGGGCGCGAACGTCGCCGCGACCGACGACTCCGGTACCCCGACGCTCATCTATGCGACCGGCGGGGACCACGCGGATATCGTCTCGCTTTTGCTCGCGCACGGCGCCGACGTCAACGCGCGGGACAAGAACGGCGTGACCGCGCTCATGGACGCGGCCTACTACGGCTACGCGGACGTCGCCCGCATCCTTGTCGCGCACGGAGCCAACGTCACGGAGCAGACCCTGACCGGCGTCTCCGCCCTGACAAACGCCACGCTTAGGAACCACCCGGACATCGTCCAAATTCTCCAGTCGTCCGCCGCGAACCAGGCGGCACAGGCTCCGGCGGCGGATTCTTCCATGCCGCAAAGCGCCGCAGCGCCCGCGGCACAGCCGCAAAACGCGCCGGCGCCCTCGTCCCAGCCCTGGTGGCAGCAGCAGCAGTAAACGGCGCCGCACCGTCCTCCGCTTCCCCCGCCCGCGCAAAAATAGCGCGCTTATTTCATTGACAGGAAAAACTTACTCTGGTATTCTTTTGGAGCGGATTACGCCGAACCCGTCATTTAAGAGGAGCAAACGAGTGGCAAAAAAGAAAATCTCGGTCATCATCGCGGACGACCAGACCCTTTTCCGCGAGGGCATCAAGGACTTGCTGGAAGACGAGAAGGGCATCGAGGTCGTGGGCGAGGCCGCAGACGGCGAGGAAGCGCTCCGCCTAGTCAAGAAGATGCGCCCCAACGTCATCCTTTTGGACATCAAGCTCCCCCACATGGACGGCATCGAAACCACCCGCCAGATTCACAAGGACTGCCCCACCACCAACGTGCTCATCCTCTCCTCCTACGAGGACGAGTCGCACGTGATGGAGGCCATCCAGGCCGGCGCCAACGGGTATCTCTCGAAGATGCTCCCCGCCGCCGAGCTGGTCAACGCCTTGAAGGCCTTCGCCAACCAGGGCGTCATGATTCCCCAGCCCGTCATGTCCAAGCTCATCGACGGCCTGCGCCAGATGGGCAGCTCCTCCGCGGAGGCGTCCTTGGTTTCGCTGACCAAGACCGAAATCCGCGTGCTGGCGCTTTTGGGCCGCGGCCAGTCGAACAAGGAAATCGCGAGCAAGCTCGAGTGCAGCGTCAAGACCGTCAAGAACCATTTGAACAGCATCTTCCAGAAGCTCGGCGTGAGCAACCGCACCGAGGCCGTCGTCAAGGGCATCGACTTGGGTCTGATTTCCGCCGAAGGCGTCGACTAAAGCGGAAGGACAGGAATGGATACAACCCACAGGCTCATCCCCGAACATCCCTACGAATCTTACGACGAATACCTGAAGCAGTACGGCGGCAAGTCCCCCGTCTTGAAGGCCCGGCAGGCCGGGCCGGACACGGTCATCAAGGAAGTCAAGGACGCGGGCCTGCGCGGCCGCGGCGGCGCAGGCTTTCCCACCGCCATCAAGTGGACCACCACCAAGAACCACCCCTGCCCCACGCGCTACGTGGTGTGCAACGCCTCCGAGGGCGAGCCGGGCACCTATAAGGACCGCTTTCTCATCCAGAAAAACCCCTACGCCACCATCGAGGGCATGCTCATCGCCGCCCACGTGGTCAGCGCCAAGGGCCTCTACATCGCCATCAAGGGCGTCTACAAGCGCGAAATCGCGCGGCTGGAAAAGGCGCTTGAGGAAGTGCGCGCCAAGGGGCTTTTGGACGGCGTTCCTTTCACCATCATCCACGGGCCGGACTCCTACCTCTACGGCGAGGAAAAGGCTTTGCTGGAAGTCGTCGAGGGCAACGAGCCCATGCCGCGCGAGGCGCACTACCCCCCCTTCGAGAAGGGCCTCTTCGCGAGCATCGAGTCGCCCAATCCCGCGTTGGTCAACAACGCGGAGTCCTACGCGCGCGTGCCTAGCATCATCCACCACGGCGCGGCGTCGTTTCGCGCCATCGGCAGCCCGGATACCGCGGGCTATCTGATTTTCACCCTCTGCGGCGACGTGGCCAAACCCGGTCTCTACGAGGTTGAGGCGGGCATCACGCTGCGGGATCTCTTGAACAAATACGGCGGCGGGCCCAAGCCCGGCCGCAAGTTCAAGGCCGAGATTTCAGGCGTGGCCTCGGGCGTGGTGCCGGAATCGAAGTTCGACACCCCTGCCGACTTCGGCTCCTTGGCCAAGGCCGGCGGCGGCTTGGGATCAGCGGGATTTATCGTGATGGACGACTCCGTCAACATCCCGCGCGTGGCCCAGACCCTGACCCACTTTCTCTACGTCGAGTCCTGCCACCAGTGCGGCTCCTGCAAGAGCGGACTGCGCGAAGCTTCCTTGGCCCTAAACGAATTCTGCGAAGGCCGCACCGGGAAGTCTGACCCCATCGAGCGGGCCCTGGCGGCCGTGATGGGCGGCTCGCAGACCACGCGCTGCTACCTGCCCGTGGAAGGCGGCTTGATGCTGCCCAGCCTCATCAAGAATTTCCCGGAGGAGTTCAAGGATCAGGCCGCGGCCGTGGCGGCGCCCATGTTCGCCACGCCCAAGATCAAGGACTACGATGAGGCCAAGCACGTCATCACCTACGACGCGCATTACTCCGAGAAGCAGCCAGACTGGACCTACGCCGCCCCCGGCGAGACGGTCCTCATCCGGTAGAGTTGCAACCATTCAAGGCGTCGTGCTCGCAAGAAGACATGGCGAGTCATTCAACTAAAATTATAGAGCGCCCCCTGATTCGCGTCGGACGCGGCCGTATTGAGATCACGGCGTCGAGTGATGACCTGGAAAGGGCGCGTCAAAGTTATCTGGATCGCCACTTTATCGCTTTACCTGGCTTGCTTGAAATTGGAACAATAAACTGGATTCTTGATCGTCTGGCCACTGCCGCATTCGAGCCGACTGACGATGACCACCGCTATCTCAGTGGTCTACAGCCTGTTGATCGCTCCATCAACTCCGCTCTTTCGTTCCTTTTTAACGATCCGCAAATTCTCTCATTCGTCCGTTTGGTGACGAACTGCGGACCGATAGACGGCTTCGGCGGCCGTGTGCTCAGATTTGAGCCTGGCGGCGAGCATTATGTGCGCTGGCACGATGACTCTGAGACTGGGCCGCACCGTGTAATGACGCTACGGATCAATTTATCGAGGCGGCCGTTTCGAGGCGGCGTCCTTCAATTCCGCCGGGACCGCGGCGAGCCTGTGCTGTCGGAATACGACGATAAAACCTGCGGCAATGCCGTGCTGTTTCGGGCCAGCCAGAGCCTCCACCGGAATACTCCAATCCTGGGAGGCGCTGCCAAGACGACCTTTACGGGTTGGTTTTACCGCGGCAATCCAGTGGACAAGGCGGGATGAGCTTCCTCTCTGCTCCTAAAATACCTTAGGGCGTAAACAACGGCTGCTTGTAGAGGGCGATTTTTAATCAGTAAGGCAGTTATTTTTTCCAAAGCTGTTTCGTTTTCGATTGCGCTGAGGTCATCGATGCCCAAGGCGGCGGAGACGCCCGTTGTTAATTCGATAAATTCAATGAGTTCCAGCAGAATATCGACGCGCCGCCGCTCTTGCGGCCATGTCGGCTGATGAGTTCTTTCCCAGAGATCAGAGAACGGGCCGGAAAAGGCAGGGAAGCCACTTAACAGCCATTGATAGAATGCCAGCCTATTTAGCAAGTTTAGATCCTCAGCGCTGAGGGTGTCGGTTTTAAGGACCCGATACGGCGGTTTCTGCTGGTAGTGCACGCCGTATTGTTGCGCCAAACCTCCTAGTTCGGCTCCGGGCAGGACTAAGGCTCTATAATGAATCACCCCCTGAGGCTGAACCTGCAACAAGCTCCATTCGATTGATGCCGTGGCTGATTTCCAATCTTGTCCAGGCAGGCCGTAAATCAATTGGATAAAAAAAGGAAGGCTCGGAGCTTTCTCCTTGAGGTACTGCAAATTGGCTTCGACTTTTTCCCGATTAAATACACGACCGATAATTTTTAGTACGGTAGGATCCGTGGTTTGTACGCCAAGGGCGAGATTGAACTTCTTGGGATCCTGAGCAAGGGCGTTTACGATTGACTTGTTTAAGAAAGCAGGATTAGTGTTGAGGCCCAGACAGCAATCCGTGCCTTGGGAGGCGGCTAGGAACAAATTGATGATTTCCAGTCCGCGCCGCTGATTCATAAAGATATCGGCATCGCACATGGTTATTCCCGAAACTCGCGGTGCCAAGTCCCTGAATTCTCTATCGAGCTTTTCCAGAGGAACATAGCGCATCTTAGTCAGGCCCCAGTCGCAGAACTTGCAGCCAAAAGAACATCCTCGGGAAGACTCAAGGAGCGCCAGATCAGATTCCGGGACCATGTCTGCGCCCATAACAGATGAAGGAGAGGTCGCCAGATCAATAAATGCTCCGGGCTTTGTCGTTTTTATGCGAGCATCGAGGCCGTGCCACGCCAGGCCGGGAATGTGATCTAGACTCGGCTCGGCAAAAATTAAATGCCTTAGAAGCTGGCGAAAAGTCTCCTCACCTTCATCGCTGATTGCCGCATAGTCCGCTTCTGGGTACGAGAGAAGCGCATTCGCCCCACGCCCAGAAATCTCCGGGCCGCCGAAAACGATTTTTACCTCCGGACAAAGTTCCTTGATTCGCCGCGCCATGCGGCATGCATGTGTAATCCCCCAGACGTAGCACGAGAACCCAAGCAGGTCGGGCTTTAGCGAGACGATCTGAGTCAAGCAGGTTTCCCATGCCTCCTCATTCAAAAGGGGCCGAATGACGCTGAAACGGACACGGCCGGCCAGTTCAGTATCGGCGAGCGCATAATTAATCAATACGGCAGCGGTAATCGACTGCAGACGGCGCTGCGGTCGGAATTCAACTAATGTCACGGAGAGCGCCGCCAGGGACGGCTCAGCCCCGTTTTTCATTATTATGCGCGGCCTTTTACGGAAGGCCCGTATTCGCCGCATTCGTTGGGCATCAGCGCGAGGTAGCGTCGTGCGATGGTGTCCCAATGATACTTGCGCGCCTCGCGGATTGCCCCGGCCTCAAGATCTCTGCGGCGTTGCGGACTGTCCAAAAGTTTACGCATCCCGGAGGCAAGTTTTTTCGCGTCACCCGCGGGAACAAGCAAGCCCGTGCGGCCTTCGACGACGGTTTCTTGTGGCCCGCCGCTTCTGGTCGCGACGACGGCCTTCCCGGCACCCATGGCCTCGATTAGGGCCATCCCAAACGATTCGTAAATGGCTGGATGCACCACAAAGAGGCTCCGCTCGAATTCGGACCATAATCGTCTGCGAGAGAGCTTCCCCAGCACTTTTACGCTGTCCAACATGCCCATGTCAAGCACCT
This sequence comes from Elusimicrobiota bacterium, assembly GCA_027451985.1. GTDB lineage: Bacteria > Elusimicrobiota > Elusimicrobia > UBA1565 > UBA9628 > JAGWJU01. Next base: position 53,423 of record DAIDHS010000009.1, read on the forward strand.
TGCGGAGCACGCGTCTGTCGGGCGGGCAAGGATCTGGCCCTGCAATTCTCAACGTCGCGTCGCGGCGTCCGCCTAGTCGCTTCCATGCATCAAGAAGCACGTTTATCCCCTTGGCTGGAGAGTTCCTTGCCACGCATAGCACGGCGGGGCCGCCACGCCGTGTCTTAAGATGCAGCGCTTTTTCCAAAGCGTAGCCATCCGGCACAATGGCGATTCTCCCTGCTAGAGCGGGCATATCTTTCTCCATCTGCTTGGCGCAAAAAAACGAAAGCGCCGTCACTTGACGCACACTACTGAGCCATTCGGAAAGCAGCGCCAACTCCGCGCGATCAGGACGGCGGCCCCAGGGGTCGCCGTAGCTCTGAAACGTAACCATGGCGAACTTTTGTTTGCGCCGCTGCGTGCTCCAGAAATCTATGGAAGAGTCTTCCAGGTGGCCGTAGAAATGATGGAAATGGACGGCATCCGCTCCCTTTAGGATCGCGGTCAAGACGCGGCGCCGGACGGACCGGGAGCGTCCCATTGCCGCAGTATGGACGTCGTGCCCGAGACGTCGGTAGGCAGCGCCGAGACCACGAAGCACAGCTTCTGCAGTTGGATTCGTGTACGGCAAACCGGCAATTAGCGCAATCCGCATCGCAAGATGGGTTTAATTAAGAGTGGTATAAGGTGAGATGCCTTTGGATGGGAGTTCGCGCTCTATCATGCTCCAATTGGTTGCGTGTTTAAATTGAAAGTAGGCCCGATCGATCAGTATTTCTTTATAGCGCCTATCTCTGCGAAAAATAACGGGAATGCGGCAGCCGTTTAATGCCGCTTGATTCGACAGCTCCGTTAACTGCGCCGAAGGATGGCGCGTATAGAGCCCCAGCGGCTCATCGATCCGGACGAATCCTCGCGCTCCGTAAGTCAGCGTCATCCGGGCATAGAGGTCAACATCCACGCCCTCCCATTTAAGATGAGGATCAAATCCACCCAAATGGGAAAACACCTCACGTCGGAAAACGTTGAAGGAGAGATGCCAGCCCCAGTAGAAACGGGAACCGGAGCTTCGACGCGGATAAAGCGCGACTTCTGGATCAAAGACAACCGCGTCTCGCCAATGGTAGCGATGGACGATCTCCCCCTCTTCGGTCGCGATCCACCATGCTGAGGAGACGCTTTTGATGTCCCGTGAACGGAAGGCGGCGAGCATCGTCTCAAGATACTCCGGCGCCCAATAATCGTCCGATTCCAGAAAGGCAATGAAGCGTCCGCGGGCAAGAGCGAGCCCAGCATTCATAAGTGTGGCAACACCGGGATTTCCTCGCACGGAGACTGAGCGCACGGGCAATCTCAGCAGATTCAGGTAAGAAAGTGTGCCGTCATGCCCGGCATCGGCAACGATGATTTCCAAATTCTTGAACGTTTGCCGGAAAACGCCCGCCAACGCACGTTTGAACATCGGTAATCGGTTATATGTAGTAATAATGACGCTGACTTCCGGACGTTCATTCATGGCGGGGGAGCGGCTTGAAGAATGCCGCGTGGAACGGGCCTTGTCGAAATGCCTCCGGAGAGCATGGTATAAAGCAAAATTCTTTTTCTGAATCGATCCCGCGCTTGAGCCAGGATTTGATGTTCTGGCTGACATAGGCGCTAAGTATCTTTTCCTTGCGCTTCCGATATGGAGTGATATCAACGAAGACGTTCGGCTGGGCAGGCGCCGCCAGGAAAAGCTCATCAACGGCCCATGGTTGGAGATTCTGGCGCAGAGCGTAATTGGGCAGCGCCGAACCGCAATAGATGGCATCCAGGGCTGCCTCCCCAACGGCCCTGTGATCGGGATGGTGGATCGCGCCAAAAGGCCGGTGGAACCTTGAATAAGCGCGGCCCTGCAGGTAAAAAAGCGTGGGGTCGTAAGTGAAAACGGCGTTGGGTCTGAGTGTGCGGATATGCTGGACGAATTGCTCCCTGAGCCGCGGCTTACGCGCTTGCAGCCCGCCGTCGGGATGGTTTAGGAAATAGACGCCATGGACGCCAGCCAGTCGAGCGGCGGCGCGCTGTTCACTCTTGCGAATGGCCCCCAAGGCACGCATCGGGACTCGTGGCAAAGTTGTTCCAAGGGCACCATCCGTGGCAACGACGATGTATACCTTTTCGCCCTCATCAATTAGTCGCAGCATGGTTCCAGCAAAGCATACTTCGGCGTCATCCGGATGCGCGATCAGGATCAGGTTAACGCGGGGCCTAGATCCCCATAGAGAGCGCGCGGACTTTTCCTTTGTTTCTCGCTCACGCGCTGCCAAGAAGCATCTCCCGATACAGCGCTCTATAGGCATGGAGGGGCGTGGACCATGGAAATTTTGACGCCGTCTTCAATCCCTCGCGTCCGAGGCAGAGGCGAAGGCGTTCGTCGCCTGCCAAGCGCTCAATGGCGTCTTTGAGCGCGTCAATATTTTCGGGCTCAAAGAGCAGTCCGTTATCGCCGTTAGATAGATATTCAGGGATCCCGCCCACTCGTGGAGCGGCCACGGCCTTGCCGCAAGCCATCGCTTCGAGCAAGGCTATCCCGAAAGATTCTTCGCGGGAAGCGGAGACGAAGAAGAGACATCGTTTCATGAGCGCTATGACGATGTTATGAGGGCAATTCGGAAGCAGGATGACGGCGCTTTCAAGCTTGAGCGCGGCTACCAGTCGGGCCAGTTGTCCTTTCGGTTCGTCTTGACCGCATAGGACGATCGGGATTTTTAAGCGGCCTTCTTGCCAAAGGTCAAAGATGGCCAGCAATAGCATGTCTCCGCCTTTGACAGAGCAAAAGATCCCGGCCGAGAGAATAAACTTTTCCGGTAACCCTGCGGGCAGGAGGCCGTCGTCCTCGTCATTGATTTGTACGCCGTTAGGCACGACCTTGATTTTGCCGTCAATTGATGGTAACAGCTCCCCTATATCTCCCTTGAGCGCGCGTGAGACAGCCGTGATCTTGAAGGCTCCGCGCAATAACCGGCGAACAACGTCTGGCTCATACAATCCCTGGCTCCTCAGCCGGTCCCGATTAAAGGCATGAAAAGTGAGGGCGTAGGGCAGTCGCGGGGCAATGCGGCGATAAAGATCGAAGCCCCAGTGGTCAACCCCGCTCCAATGAATGTGCGCCAGTCGGACGCCACATCTTCGAAATATCCAAGCCAGCTCGATGGCCGAGACCCATCGTCCGAGCGGCGTGCCTCTCGGAAGGCCGATGGTGTATCGCGGAGTTCCATTCCAAAAGTCGCGGGACAGCTGGCTCCAGCACATACGACGTCGCAGCCACAATCTCGGGGAGTCCGTATTGCACGACTTGAAGAGGGCGTTTCTGATGGCGGCGGTACTTCCATGAGTTGCCGCGTCCTGATCATTGAGAAAGACGGCAATCATGCCGCAGGGAGGAACTTACGATAAAGTGGTCGCGAATGCGACATTCGACACGGAAAGGCTCCCTACCATTACAAGGATAGGAGCGACGTATTTTTTCTTTTTTGGTCCTGGGCGTTTGGATTTGGCAGAACCATCTTTTTCGGCCATTTTTATGAGGGTACTACATTTAGCTCACTCCATGCAACCACTTCCTACCCCACGGGAATAACTTAATTATTGAAAGAGAAGTAGGCATGTCTCGAGACTTTAGTCAGTGTTTTGCGACCGTCGCCCTCCGCTACAAAGCCGAGGCGGTTCATGGTCTCCAGAAGTAAGCGGTGGCGCTCCATGCGGATTTCAATCGTGTTAGAACCGTCTACGCTTGACCACAGACGCGGTTCGGCGGGATCAAGGCGTATGCCGTATTCGATTCGATTGACGTATAAGTGCGAGCCTTTTAGAACCGCACACATGGAAGGATCGACAATATCAATAAAATCAACGTTTTTCTCAAGGAACGCGATAGTTTGCAGGAAATCTTTTTCCGTTTCACCAGGATAGCCGACCATGAGGAACAACTGCACCCTGATACCGGCCTTGTTTGTGTCTTGGATGATCCTCTCGGCCTCTGGAACTCGAAAGTTTTTACGCATCAGATCCACAACCTTCTGGCTTGCGCTCTCGAAGCCGTAGGCCAGCGTCTGGCAGCCGCCACGTCTCATTTTTCTCAGAAGATCCGCGGTCATCGTCGGGTGAAGAATTGCCATGCCGCCCCAGCCGAAATCCAGCGAGCTTCTCTTGGTTGCCATCTCCAGTCGGAACGGGAGCAGAAGTTCCGAAAGCCGCGAAATGAGCCGGACGTCTCCATTAATCAATGAATCCATGAACCGTATGAAGTATCGGTCCGGGTAGTGCCTGCGCTGATGCCGAATCTCGGAGAGGATGCGTTCCGCACTCATTCTGCGGTATGTTTTTTTCTGTACGATATCTGTGCAAAAAGAGCATCTGCGCACGCATCCTCGGCTTGAGACCAAAGAAAGTGATGCTTGGTCGTAGGCGTCCATCTCGAAATCGCCGAAGTCCATAAAAGGGAGACTGTCCAGATCGGCAACTTCACAAGGATCGCCGCAGTCAATGACGACCCCATTTTCCTTGACCAGAAAACCATGGGTCTTCGGCATCTTCTTGCTGCGGATATCGAACGCCAGTGCGAATTCCACGAAAGACTTGTCAGCCTCTGCCATGGCGACGGCATCCACGCAAGACTCTTGGATTAACTCAAAGGCCTTGGTTTCTCTGAGGCACTGTGGGCCACCAAAAATGATCGTGGTTTTGGGAGAAAGCTCCTTGATGCGCCGAGCCAGCTTTAGGCTGCATTCTTCAGTAGAAATTTGGACATGAAAGCCGATGATGTCGGGAGCCTGCGCGAGGATTTCAGCGGCCTCCATCGATAGCAAAGATTCCATCTGCTCAGGAAACGGCTCGGCCGCGCCAAGCATATCCTCGGCATCTGAGATTAAATATTCCTTCCAAGCAAGTCCTTTTGCCTTGAAGCCGCGCCGGAGCATCAGGCTCGAATCTCGGATATTTGTTTCTATCCCGGCTGTGCTCAGATGCGCTTTGAGAAGAGCCAAGCCGTTGGATGGAGAAAGCCGGGAAAAAACCGGCGCCTGGACAAGCATTATCCTGGGAAAACTCCGCATTGCTGTAGTTAACAAATTATCGCGAGGCGGGGCAATGAATCCATAAACTGAGGTGTTTTTGCTTGCCAATAGCTTTGAAATATAAACCACAAAAAGCGAAGATATTCTTCAGCAAAACAATAAAAGCGCATAGCAATTGGACAGGCAAAAGCGAAGATGCGTCGGACTCCTGAAAAGAAATGGGCATAGTTGCTGAAATGGTAGCAAGAGGCGCTCGTGGTGAGAGTATGCCATCGCCACCGGTGGCCTGAGTTTTAAGGCAGACTCTCACCATGCCAAAACTATGACAGCTGGCGCCCCTCTTTCCCGCAAAAGTCTATACAGAGCTGTCAGCAGCCTTTATCGCGATAAACAGCGACAGCTTCATGAGCAAATAGCCAAGCATCGGGAGGGACAAAGGGAGAGATTTGGAATATACCAATCGCGTTTTAAATCAACATACGAGGACATCAGACACTGTCACCTTGAAAAATTTCAAACGCCTTCCTGGAAAGCGCATATAGTTGCGTGGGAGAAAAAAATTGCTCCACCTCCTTTTGATTTCTTGGATCCGAAGAAGACCGTCCTTCGCGCAATGTTGGGATACCCCTCGCCGGACACGCTGCCCGGGTTCCTTTCCGAAGCGTTGCCGCCCGCCACAGCGGGAGAAATCCTAATGGAAGATCCCATCGGTCGTCCCCTGCTGACCCCCGCCTTCCTCTCATCAAAAAATCTCATTCGTCTTGCCGCCGATCTGGTGTGGCTTTCGCAAAAAACCAACAGCGCACTAAGCGATATGCGCACCGTCATCGAATGGGGCGGCGGTTACGGCTGCATGGCTAAGATCGCCAGACGAATGAGCCCCGGCCGCTTGACCTATATTATCATTGATGTTCCGCTGATCAGCAGCCTCCAGTGGCTTTATCTTTCAACGATCTTCGGAGAATCTGCGGTCAACCTATTCCACGATGGAACTGAGAGTATTCAGGAAGGAAAGTTTAACCTTATCCCCGTTTGTTTCGTAGAAAAATACTCCTTAAAGGCGGATCTTTTTATTTCAACTTTCGCGTTGAGCGAGAGCTCCGCTTACGCGCACGATTTTGTGGATAAAATGAACTTTTTCGGTGCCAAGCACATTTGGCTTGAATATCATGGCATGGTGTCCGTTTTCAGGGAGAGGTATCCAATCATTGAGTCGATGGCACTGAAGCACGGGCTAAAAATAGAGAGCCCCAGGCGGTTTCAATTCTATGCTTACCGGTAACTGATCCTGAATGCACGCCTTCAGCTATTTGGGAAGCTTTGCCGTATGAAAGACTTCATGATTCCGGCGTGCCTCTCGTATTAAAAACTTCGGGGCCGCCGAGCCTTTAGTGCGCGGCGATGGGCTTGCCGGTGTGGCGCACCTTGCTGAACAGAAAGCACAGCGGCGCGCCCAAAATGCAGAGCCAGGTCAAGTAGCGGAACAGGTCCACGTAGACCAGCAGGTGGGCCTGGAGCAGAACCTGTCTGTAGAACATCCCCAAGGACGCGGCCAAGGCGCGCGGCGCGCCCAGACCCCGGGAGAGCAGGGCCGAAAGTCCGTGGTAGCGGCTCTGGTAGACCGTGCTGTAAGGGTTGACGTTGTAGACCATGTTGGCCTGTTGCTTTTGCGACATGCGCTCTAAGAGCGTGGTCGAAAGCGAGATGCCCACCGAGCCGCCCACGTTTCTCATCAGATTGTAGATGCCCGTGCCGTTGTTCATCTCCGAGAGCGGCAGCTCCCCCATTGTCGAGGTCGTCAGCGGCACGAAGATGAAGCCCATGGCGAAGCCGTTGACGATACAGGGCCAGATGACGTTCATGATGGAGACGTTGAGGTTGATGCCGGCGAATAGGTACATCGAGTAGGCCAGGATCATGAAGCCGAAGGCCATTAAGGCGCGGTCGTCGATGATGCCGACGAGCCTTCCCGCGACCACCATGGAGGCCAGCGAGCCGAATCCGCGCGGGCTAATCGCCAGGCCGCTTTGGAATGCGGGATAGTTCATCAGCGTCTGCAAAAACAGCGGCAGCATGGCCGTGGTGCTGTAGAGCGCGGCGCCCACCACAAAAATCAGGAACGTGCCTACCGCGAAGTTGCGGTTCTTGAACACGCCCAGATGCACGATAGGCTCCTTGGCCCGCATTTCTCGGATGATGAAAATGATGAAGGCGACGACGGAGATCACGGTCAGGTAGCGAATCCAGGGCGTGCCGAACCAATCCATCTCCTGGCCCTTGTCGAGTACGATCTGCATGGCGGCGAGCCACACCGCCATGAAGCCGAAGCCCACGTAATCGATGGGCGATCCGCGCGTCTTCCTTAAATAAGGCGGGTCCTGCACGAAGGCGCGGATCATGCTGATGGCGAAAATGCCGATGGGCACGTTGATGTAGAACACCCAGCGCCAGGAGTAGCTGTCGGTGATCCAGCCGCCCAAGGTCGGGCCGATGATGGGAGCCACCACCACGCCCATGCCGTAGACCGCCATGGCCAGGCCGCGCTTCTTGGGCGGGAAGCTTTCCAAGAGCACCGACTGCGCGATGGGCTGGAGCGCCCCGCCGCCCGCGCCCTGGAGTGCGCGGAACAAGACGATGGAGCCCAGGCTTCCGGCCGCTCCGCACAAGGCGGAGGCCACGGTGAAAATGATGACGCAGGTAATCAGGAAGCGCTTGCGACCGAAGTATCCCCCCAGCCAGCCCGTCGCCGGAAGGATGATGGCGTTGGCGACCAAGTAGCTGGTGAGCACCCAGGTCGCCTCGTCGGGAGTGGAGGAGAGGCTGCCCGCGATGTGCGGGAGCGCGACGTTGGCGATGGAGGTGTCCAGGACCTCCATGAAGGTCGCCAGCATGACGGAAAAGGCGATGATCCAGGGATTGATGGGCGAGACCCAATCCTGGCTTGAAGCTGCGGGGGCCGTCGCGGCGTCGCTCATGGCGCGGCCTCTCGGCCGACTCCCTTATCGCAAGTCGACGGTCGGCTCGACCGACATTCCCACCGCGAGCGGATAAGTGGGATTGGGCGCATCGTCAAAAATGATTTTCACGGGAATTCTCTGCACGACCTTGACGAAGTTCCCGGTTGCGTTCTCTGGAGGAAGAAGGCTGAAGGCCGCGCCCGTGCCGCGCTGGATGCTGTTGACGTGCCCGTGGAAGACGACGCCGGGATAGGTGTCGATGGTGATGCGGACCTTCTGCCCGGGGTGCATGTCGGTGACCTCGGTCTCCTTGAAATTCGCCAGAACCCAGAGCTTGTCCGGCACGATGGCCATCAAGTCCTGGCCGGTCTGCACGTACATGCCGGCGACGGCGCTTTTTTCGGAGACGTGGCCGTCCGTGGGCGCGGAAATTTTGGTGTAGGAGAGGTTCAGCCTGGCCTGCTCCAGGCCCGCCTGGGCCAGCTCGACCTGGGCCTTGGCCTGCTGATAGGCGGCCAACGCGTGATCGTACTCCTGTCTGGAAGCTTCGTCGCGCGCCGCCAAGTCCTTGTAGCGCCGTACATCAAGACCGGTCTTGTTCTCCTGCGCTTGAGCGCTGGCGACCTCGGCCTGGGCCTGGTCCAGCCGCGCCTGGTAGTCGCGCGGGTCGATTTCGAGGAGCGGATCGCCCTTTTTCACCTTCTCGTTGTCGCTGACGTAGACGGCGATGATTTTGCCGGGCACCTGGGGCGCGATGGGCACGACGTCTGTCGCGATGAAGGCGTCGTCCGTGGAGGCGTGGGACATGCAGTAGCGCCAGTACTTGACTCCCAGAATGAGGGCGGGCACCAGGACCACGGCGCCCGCGATGATCCCCGCTTTTTTCTTACCGCCGTTCATCCCTGCCGCTTTCTCCATGTTCGTCTCCTCTAAAATTTCTAGAGCCGGAACGCGTCCATGTCGCCCAGCGCGACGGCCAGGCGCACCCGCGCCTGATTGTAGAAGGCCAGCGCCGAGACGTGCTCGTCGCGCGCTTCTTCGATGGAGGTCTGCGCGCTCAAGACCTCGAGATTGTCCGCCACGCCGGAGCGGAAGCGATCGCGCGCCATGTCGAGCTCTTTTTGCGCCAGTCCTAGGGACTCGTCTGCGGCGCGCACCTGCTCCTGCGCGGCCAGGACCTGCGCCGAAGCGACGCGCACCTCTTTTTCGATTTCCTGCTTCAAGTCATCCAGCGTCAGGCGCGACTCCTTCTCCCGGCTCATGGCCGCGCGCACGCGGCCATAGTCGGCGCCGTCAAAGAGCGGCAGGCTCACGAAGGCGCCCACCTGGCGCGTCTCGTGCACGTTCTTGGAGGGGTCGGTGCCGCTTAAGCCGTAGTCCGCGGAGACGGACAAGGACGGCAAGAGTGCGCCCTCGGCCGAGCGGGCGGCCAAGTCGTCCACGCGGAGCTCCTCCTTGGCCACCGAGAGCTCCACGCGGTCCTGCAGGGCTTCGGCGATGGCGGTCTGGGTCGAGACGGGGGCCTGCTCCGAGTCGCGCAGGGAATCGGTCAGGATTAAATCGGCGTCCATGGGCAGCCCCAACACCCGCTCCAAGTCGATGCGGGAGGTGCGCTGGTCCAAGTCGGCCCGGGCTACGTTGTACTTCTCCTCGGCCACGCGGGTCTTGGCCCGCGCGACGTCTACGCCCTGGGCCAATCCTACTTGATGCTCATCCTGCGCCAGCACGTAGAGGCTCTTGGCCAAGTCCAGATTCGCGTGGGCCGCGGCCACGGCCTGGGCCGAGCGCTGGGCCTCGATGTAGGCCATGGCGGCCTCTTCGGCAACGGCCGGCCGGGACAAATCCTGCTCGAGCTTGGCCAGGCGCACCTCGGCGCGTCCCTGGGCGAAATCGGCGAAGCTCCGGGCGTCCAGGAGGTTCTCCACCAAGTGCAGCCGCGCGTCATAGAGCCCGTAGGGGCCGATGACGAGCGGCGTGCCCGAGATAAAGGGCTTCTCGAAGCCCAGGCCCGCGAGGTTCGAGGTGGCATTCTGCTGATAGGCGGTCGCCGTGATGCGCGGCCAAAGCTCGGAGTAGAGCGTCATGGCGTCGCCCTTGGCCTCGCTGATTTTCTCGGCCGCCATCAGGGACTGCAGGTTCTGCTTGAGCGCCAGTTGCACGGCGTCGGAAAAGCTCAGGTCGATGGTCTGGGCCGCGGCGGCGGGGAAGGCGGTCAGGGAGAGAACGGCGGCGAGAATGACTGACCCGTTAGTCATTTATGAATCAATGATAGCACACCCCGCGCCGCTTGTCCAGCCCCCGCCGCGCGAAAAAAGCGTCGGGCTTAAAGCCGGGCGCCGGCGACGGGCGGATGGTGGATGAACTGGATGAGGTTGCCCTCCGGGTCGCGCATATAAAAGGAACGGGCGCCGTCCCGGTGCGTTTTGGGCTCCTTCTCGAACTTGAAGCCCTTCTTCTTGAGATAGTCCGCCCAGGCGTCCACGTCCTGGGCCTTCTTTAGCATGATGCCGAAGTGATCCAGACTGCCCCCCTCGGAAAATTGCGCCGCGTGAAGGGCGAGGCTGTCCTTGTCCTTGGTGAGATAGAGGTTGTCCGGGTCCGGCCGCCACTCGACCGCAAAGCCGAGGACCCCCACGTAGAAACGCTCGGCCGCGGCCATGTTCTTGACCTTAAGCGCGATGTGCCGGATGCCCAAAGTCTCCGAGGGAAGGTCCGTCGGCCGTTCCGCCATGATATAATGATTATAACACATGGCTTCCACCGCCGAAAAAACCGCCCAGAACCTGGAAACCCTCCGCTACTGTCCGGACATTTTCACCTACCGGCGCCGCAAGACGCGCACGGTGATGGTGGGCAAGGTGGGCGTGGGCGGCGACAACCCCATTCGCCTCCAGTCCATGACCACCACGGACACCATGAACGTGGAGGCCACCATCGCGCAGAGCCTGCGCATGGTGGAAGCCGGCTGCGAGATCGTGCGCATCACCACGCCCACGGTCAACGACGCCAAGGCCCTGGGCCGAATTAAGGAAGGACTGCTCAAGGCCGGCTGCACCGTGCCTTTGGTCGCGGACATCCATTTCTCCCCCCCGGCCGCGATGGAAGCGGCGGAATACGCCGAGAAGGTGCGCATCAACCCGGGCAATTTCGTCGACAACAAGCGCTTCGCCGTGAAGGAATACACCGACGCGGAGTACGAGGCTGAGCTCGTGCGCATCGAGGAGCGCTTCACCCCGCTGGTAGAAAAGCTTAAGCGCTTGAAGCGCGCCCTGCGCCTGGGCACCAACCACGGCTCCCTGTCCGACCGCATCATGAACCGCTACGGGGATTCCCCGCTGGGCATGGTCGAGAGCGCGCTGGAATACGTGCGCATCTGCGAGAAAAACGGATTTCGCGACATCATCCTCTCGATGAAGGCGTCCAACCCCAAGATCATGGTCGCGGCCTATCGGCTTTTGGCCGCGCGCATGGACGAACTGGGCATGGATTATCCCTTCCACCTGGGCGTGACCGAGGCGGGCGGCGGAGAGGACGGCCGCATCAAGTCCGCCATCGGCATCGGCAGCCTCATGGCCGACGGCATCGGCGACACCATCCGCGTCTCTTTGACCGAGGACCCCGAGTTCGAGGTTCCCGTCTGCCGCGCGCTGGCCAAGCCCTTCCAGGGCAAAGCGCCCGAGAAGCCGCGGCCGGAACTCTCCGCCCTGCGGCACTGCCGCAGCTTTTTTGACTACGCCCGCCGGCCCGCCGCGGCCCTGCGCGTGGGCCCTTTCATGATGGGCGGCAGCCAGGCCATCCGCGTCGCGACCGCGATGCCCGCAAGCGAGAACGCCCAGGACATCCTCTCTCTGTTGGAAGCGCAGTTGAAGAAAGCCGGCGAGGCCGTGCCCGAGATTTTGACCTGGACCCTGCGCTCGCGGCAGGACCTGGAGCACTTAAAGGCCGTGCGCCAGAAGCTCTCCGGCGAGACCTCGCGCCTGGCTTTCCTGGGCCGCATCGAAGGCTCTCTGGAACTGGGAGACGAGGCCGCGCCCCTGCTCGATGCCGCGGCCTGGAGCGGCACGGAGACGGAAAAGTTCGCCCAGGCGATGAAGGCTCGCGGCGGGGTCTGGCTCATCGAAGAGAAAACCGCGGGCGAGGTTCTGGCCAAGGCCGAGACCGCCAAGCGCCTGGGCGTCCAGGCCGTGCTGAGCCTGGCGGGAACGAAGAACGTGGAGGACCTCCTGCACGAATACCGGGCGCTCGCGGCCCAGGCCGGAAATTTCCCCATCCATCTGCGCGCGCCGCGCGCGGGCAACGCGGAAGACCAGCTTTTGTTCTCTTCCTTACTTATAGGAAGCCTGCTCTGCGACGGCGTGGGCGACAGCGTCGAAATCGCGGCGGACCTGGCCCCCGCCAAAAACATCGAGCTCTGCTACAACGTCCTGCAGGGCGCGGGCGCGCGGGTCACCAAGACCGAGTTCGTCTCCTGCCCCTCCTGCGGCCGCACGCTCTTCGATTTGCAGACCACCACCGACCGCATCAAGGCCCGCACCGGGCACTTGAAGGGCGTCAAGATCGCCATCATGGGCTGCATCGTCAACGGCCCGGGCGAGATGGCCGACGCCGACTTCGGCTACGTGGGCGGCGCGCCCGGCAAGATCAACCTCTACGTGGGCAAGGAATGCGTGCAGAAGGGCATCCCCATGGACGGCGCGGACGAGGCGCTGGTCTCGCTCATCAAGTCCAACGGCAAGTGGGTCGACCCAAGCTAGCCGCGGCCCGCGCCAAGGCCGCCCCCCTCCCGAACCAGACATTCGTCGCCATCGACTTCGAAACCGCCGATTACGGTTCGGACTCCGCCTGCGCCGTGGGCTTAGTGCGGGTCGAGGGCGGAAAGATCGTGCGCAAAAGGCACCATTTCATCCGTCCGCCGCGGCCTGATTTCAAGTTCACCTACATCCACGGCATCTCCTGGGAGGACGTGCGGGGAAAACCCACTTTCTCCGAACTTTGGCCCGACATCGAGCAGGACCTCCGCGGCGCGGACTTCCTGGCCGCGCACAACTCACGCTTTGACGAGGGCGTGCTCAAGGCCTGCTGCGCGGCGGCGGGCTTGGAAGCCCCCGCGACACCCTTTGTCTGTACCGTGCGCCTGGCGCGCGAGACCTGGCAGCTCTACCCCACCAAGCTGCCGGACGTCTGCCGCTTCCTGGGACTCTCCTTGAACCACCACGAGGCCCTTTCGGACGCGGAAGCCTGCGCGCGCATTGTGATCCTCTCCCAAAAGCGCTAAAGTCATAGGGACCGCATGAGCCTTATTATCTTCTTGGCGCTGGGCGTTCTGCTTGCGCGCCTTCTCGTCCTCGGCAGCCGCAGAACCGGTCTTTCACCCATAGCCGTGGTGCGCAACGTCATCCTCGTCCTGGTTTTCCTCATCGTCGTTTCCCAGGGCTCGAGTTTCGCCGTCAACTACGCCTGGTGGCGCGCCCTGGGCCAGCTCTCGACCTTCTGGCGTCTCCTGGCCGTGCAGTGGCTGCCGCAGAGCGCCGCGGCTCTTCTTGGCGCCGCCCTCTTGGCCCTGACGCTGTCCTTGAGCAAACGGCGCTTCTCCGATTTCCCGCTTTTCCAGAACCGCCTTTTCAACGCCGCGGCCTACGCCTCGGCCTTGTTCCTGGGCTTGGGCATCGGCATGAGCTTCATCGATCCCTGGGTCTGCGCGCTTTGGCAGGCGGCTCCCTCCGCCCTGACGGCCTACCGCGATCCGCTCTTTCACAAGGGACTGGGCTTCTATTTCTTCCGCCTTCCTTTCTATGAGATGCTCGCCAGCTGGCTGGGCGTGCTGGCCTTGGCGGCCCTGGCGATTTACACCGCGGTTCAATTGGCCGCCCTTCCGCAGGAGCAGTTGCGCGCCTGGGCCCAGCGCCTGGGCCTGACACCGCAGCGGGAGTCCTGGGAGTCCTGGAATGAAGCCCGCACGGTGCACCCCAAGCCCGCGAGTTTCTCACTGGCCGGCCCCGCGCGCACCGGAGCGGCGCTTTTCTTCCTCTTCATCGCCGCGATGTCATTTTTCAACCGCTACAACCTGCTCTACTCCTCGCACCAGTTCCTTTACGGCGCGGACTACGTGGACGCCATGCTGGGAATTCCCTTTTATTGGATCCGCTTCGCGGTCGCGCTCGTTTTAGCCGGCGTTGCCCTCACGGCTCCGCGGCGAAACGTTGGAATTCTGGAGGCCGCGGGCGTCGAACTCTCGCCTTTCTCGTCTTTGCCGCGCTGGCTCATGCCAGTCTTGGGCGCGGGCTTCGCCTTGCTCCTCTTTATCCCGCCGTTGACCGAAGCCGCCGTACGCTCCCTCTACGTCAAGCCCAACGAGCTTACGCTCGAGCGGCCCTTCATCGCGGATCATATCGCCGCGACGCTTTCGGCCTACGATTTGGCCCAGAACGCGCATGAGGAGCCCTTCATCCCCAAACAGACCGACACCTTGAACATCTCCAAGTATCCCGATGTCGCGCAGAACATCCTGCTTTGGGACCACCAGCCCTTTCTGGACAACGCCACGCAGCTCCAGACCCTGCGGCCCTATTACGCATTTTCCTCCGTTTCAACGGACCGCTACCCAGTCAACGGACAGATGCGTCAGGTGCTCATCTCCCCGCGCGGCATGGACACCGATCTGCTGCCGGAGGACGCGCAAACCTGGGTCAACCTGAATCTCCAGTACACCCACGGCTACGGTGCGGTCGCCTCTTTGGTCGGCTCGGCCACCGGCGAGGGCGCTCCGGACTTCGATTTGCGCGACGCGCCGGTCAAAAGCGACATCCCGTCCTTGGACATCACCAGACCTCAGATTTATTACGGCGAAGAGACCCTTCATACGGTGTTCGTGGATAGCGATCAGCAGGAGTTCGACTATCCCAAGGGCGACGACAACGCCTACAACACCTACGACGGCTCGGGCGGCGTTCCCATCGGCTACTGGCCCATGCGGATCGCGGCCGCCATTTCCATGAGCGACTGGAACATTCTTTTGAGCCGCTACCTCACGCCGGCCACGAAGATGCTCATCCACCGCCAGATCATGAACCGCGTTTCGCACCTGGCGCCTTTTTTGACGCTCGATCCCCATCCATACCTGGTCATCGATGGTTCCGGGCGCCTTTACTGGATGATCGACGCCTACACCACCTCGGATTTGAACCCGGATTCGGAGCCCACGGATTTCGATAACGGCTCCGAAATCAACTACATCCGCAACAGCGTCAAAGTGACGGTCGACGCCTACAACGGCACCGTGCACTTCTACGTCTTCGACAAGTCCGATCCCTTGCTGGCGGCCTACCGCAAGCTTTTCCCCCATCTCTTTCTTCCGCGCTCGGCCATGCCGCCGGATCTGCTGGCCCACATCCGCTACCCCGAGTTCATCTTCGGCGTGCAGTCGCAGATTTACCGCGTCTACCACATGCGCGATCCCCAGGTCTTCTACAATAAGGAAGACGTCTGGGACGTGGCCAAGCAGCTCTCCGGCGCCGAGGGCTCGCGCCCGACCAGCCCCTACTACGTGATGGTCCGACTGCCCGGCGACACAAAGGCCGAATTCGTTTTGATGCTGCCCTTTACCAGCCACAACCGCGACAACCTCATCGCCTGGATCGCGGCGCGCTGCGATCCGGAGCACTACGGGCAGGTCATCTTCTACCGCCTGCCCAAGGATCAGTTGATTTACGGGCCGCTGCAGATTCAAAGCCGGGTCAACCAGAACCGCCGCATCAGCCGGGATTTAAGCCTCTGGAACCAGCAGGGCAGCCGGGTCGTGCGCGGCAACACGCGGGTCCTGCCGGTGGGAGACACCTTCCTCTATGTCGAACCCATCTATATTCAGGCGACCCAGGCGAAACTGCCGGAATTGAAGAAAATCGTGCTGGGTGTGGGCGACCGCCTAGCCTACAGCGACACGCTTTCAGAGGCCATCGCGGAGCTGGCCAAACCCGAATCCGCCTCCGAGCAATCCGGCGAGGATTCCATCGATGTGGAGGCGCCGCCGCCAGCCCAGACCGAGGAGCCCTCATCGGTCGCGCCGAGCGGACTCATCAAATCCCTTCAGGAACACCTGGCGCGCTACCGTCAGCTGACTTCCGAAGGCAAGCTCTCTGAGGCCGGCGAGGAACTCGAGGCTCTCGAGCAGGAACTCGAGGCTCCTCGGGCGTCCAAGACCCGTCCACCCAAACGCCTGCGTAAAAGCCGCTAAAATTTGAAAATCGCGCGACACTTTCGCCCCCCTTCAATCGTCTCACTAACGATGGACCGATTCTTGCCCGTATCGCGCGGCGACAGCATCGTTGCGCGTGAGTCAGCAGGAAGGGTCGTCAAATAGGCGTATGATTGTCCAGGAGAAGAATAAAATTATGAAGAATACTTACGTCAGCCTGCTCCTCGCCGCGGCGCTTTTGACGCCCGTGGCCGTGATGGCGCAGGGTTCCGCAGCTCCGGCCGCCCCGGCCGCCGTTGATACGCACGCGGCGCTCGAGAGCGCCCGCGCCGCCGTTAAGTCGGCCAGGATCAAGCTGCACGAGGGCTACGAGGCTTATAAGGCCGACAAGAAGGCCGCCAAGGCCGCCTGCAAGACCGCCGGCGCCGCTTGCGACTCCGCCAAGGCCAAGGTTAAGGCCGACATGGACCAGCGGAAATCCGACCGGACCGCGCTTCATGAGGCCTATGTGAACGAGCACAAGGCTTACGAGGCGTACCGGAAGGATCATCCTCATCATTGGGTGCACCATCACAAAAAGGCCGCAGCCAAGAGCGCCGCTCCGGCCGCCGCTCCCGCGGCTCCCGCGTCGGGCAACTAGTCGACTGCCGTTTAGTCCGCAAAGCCCCTTCCGGCTTCGGCCGGAAGGGGCTCTTCTTTTGGGGTTGCAATCCGGGAGGATTTACTATAATATGCCGTCGCCAGTTAGGCGGCACGCGCCGATGGATTCTAATTCCCGCAAGATTTTTCAGGAAAATTTCAAGGAAATCCACCCCCCCTTGCGCCCGGAAGAGGCGCTCGTGGAAGCCAACCGCTGCCTTTACTGCTACGACGCGCCCTGCGTCAAGGCCTGCCCGACGCACATCGAGATTCCCCGCTTCATCAAGCAAATCGCCTCGGGCGATTTGGCTGGCTCGGCCAAGACCATCCTAGAGGCCAACGCCTTCGGCCATTCCTGCGCCCGGGCCTGCCCGGTCGAGGTCCTCTGCGAGGGCGCCTGCGTCTATCACGACTGGCAGGAAAAGCCCATTTCCATCGCGCTTTTACAGCGCCGCGCCACGGACGAGGCCAACTTGGTCGGGCTGGAGCCGTTCGAGCCCGGGCCGGACAACGGTTTTTCCGTGGCGGTCGTGGGCGGCGGCCCCGCAGGCCTGGCCTGCGCGTCCTACCTGCGACGCCTGGGCTACGCGGTCACACTCTTTGATCGCGAGAAAGATCTGGGCGGCTTGAACACCCACGGCATCGCCGAGTACAAGATGACGCAGAAGGTCTCTGCGGACGAGATTAAGCGCATCCTGGCCCTGGGCGTGACGGTCAAAAAGGGCGTCGAAATCGGGCGCGACGCCGATCCCGAGGATCTGTTGTCCGGCTTCGACGCGGTCTTTTTAGGCATCGGCCTGGGCGAGACCAAGCGGCTGGGCATTCCCGGCGAAACCCTGCGCGGCGTCTGGGACGCGCTGTCCTTCATCCGCCACGTCAAGAACCGCGATTTGAAGCCCCTGGGGCAAAGCGAATGCACCGTAATCATCGGCGGCGGCAACACCGCGATTGACGCCGCCACGCAAGCCAAGCGCACCGGCGCCGCGCGGGTCGTGCTGGCCTACCGCCGCGCCGAGACGGACATGAGCGCCTACGAGTTTGAGCGCGCGCTGGCCCGGACCGACGGCGTCGAGTTTCTCCTAAACGCCGCGCCCTTGCGCGTTCTGGGCAAGAAAAAAGCCGAGGGCGTTGAGTTCGCGCGGACCGCGGTCAAAAACGGCAAGGTCATCGAGTTGCGCGGTTCCCGCATCACAGTCGAGTGCGACCGCGTCATCAAGGCCGTGGGCCAAGCCAAGCAGATTTCCGTCGCCAAGACGCTGGGGTTGGAACTCCGGCCGGATGGGCGCATCGCGGTCGACCCGCGGACCCTGCGCTCCTCGCACTCCAAGGTTTTCGCCGGCGGCGACGCGATTAGCGGCGGCAAGGAAGTGGTCAACGCGGCCGCGGACGGCAAACGCGCGGCCTACGGCATCGAGAAGACCCTGCGCCCGGGCGCGGCGTTGCCTCCGGGAAACGAATATTGGGTTTCCACCATCGAGGGCCGCCGCGTGGCGCCGATTCCCCCGCGCAGCGAGGAGATGGCTCATGCCTAAAGCGACGCCCGATCTTTCGACCAACTGCGCCGGCATCAAGTCGCCCAACCCCTTTTGGCTGGCCTCTGCTCCTCCGACCAACTCCGGCGAGCAGATCATGCGCGCCTTCGAGTACGGTTGGGGCGGCGCGGTTTGGAAGACGCTGGGGCAGGACCCGCCGGTCATCAACGTCACCTCGCGCTACGGCTCCTTAGACGTCGGCGGCTCCAAAATCGCGGGCTTCAACAACATCGAGCTCATCACTGATCGGCCGCTTGAGGACAACCTTAAGGAAATGCTGGCAGTCAAGAAGCGCTTTGGAGACCGCGCTGTCATCGCGTCCTTAATGGTGCCCTGCGAACGCCAGGCCTGGCACGACATCACGGCCAAGGTCATGGACGCGGGCGCCGACGGCATCGAGCTCAACTTCGGCTGCCCGCACGGCATGTCCGAGCGCGGCATGGGCGCGGCGGTGGGCCAGGTGCCCGAGTACGTCAAGATGGTGACCGAGTTCGTCAAAGAGAAATCCTCCATCCCCGTTTTGGTCAAATTGACTCCCAATGTCGCGGACGTGCGCTACGCCGCGCGCGCGGCCAAGGCCGGCGGCGCCGACGGGGTCTCCCTCATCAACACGATTAATTCCCTCATGGGCGTCAACTTGGACACATTGACGCCCAAGTTCGCGGTCGGCGGCAAGGCCGCGCACGGCGGCTACTGCGGCCCGGCGGTCAAGCCCATCGCGCTCAACATGGTGAGCCAAATCGCCACGGACCCGGAGACCAAGGGCCTGCCCATCTCCGGCATCGGCGGCGTCTCCACCTGGTCCGACGCGGCCGAGTTCATGCTGCTGGGCTCCTCCTCGGTCCAGCTCTGCACCGCGGTCATGCACTACGGCTTTCGCATCATCGAGGATTTGAACGCCGGCCTGGAAAACTGGATGGCCGGCAAGGGCTTCAAGACGCTTTCGGATTTCATCGGCGTTTCCGCGCCCAACGTGACGGAATGGAAGCATTTGAACCTCCACCACAAGACCGTGGCGGAAATCGACGCCAAGAAGTGCATCGGCTGCCAACTCTGCTACGTGGCCTGCAACGACACCGCGCACCAGTGCATCGCGGTCAAGTCCAACGGAAAGAACGGCACGTCCAGCCGCGTGCCCTACGTCGTCCAGGAAGACTGCGTCGGCTGCAACCTGTGCTCTTTAGTCTGCCCAGTGGAGGGATGCATCACCATGAAGCCTGTCGAGACAGGCCACAAGCCGCTCACGTGGGACGAGTACGTCAAGAACGGCATGACGGGCTACAAGGAAGTCTACAAGCGGGTTCACGGATAATCCAGGAGGAATCACCATGTCTCGAATCGTCAAAGGCGGACTCATCCAAGCGTCGTGCGACTGGGCGACGCCCAAATACACGCTCGCGCAGATCAAGAAGAACATGATCGACAAGCATGTGGGTCTCATCGAGAAGGCCGCAAAAGAGGGCGTGCAGATCCTGAGCCTCCAGGAGATTTTCTACGGGCCGTATTTCTGCGCCGAACAGGACGACAAGTGGTACGACACGGCCGAACCCATCCCCGGCCCCACGACCAAGCTCATGCAGAACCTCGCCAAGAAGCACAAGATGGTCATCGTGGTCCCCATTTATGAGACTCCCTCGACCGGCACCTACTACAACACCGCCGCGGTCATCGACGCGGACGGAGAAATCCTCGGCTGCTACCGCAAGAATCACATCCCCCACTGCGCGCCGGGATTTTGGGAGAAGTTCTACTTCAAGCCCGGCAACCTGGGCTATCCCGTCTTCAACACCAAGTACGCCAAGGTCGGCGTCTATATCTGCTACGACCGGCACTTCCCGGACGGCGCGCGCATTTTGGGCCTAAACGGCGCCGAAATCGTGTTCAACCCCTCGGCCACGGTCGCGGGATTGTCCGAATACCTCTGGAAGCTCGAGCAGCCCGCGCACTGCGTGGCCAACCAGTACTTCGTCGGCGCCATCAACCGGGTCGGCAAGGAGAAGCCCTGGGGCATCGGCGAGTTCTACGGCCAGTCCTACTTCTGCGATCCGCGCGGCAAATTCCTGGCCACGGGACCGCGCAACAAGGACGCGGTCGTGACCGCGGAGCTTGATTTGGACGAGATTCTGGAGGTCCGCAAGGTTTGGCAGTTCTTCCGCGACCGCCGGCCGGAAACCTACGGAGAACTCGTCCAGCAGCTGCCGTAAGAAAACCGCTCAGCTCAACCGCATGATTTCCGCGCTGCTTGATCCCGAGATTTTAGAGCACGCGGAGGATCTCTCCGCCTCGGCCTACTGGAACGCGGACATCGCGGCCACCTCCAAGAAGGGCCGCACTTGGGCCTTGAAGGACATCATGGTCCTGTGGATTTCCCTCTGCGCCTGCGTGCCCACCTACATGCTGGCTTCCTCGCTCATCGCCGAGGGCATGAACTGGTGGCAGGCGGTGGCCACGATTTTCCTGGGCAACTGCATCGTGCTTGTCCCGATGATTCTAAACGCCCACGCGGGCACCAAGTACGGCATCCCTTTCCCGGTCTACTGCCGCTCTTCTTTCGGCGTGCGCGGCGCCAACATCCCCGCGCTTCTGCGCGCCTTCGTGGCCTGCGGCTGGTTCGGCATCCAGGCCTGGATCGGCGGCTGGGCTATTTACAAGCTTCTGGCGATCTATTGGCCCGGTTTGGCCGCTTGGCCGGCCAACATCGCGGGCATTTCGCTGCCGGAATTCTTGTGCTTCATGGCCTTCTGGGGCATCAACATGTTCGTGGTCTACAAGGGCGTCGAGTCCATCCGGTTCCTGCTCAACATCAAGGCGCCGCTCTTGATCGCGCTCGGCCTGGCGCTCTTGGGCTGGGCCTATTCCCGCGCAGGCGGCTTCGGCCTCATGCTCAAGACCCCATCAGCGTTCGCGGCGGGCCAGCCCAAGGCCGGGCAGTTCTGGAGCTTCTTTTTTCCAGCACTGACGGGAATGATCGGCTTCTGGGCCACTCTGTCGCTCAATATTCCGGATTTCACCCGCTACGCGAAGTCGCAGAAAGACCAAATCATGGGCCAAGCGCTGGGGTTGCCGCTTACTATGGGGCTTTTCTCCTTCATCGGCGTGGCCGTGACCTCCGCGACCGTGGTGATTTACGGCAAGAGCATCTGGGACCCGGTCGTGCTCATCTCCATGTTCAAGAACCCAATCGCCTTGGCCATCGGCTTGATTGCACTGTGCATCGCGACGTTGGCCACCAACATCGCGGCCAACGTGGTGAGCCCGGCCAACGACTTTTCGCACCTCTGGCCCAAGCGCATCGGCTTTCGCGCGGGCGGCTACATCACCGGCGTCATCGGCATCCTGATGCAGCCCTGGAAGCTCATCGCCGACCCCTCCGGCTACATCTTCAAGTGGCTAGTGGCCTACTCCGCTCTTTTGGGCTCCATCGGCGGCATTTTAATCGCCGACTATTTCGTTTTGAAACGCTGCAAACTCGACATCGTCGGGCTCTACGCCCGCAAGGGCCGCTACTGGTACACCAACGGCTTCAACCCCAAGGCCGTGGTCGCGCTCCTGGCGGGCATCCTGCCGCTGGCGCCGGGATTCTTGGGCGCGGTCGGCTTGGCGAGCGTGCCACATTTTTGGACCGTGCTCTACAGCTACGCGTGGTTCATCAGCTTCGGCATCTCTTTCGTTCTTTATTGGGGACTCTCTCTTTGGAATTGATAATCGGCATTGCTGTTTTTCTCGGCGCCTCCTATCTCTTCATCATGGGCTGTCTCTACTTCGTCCAATTTATCGAAAAAATAGAAAAAAAGGTTAAAGCCTCGTACGGAACGGACACGGACCGCTGGGTTTGTCCCTTCTGCAATGGCGTTTTTGAAAAAAGCCCGCAGATGAAGGCGCTTAGCCGCGATCCGGACGCAACGGTCATGATTTTAGCGAGCCAAAATCCGCGCTGCCCGGCCTGCCATGCGGAGTTGGACGGCCAGAAAATGCTCGACGGCCGCTACGATTTAAGACGGTCCCGGGGAGGCGCTAAAAAATGAGCTACGACTTGGTCATCAAGAACGCTGAGGTCGTCACGGCGTCGGATTCGTTCAAGGCCGACATCGCCATCGAGAAAGGTAAAATAGCGGCGGTGGGCAAAATCGACGCGCGCGACTCGAAGACCATCGACGCCAAGGGCCTCATCGCAATTCCGGGCGGCATCGACGTGCACACCCACTTCGACATGCCCTTCATGGGCGCCACGACCGCGGACGACTTCCGCACCGGCTCCGCGGCCGCGATTTTCGGCGGCACCACGACCGTAGTCGACTTCGCCATTCAGAAGCGCGGCGAGGCGCTTAAAAAGGCGCTCGACACTTGGCACGAGAAGGCTCATGGCAAGAGCGCGGTCGACTACGCCTTCCATATGATTGTGGTCGACTTGCCCGAGAGCCGGACCAAGGAGATGGATGCCATGGTCAAGGAAGGTGTCTCGTCCTTCAAGCTCTTCATGGCCTATCCCGGCATCTTCATGTCGGACGACGCCACCATTTACCGAGCGCTCACCCGCACCAAGGAAAATGGCGGGATGATCTGCATGCACGCCGAAAATGGCGGCGTCATTGACGTGATGGTGCAAAAGGCCCTGGCTGAGGGCAAAATCGAGCCCAAATACCACGCCTTGACGCGCCCAATGTCCGCCGAGGCCGAGGCCACGCGCCGCGCCATCGCGCTGGCCGACATGGCGGGCGTGCCCATCTATTTCGTGCACCTTTCCGCCGGCGACGCCTTAGACGAAGTGCGCCGCGCGCGGGAACGCGGCCAGCAGGTTTTCGCGGAGACCTGCCCTCAGTATCTCTACCTGTCCTACGAGGACTACGAGCGGCCGGGCTTCGAGGGCGCCAAGTTCGTCATGAGTCCGCCCCTGCGCCCCAAGGGCAACGAGGAACGGCTTTGGAAGGGCCTTCTGCGCAACGACCTGCAGGTGGTCTCGACCGACCATTGCTCGTTCTGCATGAAGGCGGGCGAGGGCAAACCAGGAAAGGAATTAGGCAAAAAGGACTTCTCCAAGATTCCCAACGGCGCGCCGGGCGTCGAGACCCGCATGCTGCTTTTGTGGGACGCGGTGCAGAACGGCCGCTTGACCGCCAACCGGTTCGTCGAGCTGACCTCGACTTCCCCCGCCAAGCTCTTTGGGCTCTACCCCCGCAAAGGGCATCTTTCGCCCGGCGCGGATGCAGACATCGTGCTTATCGATCCGAAGAAAAAGACCACTATCTCCGCCAAAAAGCACCACAGCGCCGCGGATTACAACCCGTACGAGGGCAAGACCGTCGCGGGCGCCATCCACTCCGTGTTTCTGCGCGGTGAACGGATGGTCCAGGGCGACGCCATGACCGGCTCGGCCACGCGCGGCGCCTTCCTTAGGCGCGCGCCCAGAAGCTAAAAATAGGAGACGCCCGGCCTGCCCATACAGCGCTGGGCGTCTCTTTTATCGGGAGGCCGGGGCTCGAACCCGGATGGGCTGTTTTTCGGGCAGTCGTCCTGCCGGTTGAACGATCTCCCTGTTCTAAATACGAATGAACCCTTGAAAAAGTTCCCTTAGAATCCGGCTTTTAAGAGAAATTTGTTTAATATTTCCCATGCCGGACGAGCGCCGCGCGGGCGAACAAGGAGACGCGCCAGGAAGCCGGCACGAATATTCCCTGACCATCAGCCAGGAACACGTGGATATGTTCGGCCACGTCAACAACGCGGCCCAGGGCCGACGAGCGCGTGCTTATCCGTTCCCGCATGCTAGAGTACCATGGCAAAATCGGGCGCTTGGAGCAGGCGATGCTGCGTCAAGACGGCGAGACGGCCTGCGCGGCCCAATTCGTCATCGCGCCGCGCTAGCTGATTCATAAAAACGAACAGGTCCCGGTAGGGCCGCAAAAAGCCCCCGGCTTACAGCGAGGACTTCAGACATTATAATCCGGGTGGAGCTCATCGGCCTAGTCGGCGCTAGGAGTTATGGCGAGGCTGCTAAAATTCCAGCTTCAGCACGTCCCAGATCAGCAACTGGCGCAGGACTCGCGTGCTCTCAATGGCTAAATATTTTTCATCAATGCGATAGCGCGACGCGAGTTCCGCCTTTATTATGCCGAAACTTCGGTTCCCATCAATCGTCTTTATGAGCGCCAACGCAATGGCATTGACAATCATCCTGGGATTGAGAACGTCGCTGAGCGAATCGGTCTTCTTGTGCTTGAAGAACTTGATCCTAACCGCGTCTTTAAGCGAGCCGCTCTTTGGATCCGGGATAAACGCGATTTCGGCGGCGTAGGGATGCCGCAGCTTTGGCACCACGTCGTCGCTTATTTCCTTTTTAAGAAGGGCTTCGATCTTGGACACCGGCGCGGCCTCGCAGATGTTGTTTAAAAAGTTCTCGCTCCTGTGGTTGCCCAAATCAAAGCCCAAGACACGATCGGAGGACGCCAGCGCTCCGGAAATCACCGCGATATAGGCGTTGAAATCAGAAAGCGCCTGCGGCAGGCGGGACTGGTACATCCCCTGCGCTTTTTTCCACAAGCCGCGCTGGCTTTTATCGTTTCCGTACCAGTAAAGGGCCATGATTAGAAAAGCCGAAGCGCAGTCTCTGCTATAGGCGCTATAGTCCTTCCACAAAGCCTGCTCCAGCGCTGCGGAGGCTCCTGCGCGAATTCTCGTGACGCTATAGGCAGCCCGCTGTGCCGATAGGTGCGCGATGGTCACCCCGGAAGAAAATACCGGGTCTACGAATACCGCGGCGTCACCGGCCGCGAGCCATCCTGGACCGGCCGCCTGGCGGCACAGATAGGACCAGTCCTTAACGGTGAAGAAATCCTTTCCGGTCGAATCAAAATTCCCGACCCATTCAGCGTTTTTAAGCAATGAGCCGATTTCGGGGCATGCTTTGATTTCCCGCGCGAAAAAAGCACGGAGATCTTTAATCTCGTTTTTTCGGAGATACCCGCCGGTGGTCACAAGCCCGACGGAGACGATGTCTTTACCAATCGGGATGTACCAAAACCAGCCGTGGTTCACGGAGCATATAAATATCCTGGTCTTGTCAGGATGCCCGATAAACTTGGTGCGCCACGGCGCTCCACGGAAGTAGGCGTACATCGCGACGTTTTGAAGCCTTGCGTCGAACTCGCGCACGAGCCGGAACTTCGAGAGAAACCCCCGCTGCCCGCTGCAGTCCGCGAGAAGTCGGCTGGATAATTCTACGGCCGGTCCGCCCGCGAGGGTGACTTTCGCGCCCGTAATCCGGCTTCCTGATTCCAGGATGGACTCCGCGCGTCCCCGGACTATTTCCACACCGCGCTCGCGGGCATGTTCAAGCAGGATGTGATCGTATTTAGCGCGATGCACTTGCCAGCTATAGGCCGCGGAATCGAGCTTGTCCCAATTCATCCATAGGCGCTGCTCGGCGGTCAGTCCCTCAAAATCGGCGGTCCATGGCGTGCGGCTGCGACCCCAAACATAAGTACCGCCTAATTTCCTGGGGAATCCCGCGGACGTGATTTTATCGAAAACTCCCATT
>DAIDHS010000010.1 GCA_027451985.1 Elusimicrobiota bacterium
ACTTGAGGCTCTTGAGCCGGTCGTAATCCGGGTATTGGGAGTTCTCGGAGCCTTCTTCGATAGAGGTGTCGTCGAGATTGGAGATTGCTTCGCCGTTGATGGAACGGGCCCAGTCGATGGCGGGAGCCTGGATGCCGTCGAGGTAATCGAACTGGACGTTGGCGGCCGATTCTTTGTCCCGTTCGCGCAGGACCAGCTGGATGTTGTGCTGCGCGCAGACAGCGCGGCCGTCGCTATCAATGTCGCAGGATTTTTGCTCGAGGTAGATGAGGGATCCATCGTCCGGATAATCGGAGGGCGCGGCGGGGGACTTCAGCGCCGCCTTGAGAATCGGATCGGCGATGTCCGCCGCGGTTTTTTCACCCGGGACGCCGAAGACGTGGACCAGCTTGACCTTAAGCACCTGGGAGAGGGGGTAAGAGGTCTCGCGGCCGTCCGCCCTCAAGACGACGGCGGCCGAATCGATGCGGATCACGTCGCCGGAGATTTCTGCGCCGGCATTGGTGAAGACGATGTCAGCATGTACCAGGCCTGGGGCGAGCGCGGCCAGAATTGCCGCGAGAGCGAGCTTTTTCATGCGCCCTCCTTCTTGAGAAAGACGCGCTCGCGCGTCAAATGGGAGACCTGGTCGAGGAATTTCTTGTGGGCCTGGTACTCCGAGGCGGGGTAAATCAGCTGGGCGCGCTTGAAGTCGGCCTCGCAGTTGAGGCGGCGGCCGCGCGCCTTGCAGTCCAGCGAAAAAGACTCGCCCGGGCCTTTGACCCGGACGGACTTGGGCGCGGATTCGACGCGAAAGCCGGCGGGCAGGCTGATCGCGTAATGGTAGCGTTTTTCCTCAGGCTCATGGTATTCGATGGCGTAAAGGCGTTTGACCAGGGAAACTTCCGGGAAATCCATCTCGAAGTTCGGAAGCTTGAGGATGTAGAGGTCGCCCGCGCGGATGAGGTAGTCCGGAAGGCGGCAGCTCCAGCCGAGCAGGAAAGGTTTGGCGATGTCCTCGGCGTTCTTCGCCTCGTAGGAGGTCAGGACGGCCGAGGGGCTGATGGCGGAGACCTGCTCCTCGAAGCTGGCCTTCAAATCGCTGGCCTTCAAGCTCTTGTAGTAGCCGCGCAGTTCGGCCTCGTGCGTGCCGTCGTAACGGGCGGAGAAATCGACCGTCGCGTCGGCGTCCGAGCTCACGGCGACGCCGTACTCGTAGACGCTGGCGTTCTGCGAAGGCTTGGGCGTGGGCACGCGGATGATCTTGCGGCCGAAGACGTCTAACACCTTCACGCCGTAGTCCATGGCCGGAATCTGGGGGTAGCGGAAGTCCTCGCCCACGGAGTCGAGAAACATGCCGCGGCCGTCCAGCGTCACGTGGGTGATGGCATGCTCGAAATCGATGCCGGGAACCTGAAAATCATGGACGGCGCTGTAGTTGGTGTCGAGCAGGACAGGAGTCGAACGCACGCCGATGACGCGCAGCATCGTGGTCAGAAGCAGGGCTTTGTCGATGCAGCAGCCGTAACGCCGCTTCCACGTGAGGTTGGCGTCGTAGCCGCCCCAGCCGGAGGCGACGCCCATCTTGACCGCGATGTAGCGCACGCGCTTCTGGACGTAGCGGTAGATCGCGGCGACCTTGGCCTGCTGGGTCGGTTCATCCTTGACGAGATTTAGGGTGAACTTCTTAAGCTCGGGGCTGGGCTTGGTCCGCGCATCGTACATCTTGGCCAGCCAGGAATAGATGCGGCCCCAGCGGTCGAAGAGGGAGGCCTTGACGTATGGCGAGATGTCCTCGTATTGGACCATCCGCGGCTCGCTGATGATGGGCGGCAGGTTGCGCAGGCGCCATTCGTAGGTTGTGCGGCCGTGGGCCTTCGTAACGATGGGCTTGGCCAGGCTTTTCCATTTCCCGGAGAAATTGCGTGCAGAATAATACAAGGTGCGCCCCTGGGGCACGGAAATGCGCAGGGCCGACTCTTTGACCGGAACCCAGTCCTGGAATCCCCAGTTGGGGAAAAAGAAGTCCTTGCGGAACGGGTTGTAGGTTTCGGTTTCAACTTCCCATTCGATAATGGATCCGACCTCAAGCTGGGGGAGCTGGTAAGAGGCGACCCGGTAGTCCTGGAAAAACAACGATTCGGCTTGCGGGCTGGTGACTCGGATTTTGGAGCGATCCAAGGGATAAACTCGTCCGTCCGGCTCGTAGACCGTCGCCTTCAGGATGTTCACGCGGCTGCGGCCGTCTTCGAAAGAGCCCGAGACCTGCCCCCAGGAGCTTTCCAGCCCTTCCTTTAATATCTGGCCGATGAAGAGTTGGCGCTCCACGCGCGTGCCGTCGGGCCGGAGAACGATGTCGTCGTCCTCGGCCAGAGCCGCGCCGTCGACGCCGGGATAATTCTTCTCGAACGCCGCGGCTTGGCGGAAAAGTTCTGTTCCGCGCGCGGCCAGAGCCGGGTTCGCCGCCGCGGAAGCCTGTTCGGGGAGGGCGGCTTGGGCGAAGCGGATCTCCTCAACGGCCTCGCGCGGCAGGACTTTGCCGTCCGGGAGGATGACGCCGGCTTTGTCAACGAGAACGGGGGAAGCGTTTTTTTCTCCGCCCGCGCGCAACTTCAAGACGGCCGCGGACGATACGGCAGAAAAACTCAAAATGACGGCGATGACGGCGGACAGGACTCGGGGCATCAAAACCTCCCGAAAAGTGTGCTGTCCGCACGATAGCATACTCTTGCTTGAGGCGCAACCAAAGCGGCGCTGGACGCCGGGATTTTCGACACGGGCTAAAGCGTTGCATAAATAAAAAGGCGTATGCCGGATTCCGAATGCGGAGGTGCTATGGCGGAGAAATTCTCAGTCATCATGTTCAGCGGAACGGCCGATAAATTCATCCCGCTGGGAGTCTTGACGCAGGCAGCGGCGGCCATGGAGATGGAGGTCAGCGTCTTTGTAACGGGTTTCGCTTTGGGGGCTTTCGCAAAAAAACACATGGAGCCTCCGTTTCCCGCCGAATTCGCGGCCATGGCCCCGGCGTTGGCAAAAGGGCTCAAGGCGGCCAAGGTTCCTTCTTGGGAGGAAATGCTGCGCCAAGCGAAGGATCTGGGCGCCAAGGTTTATGCCTGCTCCATGATGAGCGAGGTCATGGGGCTGAAGAAGAGCGATTTCAGCGACTTGGTCGATGATGTGGTGGGGGCCGCCACATTTTTGGAGAAGGCTGAAAACGGGCAAACCATCTTTATCTGAGCTATGGACGCCGGAGCAACGCGCCGCAGGGTGGTCGACGCCAGAGATAAGTCTTGCCCCGGGCCGATCACGGACTTGGCTTTGGCCTATAGGCGCTCCAAGATCGGCGACGTTATAGAGCTGTGGGCGACTGATCCGGGCGTGCGGGCCGACGTGCGCGCCTGGGCCGCCAAAACGGGAAACGAACTTGTTTCCCTGGAAGACAAAAGCGGCGCCATCGTGAGCGTGTTGCGTATACTAAGGAGATGATATGGGCGGTGTGCTGATTCTGGGCGGCGGCACGGGCGGAACGTTGCTCGCCAACATGCTCGCGCGCCGCGGCATTGAGATTACCGTGGTCAGCGAGTCGCCGGAGCACCTCTTCCAGCCGGCCCTCCTCTACATCGCCCTGGCCGGCGCTGGCGCGGACATCGTCCGGGACGAGCGCGCTCTGCTCGCCAAGCGCGTTCGGTTCGCACGGGAGCGGATTGTGCGGGTGAATCTCGCCGCCCATCGGGCAGAGGCCGCCTCCGGGGCTCGTTTCGATTATGACTCCTTGGTTGTGGCTACCGGTGCGCGGGCGGAACCGGCGCAGATCCCCGGCCTAGCAGAAATCGCGGAGCGCTACGGCAACTACCACTCCGGAATAACCGCGGCGCAAAAACTTTGGAAGGCCCTCGACTCCTTTCGCGGCGGCACCGTGGCCGTGGGTCAGGCTTCTCCGATCTGCGTGTGCCCGCCGTCGCCGGTCGAGGGCGTTCTGCTCATCGACAAGCTTCTGCGCCGAAGGTGGCTTAGAAGCAAGTCTCGCCTGATTTTCTTCACACCTTTTCCGCGCACATATCCGGCCGAACCGATTAATGAAATTGTGGAACCGCTTCTCAAAGCCCGCGGCATTGAAGTTAAGACTTTTTTCGACGTGGACCGCGTGGAACCGGCGTCCCGCACCATTTTTTCCATCGAGGGCGAGCGCATCGACTGCGACCTGCCCATCATCGTTCCGCCCGTTTGCGGCGCGGACGTCGCTTACGAGCCGGACGGCGCGCTCAACGCCGATCGTTTCATCGCAGTCGACAAGAAGACGCTGCGCATCAAGGATACAGACTCCGCCTACGCCATCGGCGATGCCACGGATCTGCCGACCTCGAAGGCCGGCGCGGGCGCCCATCTTCAGGCGAAGACGGTTTTCAGGGAGCTGATGGGGGAGCCGGCGGAATTCAACGGCCGCACGCATTGCGCCTTCGATCTCGGAAACGGCACGGGAACTTTCGTCATCAGCTCCTACTCCGCTCCGGCCGTGCGGTACCCACCGACGCGCATCAAGCGCCTCATGAAGATGCTTATGGGCCGCGTTTACTGGCTGAGCCTCAGCGGGCTTTTCGAGACGATTTTCAACTGGTACTTTTCCTGGACCGCGCCTGAGCGTCTCGCGGCGCGTTGGCCTAGGTTTTGGAGGCGCGCAAATCGATGATGCGCCGCAGCTTGCCCGTGCGGGGGTTGGTTTCCAGTTCTCCGGGCGCGCGCCACTCCACCCGAAGCGGGTGGATTTTGTCTTCCCCAACGAAGCGCCGCAGCATGGGCTGGCGGATGTGGAGGGCTTGGACGATGCGGCGTTCGAGCGGTTTCCTTTCTTTCGGCGGGACGCGGGCGGCGACGCGCAGGGCTAATCCGTCTTTGCCGCCGCGGTGTTCCATGACCATCTGCAGCTGGATGGGGCCTGACCGTGGCAGGGACTCCCTGACCGTCTTGAAGGCCTCATCGAAGCCCACGGACAGGGAGGCGACGCGGGCAGAGTCTTCCGAGCGTCCAAGAAGCCGGTACTTGCGGTTGGACGCTCCTTTAGGCTCAATCCACATCGCCCGATCGCCCACGGGATAGCGGATAATCGGCATCAACCGCCGCGTTAGGGAGGTGACGAACGCGAGCCCCTCGCGGCCGGGCTCGGCAAGGGGATCACCCGTCTTTTCGTCCAAGATTTCATAGACGGAATGCCCATCGCAAGAGCGAAACTCGTTGGGCCCGCAGCCGGGGTCCGCGTAACCCAGCATTCCCGCGTCGTTGCTCGCGTAGCCGATGGAGCGGATGCGGGCTTTAGGGAAGGCCGCATGGGCCTGAAGGCGCTGATCGGGTTGCATGGGTTCGCCCGCAAAAAGGATGAGCCTTATCTTGGGCAGGCAAAGCCCGCGAGTTTTGAGGAGTCCGGCCAGGGCCGAGATCGTGCTCGGCAGCCCCGCGAGCACGCTAGCTTCGTGCTCTTTGAGGAGGGAAATCGTGTCGGGCGGCGGCGTCGTGCCCGTGATGGGCAGTTGGAGCGTACGCACGGGGCATTCCTCAAGCACTTTGTGGGTGAAGAGGAACGAGCCGTAGAGGGCCCCTGAATAGAAGAGGTTTGCGACACGATCGCCGTTCCGAAGACCGCTCAAGGCCAGCTTGCGGGCGAAGTAGGCGGAAAATTCGTTCCATTCGTCGCGGGAGAAGACGGAAAATTTCGGCTTTCCGGTCGTCCCGCCGCTGCGCAGCAGAATGCCGTCCCTGATGGGTCCGGTCAGGAGCCGGTTGCCGCGGTAGGAATTGGCCCGCCAGAAGTTTTCTTGGCGTACGGCGGGGAGGGACACAAGCGAATCGATTTTTTGCGGAAGGCCGCGGTAAAGTTGGCGGTAAAACGGGGAGCGCTTGCGCGCGAAGGCGATGAGCGCCGCAGCGGTCTTGCCTGGGTGTGCCATCAGCGTTTGCGCTCGTCGATCACGCGCAGCAGTTTTCCGCTGGCGGCACTGCGCTTAAAGCCGGCGCCGGGCGTTTCTTCGGCGCCAAAAAGCAGGGTCTTATCATTCAAGACTACTTCCGCCAGATCTCTGTAATGCTCGAGGCAGGACTTCACGCACTGGGCGGCGCTCAGGCCGGCGCCCTTGGAGACGCGCAGCAGAATTTTTTCTCGGCGGTTTTCCTCGCGCAGACAGATTTGCAGCTCTCCCGCGTACCCGGCGTGGGTCGAAAGGATTTGCGCGAATTTCTGGTAGTTGAAGAAGGCCGTCCCGATTCGAAAAATGTCACCGACGCGGCCCAGGAGCTTGAAGCGGGGGGAAAGCCGCCCGCAGGGACAGGGTTCTCCGGGCTTGCCCAGCACCCAATGGCCCATGTCGCCGATGGCGTAGCGCGGAGGCTTGCCGGACCCGGGCTCGCGCGGCGAGAACACCAAGCGCCCGACTTCTTCGCCCGAGACCGGACGGTCCTCATCGAGTTTTAGGATCTCAAGATGATGGAGTCTTTGCTGCAAATGGTGCACGCCGTCGGCGCAGCGCCCGCACTGGAATCCCATTGGGCCGATGTCAACGCTGCCGTAGGCCGCGGAGCGGATGAGGCCTACGCCGAAGCGCTCCATCAGGCGCCGCCGCTGGGCTTCGGTGAAGTGCTCGCCGCCGTAGAAAATCTTCGCTACGCCGCGGTAGCGCCCGAGCAGCGCGGCGTTCTCCTCGAAGAGATTCATGAGGTAGGAAGGCATGCCCAGAAGCGCGTTGACCTTGTAATCGACGATGGCCTGCGCGACCATCTTGAGATCTTGATGGGCGGCCATGGGAAACTGGGCAACGCGCAGCCGCTCCAAGGCGGAAAAGATGCTGATGAAGCCCCCATAAAGCCCGCCGCAAAAGAACAGGTTCATGACACGATCCTTCTCCGGGTCGAGTCCGGCGGCGTAGAGCCCTTGCGCCCCGAAGAGCATGTCATCGTCGTATTGGTCGTAGGTGAAGGTCGAAAGCTTGGGCTTGCCAGTGCTGCCTCCACTCTTGAAGAACAGTCGCGCTTGCGGATTCTCAGAGGAAAACTTTTCCTTGGCAGTAATCTTGGGGAGAGACGGCCAGGGCGGAGGCGGGTAAAGGGTCAGCTCGTCGAAAGCGGAAATGCCTCGGCTCGGTACGGGCGTCTGCGCAGAGACGCGGCGGCAATAGCGCTGCAAGGCATAGAGCCCGTCGTGGGGCTCGCCGGAGTAGCTGCCAGTCATCGTGCCTAAGCGGCGCACTCGAGTCGCGCCGGCCGAAATCAGCCGCTGATTCAGCTCATAGACGTCCGCGGCGCCGCAAGCGAGGCCGACGGTCTGCAAATAGGCTTTCATCGGGCGCAGGACCCGGACGATGTCTTGCCGCGGCAATGGCTTGACCCAAACGGTGCGGTAAAGCGGCGAGGGCGTCAGCGCGGGCCGGGCATCGGCCAGGACGCGCCAAGCGCCGTCTTGAGCGGCAAGGACCCGGGCCTTTCCGAGGCAGGACTCCAGCTCCTGGCACTGCGCGACCATGCTGATTTCGGCCGCGGCCGCGTCGTCTGGCGCAAGGCGCGGCATGGTCTTGGAGACGCGGGCCAAAGTCCCGGCTAAATTCTCGGCCAACCGATTTGCGGCGCCCCATTCTGCCGCATCGACATAGACGCATTGCGGACTGGAGCAGGAGAGCTGCTCCAGACGGCAGCACTCTCTCGCTACCTCGTCAAGCGTTTCGGAACGGGAAGCGGACTCTTTAGAAAGGTAGATGAAGGAAATGCGGTGTCCCCACTCGACGATGCGCGCGCTTGCGGGCGCCATTGTCCGGATGGAGGCGATGGCGCTCTCGCCGCCCCATGCCGCGATGCCGTCGGCGGCGGCAAAAACTTTGGACAGCAGGTCCCGCCGCTTCGACGGGATGCACGCGGCAATGAGATAGTTGTTGAGGGCGCCCGAGGAGTCGTTGCGCGCAAGAGCCTCCAGCAGGATTTGCGCGAAGCCGCAGTCGTCCGCTCCGGTTTTGACGAAATTGACGTTTCCCGACAGCAGCCCTTCGACCGCGCTCATGGCTCCGGTAGCGAAGGAGTTTTGCGGCGAGACGTGGACTAGGAGCCCCAGCGGCGCCCAGGCCTCGAAGAGATCGTCCTGGTAGGAGACGCGATTGAGCAGGAAAGGGCGCTTGGATCCCAGTTCGCGCTTCAGTTTGGCTTCGAGCGCCTCGCGTCCCAACATACCCGCGATTTCGGACAAGGCTGGCGCGATGTCCGTCCGGCGCGCCGCGCCGGACATCAGGAGCGTTTCTTCCAGCCGCCGGCGCAGCGGGGAGCGTTTGTCTAAAAGGGCCAGCGCCGTTTTGCCGCACGCGTCTAAGACCGCGGCGGTCGCCGCGGGTTCCGAGGGGATTGAGAGCGCGCCCAGGGCGGCGACGCGCTTTTCCAGTTCCTCGTCGTTGATCCACTCGCCGCGCCAAAAGTGGGGCTTCATGCCGCGCGTCATCGTCCGGATCCCAAAAGTTCGGCGGCCGCCAGCGCGCAGCTTTTGTTCTTGGATGTGCCGGCGCGTCCATGCACGACGAAGTACGGGCTCGTGATGCCGCAGCCGCATCCGGCGCCGGGATGGAGGGAAGCCAAGTCGCCCATCAGGACGCTGTGCGCAGGGATGGAGGTGAGAAACGGGGTCAAGAATTGCAGGAAGCCCGGCTTGCCCATGCCCAAGGGCTCCAAGCTTCGCACGTCACGGATGACGGCCTGCGACCAGACGGGGACGTGAAAATGGTGTCGGGAGCATTCCGCGTAGG
The DNA here is from genome assembly GCA_027451985.1 of Elusimicrobiota bacterium. Taxonomy (GTDB): domain Bacteria; phylum Elusimicrobiota; class Elusimicrobia; order UBA1565; family UBA9628; genus JAGWJU01. The sequence goes on from DAIDHS010000010.1 coordinate 8,745, forward strand.
GGATTGGGTGCTCGACCGCGCCAAAGCTGTCGCGGATGCGGGCTTGCGGGATACCTAAAAGCTCTTCCGTAAGGGCATAGAGCTCCTCCTTGGGCACGGCCTCATCGGCGTGGCCCTTCCATCCGCCGCCCAGGAACGCAAGAGACTTGGGAGAAAGGCGGAGGCCTTTGATTTTAAGATCGCGCATGCGCTTTAAGGTGAAGAACAGAAAAGCGGGAAATCCAAAAATGCGCACCGGTAGTCCTTGGGCCTCGTAGTGCTGCAGGCTGCGGATGCAGCCGAAGACGTCGAACTCGTGCGACCCCGTCCCGGTCCGACGCAGCGCGTGGAAGACGCCCTTGACCGGAGCGTACTTGCAGAGATAGTTGTCGGTGTAGGCGGTGCCTAGGGATGATTCGAGCTCGGTTTCATAGCTGTAGAGCAGATAGTTCGTCTTGGTTTCAGGCGCCACGAAGCCGAAATACTCGAAGACCCGGTCGACCATGCGCTGCCCTGCTGAGAACGACCAGCGGTCGAAGAATATCTGGGATTTCTGTCCGGTGGTACCCGAAGACGTGAAATGCGCGAAAACTTCGCCTCTTGGGATGGAAAGGAGCTCGTGCGTCTTGAAGATATTCGCGGGAATGAAGGGAAGGCGGGCGCAATCCGCAAGGGTTCGGACCGAGCCCGGAGCGAACCCGCGCAGCTTGAGGAGGCGGCGATAAAACTCGGAGCGCTTCGCGTGCCAGCGCGCGCACTCGCTCATGGCTTTGGCGAAAAGCTCTCCGTGGCCGGCCGCAAACGAATAGGGGTCGGCCAAGTCCGCGACGGCCTGCACCGCCGCGAGCGCTTTGGGATCGGGAACGCGGGGCTGCGCGGGTTTCACGCGGCGCGCACTCCGGGATAAAAAGAGGTCATGCCTGCCAACGCCAGCAGAACGCAGGCGCAAGCCAGAGCCAGCTTCCCTAAATTCGCACTTTCGATGAGGCCGCCCATGAAGGCCATGGAAACGGGAATGGCGCCGACGCTGATGAGATTGACCCAGCCCATGACCGCGGGTACGTCCTCTTCCAGCGGTCGGGCTTGGAACAAGGTCAGGAGAGTGACGTTTAAGACTGAAAGCGCGGCGCCCAGCGCCAAAAGCGCCATGCAGGCGAGGGCGGGGGTTCGGTTGAGGGCGAAAATCAGATACATGAGCGAAATGGAGAACAGGCTTGCGATAATCCGAGTTCCCGCTTTCCCATGCGCGCTCAGGAGCGAAAGGACGAGGCTGCCGCTGGCCATACCCAAGCCCAGCGAGGTTTCCATCGCGGAGAGAGTTCCGATGCCGCCGTTGAAGCGATATTTGGCGAAGAGCGGCAAGAACGCAAGGATGGGAGTGAAGGCCATGTTCATGAGGGAAAAAGCGGCCAGAAGAAAGCGCACGAGCCCGTCTTCCTTAAACGGGATACGGGGTTTCACCTCATCGTCGGCCGCGGAGACGGGGGATTTCTTCGGGTTTGGGGCCGAAGCTGCCTTTATCCGCGACTCCAGAAACGCGGCCAGGAGGTAGCTTGCCGCGTTGGCGAGAAAAAGCCCACCCAAGCCGAGCCAGGGGTAGAGCGAGGCGGCTGCGATTGGTCCCGCGATATTGCCCATGGAAAAACAGGAGTCGACCATGGCGGTCAACTGGCCCAGAAGACCTTCTTTCGAGCGCGGTAGGCTCGCGGGCAAGGACATGATCGCGGGATTGAAGAGCGCGGAGGCGCAGTTCGCCAAGAAAGTGACGCAGAATAGAACCGCCATTTTGGGCCAGAGAGCCCAGGCCGCCCCGGCGGCGGCGTAGACTAGGGCGCGCGCCACGTCCGTTGCGACTACGGTCTTGAGGGCACCCAGCTTTCCAATCCATTTTGCGGCTGGGCGGGAGAAAAGGAGATGGGGCAGCGCGCCCGCAGCCAAAAACCAGGGGACCAGGCGCAAGGAGCCCAGGCTCGCGATGACCCAGACTAAGCCTACCGTCATCATCTTGTCGCAGATTTGCGAGATGGCTTGTCCGGAAAATATTTTGGCGGCGTCGGCGTCCTGGAAGACTGTGAGGGAAAACATCCGTCAATCCATCAAGTTTGGGCCTAGGAAGATGTCCCGCCAGTTTCGGTAGTACTCGCGAAGAAACTTCTTGTTTGTTCCGGCCAGCTGGGCGCCTTGGAAATCGAGGATTTCGAAGGTTTTGCTCAGGACCGCGTAGTCGTAGCGCATTTTATCATGAAGCTGGAAGGCGGGAAAATAAGCGCAGGGAACGAAGCGGGCCTGGAGGATGCCTTCGACGGTCTTGAGCTTGTCCGCACGCGCAATAGTCTCGATGTAGCGCACGCCGCGGCGGTGCAGGAGCTCGGAGGCCTTGGACAGTACCTGGGCGAAGAGGATGTCGTCCGGCTTGTGGATGCCGACCAAAGTGCAGTATTGATCGGCGGGCGCCAGGAAGGCGAAAATTTCGACCTTGCGGCACGGCGAGGCGATGATGATGTTGGGCTGATGAAAAGGGTAGAAATGAAAGGGGATTTTTCGATCCTCCTGAAGGTTGCGGAAACGGTGCAAAGTAAAGAGGGGCGCGTCGATGATTTCCAGCGCGGGGATTTTGGCCGGAGTTGTTTGGGAAACGGAATATTCGGAAGGTTTGGCGATGGGAATCTTGGGGATGCCGATTTCGCTTCGGACAATGTCGACTAAGCCCGCGAACTTGGGGTGCAACTTGAAGTCGGTGAAGCGCTGGGCAAGCGAGCCATCGAAGAAAAAGGCGGTCAGGCAGTGGGTTTCATAAGCGTCGGTGCGGTGGATGTTGGGAAAGATGCCCAACTTCTTGTAGCCCAGCTTTTCCGCGACAATTTGCGGCGCCTGACTCGTGGTTCTGGTGGTCGCGTAGATGACGTCCACGCCGCCTTTGCCGGCCCGCAGGCGTTGGGCACCGAACGTCATGGATTTTTCAAGGAGGTCGGCGCCGCGGTGCTCCGGAAGGACGACTCCGCCGAAGACCTTGGCGATCCGGTTACGCTCGTCTGTCTCCCACGCGACCGAACCGACGATGGAACCATTCCTCTCCGCGACCACCCAGACGTTGGCGGGTTCGGAGAGAAAGGCCGTGAGCAGTCCTACGTCCCGCATGAGGGGATCGGTATAGGTTCCGTTGTAGACCCGGTGGTAGAGGAGCGTAATTTCAAGCGCGTCCTCCGGCGTCGCCAGGCGGATGCGGTATTCCGTCGTCTTAGCCATGCAAGTGCAATTGTAATAAATAAGGCGGGAAAGCGGCCTTGACGGGGATCAACGCCCGCGAAATTTGCCAAAATCGAAAGCGATCGGCTGTTTATGGAAAAAATGCTTGAAGTTCGGGATTTGCGCAAGACGTTTGGCGCCGTTGCGGCCGTGGACGGCATTTCCTTTGAGGTCTCTCCCGGGGAAATTGTGGGACTCTTGGGCCCCAACGGAGCCGGCAAAACCACGACCATCAGCATGATTCTGGGCATTCTCGAGCCCAGCGGCGGGGAAATCCTTATTGAGGATCGCGGACATATGAATTTCGCGGCGGTCTACGCGCCCTTGCCCGGCAACCTGACCGTGGCGGAAAATCTTAGGGTATTCGGACTCATATACGGCGTGGAGAACTTCCGCGAGCGGCTAGAAGAACTTCTAAAGCAGTTCGATCTGGCCAAGTACCGGAATACGAAGGCGGGGCTTTTGTCCTCTGGCGAGCAGACGAGACTCTGCCTTGCCAAGGCGATGCTCAATAAACCCCAGTTGCTGCTTTTGGATGAGCCCACGGCCTCGTTGGATCCGTCCATCGCGCGCGAAATCCGCGCGGAAATAAAGGACTTCACGGTGCGGGGGCGCGGCGCTGTGCTTTGGACCTCGCACAACATGCACGAGGTCGAGGAGGTGTGCGACCGGGTGCTTTTCCTCTCGCACGGCAAGATCCTCCTAGAGGGCGACCCCAAGGTCTTGCCGCAGCGTCACGGCAAGAAGACGCTGGAAGATCTTTTCGTCGCCGTCGCGCGGGAGCCTCTGTCCTTGTGAACCCGAAGCGCCTTTACGCCGTGGTGCTGAGGCAGTTCTACCTGATGCGGGGAAGCCTCTCGCGCGTCCTGCCGCTCTTCGCCTGGGTCACCGTCGACATCGCTCTTTGGGGTTTCCTGACGCGCTACCTTAATTCCGTGGCGGACTCGGGCTTCAGCTTCGTCACCACACTTCTGGGCGCGGTGCTTTTGTGGGACTTTTTCATGCGCGTCATGCAGGGCGTGACCATGGCATTCTTCGAGGACGTCTGGTCGCGCAATTTCCTTAATTTCTTCGCTTCGCCGCTGACCATCTGGGACTATTTGGGCGGCTTGGTCGCCAGCAGTATTGCGACGAGTTCCATCGGTTTGGCGGCCATGCTGCTGCTGGCGGGTCTGGCCTTCGGGCTTTCCTTTGCGGCCTACGGGGTGATGTTCGTTCCCTTCCTGCTGATTCTTTTCATCTTCGGCATCGCTTTGGGCGTGATGGCGACGGCTTTGGTCTTGAGACTCGGCCCGGCCTCGGAGTGGTTCGTCTGGCCCATCCCGGCCCTTATCGCGCCCTTCGCCGGGGTCTTCTATCCGGTCGCGGTTCTTCCGCGCTGGATGCAGCTTTTCGCGCGTGTTCTTCCGCCGGCCTACGTGTTTGAGTCCATGCGCACCATCGTCCTGCACCGCTCGCCCGGCGCGTGGCCGGTCCTGGCCGGGGCCGGCTTGGCCGTGCTTTATCTTGCGGCCGGCTGCTGGATTTTCGCGCGCACCTACCGCTATGCGGTGCGCACAGGCCTCATCGCGCGCTACAGCGCCGAGAGCGTCAGCTGACGCCCCCGGCGCCTGTGTTGCGCGCTTAATACTGCGCGGCCTAAGGCGTGACGACGATGCGTCCCGCGACGCCGCCCCGTTTAAGGCGCTCGCACACTTCGTTGATGCGGTCCAAAGGCGCGAATTCGGTTTCTTCGAGGCTTAGGGTCTCGTTTTCGGCCAGCGCCGTGACTTCCCGCAGTTCTTTAAGCGTTCCCCACAAGGTCGCTTCGAAGGCCACTTCGAACCGGCTGTTGGCCAGAACTTTAAGGTTCGCCGTCCCGCCACCCAATCCCACCTGGGTCACTTTACCCAAAGAACGGGTGACCGAGACGGCCGCGGCCAGGGTCTGATCGCTGCCCACGAAGTCAAAGGCGGCGCAGACGCCCTTGCCGTTGGTCAGGTCCATGACTTTTTCTCTTAGATCCGGATCACGGCCGTTGAGCGTGTGCTCGGCCCCGTCATTGCGCGCGATTTTCAGCTTTTCGTCGCTGATATCGACGGCGATGAGCTCGCAGCCGCTGAGAATCTTGAGGAACTTGACGCCGTATTGCCCCAGACCGCCCAGACCGATGACCAAGGCTTTGTAATCGGGCTCAAGGAACGGCAGGGCCTTCTTCACCGCGCGGTAGGGCGTCAAGGCCGCGTCGGCCAGGGGCGCGGCGCGGCGCGGATCGAGCCGGCTGAGCTTCACGAGATAGCTTTCCTTGGGAACCAGAATGTCCTCGGCATAGCCGCCGTTCCACTTGGAAAGCCCCGCCCACTGGGGACTGTCGCAGAGTTGCTCGTGACCTGAGACGCAGGGGCCGCAGGCTTCGCAACCCCAGCCTCCGAAAATAACGACCGCGTCGCCTTCTCGGACCATGGTCACGCCCTTGCCGACGGCCGCAACGTAGCCGGCATTTTCGTGGCCGAGAGTCAGCGGCAGAGGTAGGGGCAGTTCGATTTCCTTGTCAATGACGTGCAGGTCGCTATGACAAAAGCCGGAGCCCGCGATTTTGACCAGAACCTGCCCGGGGCCGGGCGTCGGCGTAGGCACCTCCTCGACGGTCAGCGGCTTCTTGTACTCGTGCAGCCGTGCGGCTTTCATAATGTTCACCTCGCGGACGAATTCTCTGGCGGCAAATGTCCTAGCGTGGGACTCGCAACGTTTTTTCCGGCATCCGCGCCATTCTGCGCCCGATCGGCGGGGCCTTCCCGGCTGGAGTTAAAATCTTCGTGTCCCTGCAGCCGACGGTGCGAGAGATATGCGGTCAAGCCGCCGATAAAAACAAGGCACGACGCCCAGGCGATAGGCCCCGCGCTCGCGATGACGACGGCATAAAGGATAACGCCCGCGCCCGAGGTCGCGGCCAGTCCTCCGATGTCCCGCGCCCGTTCAAGCCGTTTGGTTTCTTCCGGCGTAAGCCACGGAACCGTCACGACCAAGGGGGCGAGTTCGGTTTCCGTAGCCGTTGAGAGGGGAACTTCCGGAGCTGTTTTTGGATGGGTTTGGCTCCAAGAGGGCGAAACTAATGCGAGCGAGAGGGCGGCGGCTATAATATTCATGGCCCGATTCTCGTTCTTAAATACCGCATCGTTTCGGCCATGGGCAGAAGCGTTGCATTTAAAAATATTTTGGAACGGCGGCAAACGGCCATGCTGATTAGAGGTAAGGGCAAAGCAAGGGTTGGGGTGTGGATCGGAGTTCTTTGCGCAGTCTTGGCGGCCTTGGCCGTCGGTTGTCTTCCCCGCTGGCAGGGGTACCCGCCGCAGCCTTTGACACTCCCCAAAGGCTCCTTTAAGATTCAGCGCCAGGATACGAGCGAAGCGGCGTCCGGGCGGACGGAACTGCCGGTGGCCGATCCGGATAGCCGGAACGCGCGCTACTACAGCGACCTAGGTCCTGACGTCGTTGACGTATCCAGTTATCCCGCGCAGCAGCGCTACAACTACCGGGTCTACGCCGAGGTCTGCTCCCGCTGCCATACCTTGGCCCGCTCGATCAACGCTCCGGTGGCCAGCCGAGAGTTTTGGGAGTTCTACATGCTGGGTATGCGCACCGCCAACCGAATCGACGAAAAGCCTCCCATCACCGCGCAGGAGCGCAAGGCTATCTTGGATTTTCTCGAATATGACTCGCGCGTCCGAAAAGTCGAGCACGCGCGGCAATTCGAAGCACAAACTGAGGAGTTGAAGCGCCGCTACGGCGCTTATCTGCGTGATCGCTTGCGCCGGCTGCAGCAGGGTTCCCAGCCGGTGATTTTACAACCCTCGGGGCATTAGGAAACTCGGCGCATCATCGCCGCCGGGACCATTGCGGCAAACCATCCGCGTTTCTAAACTGCAGGACGCTTTTCCCAACGCGGATTTCGCGCGCCACTAAAGCGGGTTTCCCGTTAAAGGCGATGCGGGAGCCCTTGACTTCAATCCGATCGTTCACGGCAAGCTTGGTTGCTTGCGCATCGACGTACCACGAGGGTCCAAGATGGACGGGGATGGTCTCCTTATCCGTCTGAAGCGTTATAAGCACGCCGGTAGACATCCCGCGCTCCGGAATGAAATTTTCAATGCCGCTAATGACGCCGGATGCCGTTTCAACCGTTTTGGGGTCGTACATCCGGCAATAGACGGACCGCGGTCCCCATCCGCGGCCGCCTCCCCGACCCCGTCCGTATCCGCGTTGAGCCCAGACTGTTCCAGCTGCCGCGAAAGCAATGAGAGAAAGTGCGACGGCGACTATTTTTTTCATGTGTTCCTCCATAGGAGAAGTTTCATGCCTTGGGAATGGAGCAACGCGATTGCCAAACGGTGGGATTTTCTGTTGCAAAGAGTGACGATGTCACTTAAATCGTCCTCTCTTGTTAAGGGGGAGCCATGTCGAAACTGCAGGAGACTTTGTCTACGGTCGGTTCGGAACTGAGCGTGACGGAAGCCATTTACCGGCGGCGCGCCGTGCGCGAGGAACCCTGGGCCTTCGTCGTAGTGCAGGATCGCGCCGCGCTCAAGCGGCTCTCCGACGACGCGAGAAAAACCACTCACGATCAGGAACGGAACGTCCATCTGCCGGGAGAGGCGAAGCACCACTTCCGCATCCCGGAGAACTTCATGCTCGCGGCCTGCGCGATGGGGTTGGGCACCTGCGTCATCGGGCTGGCGGTCAAGGCTCTTAACGATCCCAAGTGGAAGAAGGAGTTCAATGTCCCGGCGGGCATGATCGCCTACGCGCCCATTATCGTGGGGATTCCGAAGGGGGAAGCGCCCGCCGTAGAGCGCCGGGAGCCGGAAATACTCGCGTGGAAGTCCGCTTGAACGGGCGGAAGCGAGAGTGAAAAAACGCGCACTTAGGCTTGAAGGCGTTTACCGCCTGCTGGAGCCGGGCCCGGTCGTCCTAATTTCCACGGCGCGGGAGGAGAAAGCCAATATTATGAAGTGGGGGAACGGTCAAAGCGCGAAGGTTTGACCGATCGTCGGCGCCTTGCTTTCGGTGCGCGCCAAGCGCGGAGCCAGGGCGTTCATGGCTTTTTCCTCGCCGTGCACCAGAAAGGTGAGTTCCGCGCGGGTCCGGGCGTGCCAAGCCAATAGCTCGGCCCGATCGGCGTGGGCGGAAAAGCCGCCGATGGTGTGGATGTGCGCCCGGACCGGGATTTCCTCTCCGAATAAGCGGACGGTCTTGGCCCCATCGATGATGCGCCGCGCAGGAGTTCCCTGGGCGGCGTAACCCACGAAAACAACGCCGCACTCCGGCCTTGCGAGGTTGTTCCTGAGATGATGGCGCACCCGTCCGCCCGTGCACATCCCGGAGCCCGCCATAATGACGGCTCCGCTGCGAATCTCGTTGATGGCCTTGGACTCGGCGGCTTCCCGGCAGAAGCGCAGGTGGGGGAGTTGGAACGGATCTTTGCCTTCCTTAAACATGGCGCGAGTCGCTTCCCCGTAGCATTCGGGGTGACTCTGGAAAATGCGCGTCGCGGAAATGGCCATGGGGGAGTCGAGAAATACGTGGCGCAACTCGGGCAAGCGGCCTTGTTCGACGCCCTCGCGGAGGAAATAGAGGAGCTCTTGCGCGCGCTCTAACGCGAACGTCGGAATGATGACGTTGCCGCCGCGACTAAATGTCGCGCTGATGGCTTCGTAGAGCTCGGCTACGGATGAATCGAGGGACCTGTGGCGCCGGTCTCCGTAGGTCGTCTCCATGACCACCGCGTCGGCTAGCCCAGCTTCGGGCGCGCGCAGGAGAGGTCGTCCAGCGTTGCCCAGATCGCCGGAGAACAAGACGCGCCGGGACTTTCCTTTCTCCTTTAGTTCCAGTAGGACGCAAGCCGAGCCCAGGATGTGGCCGGCGTCGATGAAGGTGGCCCTAATTCCGGGCGCCAGATCAAGCGCGCGGCCATAGGCCGCTACGCGGCCAAAATAATCGAGACTGTTGAGGGCATCAAGGGTTTGATAAAGCGGGAGCGGATGGCCGGGACCACCGCTTTTTGCAGTTTTGCCCATGCGGTAAAGGGCCTCCTCTTCCTGCAAGTGGGCGGCGTCGAGCAGGACGATTTTAGCCAGCTCCCGGGAGGCTGCGGTGGTGATGACTTCCCCGCGGAAGCCCCTTTTGACCAGAAGCGGCAGGCGTCCGCAGTGATCAAGATGGCTGTGGGTGAGAAGGAGAAAATCAACGGCGGCCGGATCGAAGCCGAAAGGCTCGGCGTTCTCCTGCTCAAGCTCGCGGCTTCCTTGGTACATGCCGCAGTCCACGAGCACGCGTTTGCCCGCGCACTCGATCATATGGCAGGAGCCCGTGACTCCGCAGTCCGCGCCGTGAAAGGAGATGTTCATAGTGTTTGGCAACTCCGTTTCTTAAATGTACAGCAACGGTTAGGCCAAAATATAAACGGCAAAATTGTTGCCCGGATGAACTAGAGCCGACTTTATCTAGGCTCGGCAGTTATATATATTGGAACGAGCATGCACTTCAATGTCGTGGCGCTCTCCCGCCTGCAATTCGCGCTCACGGTCATGTTCCATTATCTGTTTCCGCCGCTCTCCATCGGTCTCGGCGCGCTCATGGTTATTATGGAGGGGGCTTACCACTGGACGGGGGACAAGGAGTGGGAAACGCTGGCGCGCTTCTGGACCAAGATTTTCGCGGCCAACTTCGCCATGGGCGTGGCCAGCGGCATCGTCATGGAGTTCGAGTTCGGTACGAATTGGGCGACCTACTCGCGCTTCGTGGGCGACATTTTCGGCTCGGCTCTTGCCGCGGAGGGAATTTTCGCGTTCTTCCTGGAATCGGGATTTTTGTCCGTACTCGTCTTCGGCTGGGACCGGGTTTCCAAGCGCATGCACTTTGTGTCGACCTGCCTGGTCGCCTTGGGCGCCTTATTTTCGGCCGTCTGGATCATCGTAGCCAACTCCTGGCAGCAGACTCCTGCCGGCTACGTCCTAGTCTCGCACAATGGAATTATGCGAGCCCAAATCACCAATTTTTGGGCCGTGGTGTTTAATCCCTCGAGCGTGCAGCGCTTGGTACACACTGTTTTGGGCGCCTATATGATGGGTGCTGCCTTCGTGGCCAGCGTGTCCGCCTATTACGTGCTCAAAGGACGGCACGGCTCTTTGGCGCGCAAGTCTTTGGCTTTGTCCGTCATTTTCGGCGCGCTCGCGGCTTTCGCAATACCTGTTTCTGGCGATTCCCAGGCGCGCGAGGTCGCGCGCTACCAGCCGGCCAAGCTGGCCGCCTTCGAAGGGCTTTATAAGACCCAAGCAGACGCCTCTCTGACCCTCTTTGGAATTCCTGACGACGCCCGCCAGGAACTGCGCGCGGCCGTGGGCGTACCGGGCCTCTTGAGCTTTCTGGTGCATGGAAAGACGAGCGCGCCCGTGACAGGCCTTGACGCTTTCGCAGCCGACGACCGCCCTCCGGTCGCAGCCTGCTACATCCTGTTCCACGCGATGGTCGTGCTGGGAATTGTGTTGGCCGCATTATTCGGTTTTTCCTTGTGGCGCCTGCGCGGCGGCAAACTCTATGAGGATAAGTGGCTGCTTAAGGGGCTGATAGGCTCCGTCCTTCTCGCGCTCCTGGCCAACCAGATCGGCTGGTGCGCGGCGGAAGTCGGGCGCCAGCCCTGGATTGTTTACGGGTTGTTGCGCACCAAGGACGCCGTCTCGCAGGCGGTGCCGGCCAATGATGTGCTCACCTCCATTATTCTTTTCTCCATCATTTACGCTATGCTCGCCGCAGTCTGGCTCTACATCATCGATGAAAAAATAAAGAGAGGGCCGGAGGAAGAACCCGGGGCGCAGTCACATGAGCGCGGCTGGCTTCAAGCCGCGGGCCAGCTGGCCAACCCTTCCGGCGGGAAGCTCTCGGAGGGCGAGGAGCGGGCCTGATGGATTTGCGCGTTCTGTGGTTCGTGCTGCTGGGCGTCCTGCTCTCAGGCTACGCCATTTTGGACGGCTTCGATTTGGGCGTAGGCATCCTTCATTTGGGGGCGCGCAATGATGAGGAGCGGCGCATCTTCCTCAACTCCATCGGCCCTTTGTGGGACGGCAACGAGGTCTGGCTGGTGACTTTCGGCGGTGCGCTTTTCGCCGCTTTTCCGGACGCCTACGCAACGGCGTTCTCGGCGTTCTATCTCGCCTTTATGCTTCTGCTCTTCGCGCTCATCTTTCGCGCGGTGTCCATGGAGTTCCGCAGCAAGCGCGAGTGGGCGTGGTGGCGCCGCGGCTGGGACGTCGCGTTTTCGGCCGCCAGCTTTGTCGCGGCGCTTCTTTTTGGGATGGCCGTGGGCGACTCCATGCTGGGCATCCCAATCGGTGCCAACCATGAGTATGCCGGAGGTTTTTTCAACCTGCTTAGGCCCTACGCTCTCTTGGTCGGCGCACTCAACGTTTCTCTGTTCGCTCTTCACGGAGCCATCTACCTTAACATGAAGACCCACGGCGAACTGCAGCGCCGCGTGCGCCGCTGGATGTGGCACGCCTTTGGGATTTTTCTGACGCTTTATATGTTCACGACCATCGTCACGCTCGCGGAGGTGCCGCGCGCGCTGGGGAATTTTCAGCGGATGCCCTGGCTTTGGGCGCTGGTCGGCGTTAACGTTCTTGCTTTGGCCAACATTCCACGCTCGCTATTTCTGCGCCGGCCGGGGCAGGCTTTCGCGTCCTCGGCCGCGGCCATCGCGGCGCTTATCGCGCTTTTCGGCGCCGCGCTCTACCCCAATCTCATCGCTTCAAGCCTCAATCCGGCCTGGAGCCTGACGGTCGCCAATGCTTCCTCCTCGGCCAAGACGCTACGCATCATGGCGATCATCGCGGCCTGCGGCATGCCCTTCGTGCTGTCCTACACCGCGGTGATTTATTGGATTTTCCGCGGCAAAGTCGAATTGGGTAAGCTCAGCTACTAGCCGGAAATCCGATTGTAGAGCCAAGCGAGGAGGGCGCCTCCCATGCCGGCATCGGCCAGCCCGTAGAGTGTGCCGATGAGCACGCCGGCGGCGCATCGCGGGCTTCTGCTACTTCAACAACCTCGCCGTCGCTTGCGAGAAGATGATTAAAGAGAAAAAGATCGGGCGCGCAGCCATTCTGGACGTCGACGTCCAGAATGGCGACGGGACCGAGGATATTTTTCCGGGCGGCCCGGAATTATTTACGCCTGCTGCACCAAGCGCCCCTTTATCGAGGTACGGGTCTCGTTTTTCGTGGCAACTGTCTTAATTTTCCTCTTCCGCAAGGAGCCAAGGAAGCGCGGGATTTGGAGATTTTAGAAGGCGTTATTGAGCATCTTTTAGACGCCAAACCCGATATCTTAGCGGTGTCGGCGGGCTTCGATACCTATAAAGAGTGTTCCATCGCGGGTCTGGAGCTTGAGAAAAAATCTTACCGACGCATCGGCACCCTGATCGGGCAAACCGGTCTTCGGCGTTTCGCGGTCCTTGAGGGGGGATATGCCGCTGATTCGCCGATTCTAATCGAGAATTTTTTAGACGGATTTCTGGTTTAAGTCCGCGAATCTTGCGCCGCCTGCGGTGGCGGCAGTGTTGCATTTATTAAAAATGGAGGTCTCGGCGCCTCCGCTTATGCGCAACAATCCCTTCCCCTGCGAACTTCCTCCGGAACTGAGCGGTCTCGACGAACTGTGGATCGACCTGCGTTGGATTTGGAATCACTCGGCGGACCGTCTCTGGCAGGCGATCGATGCGGACATGTGGCAAAGGACGGAAAATCCCTGGCTTATCCTCCAAAGCGTCTCCCAGCAGCGGCTTGAAGAATTGGGAAAAAATCGGGAATTCCGAGAGCAACTGGCGGAGGTCCTTCGGACACGCCACGAATATTATGGAGAAAAGACCTGGTTTAAGACCGCTTTCCCCGGATCCACGGGTCTGCGCGCCGCCTATTTCAGCATGGAGTACGGCATCGGAGAAGCTCTGCCCTTGTATTCCGGCGGCTTGGGAATTTTGGCGGGGGATCATCTCAAGGCGGCCAGCGATTTAGGCGTTCCTTTGACGGCGGTCGGAATCCTCTATCAAGAAGGCTACTTTAGGCAGATGGTCGACGCGGAAGGCCGGCAGATGGAGTTCTATCCCAACAACAACGCCGCGGATCTACCCATTTTGCCGGTCCGCGATGCGGCGGGCGCGTGGCTGCGCATTCCCGTGCGGCTGCCGGGCCGGGCCGTGTCGCTGCGCGTATGGCTGGCGAAAGTCGGACGCGTGAATCTTTATCTTTTGGACAGCAACGATCCTATGAACACCCCGGCTGACCGGGGCGTGCTCGCCAAGCTTTATCCCGAGGACCGGCAAACGCGGCTCATCCAGGAAATTCTTCTGGGCATCGGAGGCTGGCGCACGCTCGAGACGTTGGGCATCAAGGCGGAGGTCTGCCACATCAACGAAGGGCATGCCGCATTCGCCGTTTTGGAGCGCGCGCGGGAGCTTATGCAGGCAGGTAAGCTGAGCTTCGGCGAGGCGCTCTGGATTGGCCGCGCCGGCAATGTCTTCACAACGCATACGCCGGTTAAAGCAGGTTTCGAGGTTTATTCGGAGAATCTGCTGGCCAAATACATGAAGGATTACGTTGAGGAATTGGGCCTAACCTTGGACGAGTTTTTGGACTTGGGACGCCGTGATCGCAGAACGTCCAGGGAAGATTTCAACATGGCTTATTTCGCCATGCGGACCTGCGCGCGCGTCAACGCGGTCAGCGAGGCGCATGGGGAGCTGAGCCGCCGCATTTTCCAAGACCTTTATCCGCGCTGGCCCAATGATGAGGTGCCCGTGGCTCACGTGACCAACGGAGTGCACGTTCCGTCCTGGGATTCGCCCTTGGCCGATCGGATATGGACCGACGCCTGCGGCAAGGAGCGGTGGATGGGGCGGCACAAACTTCTGCGCGAGGCCATTGAGAAAATCGACGACACCGCGTTCTGGGCGTTCGCCGGAGGGAAAAGGCGCATTCTCGTGGACTATGCCCGCGAGAGGCTGGCCAAGCAGCTGAGCCAACGCGGCGCCGATGCGGCTGTCGTGTTTCGCGCCGAGAGCGTCCTTGATCCCAATATCCTGACGCTGGGCTTCGCGCGGCGCTTCACCGATTACAAGCGTCCCGATCTCCTTTTGCGCGATGCGGAGCGATTTTCCCGGATTCTGACCAACCCGCGGATGCCCGCGCAGATCATCGTCGCGGGCAAGGCCCATCCTCAGGATGAGCCCGGAAAGGCCGCAGTGCGGGCCTGGATGGATTTTGTGCGTCGGCCCGAGGTTCGGGCGCACGCGGTGTTTCTGGAAGACTACGACATCGCGCTTGCCCAGAAACTGGTTCAGGGCGTGGACGTGTGGATTAACACCCCTCGCCATCCTTGGGAGGCCTGCGGAACCAGCGGCATGAAGGTTCTGGTTAACGGCGGGATCAATTTGTCCGGCCGCGAAGGCTGGTGGGCCGAAGCTTATTCGCCTGAGCTCGGCTGGGTTCTGGGCGCTTCGGGAGACGGCGCCGTCAGCGACGAGCGGGATTCGGAGGAACTCTACGAAATCCTGGAAAAGCAGGTGGTTCCGCAGTTTTATGACAGGGACGCAGGGGGAATTCCGCGGCGCTGGGTCGGTCTCATGCGGGGCGTCATGGCGCGGCTTGCGCCGCAGTTCAGCAGCAGCCGCATGCTCACGGAATACGTTGAGGAGTTCTATCTCCCCGCGGCCGCGGAATTCGCGCGTCGCTTCGGAGCCGGAGGGAAAGCGGCCAAGCGCCTTTTGGACTGGGAAATCGCGCTGCGCCGGCGCTGGGGCGGCGTGCACATTGGAGGCACGGTGGCCAAAAACGAGAGCGAGCACCGAGTGCTGAGCGTTCCTGTTTATTTTGGGGATTTGGATCCGGACGCCGTGCGCGTGGAGATTTGCGCCGACGCCGTTCGCGGCGAAAATGCCCTGCGGCAGGAGATGGAGCGCGGCGAAAAGATCGCGGGAGCCGCTAACGGCTACATTTATCGTGCGCGCGTCCCAGCCACGCGGCCGATGAGCGACTATACCTCCCGAGCCGTTCCTTTTTTCCCGGGGGTACGCGTGCCTGCGGAGTTACCCTTGATTTTATGGCAGAAGTAGCGAGGTGCCGGCACACTTGATGGACGCAGTGTTGCGCCATATACTTGAAGAGAGTTGAGGCGGCTATGGACATGATTGACGGTTTCGTGGAAAAGCACGGAGAAATCCGCCGCCTGATGGAGGTGCTGGCCCGGTGCCTCCCTGCCGACTCCTCCGGAGAGGAGGAATTTCAGCCGGAAATGCTCCATAAATTCAAGGAGACGGCGGAACTTCTCAGCGTCAAGCTGCAAGCGCACGAAGCTCTTGAGCGGCGATTTTTGGCCGTAGCCGCAAAAGAGATGGGACCGGACGGAACGCCTTGCTTGTCCGTGGTCGATGAAGATCATGCGGCCATCAACGACATCATCCATATCCTGGAATCGATTTGCTGCTTGGCCGGGAATGCCCGCGCCTATTCTTTCCGCTTCTCCGTCTCCAGCCTTTCCTATCGGCTCGAGAGGCATCTGAACTATGAAGAGAAAGAGGTTTTTCCATGCGTGAGGCGTTTGCTCAACCCGGCGCGTATGGCGGAGGTGGAGCGGGCGGCGGGAGTCTCGCAGCGAATGGAGCCAAGGAGGGAACCATGGGCGAAATGGAAGATGCCGTCAGGAAAATAGAGCAGTCCGTACGCCGAATCGACTCCCTAGACGCGGGCAAAAAAACGGAGCTGCTGCGGCGGCTCAAGGTCTTGAAGACGGAATTAGCCGGATTGTCCAAGACCCACAAAGAAGATTCCCGGAGCATCGCAGGCTTCGCTCAGGTGGCGGCCGAGGAAGCGGCACGGCGCGAAAAAGCGCCGCATCTTTTAAAAAGCGCCTTGGACGGGCTGGCCATGACAGTCAGAGGCTTTGAAGCCTCTCACCCAAAGCTGACGGAGACCATCAATGACATCTGCGCCATGCTGGCCCAGATGGGCGTTTAGGGGGAATTATGAGCGGGATTGCGGAAGCGGGCACGAAAGCGGCGTCATTCAGGCTTTGGATCGGAGGCGCGGCCGGCGACGGCATCGCGGCCGCCGGGCAAAGCTACATTAAAGCGTGCGCCCGCTCCGGCCTTCAGGTCTACGCCTATAATTCTTACGAGTCCGTCATTCGGGGCGGACATGTCCTGTTCATGGCAGAGGCCGGCACGCAAAAGCCCTGTCTCCAATCCTCCTCCTGCGACATCCTCATTGCCTTGAACCAGGAGACCATCGACCGAGAAGGACCGCGGGCGGGAAAAGGAGTGCTCTTCAACAGCGACAGGCTGCGCGTCGATTCGAGCCGGCTTCAATCGGGCGCGCGCGCCCTCGGCCTTCCCTGCGGCCAGCTTGCTCAAAATCCGCTCATGCAGAACTCCGCGGCCCTGGGGGCTGCGGCATTTCTTGCGGGTCTTGATATGGATGTCCTTGCGGAGTTGCTGCGCGAGACTTTCAAGAAAAAAACCACGGCCGTCATCGAAGGCAATATCTTGGCGGCACGCGCGGGACATGGCTACGCTGTGGCGCATTTCGGCGATTCTGCGGTCCCGGTATCCGGAGACGGCAAGCGGCGCATGGTTTTGAGCGGCAACGAAGCGATGGCCTTCGGAGCCGTGGCCGCCGGCTGCAAGTTCTTCTCGGCCTACCCGATGACGCCGGCGTCTTCCATCATGCATTGGCTGGCGCCCCGCGCTGCGGCCTACAGCATGGTCTTCAAGCAGACGGAAGACGAGATCGCGGCGATCAATATGGCCATTGGCGCTTCCGTGGCCGGCGTTCGAGCCATGACCGCGACTTCGGGCGGCGGCTTCGCCCTCATGACTGAAGGCTTGGGGCTTTCCGGTATGATCGAGGCGCCGCTCGTGGTGGTCGAGGTTCAGCGCGGCGGTCCCTCGACCGGACTTCCCACTCGTTCGGAGCAGGGTGATTTGTTCCAGATCCTGGGAGCGAGCCAGGGAGATTATCCGAAAATCATTTTGGCTCCCACCGGTGTGGAGGATGCTTTCTATACGATGGGCGAGGCCTTCAACTTGGCGGAGCGTTTCCAACTGCCGGTGGTGGTTCTCTCGGACCTCATTTTAGCCGAGCACCGCGAGACGGTCGATGATTTGAACGCCGCTTTGCCTATAGACCGCGGCGTGTGGGCTCAGAATTCGGGGTCCGGGCAGGATGGTTTTAAGCGCTATGCCGTTACTTCCAATGGAGTTTCACCGCGCGCGGCGCCGGGGCAGGCGGGCTTCATCCACGTTGCCGCCTCGGACGAACATGATGAAGAGGGGCGGCTCATCTCGGACGTTCATCCGGACCCGGCGATGAGGAAAGCCATGATGGACAAACGCATGCGCAAACTCGATTCTGCGGCCGAGGCCTTGAGGCCGGAGGTTCTGGAGGGCCCTGCGGACGCGGATTTGACCCTAGTTTCCTGGGGTTCATCGTGCGGCGCGGCTCGGCATGTCATGCGTTGCTTGAACGAAGGCCGCAAGACGCGGGTCAATT
The DNA here is from genome assembly GCA_027451985.1 of Elusimicrobiota bacterium. GTDB lineage: Bacteria > Elusimicrobiota > Elusimicrobia > UBA1565 > UBA9628 > JAGWJU01. The sequence goes on from DAIDHS010000010.1 coordinate 26,540, forward strand.
TCCTGCCCATCCGCAACCTTCATCCCTTTCGGAGCGAAGAGGTGCTCGCGATACTCAAGCGCGCCAAGCGGGTTATGGCCATTGAAGAGAACTATACGGCGCAGCTTTGCCGCCTCATCCGGATGGAAACCGGCTTTGACATCGTTAGGCGCTGGCTCAAATACGACGGCGATCCTTTCGATCCGGAGGCGTCGGTGCGCCGCGCAGAGGAGGCCCTCCATGACTAGTCCAAGCCCGGCCGCCGTGAAAGCGGAGGATTTTCGCTCGGAGACCAAGCCGGATTGGTGCCCGTCTTGCGGGAACTTCGGCGTGCTCAACGCCGTGGAAAAGGCCTGTGCAGCCCTGGGTCTGGCCAACAAGGACGTGCTCTGCGTCTCGGGCATCGGTTGCTCCTCGAATCTGCCGGGATTTCTCAAAGCTTACGGCCTCCACGGAATCCACGGCAGGGCGCTGCCGCTGGCGACCGGCGCCAAGTTGGCCAATCCGGCGCTGACGGTCATCGCGGTCGGGGGGGACGGGGACGGCTACGGCATCGGCATGGGGCATTTCATCCACGCCATGCGCCGCAACCTGAACTTGACTTATTTAGTGATGAATAACGAAATCTACGGTCTGACGACCGGCCAAGCATCTCCGACCACGATGAAGGGCACTATGACCAAGTCCACACCCGAGGGTTGCATCGAAAATCCCATCAACCCCATCGCCCTGGCTCTGGCTGCGGGTGCGAGCTTCGTGGCGCGCGCCTTCTGCGGCGACATCGCGCACATGGCCTCTCTGGTGACCCAGGCGATTGAACATAAAGGATTTTCCCTGGTGGATTGCCTCTCCCCTTGCGTAACCTTCAACAAAGTGAATACCTATCCGTGGTTCCGGCAACGGGTTTATAAGCTCGAAGATTCGGGCCACGACGCGTCGAACTTTTCCGCGGCCATGACCCGGGCGATGGAGAGCCCCGGGCGGTTTCCCATTGGAGTTTTCTATCGGTCCAGCGGCATCCGAGCCTACGAAGATCTGGATTCGACATTATCTCGCGGCACTACTCCGGCCGCGGCGAAGCTTTCTCTTAGCGGCAAAGCGAGCGAGGCGATTAAGGAATCTTTTCGGTAGGCCTTAGGGCCATGGCAGAAATCGGCTCCGCGATGCGGGAGATGGTTCTTGAGACTCCCGGGTGGCCTCTGCAAATGATGGGGATACCCGTGCCGGCAATCCGACCCGAGGACATCTTGATTCGCGTCGACGTCTGCGCCGTCTGCCGGAGCTGAGCTTCAGCTTATTTTCGGCCATCAGATCGTGAGTGTAGTGTTAGAGACGGGTAAAAGAGTCGCATGATTCAGAGTCGGAGATTGCGCGGGAGGTGCCTTGGTTGGGGAGGACCTGCGGAATGTGCGCTTATTGCTTGTTGGGCCGCGAGAATCTTTGGGATGCCTTAGGAATGGAAAAGTTTGAGGTGCGGCTAGAATCATGGCGGCGACGCCGGTCTCTTCGCGGGAAACGGACGTAGCCCTGCGACGCCTGGCCGTCGAGGCCGCCTGTGTTGAGGAGACTTCTGATTTTTCGCCATCGGATAATTCTGCGAAATTTTCGCTAAGGTGGCGGACGAAGAAGTCGTCCGCCACATGGAGAAAAGCGCTTTACTAGGCGCGCGCAGCCACGCTGGCTGACATAGGGCGCCGTTTAATTATTTTCCAGCCATTCGTAGATTTGGAGTGGACGGGAATATCATGATAATAGCTCATGACGAAATCTCCATGGACATTGCGTTTATCGCTATAAAATGCAACGTTCTGGTGCAAGGCAGTTTTGTTGCTATTGCTATAATCAATAGGGGATAAAGCCTGTGTGGGAATTCCATCATTTTAAGTCTTCTGATATATGGAAAGTACTATTGGGTGTGTTAGTGGGCTTACTGATTGCCAGCGTCGCTTTTGGAATTTCCTATGGCGGCAGATGGGGCTGGCCTATGTTTTTGCGGCCGTGACTGGAATTTGGGGCGTGGTGTAAGACTCTAGGAGGATGAATATGTTCAAAGCAAACGTGGGTTCGTGGGATCGGTGGATTAGGATCGTCGGCGGCGCGCTCATCGTCTCCTTAGCTTTTTGGGGACCTAAAAGCGTATGGGCGTGGCTGGGCCTCGTGCCTTTGGCCACGGGAGTCGTCCGCTATTGCCCGGCCTACGACATCTGCGGCTTGTCGACCGCGAAAAAAGGGTCCTAAAGAGTGGCTGTCTCTTGGGAGTCCGCGATGAGCTTGGAGGAGGGGTTTTCGCCACCTAAAAAAATTCTCGTGGCTGCGGATTTTAGCGCCGCGTCGGCCGCGGCCGCACGCTACGCCCGCCTTTGGGCGGACCTTTTCGGCGCGTCCCTGGCGTTGGTCCATGCGCAGCACTTCGAGTTTCCGCCCTATTTCACCCAGGTGCAGATGAAGTCCATCCTGCGCGAGACCGCCCGCGCCCAGCGCCGCGCCGAAAATCACGCCGCCGCCTGGATGCGCCGCTCGGGAGGCGGCCAAGCCAAAGTCCTCATCAGAGAGAAGCCTCCGGTCGAGGCCGTTTTGCGCGCGGCGCGGGATGAAAAGGTGGATTTGACCTTCATGGGAACCCACGGCCGCACCGGCGCGGGACGCTTGTGGATGGGCTCGGTGGCCGAGGGCGTGGTGCGCGCCGCCGCGGGACCCGTCATGATCGTGCGGCCGCAGGCGTCGGTTAAGCCACCGCGCCTGGTCTTGTGCGCCATCGGCGAGGACGGCGCGGGCCTGCGCGCCCTGGCCTACGCCGCGGGTTTGGCGCGCGCGGCCGGGGCTAAGCTTTTGTCTGCGCGATTGGGAAAGCCCGCGCGCGGCGGGAAAGCCGCGGGGCTGCAGTCCTTTCCCGAGCGCATCGAGAGCATCCCGGTCAAGGGCGATCCGGCGCGGGGCGTTTTGAAGCTGTGGGAGGAGCGCCAGGCCGACTTGATCGTCATGGAAACCGAGCGCCGCCCATCTTTCTTGAGGTCGGTCTTCGGCACCGCGGCCGAGAAGGTCATGCACGGCGCGCCGGTCCCTTTTTTGGCCGTTCCGGAGTTTCTGCCGGAGCGCGCAAAGGAAAGCCGAAGCGATGGCTGAACTGCCCTACCGCTACGAGACGTGCCTCAAGTGGAAGGACGAGGCCCAAGCCGGGCTTTCGGCCCAAGGCAAGCCCGATCTCTTGGTGGGGCCGCCGCCCGAATTCGGGGGGCAGGACTCCTGGTGGAGCCCGGAGCACCTCTTCGTCGCCGCGGTAGAGGCCTGCCTCATGACCACCTTCTTCGCCGTGGCGCGCAAGTCCAAGCTCGCCGTGCTGGGCTATGAAAGCCGCGCCGAAGGCACACTCGACAAGACGGCCGAGGGCTTGCTCTTTACCGCGGTCACGCTGCGGCCGGTCGTGAAGGTCGCGGCGCAGGACGCGGAGCGGGCCGGGCGCCTCATCGAACTCGCCAAGAAGCACTGTCTGGTGTCCGCGAGCTTGAAGACCCCGGTCGCGGTGGAAGCTTCCGTTTTGGGCGCTTGAGCATGAAAAGAGAAAAAAGAAGCGCCGCGCGGATTCTGACGGCGTCGGCCTTGGCCTTGGCGGCGCTTTTCTTCATCCGCTCCGCGACGGCCCAATCGTTCACGCCTTCGGAAGCCGTCGCCGCGGCTTTGGCGCACGACCCGGGGTTGCGCGCCGCGCGGGCGGACGTGCGCTCGGCCGACGCCGCGGTCGGCGCGGCTCTGACCCGTAGCCTGCCCCGGCTCTCCGCGGACGCCTCCGCGGTGCGGAGCGACAACCCGGTCTACGCCTTCGGTTCGCTTTTGGAGCAGGGGCGCTTTAGCGCGCAGGATTTCGCCGTCTCCAAGCTCAACCAGCCGGGCTACCTCACCAACATCAACGGCTCGCTCAACCTCGATTTGCCCGTGTTCACGGGCTTTGACTTGGAGCACGGGCGGCAATTGGCCGGCCTGGGCCTGGCCGGGAGCGAGATGGCCGAACAGGGGCAGATGGAGGAAGTCCGCTACCAAGCGCTGGCGACCTGCCTGCGCGTGTTTTTGGACCAAGCTTTTATTGGAACGCTGGACGAGCGCATCGCCTCGTCCGAAAAGGAAGTCGCGGACGCGCAGAAGCTCGAGGAAAAAGGCCTCATCCTGGGCTCGGACTACTACGCCGCGCAGGCCATTTTGGGCCAGATGCGCGCCCGCTTGGTGGGCGCGCAGGGCGACTTGTCCGCGGCGCGCGCGAGCCTTGCCGTCTTGATCGGCGCGGACGCCAAGGCCCTGTCTCTCTCGGGCGGCTTGGGCCATGCCGGCTACGCGCCGGCTTCAGAACAGGACCTGGTGCAAGACGCCTTGTCCGTCCGGCCGATGATTCGGGAAGCCGCGCTTGCGGCGCAGGCGGCCGAGATCAAGCGCCGCGGCGCGCAGGACAGCCTTTTGCCGCGCCTAGACGCCTTCGCGTCCCTGCAGACCAACACCCCCGACTTTTCCAGCAGCCCGTCCAACCGCATGATCGGCGTCGAGGCGAGCCTGCCCTTCGGCGATCCGACCTACTTTTTCCGGCAAAACCAGGCCCGGGCCGAGGTGGAGTCGAGCCGCGCGCGGCAGGCGGCGGCCGAGGAAGCCGTGCGCGTCGAGGTGTCCCAGGCCTACGAGGCCTATCAAACCGCGTCGCAGAGCCTGCCGGTGCTAAGCAAGGCCGTGGCGCAGGCGCAAAAATCCTTGGAGCTCTTTAGGCCGCTCTATCACGAGGGCCGGCAGAGCATCATGGAGGTGCTGCGCGCGGAAAACGCCGCGGCCCAGGCGCAGGAGGGCTACGCGCAGGCGCTCTACGGCGCGCAGATGAGCTACGCGCGGCTCCTGCTCTCCGCGGGCAAGCTCAGCGGCTCGTCCGTCAACGCGATGAGCGCCGACCTGGAGGCCAAACCGTGAAGGATTCCGAGCGCTCCTTGGGCGTGGCTGGGCACTTGGCCCGGGGCTTCATCCATTCCAAAATCACCTTGCTTTTGGCCCTGGCCGCGATTCTGGCCGGAGTTTTCGCGATTTTAAAGCTCCCGCGCGAGGAAGACCCGCAGATCAACGTCCCCATGTTCGACGTGATGGTGCCTTTCCCGGGGGCGAGCGCACTGGAGACCGAGAAGCGCATCGTGGACGTGGGCGAGCGGAAGCTCTGGGAGATTCCCGGCGTCAAGTACATCTACTCGACCGCCAACCCCGGCTCGGCGCTCTTCATCGTGCGCTTCAAGGTGGGCACCGATCCGGAGCAGGCCATGACCCGGGTCTACTCCAAGGTCTTCGCCAACCTGGACCTTCTGCCGCCGGGCGCGGGCCGGCCCTTGATTAAGCCGCGCTCCATCAACGACGTGCCCATTTTGACCTTGACCTTGTGGGGCCAAGGCATGGACGGCCTGGCCCTGCGCCAAGACGCCGCGGACCTGCGCCAAGAAATTGCCGCGGTCGACGACGTCTCGGACGTGGGCATCATCGGCGGGCGGCGCCGGGAGTTCCTGGTCCATTTTAATCCGGCGGCGCTGGCGCGGCACCGCCTGACGCCGCTCGAGGTCCTGGGCATCATCCAAGCCTCCAACGCGCGCCTGCCCGCGGGGCGCTACAACCAGGGCGGCAAGGCGACGCTGGTCGAGACCGACTCCTTCATCCGCACCGCGCAAGAGCTGGGAGACGTGGTGCTGGGCGTTTCGGGCGGGCGCGCGATTGAACTCAAGGACGTCGCCAAAGTGACGGACGGGCCGGACCAGGAAGAGCGCGACGTGCGCACCTGGGGGGCCGCGGGCAAGCTTCAAGATGTTCCCGCCGTCACTTTGGCCGTGTCCAAACGCCGGGGTTCGAACGCCACCGATGTGGCGCAAGCCGTCTTAAAGCGCGTCGCAGCCCTGCGCCCGACGCTCGACCCGGCCTTGAAGATTTCCATCACGCGCGACTACGGCAAGACAGCCAAGGATAAGTCGAACGAGCTGCTCTTCCACATGCTGCTGGCGACCATTTCAGTCGCCATCTTCATCGCGCTGGCTTTGGGCCTGCGCGAGGCCGCCGTGGTCCTGGTCGCCATCCCCGTCACCCTGTCCTTGACGCTCCTGGCCTATTTTCTCCTGGGCTACACGCTCAACCGCATCACGCTCTTCGCGCTCATCTTCTCTATCGGCATTTTGGTCGACGACGCCATCGTGGTGGTGGAGAACATCCACCGGCACTATTCCATGAAGGACGGCCGCTCGATTTGGGTCCTGGCCGTGGAGGCCGTGGCCGAGGTGGGCAACCCCACCTTCCTGGCGACCTGGACGGTGGTCGCGGCGATTCTGCCCATGGCCTTCGTGGGCGGCTTGATGGGCCCCTACATGCGGCCCATTCCCGTGGGCGCGTCCTTCGCGATGCTTTTCTCCGTAGCCGTGGCCTTTATCGTTTCGCCTTGGGCCTTCGCGCGCATCATCGAGGCCTGGCCGCCCAAGGAGCATGAAAAGTCCGCCGGCGAGGGACGCTTGGACCGGCTCTACCGGAGCTTCATGCGTCCCCTGCTGGAGAACAAGCGCGCGCGCTGGTGGTATTTCGCCTCGATGCTGGCGCTTCTGGGCGCGGCTGCGGCGCTCATTCCTCTGAAGATGGTCGCGGTCAAGATGCTGCCCTTCGACAACAAGGACAGCTTCGACGTGGTGCTGGACATGCCCGAGTGGAGCTCTTTGGCGCGCACTAACCAAGCGGCCGGGGACATGGCCCAGGCCTTGAAGGCCATCCCCGAGGTGCGGCGCGTGACCGCCTACGTGGGCACGGCCGCGCCGTTTAACTTCAACGGCCTGGTGCGGCACTACTTCCTGCGCCACATGCCCTACCAAGCCGAGCTGACGGTCAATTTGACCGATCACCGCGAGCGCTCGCGGCAGAGCCACGCCATCGCGACCCAGGCGCGCGAGATTTTAAAGCCCGTCGCGGAGAAATACGGCGCGCGCTTCCAGGTAGCCGAGGTGCCGCCCGGCCCGCCGGTGCTCTCCACCTTGGTCCTGGAAATTTACAGCTCCGACTTGAAGACCCAGGCCAAGCTCGCGCGCCGCATCGAGGCGCTGCTGCAAAAGTCCGAGGGCATAACGGATGTGGACACCTACGTGCCCGACCCCGAGCCCTTGGACCGCCTGGACGTCGACCGCCGCAAGGCGACCTTGAACGCCATTCCCGCCGCGCGCATCGCCCAGACCGTGAGCCTGGCCTTAAATGGCGAGACGGCGGGCCTGGCGCACGTGGCCGAGCAAAAAGAGCCCGTGGACATCATACTGCGCCTGCCCAAGGCCGACCGGCATGGCTTGGCCGCGGTGAAAAGTATCGAGATGCCCTCGGCCAACGGCACCATGGTGCCTATCGGCGCCTTGACCCGCGTGGAGCCGCGGCTGGCCGACCCGCCTATCTACCACAAGAACTTGATGCGCGTGGCCTACGTCATCGCGGACGTATCGGGGCGTCTGGAAAGCCCGGTCTACGCGATTCTGGCCTTGCGGGGGAAAATCCAGGCGCTGGCCAAGTCCATGGGCGTGAACCTTGTGCAGTACTACGCGCACCTGCCGCCCGATTCCCTGCAGACGGCGCTCAAGTGGGACGGCGAGTGGCAGATCACCTACGAGGTCTTCCGCGATCTGGGCGCGGCCTTTCTTTTGGCGCTCGTGCTGATTTACGTGCTGGTGGTCTACTGGTTTGAGTCATTCAGCGTGCCCCTGGTCATCATGGCGCCCATTCCGCTCACCTTGGTCGGCATTTTGCCCGCGCACTGGCTCATGGGCGCGTTTTTCACCGCGACCTCCATGATCGGCTTCATCGCGGGCGCGGGCATCGTGGTGCGCAACTCCATCATCCTGGTCGACTTCATCCAGCTGCGCCTGCGCGAGGGCATGCCATTGGAGGAAGCCGTCATCGACGCGGGCGTGGTGCGCTTTCGGCCCATTTTGCTGACCGCCGCGGCCGTGGTGGTGGGCGCCTCGGTCATCCTGTTCGACCCCATCTTCCAGGGCCTGGCCTTGTCCCTGATGGCGGGCGAGCTGGCCTCGACGGCCTTGTCGCCCGTGCTGGTGCCCGTGCTGTACTACCTGCTAGCCAAAGGAGGCCGCCATGAACCTTGAGCGCCGCATTCGCCTCATCGCCGGAAGCTTCATCCTGATTAGCTTGGCCTTGGCCTACTGGATCAGCTGGCAGTTTCTGTGGTTTACTGCCTTCGTGGGCGCCAACCTGGTGCAGTCGTCCTTCACGCGCTGGTGCCTGATGGAGGACATATTAAGGAAGTTGGGATGGGACGGGAAAAACAGCCCGTAGAGGGCTCGCGGGCGGGGGCCAGGCAGCCGGAGCGCTTTAATCCCGCCAAGGCCGTGGCCCTAGACGACGAGTCGCGCTTTGCCTACCTGCCGCCGAAAGACGCGCTTGAATTGCTCTCGCCCGGGCAAGGCGCGCTCGTGGTGGACTTCGGCACGGGCACCGGCGCCTACGCCCTGGCCTTGGGCCGTCTGCGGTCGGATCTTAAAATCGCGGCCTTGGACGAGCAGAAGGAAATGCTCGAAAAGCTCAAGGACAAGCTCAAGCGCCGGCCGCAACCAAACGTCGTCCCGGTTTTGTCGGGTACTGTGGAGGCGCGCGGCCTGGCCGGCCAAGCCGCGGGCGTCTTGGCCTTGAACGTCCTGCACGAGTTGGGCGACGAGGCCCTGCGGTCCCTCATGTCCCTGCTCGCTCCGGGCGGCCGCGCGGTGTTCATCGATTGGAACGCGGCGGTGGAGCGCCCGGTCGGCCCGCCCAAGGACCACGTCTACGCTCCGGATGAAGCCCGCCGGCGCTTGCGGAATTTCGGCTTCAGGCTTTTGCGCCGCCGTCTCTTCGCCTATCATTACGCTTTCGTGTGCGCTGGGCCGCGATAATAGCCCTTCGTCCAGATCTCCTAAAACTCGTATAATAAGCGCCTATTCCGCGTGGGAGATGGCGATGAAAAAGGCGTGCGGGACGACTCTTCCCTTCATAATGCTGCTCTTGCTCTGCGCCCAGGCGGCCCTGGCCGCGCCCTATGGCATGTTCCGGGTCGTCCATGGCGGCCTCCAGCCGGAGTTCCCGCCTCTTAATTTCGCGGCCGCGAGACCTCGTCTTGTGCGTTATTACGGCGGGCCGGTGATTTCCCAGGCCACGGTCTACGTGATCTTTTGGGGACAAAACGTCGACGCCCAAACCCGCGCCAAAATTGGTCCGTTCTACGCCAACATCCTCAACAGCGGCTACCTGGACTGGCTTTCGGAATACGACACGAACGTCCCGGCGGTCGGCGGCCGGGCGGGCACCGGACAAATTATCAGCCGCGGGCGCTACGCCGGCGCGACGACGATTATCCCGGAGAACAAATCAAAAAGCCTCAGCGACGCGGCGATTGAGCGGGAACTCTCCGCGCAAATCGCGGACGGGCGCCTGCCGCCCGCGAATGCGGACGCTCTTTACATGATCTATTTCCCGTCCGGCATCAGCGTTTCTCTGCCGGACGGCAGCCTGTCCTGCCAGGATTTCGAGGGCTATCATGAAGGGTTCGCCGCCAAGAGCGGAGTGCCCGTCTATTACGGCGTGTTTCCCGACTGCGCCACCGGCTTCGAGGACTTGAGCGTCACGTCCTCTCATGAAACTTTGGAAGCCATCACCGATCCGTTCCCGACCAACGGCACTCACCCGGCGTACCCGCAGGCCTGGAATTCTGAAACTGGGGACGAAATTTCGGATCTCTGCGACGGAGTAGACACCTCCTATGTGACCGGCCCGGGGGGCTTGGTCAGCGAGGTGGAGCCGGGATGGAGCGACTTGGCCAATGCCTGCAACATGGGCCCCTGGACCACGGCGGGCTCGGCCGTTTTGCGTTCGTCTCTGGCGGCTTCGACGCGCCGGTCCGAATTGGGGCCCATCAGCGCTTTCCTTGCGCGGATAAAGCCCGCGTCAATTCTTTGGGACGGGCGCTAGCCTGGACGTGGCTCTTCTGATTTTCTCCGACTTCGCTTGCAATTCCATGCGTGAGGATCGCCGCCCATGAAAAATCTTCGTCTTGTACTTGCCGCCGTCATTCTGGCGCTTCCCGCCGCCGCGCGGGCGCAGACGGCCGCAAAAGCTTCGGCCGCGGCGGCTCACAAAATTTCCGTGCCTCCGGACCCTTATTTGTGGCTGGAGCCTCTGCATTCGCCGCACGCTCTGGCCTGGGCCAAGGCGCAAAACGGGAAAACTTTGGCCGTGCTGGCCGGCGATCCGCGTTATGATGCGCTTAGGAAGGACATCGGCCGGATTCTAAAGTCCAAGAGCCGCATCCCGCAACCGACGCTGCGCGGCGATTGGGTCTACAATTTTTGGCAAGACGGCACGCATGTGCATGGACTTTGGCGCCGCGTGCGTCTGGCCGATTACGCCAAACCCAACCCGCCCTGGCAGACGGTGCTGGATTTGGACGCCCTGGCGAAGAAGGAAAAACAGAATTGGTTTTGGCAGGGCGCCGACTGCCTGCCGCCTAAGAACGACCGCTGCCTTCTTTCTCTTTCGCGCGGCGGCACGGACGCCTCGGTCGTGCGGGAGTTTGACGTCGCGACGGGGTCCTTCGTTAAGGGCGGCTTCGACGTACCCGAAGCCAAGTCCGACGTCGACTGGCTGGATCAAAACCATCTTCTGGTCGCGACCAATTTCGGGCCCGGATCGCTGACGACCTCCGGCTATCCGCGCGAAGTCAAAATCTGGACGCGCGGCACGCCCTTGTCTCAGGCGCGCCTGATCTTCTCCGGAAAACCAAGCGACGTGGAGGAGTCCGCCCAGACTTTCTTCTGGCCCGGAGGCCGGGCCAGCATCGTGACGCGTGGAATGACGTTTTTTACCTCGCGCGAGTACCTGCTCAAGCCGAGCGGGAGGCTTGAGCGCATCCCGCTGCCGCCCGGCGCCGAAGTCCAGGGTGTTTTCCACGGGCAAATAGTGGCTCTCCTGCAAAGCGCCTGGAAGACCGGCGGGCGCTTTTTCGCGCGCGGGGCTTTGGTCTCTCTGTCGCTGGATAAAATTTCCGCGCCTGATTTCGGCAAGCACGTCCGCCTGGTTTACCTGCCCGACCGCGCTTCGGCTTTCGTGGACCTGAGCGTCGCCAAGGACGTCCTCTACATGGATGTGCTGCACGATGTTTCCGGCCGCGTGCTCGCGATGCGCCTGGGGCCCAGGGGCTGGACCGCGCGCGTCATCCCGCTGCCGGACGAGGGCAGCACTTCCGTGGCGGGTTCCGATCCGTTCCAGAACCGCGCGCTTATCAGCTACGAGAGCTTCCTGGTGCCGCCCACGCTCTACGAGGTGGATGGCGACGCCCCAGGCCGAAAGCCGCGCGCCATCAAGCGCCAGTCGGCTATTTTCGACGCTTCCGGGATGGCGGTAGATCAACACTGGGCAAAGAGCGCCGACGGCACGATGATCCCCTATTTCCTTGTGCACCCGAAGAACATGAAGCGAGACGGAAAAAACCCGACGCTTCTCTACGCCTACGGCGGTTTCGGACTGCCCATGGTGCCGGCGTACATGCCCTATTATTCGCCCGTCATCGGCAACGAGTGGTTCGCCAAGGGGGGCGTCTTCGCCATGGCCAACATCCGCGGCGGGGGCGAGTTTGGTCCCAGCTGGCACGAAGCCGCGCTCAAGACCCACCGGCAAAAGGCTTACGACGACTTCATTGCGGTGGCCGAACGGCTCATCAAGACCGGCGTCACCTCGCCGCGGCGCCTGGGCATCATGGGGCGCAGCAACGGGGGGCTTTTGGTCGGCGTGGCCTTCACCGAGCGGCCGGACCTATTCCATGCGGTCATCTGCGAAGTTCCGCTTCTGGACATGATGCGCTATATCCATATCGGCGCCGGAGCGTCATGGGAGGCCGAGTACGGCAATCCGGCCAATCCCAGAATGGCCGCGGCCATCCTGCGCTACTCTCCCTATCAAAATGTCAGGCCCGGCGTGCACTACCCCAAGGTCTTTTTCGTCACCTCTTCGGACGACGACCGCGTGGAGCCCGCGCACGCGCGCAAGATGGCGGCTAAGATGGAGGCCATGGGCGACCCGGTCTATTTCTACGAAAGCCCTGAGGGCGGGCACGAGCGAGGCGAGGCCTCTCTCAACGGGACCACGAAGACGATGGCGCTGGAATACATCTACCTCTACCGCCGGCTTATGGACGGAGCCGCGGCCGGCGGACGCTGACGGTCCGGACGTCGTGATTAAGCGGCTCATCAGGCGTTTTCTCGCTTTCGGCCAGCACGCGGTCTACGCCTGGTTTTTCTCCGTGGAAGTTCAGGGGAAAGAGCACGTTCCTAGCCGGGGCGGACTCATTATTGCGGCTAACCATACCAGCCATTTGGACATGGGGCTCGTTAAGCACGCCATGGGCCCAGCGGGATGCGGCTTGGTATCTTTGGCCGCGCAGGACTATTTCTTCAGCAATGCGCTCCATCGCTGGTACTTTGGCAACTTCACCAACCTGCTACCCTTCAATCGTTCTAAAAGCTTGAAAGAATCTTTGCTTGCGGCCGGGCGCGTCCTCAAGGATGGGCGCAACCTGCTCATTTTCCCGGAGGGCACGCGCACGAAGGACGGCCGCATGGGCGCGTTCAAGCCCTCCCTGGGCTACATGGCGCTCAATTTTGACGCCGACGTCCTGCCGGTTTATATTTCCGGAGCTTTCGAAGCTCTGCCCAAGGGAAAGCTTGTGCCTCGCGCACGGCGGTTGAAGGCCGCCTTCGGCCCAATCATCGCTTCGACGGCGCTCAAACACGCCGTAGAGGCCGCGGGCGGGGAAGATGCCAACCGAACCGCGACGAAAGTCGTGGAGGACGCGGTCCGGGAGCTTGAGCGCCAGAACAGGGGGGAGCGCTAATCTTCGCGCCGGCCCATGATCTGGAGGATGTCCAGAAAGAGGTTGATGAAATCAAGGTAGAGCGCCAAGGCGCCGGAGATGGCTTCTTTGGTCTCCTCATCGGTTCCCTCGTCCGAGGGATTCAAAAGTCCCTTGATCTTCTGCGTGTCGTAGGCGGTCAGGCCCGTAAAGATGAGAACTCCTGCGTAAGTCGTAATCCAATAGATTGTGGAGTTCCTGAAAAACAAATTGGCGAAGGAAGCGATCACCAGGCCGATGAGCGCCATAAAAAGAAAATTCCCCATCGACGTCAGGTCGGTTTTGGTGAGCCATCCGTAAAGGCTCATCGCCGCGAACGTCCCCGCCGTGACGAAGAAAGCGTTCGCGATGGACGATTGGGTGTAGACCAGAAAAATGGAGGAGAGCGTCACGCCGTTTAGGGCCGCGTAGCCAAGAAAGACTAGAGACGCGGTTGTTGAGGACATGCGGCGCACAAAGGCCGCCAAACCGAAAACCGCCAGCACTTCCGCGATAAGAAGGCCGTAGAAGAGAATCGGATTGGCCGTCAGGGCGCGGATGCTTTCGGGGTGCGCGGCCATGTAGAGGGCCACGCCGCCGGTTAGGGCCAGGCCGCCCGTCATCCAGCGGTAGACTTCAAGGATGAAGGCCCGCTCCTCGGCCTCGTCCGCCGAAATGGGAAAGCCGCCCGCGCCGGTCATCGGATGAACGCCAAGCTTGCGGTGTAGCCGTGGATGTGGTTTTTTCCGGCGATGGGCCCGAACTCGCCGTTGGCGAAGAACCCAGCTAGGGGCAGGGGGCCACGCAAGGACTGGATGAGGCCGATGTCATGGTCGGGCGCGCCGTAGAGCCCGCGGCCCCGGCCGCAGCAACTGAACAGGAGCGCCGCGTGGGCGGCGCTCTTGACCCCGGGATTGTGGAGAAGCGCTTCCAAATCTTCGGTGGAAGTCTTGGCGTCGCGCAGTTGGAACTGGAGAGTCTGTCCCGGGCGCAGGGGCGCGCCGATCATCAAAGCGCCTTTTTCAGGATCCGAACCCATGATGTTGCGGATAAGGAAATCGCCCCTCTTAAAACCCGATTGGTACTCGTTCATCACCAGGCCTGCGAGCAGAGAGTGCCGCGCGAGTTCCCGGTCGTGGGGGGAAAGATTCTCGATGGTCTCCAGGAGCACTTCGACGGCCGGGCGGCTGGCCAGGGCATAGAGCACGTGCCCGTCGGCTTTGGTGACGATGAAGGGTTCTCCGATGGGCCGGCAGCCCTGCGAGACCACGGTTTCAAAGGAAATTTCGCCGGAAAGGGCGAGGCCGCAGGCCGCCACGGGCTCGGCGTCGCCGCCCAAGGCCAGCCAGCTTCGCAGGCCCACGGCCGGTCCGCTGGCCATGCCGCCGACCACGGGGCGCTCGGGATATCCTGTATTGAAGAGCCCTAGGAGCTTCTCCACGTCGCAGAGCATGGGATCGGCGAGGCAGAGAAAATTGGGTTTTTCCGTGGGATAGAGGTCCAGCGTCCGCACCAGATCCGGACCAGAGGCGAGCGACGCGATGTCGGCCTCGGAAAGGGAAAAGGGAGAGATTTTGACGTCCGGCAGGCTCATGGCCAAGAGGGAAATGGCCGGTTCCATTTCGATTTCACGGTCTTGCCCGATGACGCCGCTGGCGTTGCAGCCCAACAGGGCGGGAGTGCCCAAGGCTTTAGAGAGGAGAGACGAAAGCTCCGCGGGATCTAAGCCGGGATAAGGCTCGGAAACGAAGAAGAGCGCGCAATCGCAGGGACGGCCGGAGAGTCCCGCTTTGGCCTTCTCGGCGGCCTCTTGCGCGGCTTGGCGCCAATCCTTCTTTTTGGAAATCGCGGATGAAAAAACTTTGTCTTTTTGGGCCACCGGGGCGCTAGGCTTCTTCATGGCCTGATTTTACAACATCCGGGCTGATTTTTAGAGCGTGAGTTTTTTGCGGCCTAGGCCCGTCCCGGGCGATATCTGATAGGATATGCGCATGAAAACAAAGCGGCCGCACTGCGTCGCAAATCTCCGCGATATCGCCCCCGAGCGATATGCAGACTTCGGATTCGCTGGAATCTCATGGGACCTGGGCCGGGCCACGGGAACGCGTCGCTTGGGTATAGACGTCACGGAAATTCCGCCGGGAAAAAGCGCGTCGCGGTTTCATTGTCACAGCCGCAAGGAGGAGTTTTTCTTCGTTCTCTCGGGGCGCTGCCGCCTGCGTTTGGGAGCGCGTACCCACGAACTGCGGGCGGGTGATGCCGTCAGCCGTCCCGCCGGCACGGGTGTCTGCCATCAGTTCCAGAACCCGTACAGCAAGCCCTGCAGGGTCCTGATGCTGGGGGTGCAGACGGGCCGGGGGCTTTCCGACAGGGTGGAGCGTCCGGAAGAGGGAGAGATTCTTGTCATTGGAGCCGACGGCTCACGGAAAATCATGCGGCACACGCCGCGGGCGCAAAGGCGCTGAATTCGATGACTCCAGAGACTTCTCGGAGCCCCTCGCGGCCGCTTAAGCTCGCGCTGGTCCAGATGCAAGTGGGGGACGAGGAAAAATCCGTACGGCTTGAGCGCGCCGAGAGGCTGTTGGGAGAAGCCGCGGGAGCGGATCTCGTGATTCTGCCGGAATTGTGGAACGTGGGCTATTCCGCCTTCGACCGCTACGCCGAAGACGCCGAGCCCATTGACGGCGTGACCGTCCGGCTGCTTCGCGCCAAGGCTGCGGAACTAAAGGCCCTGGTAATGATGGGCAGTTTCCTTGAGAAAAGCGCCGAAGGGCTTCACAATACCTCGGTCCTGATCGACGAGCGCGGAGAAATCGCCGCCGCGTACAGGAAGATTCATCTTTTCGGTTATAAATCCCAGGAGCGAAGCCTGCTCGTTCCTGGAAAAGACGTCGTCACGGCCGCGACGACGCGAGGCGTCTTCGGGCTTTCCACCTGTTTTGATTTGCGTTTCCCGGAGCTTTACCGTCGGCTCTTAGACGCGGGGGCTGAAATGTTCTTGGTCGCCTCGGCATGGCCGCTTTCCCGCTTGGAGCACTGGCGCGTGCTGACCCGCGCCCGAGCCATCGAGAATCTGTGCTTCCTCGCGGCGGCCAACTGCGCCGGCGCCAGCCGCGGCAGCCGTGCCGGGGGACACAGCGTCGTGCTCGATCCGTGGGGCAGGGTTCTTGCCGAGGCGAGCGAGAAAGAAGAAGTTCTCCGCGCGGAAATCGATTTGGGAGAAGTCGCTCGGACGCGGGCGGAGTTCCCCGCGATAGCGTCCCGCGTCCTTAAGTAGCCGGCGCCGTCTCGGCGCGCCGCCACTGGCCGGGCGCGAGCGCTCCGAGAGAAAAGGGACCGTGGCTCGCGCGGATGAGGCGCAGCGTCGGATGTCCTACGGCGGCCGTCATCCGGCGGACCTGCCGGTTTCGTCCCTCCGTCAAGGTAATCTCCAGCCACGCGGTCGGCACGTTTTTGCGAAAGCGCACGGGCGGCACGCGCGGAAAGCGCGTCGGTTCTTTCTCTAGGATGTGAACTTCGCAGGGGCGGGTTGGCCCGTCCTTTAGGACGAGCCCTTTACGGATACGGGAGATTGCCGCCGCGTCCAGAACTCTCTCCACCTGAGCCCAGTAGGTCCGAGGGACCGCGAAGCGCGGTTCGCACAGCCGGCTTTGCAGGCGCCCATCGTCGCTTAAGATCAGAAGCCCTTCGCTGTCGTGATCGAGCCGTCCGCAGGGATAAATTCCTTTGGGCAGTCCGAACGCGGCCAGGGTCTTTTTGCCGCGCAGCGGCGTGAACTGAGAGACGACGCCGTAAGGCTTGTAGAAAAGGACGTTCATGAGGCGGCGCCGCGGCCTTCGGCGCGCAGGAGGGAGAGCAGGCGGAGAAATTCATCGTCCGGCTCGGCGCGCAGGACCAAGGGCGGGCCATGATCCGCTCCCGGAAGCCGGAGTTCCAAGGCATGCAGCATGAGCCTGGGGAATCCCCCGACCGGGCGGGGCGGCCGGCCGTAAAGCGGATCGCCGAGGATGGGGGTTCCGAGACTAAAAAAGTGGATGCGCAATTGATGGCGGCGGCCCGTTAGGGGGAAGGCCTCCACCAGGGCCGCTCCTGCAAAACGCTCGAGCATCTTGTAGCGCGTGAGGCTCGGCTGGCCTTTTGAATCGGCGACGCCCATGCGTCCGGAGCCGAAAAGGCGCAGGGGCTTGTCGATGGTCCCCGTGGGAGCGGGCGAACCCAGAAGCACGGTCCAATAGGTTTTTTGCGCGCGGCGGGCTTCGAAATCCCGGCAGAGCCTCTGGTGGGTCCGCGGGTTCTTCGCGAAGATTACGAGTCCGCTGGCTTCGCGATCAATGCGGTGAACGGTGAAGATTTTTTCGCCGGTGTGCCGCTGCGCTTGAAGGCAGAGAGGTTCTTCGGAAAGGCCGCGCCCCGGAATGACGGCCTGTCCGGCGGGTTTGTCGACAGCGAGCATCTCGCCATCCTCAAGGATGACGCGCAAGGGGGAACTCAAGAGCGGCCCGGGCGGGGGCTCGGCTAGGCGTGTTCCCCGGATCCGCCTCCGCAAAGCTCGATGCCGATGACTGCGACCATAATGGCCGCGACGGCGCAGACCAGGCCGATGAATGCCGCGAAATATTCCATTCCCATATAACGCTCCTTATGCGTCCGAAAGATTCGATCGGAGAAAATCAAGAACCATGGGCCACGCCAGCTTGGAGGCTTCCGCGTTGTAGCTGGCGCGTTCGTCGCAGAAGAATCCGTGGTCCGCATAGGAGAACTCGACGCTGGCGAATTTCTTGCCAGCCTGGGCCAGCGCGTCGGCCACTTGGCGATGGTGGTCTCTGGTGATATTTTTGTCCTGCCCGCCCCAGAAAAGCAGCAGCGGCCCGGATATGCGAGGCGCGCGATCCAGAAGCCCAGGGTTGGAGATCAGTGCGGTTTTGACCGGGGCGATGCCGCTGCCGTAAAAAGAGACCGCCGCGCGCAAGGGGCAAGCCGCCGCGGCCAAAAAGCTCGTGCGTCCGCCCATGCAGAAGCCGATGGCCCCCACACGGCCGGGGGCGACGCGGGAGTCCTTTGTCATGAAATTGAACGCGGCCTTGACGTCTGCCTCCAGCCCCTCGTTGGTCAAGGCGCGGACGTGCGGCATGACGGCGCTAAAATCGGTATAGGAGCCCTCGAATCCGGGAGCGCTTCGGTGAAACAACTCCGGCGCCAGGGTGAAATAGCCTTCCCGTGCCAGACGATCGGCCATCCCGCGTATGTAGTGGTTGAGGCCGAAGGCTTCCTGAAACACGAGCAGCCCGGGGGAAGGCCCCGCGCCCGAGGGCCGCGAGGCGTAAGCGTTCATGGACGTGCCGTCGGCGACTTTGAGGGTAACCGTCTCAGTTTCGAGATTGGGCGAGGCTTCAAGTCTGGTCATCGCGCGATATTCTGGATTTTACCAAAATTCGCGCGTCCGATTAAAAGCGGCGGCAGGGCGCGCCGGCGCAGGGCAGGACGCGGGGCCGGTGAGCGCGAGGCCAATGAGACAGAAGCAGAAAATTATGCGTTGCGCCTTCGACGTTGGCTCCGGTTTTGCCGGCCAGCAGGCCGTCGGCGATCCAGCGCAGGACACGGTGCTTTTTACCCGCGCGGTGGAGCAGGATGGCCGCGGTCGTAACCACCGCTTGGCCGACGAGCATCGAGGTGATCACTCCTTTTTCGTTTTTGTTCCCAAATGCGGTGTAAAGGGGATCCATTTCGTAGCCGCCCTTGCCCAGCACCTTAGCCGTGCTGTACGCATCCAAAGCCGTCGCGGCCCAGCTGGCGGGAAGCAACGTGCGATAAAAATAGTCCGGCTTGGAATGGCGCTTAATATTGGGTTTGGGCGCATCAGGCAGAGAGGGCGCGGGCGGTATGGTCAGGGACGAGCTTTCCGCCGCTTTTTCGGGTTCAGGAGCCCGCAAAGCCGGCGTTTCAAGGGCGTTCTCGGCGCCGGCCGCGGCGGAGACTGGAGACGCCGCGCGGTTTCCGGATCCGGCGGACGAGGCGTCGAAAAAATCCTCCAGGCTGCTGGAAACGGCGGAACGGTCTTCTCCGGGCTTGGCCAGGGCGGCGTCTAATTTTTGCAGACGGGGCAGAACTCGGGCGCGTGTGGAGCGGCCTTTTTGCGCGTCGGCGCAGGCGCCGTATTGCGGCGAACCTTTCGGGAACATGGCAGAGCAAGAGCACTGCGGCGACCGGCTTTGAGGATTCGTACAAGGTGCCAGCGCCTTGGCGCGAGAGGGGAGCGCAAAAGCCGTTAGGGCGAAGGCGAAGAGCCAGCCGCACGAGGTTTTTTGTTCCATGCTAGAAGGGTAAGGATATTCGGCGGTTTCCGCAGGGGTCCGGAGGCTCACCAAATAAGGGACTAAAGGCCCATGCGCACGATGCGCTATTTGGCGGGCAAATCCATCCGGCGCAGATCTCCCGACCATAGCGTCGCCGCGGCAGCCGTGACGAGCGTTACGGCGCCGCCCAAGAGGACGCTGGGCACCGTGCCCATGAGCTGGGCTAGAAGCCCGGATTCGAAGGCGCCCAGCTCATTGGACACGCTGATGAAAATAGAGTTGACCGCCGAGATGCGGCCGCGCATGTCGTCAGGCGAGTGGATTTGAATCATAACCGAGCGGATGACCATGCTTATGGAATCGAGCGCGCCGCCGGCCGCCAAAAAAGCTGCGGATAGAATGAAGCTTGTCGAAAGAGCGAAGCCGAGGATGGTCAGACCGAAGCCCGCGACGACGGCTAAAAGGACGGCTCCGGCGTTGCGCTGGATGGGCTTCTTGACGAGCCAAGCGCTGGCCGCGAGAGCTCCCACGGCAGGCGCGGCACGCAGCCATCCCAATCCCGCGGGACCGACATGGAGGATGTCCTTGGCAAAGACGGGCAGGAGCGCGGTGACGCCTCCAAAGAGAACCGCGAACATGTCGAGTGAGAGGGCGGGCAACAGAAGCGTGTGCCCGAAAACGAAACGCAGGCCCGCCAGCGCGGCGCTGCCAGTGCTTTCCTTGTTAGCGGTCGCGTAGGAGGGAGCGGCGGCCGGAGCCGTGATGGGCGCGATGAGGACCAAGCCTGCGGCCAAGAGCGCCGCGTCCACCGCGTGCGGCGCTCGCCCGCCCAGCCAGGCAAAGAGCAGTCCGCCCGCTAGAGGGCCCGCGATGGCGGCCGTGTGGATGGCGGAGACCGTCCAGGCCGAGGATTCGTGGTAGAGTTCGCGGCCGACCAGCCGCGCGATGAGGGTTCCGCGGGCTGGCATGGCGAATCCTGCGCCCACGCCGCTGACGAAGCTGGCCGCGTAAATCCAGGCCACGCGCGCTCCGGTGGAGAGCCCGAAGCCCCCACCCGAAACGGCGGCGAGAATCAGGGCGGAGACGATGCTTAAGCGCAGGACCCAGCGGTAGATTCCCATGGGTTCGGTGCGGTCGACGATGTGTCCCGCGAAGAGCGCCAACACGATGGCCGGAACGGCCTGCACCAGCCCGATGATGCCCAGGGCGAGCTTGGAGCCGGTCAGTACGTAAATCTGCCAGCCCACGACCAGGGCCTGGATTTGCTGGGAGAACTCGTAGAGCAGTCCGGCCTGGGTGAAGAGGAGGAAATTGCGGCGTCCGGCGGCAGCATTCGCGCTCATGCAACGGCGAGTTTAGCAAATCAGCCCGGAGGGGATTGGAGTAAAACGGGCTTAAATTGGTATAAGAGAAGCGAGATGCCCGCTAGGGCGCGACAACCACGGAGGAATTTTAAAATGATCATCGGAGTTCCCAAAGAAATCAAGAACAGAGAGCATCGCGTCGGCCTCGTCCCGGGGGGCGTCAAGGCGCTCATCAAAGACGGGCACAAGGTTCTTATTGAGAAAAACGCCGGGGTCGGTTCCGGCATTACGGACGCCGAGTACAAGGATGCGGGGGCCAAGATCATCCCGGACAAGCAGGACCTGTTCGACCAATCCGAGATGATCATCAAGGTCAAGGAGCCCTTGGCCGAGGAGTTCGAATATTTTCACGAGGGCCAGGTCCTTTACACCTACCTGCACTTGGCCGCGGTGCCGGAACTGGTGCGCTTTTTGCAGAAGAAGAAAATCAAGGCGGTGGCCTATGAGACCATCCAGAAGGACGACGGCAGCCTGCCGCTCTTGACGCCCATGAGCGAGGTCGCCGGCAAAATGTCGGTGCAGCTGGGCGCTCAGTTTTTGGAGAAGCACTACGGCGGTCGCGGCATCCTTTTGGGTGGCGTGCCGGGCACCGTGCGCGGCGTAGTTACCATTATCGGCGGCGGCGTGGTCGGCATCAACGCGGCTAAAATCGCGGTGGGCATGGGCGCGCGTGTGAACATCCTCGATATTTCCGCCTCGCGGTTGGCTTATTTGGACGACGTTTTCGGCAATGCGGTCACCACGCTCATGAGCCACGAAGAGAACATCACCGCCTCTGTGGTGGGCGCGGACTTGGTCATCGGCGGAGTCCTCATTCCTGGCGCCAAGGCCCCCAAGCTCGTCACCGAGGCCATGGTCAAGAAGATGCGCCCCGGCTCAGTTATCGTAGACGTGGCCGTGGACCAGGGCGGATGCGTCGAGACCTGCGAGGTCACCAGCCACGACAAGCCCGTGGTGGTCAAGCACGGCGTGCTGCACTACGCGGTACCCAATATCCCCGGCGCGGTGCCTTACACCTCTACCTACGCGCTGACCAACGTGACGCTCAAGTACGCGCGCGACATCGCGAAGCTGGGTCTTGAGGCCGCCATCCGGCGCGACCAATCCTTGGCGCGCGGCGTCAACATCTACGGCGGCAACATCACCTGCGACGCGGTGGGCAAGGCCGTGGGAGAAAAGACCAAAGAACTCGCGGCGCTGCTTTAACGGCCTCAATCGCCGGAGCGGGGTTCAATCGGGGCGAGGTAAAAATCGACCTTTAGCGGGCGTGCCCCCAAACCTTGGAGCGGATAGGGCCCAAGGAGCGAACCGTTGAGGGAGCGGATGATGCGCCGCCGTTCATCGAGCGGCATGCCCATCACACCCTCGGTCTGGGGATCGAGATAAGACCGGGCGTATCCTTTGCTGAGGATGCGGACTGCGTAGGCGGCGCCTCCGCTTAAGAAGGGGACGCGCAGTCCGTAACGTCCGTTTGCGTCGGTCTTGGTTCGAAAGCTGTGTTTTATGTTCTGCGAGGAGAAGATGAGTTCCGCCGCGGGCACGGGTCTAAGGCTCTCCAAATTAAAAACCGTGCCTTCGAAAATCCACCCCGAGCGTTGCGTCGGTCCTCTCCTAGGCGTGATGACGGTCACGGCGTCTCCCTCGTCGCCTCCGCTGTAGATGTCTTTGGGCTTGAGATACGTGGTCCGGGTGTGGACGCCATCCCATGGATAGGCTCCGGGCCTTGGCTGGCCGGCGCTGCTGGGCTGGGAGGCGCCGCCTGAAAGGCCGAAAAGATCGTTTCCCGCGACGGTGGCGCTGCCGTAGCGCAGCACGAAGCTCAAGGCGTTCCAGCCGCCCCAACCCAAGGCTAAAAGCGCCGCCAGCCACACCGCCAGCTTAACGAAAGAGGGGATTCGGGAAGCTCGTGCCCGCTCCGCGTCTTCGTCAGATTCAAAAGACATGGGGCAATAAGGACAAACTGTGGTGCCCGGCGGCACCGGTTTTTTACAAGCGGGACAGCGTTCGGGCATAGGTGTTCTTTCAGCGAGCGCCCAGCTTTTCGATCATGAGCTGCGCCAAGCGGCGGTAGCCGGCGTCGGTCGTGGTTGCGAGGATGTCGCGATAGAGGGCGACGGCTTCCCGTTTTTTTCCGATTTGCGCGTTGAGGAAGGCGGCCATGCTTTTGAGGAACGTGGGGCAATCCTTTGAGGCGAGAACCGGCGCGAGGAATTTGAGGATTTGCTCCGTGTCGGCGCGGTTCCTCCGGTTTTTGACGCCCACGGCCGCCAGGAGCGCATGGAAGCGGACGCTGCCCGGATTAAGCGCGATGGCCTCGTTCAAGAGTTCGACGGCTTCATTGGTCCTCTTCAGATTGAAGGCCAACGAGCCCGCCGAATAAATCACGGCGTATTCAAAATGAGGATCCAGATTGAGGATTTGTCGGGCGCGGGGTAGGATTTCCGGATAATCGCCGCCGCCGTTCTCAACGACATTTTCCGGCAGACCCGCTTGAGGCGTCCCGTAGTAAAGCATAAGGTGTATGAAGCCCAGGTCCGCCGCATCGCGGCGCATGCCCAAGCTCAGGAATCCTGCGTCCGAGAGAACATCGTTTTCTGCGGAAACGATGCGGACATCAATGGGCGGAGGCGGGGGCAGAACTTGACGTGTGGCGCCGTTTAAGGCCGCGCAGGCGGCCAGGGCCCACAGGAGTTCCATGCTAGAGTTCGCGGCGCGAGAAAAGCCTGGCCGCGCAGGTCAGCCAGATTCCTGAGTAAATGGCGCAGTAGGAGCCCCAGAGCGCCAGGGGCGGGACGGCCGTGGAGGCCAGGTTGTCGCGCCAGTTCAAGAGCCCGAGGTTGGGGATGACATAGGAAACGGCTTTCAAAAACCAGATCGCGGATCCGGGAGTCCGCCCAGCTAGGAATCGGATTTCCGGGATGAAGTGGCCGAGAGTCCATAGGATCCCGGAGATAAGCAATGCCGTCAGTGCCGAACTGAAGAACAAAGACAAAAACAATGCGACGCTCGTGGTGACGAAGATCGCCAGGAAGGATCCGAGCAGGGCCCAAAGATAGGCGCCGTTCCACGCCCAGCCTTTGCAGAGAAGGAGCGCGACGTGGAACGCCGCCATGAGGCACATGGCGGCCAGGACCGAGGCCATCAGGCCGGCAAAACGGCCCAGAAGGTAGTGCGCTCTGGCGATGGGCCTGGTAAGAGCCAGGTAAACCGTTTTGCTTTCAATTTCGCCCAGCAAACCCGTGGCTGCGCCATAGACGGCCACCGCAAGGCCTGCGAGTTCTATGAGACTTAAGCCGAAATCCAGAAGGATGCGGACTTGCTGCTCCTGCGCAAGAATGCCCAAGAGCATTCCAGTGTAGACCAAGACCACGCCGAAGATGATGCAGATGGCGAAAAACCGGCTGCGGGCGTTTTCCCAAAAGGAATTCCAAGCGACCAGCGCCGTATTTTTCATGGCCGCACCGTTTCCACGAAGAGCCCTTCAAGGCCTCCGGGTGAATTGCGCCAATCCTTCTGTTCCAGCAGCCTGATGAGCCGGCCTTCCTTCATGATGCCGACTCGGTCGCAGAGTTTTTCCACTTCCGAAATGCCGTGCGAGGAGATGAGCAGGGTCTTGCCCTGATCTCTGAGTCCAGCGAGCAAATCCCGTATGTCCTTAATGGCCAAGGGATCGAGCCCGCTGGAGGGCTCGTCTAGGATGAGCAGGTCGGGCTCGTGTAGGATGGCTTGGGCTAGGCCTAGGCGCTGAACCATGCCTTTGGACATTTCCTTGATGCGGGTTTTTCGGGCGGCTGCCAGCCCTACGTCAACTAAGGTGTCGGTGATTTTTTGTTCCAGGGCGCCGGACGCGAGTCCTGAGAGTAGTCCGTAAAAGCGGAGGCACTCCTCGGTCGTCGCGAAAGCGGGAAAGCACGGCAGTTCGGGCAGGTAACCGACGCGCGCGCAGACGCCGAGACTGCCGGGAGTCTTCATAAAGACGGCGGCGTCCCCGTGCGTCGGCCGGATGAGACCCAGGATGAGCTTGAAGGTCGTGGTTTTCCCGCTGCCATTCAACCCCAGAAGGCCGAAGGCCTCGCCGGGGAATATCTCCAAGTTCAAGCCCTCGACGCCGCGCGACTCTCGGGAACGGATAAAGCCGGGGCGGCGGTAAATCTTGGTCACCGCCCGCAGAACGACGGGCGCCGCTTTCCCGCCGGAGTCAACGCCGGAGCCGTGCTTCATTCTTTTTCCGGACCTATTGTAGCACAAGCGCCCGCAGGCTTTTCCCAGTAAATTGCCAAGAAGGAAAAAAACGGGTTTAATCGATGAATGCTCAGGTATTTTAAGCGCAGCATCAAAGCACAAATCGGCGCGAGTTTCGGCCTTGCCGCCATTTTCCTGATCATCCTGGGAGCCCTGGCGGTCTGGAGTTCCTTTAAGCTTACAGATACAGAAAAATGGGTATCCCACACCCACAACGCCATGGGTGCCATTAACGATTTTAATGTCAGTTTGGAAGAAGCGATAGACGCTCAAAGGTACTACATCTTTACGGGAAAGGATAAGTATTTCCGACGCTATCGCGCTTTGGCCCGGCTTATTCCAGGGCGCATCGACTTTTTAAGTATTCTGGCTTCGGACAATGCCGTTCAGCGTCATCGGATTGCCGCCCTAAGACGCGCGGTTTCCTTGCGGATCGCCGCAGCCGATAGGACCGTGGCACTTCGCCGGGCCAAGGGAGAGCAGGCTGCGGCCAGGCATATCGCTCGCGGCGCAGGCGAAAATAACATGGCGGAAATTCGGAGAATACTGGCGGCCATGGAACTGGAAGAAAGAGGCCTGCTCTTGATTCGGGGCCGCGACGCCGCCGAGTTCGGAACCGTCGCCGAGCTTGTCGCCCTTCTGGGAGGCTTCGCCGCCATCGCCATGCTGTTGGCCGCCGTTCTGGTCATTCTGCGAAGCTTCGACCGGCTGAGGGAAATTCAGGAGGAACGGGACCGCTTCTTCAATACGTCTGCGGACATGCTCTGCATCTTGGGCGTGGACGGGAGGTTCCGTCAGCTCAACCCTTCCTGGGAAAAGACGCTGGGATTTCCTCCCGAGGCGCTGCGGGGCAAATCTTTGCTGGACATCGCTCATCCCGATGATCGCGATGCCGCGGCCAAAGTGGTGGCGAAGCTGGCGCAGGGGCGCTCTCTCGACGGTTTTGAGAACCGCTGCCGGCGCAATGACGGCGGCGTGGTCTGGCTGCGCTGGAGTGCGGCCGAGGCGAAACAAGAACTTGTTTACGCAGGCGCGCGGGACGTTACGGCCCAAAAAAATGCCGAACGGATGCGGGACGAAGTCATCTCCATGGTCAGCCATGAATTGCGGAACCCTCTGACCGTCATCCACAGCTCGTTCGTGCTCATCGAGCGCGCCGCGCAGAGCCTTCCGCAAGAGATTCGCGAGCTTTTGAGCATGGCGCAGATTAATACGAACCGGATGCTGCGGCTTATCGAAGATTTCTTGGACATGAAGAAAATGGAGTACGGCCAGCTGGAATTCGACATGGAATCGGCGGCCATATCTGAATTGCTCCAAGAGGCCGTTTCCTCGCACCAAGCCTACGCGCAGAGCCGCAGCGTCGGCCTCTCTTTGTCCTCTCCCCAAAACGGAATCCGCGTGAAAGTCGATCGGGCCCGCGTTCATCAGGTTCTAGCCAACCTCATTTCCAACGCGATCAAGCATTCTCCCAAGGGCGCCGCGGTCGAAATCCTTGCAGAGCCTGCTGGGGCGTCCGTCAAAATTTCGATCCGGGATCGCGGGCCTGGAATTCCGGAAAATTTTAGGGATCGCGTGTTCCAAAAATTCGCCCAGGCGGGTTCTGCGGTGGGTGGCACGGGCTTGGGCCTGAGCGTGGCCAAAGCCATCGTGGAGCGCCTGGGAGGGAGCATCAGCTTTGAAACTTCTTCGGCCGGGACGACTTTTTATTTTACTCTGCCGACGGTTTGACTTCACTCGTTTCTTATGCTTGAATCGTCCCTCATGAAGCGTTTCTTTCGGGCTTTTACGCCGGCGGCCCTGATTCTTTTTGGCGCCGGGTGCACCTACTACAGCGTCAATCCTCAGGGTGTTCCCAGCGTGCCGCGCGAGGCTTCTGCCCTGCCGCTGAGCGTGGGCATCGCTTGGACTCCGCCGCAGAAATGGAAAGCGTATCCGTTCCTCGCGATGAGTCCCATGGCCGACGACGAGTACGGTAACTGCAAAGCAACGGGAATCCCGAAAGACGTGTGTGATGAAAGATATAAGGAATGGATTGCAAACGAGCATTGGAATCCGAATCACCATCGCTTCGGAGAGATTTTCGCCAAAAAGCTCAAAGAGGCTCATTTATTCCAGAACGTCATTTTTCCCGTTTCCCCGAGCCTGGCGGCGAGAGCGCCGGTCGATTTGATGATTCGCGTGGAGCCGGTTCAAGAATCTTTCCTTTCCCAAGATTTGGGCATGGAGCTTTTTATTCCGCTGACGGTTCCTCTCTGCGATCCTTTTTTAATCGGTTGCCCATTGGTCACCACCACCGACACCTTCGGCACCTCAGTTCGCGTGACGGTGACAGATCGCGCTGGGCGAGAGCTTAAGAGTTATACGGAACAGGAGAAAGTAGATACAGTTTTCCCTGACTTCAACGCTCCGCCGCTTCCCGGCGCGGCGGACAAGGACGCCTCGGGCGAATCGGACGAGCGCTTGGCCGCCGATTTGGTGGGAGCTTTGGCCGGGGATAAATCGTATTTCGCGGGACTTGGCGGCGGAGCGGTCTCTCACGCTACGCCCGAGTCCGCTCCGGCTGCGCCGGCGGGAGGGCCTGCGCCTTGGTGGCAGCAATGAGGGGCTTGAGTTTGACGATTCCCCGCATCGCACTGGGAGCGGTCTGTTGTTGTGTGCTTTTTTCCGGCTGCACGACTCTCAGCCATGACGTCCGGGTCGGTGATGAAGTGACGATCAAGCAGAAACTTGATTCGGGAGAAAACGTCAATTCACCCGATGAGGACGTTGGAACGCCGGGCGATTCCTCAATCCTCGCGATGGTGCCCAGCGCCGTGGCCCAGAATGACGGCAACGTGCCGCTGCATTGGGCCGCGCTTAACGGATACGCGGATATAGCCCAGCTTTTGATTAAACATGGCGCGCAGGTCAACGTGCAGAACGGGGGAAAAGACACGCCCTTGCATTGGGCGGCCTTGGGCGGGCATGCCGATCTCGCCCGAATCCTTATTAATGCCGGAGCGGACGTCAATGCCCAGGACGACTCTTTGGACACTCCGTTGCACTTCGCGTCCGATGTGGGCTCTCTTGACACGGTCAGCGCGCTTTTGTCCGCGGGCGCTGACCCCAACATGCGGGATGCTTACGGATTCTTGCCCTCCGATTATGCGTGCGCGGAATGGGATTTGTCGTCACCCTGTCCCAAGGCCAAAATTCTTGAGGCTCTTCAAAATGCTCCGGTCAGGCCGACATCTGGCAACGGTTCTGGGCTTCAAGGGGAAAACTCGATGGCTCCCGTCCCGGCGCCCGCCGCTGCTCCGGCGAATAACGCCCAGCCTCAGAGTCCGTGGTGGCAGCACTAAGCCATGAATAAAAGCGGTCCGCGAATTTTTCTGCCCGCGCTGCTTGCTGGCCTGCTTCTTTCCGGGTGTGCCCTCAACCAGGATTTCCAGAAAGCCCAGGTTGAAAACAGCCTGCAGGGCTGGGCTGAATTTACTCAGAAGTATCCCGTGGCGAACCATCCCAATTGCGACGAGTGCAAAATCGCGCAGCAAAACTACGAGGCGGCCTTGGCCTCGCAGAAGGCGCAATGGAGTCAGGTCAGCGAAGAAGACACCCCTGCCGCATACCTCCGTTTTTTAAACGCGAACTCTCCGGATAATTCTCATTACGCCGAGGCGCGGGAAAAAGCTCTTTCGGAGCTTGAGGAAGGCCGCGGAACCAGCCAGGACTATGCGAGATACTTGTCTCTTTATCCGGAAGAGCCTGCTGCATCCCAACTGCGGCGAGTTCTCTCCAAGTTGCGCTATAAAAAAGCCCTGGACTCTGGATCTTCTGCGGCTGAAACTCTTTTTGTGGAGGAGTATCCGGGTACATCCCTGGGAAAGGAAATGGGGCGCCATCTGGAAAGCGCCGAATTTAAGAACGCACGCCAGTTGGACACGCGGCTCGCGTACGAATTTTTCCTCAAACGCTTTCCCTCGGCGCCCCAGCGCGCCGAGGCCGAAGCCGCCCTGTCCAGCCTGCCGGCGGCCGTCCGATTGGTCGATGACGGCGCGGATTTGAGCCTGCTTCCCAGGCTGCGTGAGGCATCGCCGGCTTTGCGCGGCCTTGAATGCTCGTCTCTCTTTAGGACGTTGATGGAACGCGCGGGCAATCCCTACGGCGCCATGGCCGAGGGTATCCGGAGCGAATTTTTTGCCGGAAATCAATCGAGTGGTGGTCTTCCGGTAATTTGCGCGGATACCAAGATGATTGTCCCTGGAGAGAACCGTGTGCTGGTGTCCTCCGCGCTCAAGGCCTTGGCCCGACTGGCGCAGCGGGAACAGACTTTTTCCCAGAGCATCTCCAATCCGTCCGTCACGGTGGACAAGGCCAAGGAGATCGGGAAAAGCGCCGATATCCTCGCCCAACAGGCCGAATCTTTTGATCTAGAGATGCAGGCGTTTTACGGCTATATGCCGGCAGATCCGGACAAGCCCTCGGAAAAAGCCTCAAAAGACGCGAAGGAGGCAGAGCGGCGGGCCAAGCGGGCTTTCGAAATCGCCAGCCTTAATGAGAATAATTTTAAAAATACGGGGGCGGGCGCCGTGCTTTCCCTCATGGAGCGCCAAGCGGATCTGCTGACCCGAATCATCGCTTTTTACGAAAGACCTGAGAGGACGGCGCAGTGATGGTGCCCAAAGGACGGAAGGTTCTGCTCCTAGGCTGTCTGGCTCTTGGCTTCTGCGCCGGCGCGTGGGCGCAATCGGACTCCATGGATCCTTTGGACGTCAAGCAAATCCTAAGCGAAGCCGCGGACTATAGGCACCGGGCCGCTGTGCTTAGAAAGCTTATCGGCGTGCGCGAGCAGAAAATCAGCAGCATGCAGCAGCAGGCTAACGAATTGATTGCGCAGGCTCAAAATGCCGCGGCCGCACAGGAGCAGGCCGCGGCCCAGGCGCAATCACAAGCCCAGTCGGATAATGCCGCATTTGGTGGCGCCGCATCCTTCATCGGTAATTTCATACCCGGCGGCGACAGCTTCGTTGGGCAGGTGACCCAAAGCGCGCTGACGGGAATGGGCAGTGCGGAAGTGAGCAATGCCAATGCCCAGGCGCAGCAGGCTCAGACTGTGGGCGGTTCCGAGGAAAGCCAAGCGCAGAAGGACGCCGATTCCTTGATGGCGCAGGCGCAGAACTTCCAAGGTGAAAAAAAGAAATTGGCCTACAAGGCCAGGCAATACGAGCAGCTGGCCGACGCCAAGGATTTGCTGGCTGCGGCTGAGATTTTGCGGTTGCAGGCCAGGAAAGAGTCGGACACGGTGGGACAAACCGAGCAGGCCGCGGCCGAGCAGAAAAAATTCGTGCAAAGCATGGACATTTGGTAAACCGGCGGCAGGCAGACATGAAAATCTGCGCTTTCGGTGTAGTGCTAAGTCTGATCGCCTTCTTGCCATCTGCCGTCCGTTCCCAACTATCTGCATCGGATATTCCGACTCCGCCATCCTCCTGCGCTGACGCTTACTGCAACTGCAACGGCCGTCAGGTTGAGGTCGGTTGCGCAAATCAGAATGCGGATTGTCGTTGCATTTGCGGCTACAGCAGTTGTCCGCAGAAGAGCGCAGGAGCGGAGTCCGGGAGCGGAACCGTTGCTCGCGATGCGGGAAACGCCGCCATGATGGGGAGCGTCGCCCACGGTCTTGGCGGCATGCTGGGCGCCGCGCTTGCGCCTGCGCCGCCGCCGCTGCCGTCGTATACTCCTCCGAAGGTCGTGATCCCTCAGAATATAGACGATAATCCGGCGGCCGACGCTTCTATCAATAGCGGCGTCGGCGCGGCTCAAGACATCATCAACGGGTATGCGGATTCGACTCCGGCCGCAGAAAAGCCTTCGGGTGAAGAGGGAGGCGTTCCGGCGCTTTTGCGCGGCGACCCGATGAAGGACTGCCAAGGAAAGAATCTCATTTATAACCCTGAATGCGCCGATATCAGCCTGGATACTCCAGCTTTGCGCGCTAACACGGCTGAGAATCAAAAGGCGCTCGCTGACGGCGCAGCCTTCCAAAGCGACATTGATGCCGACGCGCAGGCGCAGGAAGATGCCGATTCGATGCAAGACATGATTACGGATTATTTGAAGGACAAGACGACGGATAATTTGGAGGACATCGGAAAGGAGCTTGGCCTCCCGGTCGATGCCATCAAAAGGGTCGAAGAAGGGGGCGGCACCCTTAAAAATTATGCGACAAATACTCTAAATAATTTTGACGGTGAGTCTTCCAACGCCGCCTGTGCGCTGGGTGCGGGGAGCGCGGCCTGCATGGATGGCTATCATGACGCGGAAGCAAACCAGCAGGGGAGCACAAAGAAGCTGGATCAGGATACCTATAAGTTCGTCGGTGAGCAGTTCAATGTCAAACCGGCGGAGGGCGGCGAGGACAGCGGCGGAAGCAACGACTCTGGAGGCAATAATTTTTTCTCCATCTTCAAATAAAGCCATGCTGACACTCATGCTTTTTCTGTCGTTGGCGGTCCTTCCTGGCGCGGCCCTTCGGGCGCAGGCTGTCGCTTTGCCGCAAGGCGTTAAACTGGCGCTGCCTGAAAAGGGCATTCAGGTCCGGTGGCTTTTGCCTCCCTCGTTGGCTGGAACTTCCAAAATTCCCGTTGCCCTCTCTGTGGACCCGCGCGGGGAGGTATGGCTCGTTCGCGGACATCAAGTGATTTTTGTTCCTCGCGAAAATGCCTTCTTTAAGTCCGACCGACCTTTCCAGCAGATGGCGTGGCTACCTGCGGGGGCGAATCTGATCCGCTCCGGTGAAGTTCTGGGGACATTTACATTCGGCGGCAAGAAACCGGGAAGAGGTCTACCGGAGATTCATTTGAAGCCTTTGACTACAGTCGCCCTAAATCCTTGGGGAATGGCTCCAGCCGGCCGAGACGGCCTCTACATCATCGGCTACAATCCCCGGAAACAACTTTCCCAAATTTGTCTGTTGGCTCCTGCGGCGCAAGGCAAGAGGCTAGCGGTGCTCTTTCGCACGTCGGCGCAGATTTCGGACGTCGCGGGTGATGGTCGTGTCACCTACTTCTCTTCCGGACCGTCTATTTGGAAGCTGACGGCGAAGGGAGCCAAACTTGTCTATGCCCGCCGAAGGGGAGACATCCGCCGACTTATTTACGCCCCGGGAGTGGGCCTTTTCTTTGCAACGGATAAGTCTGTGGGCTTTGCTCGTGACGGCGATGGTTTTGACTTTGTCCAGGCGCCAAGGCCCCAAATTGCCCTCGCTCAGGGAGAGCTTTACGTAATGCTGGGAGGTCTCTCGCAGGGCGTACTGCGCATCGGCGGGCTTTCGCGCTTTTCCGGCGTCATTAGGGCTTGGCGCAGAAAAGGCTAGGCTGCCTGAACCTCCGCCAGCCTTTTCTCCAGCGCCACGAATCCCGCGTCTAAATCAGCCCTTGAAATGTAGCCCATGTGCGCGATGCGAACGATTTTCCCTTTGAGGCTCAATTGTCCATCGGCGATGGAGATGCCTTCCTCGCGCAGGATTTCGGCGAGCATGGCGCTGCCATCGACGCCCTCAGGCAACCTCACGCCGGTCAGGATGTGGGCCGGGTCCTTGGCGAAAATGGCCAGCCCGTTTTTCCGTGCCCACGTCCGAGTGTAATCGGCTAATTCGGCGGTCCGCTTCCACATGCCCTCCAAGCCGATCTTTTCGATGAGCTTGAGGGCTTCCGCTTGCGCCGCGACCATGGCGACGGCCGGAGTATAAGGCGTTTCGCGCGCCTTGAGGGACCTGTCGTAAGTCTTCCAATCAAAATAAAACTTGGGCAACCGGGCGGATTGGACCAGGGTCCAGGCGCGCTCTGAAATGGCGGCGAAAGCCAGCCCCGGGGCGTTCATGAGCCCCTTCTGTGAGGCGGTCAGGGTCACGTCGACGCCCCATTCGTCCATTCTAAATTCCTCCGCAGCCAAGCTCGAGACCGCGTCCACCACGATGACGGCTTGCGAGTTGGCGTGCACTGCCGCGGCCAAGTCTTTGATGTCGTTCAAGACCCCTGTGGAGGTGTCGGTGTGCTGCAGAAAAACCACCTTGGTCTTCGGGTGCCGCTTCAAGGCATCGGATATCTTCTCCGCCTTGGCGGCGTGGCCCCATTCCTCCGAAATCACGACGGGAGAAAGCCCGTAAGCCTTTAGAATGGCGGCGAAGCGGTCCCCGAAAGCTCCCGTTGAGTAGACCAGCGCCTCGTCTCCCGGAGAAAGCAGATTAACGACGGCAGACTCCATGGCGCCGGTGCCGGAGGCCGAAGCCATGAGGACGCGATTTTTGGTCATGTACGCGCGTTGCATGGCGTCTAGGACGAACTGAAACATCTCCCCGAAGGCTTCGGTCCTGTGGTGCAGAATAGGCCGGGAAAGAGCGGCGAGAACCTCCGGAGGCAATGGCGTCGGGCCCGGCGTGAGCATGATGTTTTGTTTCGTCTTGGTCATGACAGGCCTCCGGGAGGATTCGGCGGAACAATGGAAGGTTTTTCGTCCATCCACTTGGCGCCTTTGGGACCGGCGGTGCGAGACGCCTTGGGCAAACGCTGGCCGGAGGAGGTTTCTTCCAGGGCCAGCGCCAGAACTTCGTTGAAATGCTTGACGGGCACCATTTTAATTTGAGCCAGCACTTCTTTGGGGATTTCTTCCAAATCCTTCTGGTTTTGATCAGGGTAAATCACGATTTTCAGGTTTTCGCGGTGCGCGGCGAGAATTTTCTCTTTCAATCCGCCGATGGGCAACACGCGTCCCCTGAGGGTGATTTCTCCGGTCATGGCGATGCCGGGGAGGACCGCGCGCCCGGTCATTAGGCTGGCCAAGGCCGTGGCGATGGCGATGCCGGCCGAGGGGCCGTCCTTGGGCGTAGCGGCTTCCGGCACATGGACATGGTAGTCGTAGTTTTTAAATTTATCTGCGGTGACGCCCAGGGCGCCCGCGATGGACTTGATGTAAGACAAGGCGGCCTGAGCCGACTCGGACATGACGGAGCCGAGCTTTCCGGTGAGCTTTAAACCGCCCTTGCCGTGCACGGATACGGCCTCGATGGCCATGGTCACGCCGCCGACCTCGGTCCAGGCGAGGCCCGTCGAGACTCCAATGCCGTTGAACGAGTTCTTTTCCTGATGGAATTTGGGCACGCCCAGGAACCCGTGGACGTCCTCGGCATCCACGGAAACGATTTCCACGGATTTTTCAACCAGACGCATGACGGATTTCCGGCAGAGAGAAGCGAGTTCCCGGTCCAAATTGCGCACGCCCGCTTCGCGGGTATACTCCTCTATGATGCGGTCCATGGCGGAGTCGCTGACGGAAAGCTTGCCCGCTTTAATGCCGTGCTCCTTCATTTGTCGAGGGAGCAGGTGGGTCTGGGCGATGAGCCGCTTTTCCGCGTGGGTATAGCCGGAGTATCGCAGGATTTCCAAGCGGTCCTGGAGGCTCACCGGAATGCCTTCAAGGGTGTTGGCCGTGCAGATGAACATGACTTCTGAAAGATCGAACTCTGCGTCCAAATAGTGATCCAGAAACGTCGCGTTTTGCTCGGGATCGAGAACTTCCAAGAGCGCGGCGGCCGGGTCGCCGCGCCAGTCCATGCCCATCTTGTCGATTTCGTCGAGCAGGAACACGGGATTGCGGCTGCCGGCCTTGCGCAGGGACTGGATGATGCGTCCCGGCAGCGATCCGATGTAGGTGCGGCGATGGCCGCGGATTTCGGCCTCGTCTCTCACGCCGCCCAGGGACATGCGCACGAACTTGCGGCCTACCGCCTTGGCGATGGAGCGGCCCATGGAGGTCTTGCCGACTCCGGGAGGACCGACGAAGCAGAGAATGGGGCCTTTGAGGCCCTTGGTCAGCTTGCAAACCGCGAGATACTCTAAGACGCGGTCCTTGATTTTCTTCAAATCGTAGTGTTCGGCGTCCAGGATTTCTTGAGAACGTTTCAAATCGATGCGATCGCGCGTGCGCACGGACCAGGGCAGGTGCGTCATCCAGTCGAGGTAGGTGCGCGCCACGGTCGACTCGGGAGAGTAGGGCATCATCTTCTCGAGCCGGGCGAGCTCCTTAAGGGCCGCTTCCTCCGCTGCCTTAGGCATCTTGGCCTCGGCCACGGATTTCTTAAGCGCGTCGATTTCCTGGTCGAAGTCGTCCTTCTGCCGGAGCTCTTTTTGGATGGCTTTCATCTGCTCCGTCAGGTAGTACTCTTTT
Source organism: Elusimicrobiota bacterium (assembly GCA_027451985.1). Lineage (GTDB taxonomy): Bacteria > Elusimicrobiota > Elusimicrobia > UBA1565 > UBA9628 > JAGWJU01. Next base: position 61,513 of record DAIDHS010000010.1, read on the forward strand.
TGGGTCTTTTCGATTTGGCTGCGCACCCGGCCATGGATTTTTTTCTCCAGGCCGATAATTTCGATTTCAGCGCCCAGGATTTCCGCCACACGCTCTAGGCGCGCCTTGGCGCTTAGAATTTCCAGCACGGACTGACGATCGGCGGGTTTGGAGAGAGCGTTGGCCGCGATGACGTCGGAGAGTTGGGAGAGGTCTTCCAATCGGGAAAGAAGCGCCGAAACTTCGGGAAGGGAGCGGCGGGAAAGCTTTAGGTGGTCGTTGAAGAGGTCCACGGCGTGGCGCATGAGCGCCTTGGTTTCCGCGTCTTGGGCCGTTTCCGCCGGCTTTTCAGGGTACTGGCAGTCGGCCCGCCAGCATCCGGTCTGATCGTCGAGGCTGACGGTCTTAAGGCGCAGGCGGGCCGCGCCGCGCAGGAAAATCTTGAGCGTGCCATCCGGCATCTTGACGGACTGGGAGACCTCAGCTAATGTTCCCATCTGATGAAGATGTTCAGGCTTGGGGTCCTCAATTTGGGCGTCCTTTTGGGTCACGACGGCGAGAAGCTTGTCCGCGCTTTTGAGGGCCGCCTCAATGGCCGCGACCGATTTGGGTCTCCCAACGGAGATGGGCAGGACCATGTGAGGGAAGAGGACGACGTCCCGAACCGCCAAAAGAGGAAGCTGTGCCGGCCGGTTTCGGGGGAGAGGAGGATCCGCGCTCACGGTTTGAAGGGATCGATGATCGAGTCGACAATCCCGTAGTCTTTGGCTTCTTGAGCGCTCATGTAGTAGTTGCGCTCCATGTCCGCGGCGAGCTTTTCTTCGCTCTGCCCGGTGTGTAGGGATAAAATCGAGATGAGCTTCTTTTTCGTGTGGGCGATTTCCTTGGCGGAGATGATGATGTCCGTCGCCTGCCCCGAGACGCCTCGGGTGAGCGGCTGGTGGATCATAACGCGCGCGTGGGGCAGGATGCTGCGTTTACCCTTGGCGCCCGCGGCCAGCAGTACCGCGCCGAAGGACATGGCCATGCCCATGCACATCGTTGAAACGGGGGCGCGGATGAACTGCATGGTGTCGTAGACTGCCAAGCCTGCGGAGACCATGCCGCCCGGAGAATTGATGTAGAGGCTGATTTCCTTGGTCGGATCCTCGGCATCTAGGTAGATGAGCTGCGAGATGATGAGGTTGGCCGAATCCGTGGTGACGGCTCCCTCCGCACCGCCCGCGAAAATGATGCGCTCCTTGAGCATGCGCGAGAAAATGTCGTAGCCCACGGCCGCGCCCTGATTCCACTTCTCGAGGATGGTCGGGACGAAAAGCGCCATAATCGGGGCCGCGGCCTACGCGATGGCCGCCTTCTCGCGGATGAAAGCCAGGGTCTTGCGCTCGCGCAGCATGGCGGCGATGTCCTCGCGGCGGTGTGCGTAAAATTTCTTGATCTCCTCGGCGTCCGCCGGCGTTTTAGCCTGTCCGAGGTCCTTGTCCAATTCGGACTTGATGTCCTCGTCCGTCGCCGCGATCTTCTCTTTTTCCGCGACGGCCGCGAGGATGTAGCCCATACGTAGTTCGCTTTCGACCAGCGGCCGGACTTTCGCCTCAAGTTCTTTGGCCATTTTCCCGGCCCACTGCTCTTCCGGAATTCTCATCTGGTTCTTGATGCGCTCAAGCCGATGCTCGAGCCGATGAGAGATCATGGACGGCGGGAGGGGGAACTTGTTGGCCTCCAAGAGAGATTTTTCGATTTGGGCCGAGATTTCCTCCTCGGTTTTTTTGCGGCCTTCCTCCTCGATAACTTCCTTAATCTTTGCCTTTAGCTCATCGAGGGAAGCGAATCCCATGTCCTTGGCGAACTCGGTGTCAAGTTCCGGCAGGACTTTTTTCTTGATTTCCCGTATCGTTGTGGAAAGAGACACGGCGCGGTCTTGGATTTTAACTGAAATCTCCTTGGTTTCGCCGCGCTTCATGCCTAGAAGCCCCTGCGCCAGCCCTTCGGTCAGCTGCTCCGAAGAGAGATCGACGAGCTCGGCCTCGCCCTTGATGTCCGGCGACGGTTTGCCGTTTTGGATGCCCTGGTAATCGATGACCGCGTAATGTCCCGCTCCAACGATCTCTTCGTCCGCCTTTTCGAGGCGGGAGTGCGCTTCCCGGAGATCCGTCAGCCGCTTGACGATAGATTCCTCATCCGCGGGATGGGGGGTCTTCTTCACGGAGATTTTGGCGTAATCCTTGGGGACGAAGCGCGGCGGAATCTCGATCTTGATTTCAGCCTTGAAAGGCTTGCCGTCCTCCAGGGAAATTGAGGTCGCGACCGGGGTGGCGACGGGCTCGAGCGAAAGCTCTTTGAGCGCGGACGGAAGATGCTTCTCCAAAAGGTCCTCGATGACTTCCTGGCGCAGGCGTCCTTCGAGATTTTTCTTGACGATATCGAGAGGGGCCTTGCCCGGCCTGAAACCTGGAAGACGCGCGCGCTGCTGCAGCCGCGCCAAGGCGCTGTGCTGGGCGTCCTGAGCCATGGCGGCGGGAATCGTCAGAGAGAGCGATACCTCGCAGCCGTTTTCCTTGAGCTTCTTGAACGTCGGCTTGTCCGAACTTCCGATTCCTGCGAATAGGGCCATGTGAAATCTCCTAGATTTGGGCGGGGGGGGACTTGAACCCCCAAGCCTTGCGGCACACGGTCCTAAGCCGTGCGCGTCTGCCAGTTCCGCCACCCGCCCATCTTGCTCGCGCTAAATCGCAAGGCTTGGGTCCGCAAAATCATGGGCTATGTAGGACTCGAACCTACAACCTTGTCCTTAAGAGGGACCTGCTCTACCATTGAGCTAATAGCCCGTAAGGCGAATTATACAAAAAAACACGGCCCGTAACATCTTTGTCATTGATTTTAGCTTCAATTCCTACAATACTTCCTTAGTAATAGATGAAATAATTTTTTAGAAACGCGCCGAGAAGAGGTAGAATCACTGCGTCAGGAGCGAGAGCGGCATGGCAAAATACTGGCTGTTCCTTGATAATCAGGTGACCGGGCCCTACAATCCGGAGGAATTGCGCAATCTTCCCGGCTTCGGTCCGGAGGCGCTTATTTGTCCCGAGGGCCGCAAAGGAACGGACATGGGCGATTGGCAGAGGGCTGGCCTGGTGCAGGAGTTGCGCGGCGCTTCCCGCATGACCGCGCAGATGGTTGCCACTCAAGAGGATGTAGAGAGCGCACTTCCGGGAGCGCTTGAGGAGCCCTCTCCGTTTTCCTTGCCCGACACGAACTCCGAGGAGAAAATCTCCTCTCTGGAACTGGCTTTCGGCGGACTTCACGAGCAGGTACGCAAAGATGAGGACGACATGCTCAACCTGCATCGGATCCTCGACGACGAACGCAAGAGCCTTGATCACTGGATTCGAGACATCAGCGGCAAGATGTCCCGCATAGAGGAAAAGGTCGGCGGTTCGCTGGAAAGCTCCCGCAAGGAAATCGAAGATTTTAAGCGCGAGGCGGAGGAAGGTCGGCGCGCCCTGCTCGCCAAAATTCAAGACATGGAGCAGATGTTGTCTATGTTACCTGAGGTCAAGGCCCGGGTGGAATCCGCCGACGCGGCGCAGAAGGAGACTGAGGCGTTGGCCAAGAGCGAGGCGGACAGCATCGAAGAGATGAAGCGTAGCATCGAGGCGCTTCAATCGGAAATAAGCCTTTTAAGAGGCCGCGCCTTCGGCATCGGAAACGGACCCGAAAGCCATGCCCCGTCCGCCCCGGAACAATCGTCGCTTCACACTGAATCGCCGGGACTGCAGGCGTCGGCTCCAGAGTCTCCGTCGTTCTCTCTTCCGCCTGAGCCGCAAGCCACCGCCGGAGCAGAGCCCTCAGCTTCGGTTCCAGGCGAGAGGTTCGAGCCTCCGGCGGCCAACGATTTCTCGCTTCCTCCTTTCCCTGGTGAGACTTCACCGGAGACCCAGCCGGCGGCTGCCTCCGAGCCGGCGGCGATGGATTTCCTCCAGGCGCAGAACGTGCCGCCGCAGCTTGCCGAGCCATCCCCTGCCGCAGCATCCGGTCCGATCGACATTGCTCCTGCGGTGGCTAGGGCCCAGCCCAAGCTCAAAAAGGTCAAGGGCAAAGCTTTTGTTTGGGTCGGTCTTGTTCTGGTGGCCGCCGGGGCGCTCTTCGCGTTTGAGGAAGGCCTTATTCCTCTGGGCCAAAATAAGGCCCCGACGCCGGTCGTGCCGCCTACGCCCGCGGCTCCGGTCGTGTCCCAGCAGGCCGCGGCCGAGGACGGATTCAAAAAGCAGGCCATCGCCATGGTTCAGAATCGAAAGCTGCCGAACGGTAAGACCATCGGGGAGGTTTTGGGAACAATGGCGCCGACCTCGGGCAATCTCAGTCCTTGGATGGCGGACAAGGCCTCTGACGGCGTCTACCAGGTGAACTTTTACGGCTCCAAAGCTCAGAACGGACCAATCATGAACTATCAGTTCGAAGCTCGGCTGGATGATCAGCCCGATCAACAAGTCATCGGTCTCAACGCGCTGGCCCAGAACCTGCTGACTCCGCCTTCGCCGACGCGGTCGGCCAAGCGTCATTACCTGCGCAAGGTTAAGCCCCGGATGAGAAAACCGGTCATCCATATCCGGCCGATGAGGAAAGCCGAAAAGAACATTCCCATTAAGTCCCTTCCGGGTCTTGGGGAGCCTCCGCAAAAGCCGCAGGTGGAAAACCCGCAGCAGCAGGGTGCCGCGCAGTCTAAAGGGCAGGCGCCTTCGTCTAAGGGACAAGCCCAGGACGCCCAACTTCTGGACAACCTGCTCAAGCCGTAGATTCGATGGATCAAGAGAACGCTCTCAAGCGCGTGGAGAGCGTTCTCTCCTTGACCGTGGACAAGGCCGCGGCGCTGCACGGAAAGCTCGAAGAGATCCTCTTCCGAGCGCAGAGGCTTTCGAACGCCTTAAAGAACGGGCTTAAGAATTCGGACTATATGTTCGGGTACGACCTTCAGCATTTCAGGAGCGAGGTGCGGACTTTTGGCCTGGAACTTGCCTCCATCCCGAACATGATCGGGAGGCTTGAGCATGGCGCGGTCTACGAGGAAGCGGCCGTTGGACGAGCCCGGGCCGTGATGCGCCTGACGGAGCGTCTCAGCCGCAGTCTGCACGGATTTCAGGACATGGCCTTGCTGGCCCAATCCCATATTCGCGAGGCGGAGCATAAAATTGAAGCATGGCATATGGTTCAGGATGTCGATCAGATGGTGCAGAAGGCCAGGCCTCTGCCGATGATTGCGAATAAGGTCCTCATCAGAATCAGCACTCCGGACGGCCCGAAAGGCGCTCCGCCTTCTCTCCCGGCATAGACTCATGGATTTTCTCCTCAAGACCGTCACGCCGAAAAAAGTCGCGCTCTTTATTGCCCTGTTGGCGGCGCTGGGTCTGGAGCGGCGCTACGGGCATTATCTCCGGGCTTGGTATCTTGCGCGTCGCTACCCATCGGTGGGCGTCACGCCGGCGGCGGGCAAGGACATCAGCACGCAAGTGCAAAATGAGGAGTCCCGGCGGGTCGTTCTGCGCTACCAGCAGGTTTGCGCCCTGCTGTCCGCCGCGAGCAAGCGGGGAGCCAAGGTCGAAGGTCTTAAGGCCGAGGCGGACGCCGCCTTGTCCTTGAATACGCCGGCATACCGGCGCGAGGCTCTACGGATTTTGTCCCGGGTTCAATTCTCTATTCCACAGAAACGATGAAACTGAAAAGATACGCTCCGCTCATGGCCGCGTTGGCTCTGCTTGCGATCGCTCCCCGCACCCGCGCACAAAGCGGGAACGACGCCAGGACCGCCTATGAGGCGTTTCTAGCCGGACGCTTCTCCGAAGCGGAGCGGGCCTATCGTTTTATGGACGCCGTGGGAATCTCAACGGGCGATCCAGACGTCAACTTGGCTCTGACGCTTCGGGCGGAGGGAAAAACTCAGGAGGCCCTTCCGTTCTGGGTCAAGGCGTCCCTGGCTCCGAATGCCGACGGTTTTGTCTTTGATCAACTCGGATGGTCCTACTTGTCCGCAGGTGATTACGGCGACGCCCGCAAAGCCTTTCTGCACGGAATTAGCCGCGCTACGGTGCTGGCGCAGCAGGCCGAGGGCAATTTCGGGCTTGGATTGACGGGCTGGATGGATGATCGGCCGGGAGACGCCCGCGAGGCGCTCCGCAAGGCCCTTTTGCAGGGGCCTTACATCTTGCCCGCCGCGTCCCTGGTGATGGCGTGGTCCGCACTTAAGATGGGGGATGATTCCGCGGCCTTGGCTTATTTTCGGCAGAGCATGGGTCTCGATCCGACGAACCTGGAAGCGCTCAAAAGCTTCGCTCTTTTTGAGCGGCGTATCGGCGAAGACGAGGCGGCATGGAACCTTTGCCGGATTTTCCTGAGCTTCGACCCTGGCGACAAGATAATTCAAAAGATGGCTGTGAGGACCGAGCGTTACCTGGCCGGAAACCCGGAGGATTTTTTGCCGGTCCGGCGGCTGGCCGATCCTTTGCTCAACCCGCAGGGAGGGGGGGCTCCTCCTCCATCGGATACGAAGACCCGCATCCGCGTGGATTTGTTCTGCGATCGCGACGCCCGGCCCGCTTTGGCGACGAGGATATACTTTATGTGCAACGTGCCCTTCCACGTTGTCGCGATCAAAAGCGGAGATGTCATCGCGGACAACGGAGGCGCCTACCAACAGTGGACGGCGGTATTCCGGCCGCAGAGCGACGTCGTTGAGATTAGAGACGCGGAGGACGACTTGGTTTACGAGGCGAGGCAGCCCGTGCGCATCGAGCCTCAATCGAAGTTCGGCTCAGTGCTGATTAAGTCCGCGGTCTTTTCAGATGATTACGGGTTCGATCCGGGCGACCGCGAGCTTCGAGGCAACCTTGAGGTCTGGCCGACGCCTTACGGGTTCACCATGCTCAATGACGTCAACCTGGAGGATTATCTTCGCGGCGTCGTGGCTGCGGTCTTGCCCCCACAGAGCCCTTTCGAGGCCTACAAGGCCCAAGCCGTCATCTCGCGCAGCGCGGCCTATTGGTTCAAGGCCCATCCTCCGGTCGAACTCCAGGGCGGTCAGATCTGCGATTCCAGCGCGTGCCAGAAGTACCTGGGTGTCAGCGCGGAATTGAGCGAGGCCACGAAAGCGGTGAAGGAAACTAAGGACGTCTTTCTTCTTGACGACAAGGGCAAGCCGGCGCGGGCCTGGGAGCACGTAGAATGCGGCGGCCGAACCGAAGCCGGCTGGACCCAGGGGGCTCCCAACCTCGTTTCGGTGACGGACGGCCGCGAGCCTTTGGCGCCGCTGCAAAGCCCGGAGGACCTCGACCGGTGGACTCACTCCTTCCCGCCTCCCGGCGGCTACGATCAGGAGACCGACCGGATGCCGCCGGTGGCATCGCGCTGGATTCGCGTCCTGTCGGAAAAGGATTTGGAGCGGCGCGCCGAACTCATCAAATATGTCGGTCCCATCCGGAGCCTCGTGGTCACCCGGAGAAGCCCCACGGGACGGGTTCTTTCGCTTCGGGTTGAGGGCGAGCAGGGAAATTTTATGCTTAATGGGGAGAAGATGATTAGCGATTTTCTCTCGCCCGGATCTCTGCGCTCCACGCTTTTCACCATTCAGCCGCTGATGGACGGGCCCCGGAAGGCGCGGTTCTTTCTCTTATGGGGGGCCGGCACCGGCAGCGGGCTGGGACTGTGCGAAGCAGGCGCCATCGGGCAAGCCTCCATTGGGCGCAATTGGCGGCAGATTTTAGCTTTTTACTATCCAGGATTTAGAATCGGGGCGCCTGGCAGCGCGGAGAAGGCGCGGCCTTCCCGCAAAACCCGAACGGAGCGCCGGGGGCGGCACCGTCGTCCCCACAATCCGCATTGGCACGGATCCTAAAAGGATGAAGGTCGCCCACATCATTACGCGCCTGGAACTGGGCGGCGCGCAGCGCAACACTCTCTACACCGTTTCCCACCTCGATCAGGCCAAATTCCAGTGTCTGCTGATTTCCGGTGAGGGAGGAATGCTCGACAGTGAGGCGCGCGCGCTCAAGGAACAAAACAACGTCGGCCTCTATTTCATCCCCGGCCTGATCCGAGAAATCCGCCCGCTTTCCGACGTGCGTGCGCTTTTGGGCATCACCCGCATTCTGCGTCGGGAAAAGCCGGACGTCGTTCACACGCACAGTTCCAAGGCGGGCATCCTGGGACGCGCGGCGGCGCGGTTTTGCGGCGTTCCCGTGGTCGTACACACTTATCACGGCTTTGGCTTCCATCCGCAGCAGAGGCCCTGGACGCGGCGATTTTTAGTTTTTTTGGAGAAGCTTTGCGCGCGGTGGGCGCAGGCTTTGGTGTTTGTCTCCAAGTCTAATTGGAATGAAGCTGTTTCGTTGGGTATCGGCGATCCGCGCCGCTATCACCTTATCCGCTCGGGTATCAAGCGCTCGGACTATCCCGCTGCGGTTCCCGAGCGCGGCCGAACTAAGACTGCCTTGGGAGCAGGATTCCATAAGGTCGTGGCGGTCTCCATCGGCAACTTCAAGCCCCAAAAAAACGCCATGGATTTCGTTTCTGCGGCTGAGATGGTTTTGGCGCGGAACTCGGAGATTGAATTCCTCTATGTGGGCGACGGAGAGATGCGGGGGGCTGCGGAGGCCCGGATTTTCGCGCGTGGGCTCTCTTCCCGCGTTAAGTTGCTGGGTTGGCGCCAGGATGTCCCCCAGATCCTCGCCGTTTCGGATATTTTCATCCTGACTTCCTTATGGGAGGGACTTCCCCGCGCGCTTCTAGAGGCCATGGCTTCCGGCCTTGTGCCTGTCTGCTACGCGGCTGATGGAATATCGGAGATGGTGCAGGACGGCGTCAACGGCTTCCTCGTTAAGCCGGGGGACGCGGCGGCGCTGGCTAACCGCGTCACCCAACTGGCCGCGGACGAGGCCTTGCGGCGGCGCCTGGGCCTTAAGGCGCGGGAGGCTGTAGGGGAGGAATTCGACATTGACGAGATGGTGCGTCAGCAAGAGCGGCTCTACACATATCTGTCTTCCAGCCTCTAGCTTCCCCTAGGTCCTTAGGGTCCCGGAATGTGGGACTAAAGAACAAGATCGCGAGTGCCAAACGGCTCATGATGCATGGGCGGGGACCGGCTACAATCAAGCATCATGAAAATTCCGCAGCGAACGCCCGCATCCGTCAGGGCCATTGCCGCAGGCCTATCGTTGTTTCTGGCTTTAGCGTCTCTTCCGCCGCAGGCCTACGTTTTTGCCCAGGACGTTCCCATAGAGCGGGTCCCGGAAGCAGGCATGACGCCCGGCGGCGTTTCCGCGGATTTAAATCTTCCGGTAACCCTGCCTTCAATCGATGCGACTGGGGGTGTTCTCACTGGCGGAACGGAAAGTAATTTTGAATCTTTGCCGACCATTCCTGCGCAGACTTCGGTTGCCGCACCGGCGGCTCAAGAGCGGGAGCGGCAGGCGGCGCAGCAGGCCGTCCAAGCGTCCGCCGAGGTCTCCGCAGCTTCGGGTATTGTTCGTGGCCCGGCTTCGGCCTCAACCGCCGCGACCGACCGCGTCGCCGCACGCAGAATTTCCGTCGGAACGCCGATTCAGCGGCTCAAAGTCCGGGTTTTTAGGTTTTTAGGGAAGAAGGAATCCGCGGCCGGCGCGGAAGCGAAGGAATCCTCGGACCAACTCGCGGCCCAAGGAGCGGCTCAATTCGACGGGCAAATTTCCGGCGGGGCCTCGTCCGATTCCGCTCCGGCTGGGAAATCAGGATTTTTAACGCGCGCGCTCGGCCACCTCGGGCGTTTAAAGCCGGCGGCCGCCTCGGGCGACAGGCTTTCAGCGCCGCTCTTGCAGCTGCGGCACTTCCCCAAGGTCATGGCACGCGGCGCGGCCGATTTCGCGCGCAGACACCAGCCATTCGCGGGGGAGCTAGACGAGTACGGCGGGCCTTCTTACCGCCCCATGAAATTCAAGGCACGCGTGGCTTACGGGCTTAAGTGGGGATTGAATATTTTCGGCTTGACGACCATCGCGGGCTACGTTCTGCGCCCGGTTCTGGGCGGATTGGCCGCCGTCATGCCTTCTTCTTTGCTGGGTCTTTTCGGCCGCGTCGAGCTCATGGCGAGCCTCGGTCCCAAGGCGATATCCCAGGAGTTGGCCTCCGCGCCGTGGCACCTGTTTTTCGTCCAGGCTCCTTTCCTTTCTTTATATGAGGAGATCAAGTATCGCGGATGGGACTTCGGCCTGGCATTCTTCGGCCTGCTTCTGGCCTCGCGGGCGTTGACCCTGGCTTCGAATCAGCTCAACGATCTCCCCGACCTTTCCGGCATGCGCAGCGGGGCGCAGCACGCGTTGACGGCTCTAAGCAAGATTTCCAAGATCGCATTTCCGGCGGCCGCGGTCGTTTCCGCGGGAACATTTGCGTTGGCGCACGTCGCCGCATGGGGATTTAATCCGGCGAGCGTCGTACTGTGGTTTGTCTCCGGGGCGGTTTTGGCCGCGGTTGCGTACCGGACCCGCGGAATGACGGCGCCAGTCGCGGCGCATTTGACCTACAATCTTTTGGGGCTCGTCGGCGGTCTCCTGGCTCTTCATTATTTCATGCCGATCGCGTCTGAAATCGCCCGCCTTTTGCTGGCCACGGTTTCCGTGGGCTCTCTGCTGATGACTTACCGCTCTTATCGCGCGGCGCGCAAGGCACGCCAATCGGTGGGCAAGCCCTCCTCCACGAGCCCGGGATTTCTGCACCGGACAGCCAGGAAGCTCGGCCTTGCGGCGCTCATCGCCGTGCTGGCATCCGGGCCGATCATCAACGCGGCGCATCAAACCACCGCCGTGGAGCGGGCCGCGCAGACGCACAGCATTGCCGCGAAACAGGAACGCTCGACGCTTGCGGAACAAATTCAAAACCTTAAAGCACCCGCCCCGGTTCCTTCGGCTGCAACCCAGACCGAAGAAACCGCCGCGCCCGTGCCTGCTCCGACGGTCGCCCAAATCACCGAGCAAGTCAAGCCCGCGGTGGTGATGGTCGTCGTCAGGCAGCCGATAAGCTTGATGCAGCAGCTGCAGATGGAGGTCCGCAAATACCTTGGGTTGAGCGTTCCGGATCGCTTTATGGAAGCCATCGGCTCCGGCTCCATACTGACCCCCCAGGGCTTGGTGGTGACGAACGGCCACGTGGTGCAGATGGCCGGCGTCGGCGGCGTGGTCATGGTCGTGCTGTCCAACGGCCAGGACTATCCGGCGAAAGTGCTGACTTTCAGCGCGCCGGAGCGCAAGGATATCGCCTTCCTTCAGCTTCCCAACATCGGTCGGCCATGGCCCACGGTTCAAATTGGCGACAGCTCGGTTTTGAAAGAGGGAGACCGCGTCATCGCCATGGGCCATCCCTTGGGCCTGCCCTTCACCGTGACGCAGGGCGTGGTCAGCGGGCTTAAGGACCCGGATGGAGCCGAGCCCCGCTACAATCCCGTTTACCACGACATGATTCAGACCGACGCGCCCATCACTCACGGCAATTCGGGAGGGCCTCTGCTTAATGCTCAGGGGCAGCAGATCGGAATCAACACCGCTGGCTCGGATGGCGGCGGCAACGTCGGTTTCGCCATCCCGATGAACGACGTGCTCGAAGCGCTGGGCCAGTTTTTGAAAGCGGGAAACATCGATACCTCCTGGATTGGCATTGTGATTGACATGACCAATCCTTCCGCGCCAGCCAGGGGGCTGGCGGTGGAAAGCGTCCGGCCGGGCTCTCCCGCGGCCAAGGCCGGAATCGAAGGCGGCGACGTCATTTTGGGCGCGATCATCAACGGCCATCAGATCGCCTTCCCCGGCGTGCAGGGAGCTTTAATGTTTATGCAGAAGATCCTGGCCTTGTCCACTCCAGGTCAGAGCGTTCAGTTGATTGTGACCCACCAGGATCAGATTAAGACCGTAACGATCACGACCGCTTCGGCCGAAGCGAACATGCAATGAGCGATAAGACCTTAGATTCTCTCAAGCGTTTCCTCGCGGAAGGCCTATGCGCGGTCCTTCTGATCGTTTCTCCCGGCCTTTCCTGTTATCAAGCCTTGGGAGCCGAATTCGCGTCCGACGCTTCGGTTGAAGCGCCTGGAACCTCGGGCTTGGCGCCCGTGTCCTTGGGTGCGATGGATTTAAACGCTCAGATGCCGTCCTCTGAGGGGACGGACTTGAGCGCCGGCTTGCCCGGGGCCGCGCTGCCCACGATTCCTTCAAATCTTTCAGCGCCGGCGGCCGCTCGGGCCATTGAGTCCGCGCCTGAGGCCCGGTTAAAGACGAAGCGCGCCTCAGCCGGAGCGCAGGTTGAGACTGCCGCCGCGCTTCCCGCAGAAACGGCGTTTCCCGGAGAAACATCGGCCGAGGCTTCTGCCCGCAAATCCGCGGCGCCGCAGGTTCCGGTCGCGTATGGTTCTCTGCAGGCTGCTGCCAAGGACATGGGGCAAAGCCGCGCTTCTCTGATATCCGGCCGGGCGTCGCCGGAAGCCATGGCGCAGGAGGGAAATTGGATTTTCGATCGAAGTGCCGCGCCATCTGCCTCCGTTTCGACCTGGAGCCGCGGCCTCAAGAGTCTTAAGGCAGGGCTCGTCGCTGCGGTTATTGCCGGCGGACTTTTGCTTGCTCCCTCCGGCCTGCGCGCCGCGCCCGCCTTGACGCGGCCGGCAGCAGCCGTCACGGCTGGAGCGGCGGCCGCGAGCCAAGCTGGAGTGTCGATCCCGCAGCCCCAGGAGCCGGCGCCGGCTTCGGTTCAGGTCTCCTTCGATCGGGAGAACGTCACGGTAGGAGACCGCGTAGAGGTCACGCTGACGTTCAAAAACACAACCAGCCAGAACATTACGATCTCAGATCTGCCCCAAGCCGTCAAATCCCTACTTCCGCAGGGCGTGGAACTGGAAAAAAGCGCCCTGCCGGAATCAGTGACCCTAGCGCCTGAATCGTCGCGCTCCGTGTCTTTTCCAATCATTCCTTTCGTGTCCGGAGGCCTGACCATTTCAGGCGCTCTCTCCGCCTCCATCCCGGGCCAAGCTGGGGGCGCGCGCAGGGCTGTTGCGATTTCCGCGGCCACTTTGAGCGTGAAGAGCGTGCTCACGCCGGATTGGCGGCAAAAAGGCTTTAAGAATATCGCGGGCGCCCTGCGCGCTAAGACTCCTGATTGGGCCTGGGCGGCGGCGGTACCGCTTCTGGCGCTTCTGGTCTTCGGGGCGGAGCGCCTGCGCGCGGACAAACGGCGCAAGAATGAACTGAAGGTTCTGCGGATTTCCGCCTTCCGCGCCGCCCTGGATCGGCTTTCGGCTTTGGAAAAGGACGGCGAATCGCTTGATGCGGCCCGGTTTTACGGGGACTATTACGATATCCTGGCCGGCTTTGTGACCGATTCCGCGGGCTTGCCGACCCGCGAGCGAAGCAGCGCGCGGCTCGTCCGGGACGCGGCGGCTTCGGGCGCTTTCTCCGCAGATCAGATAAAGGCGATCGATGGGCTAGCCCGACAAGCTGAGAAGGACCGCTTCGGCGGGGAGCAGGTTAGCGGCTCGAATCGTCGGGCGCAGCTCAAGGATTTGCGAACGTTCATCGAAGCGGCGTCCGAGGGCGGGACGGCCGCGCAGGCGGCGAAGTCGGACGCTTCCGCCGCAGGATCGGGTATTGGAATGGCGGCGGTGGCTCCGCTCGTCCTCGGCGCTTCGGCGCAGCTTCATTTCGGCGATCCGAAAATTGTTTTGTTGCTTGTCCCGCTGGCCATCTACTTGGCCTGGAGCTTCTTCCGCAGCCGCGCCAAGCGTCCGTCCTATGCCATCGCCTCCGGCGCCGCGCTGTCCAAGAAGAAAAGCCTGCGCCAGCGCCTTTTGTGGCTACCCAAGGCCATCCGCGTGGCGGCCATCATGCTTCTTATCGGGGCTCTGTCCCATCCGCAGATAGGCACAACGCGGCAGACCGTTTACGTCCCCTCGGTCGATACTTTCATCGTCTTTGACAATTCTGGCAGCATGAGCGATCCGTTCAACGGCGATTACAGCTACGACTCCTCGTCTCAAGGCCCCAGCAAAATCCAAGCGGGCTCGACCGCCATAGAGGCTTATCTTCAGCAGCAGAAGAAGACGACCAACCGTGTGGGTTTCATCACCTTCTCCGATGATCCCTACACAGACGTTCTTCTGACCACAGACTACGACGCCATCGACGCGCGCATTAAGGAGCTTTCCGCCGATGGGGGGACGGCCATCGGCGACGCGATTTACCGCGCGGTTTCCGGTTTCTTGCGGGCCAATGCAAGCGAGATACAGGGCGAGCAGATCCATGGTAATTCCTTGGCCGATCGCCTGGCTCGTGTCTTGGAAGGGCAGGCCAAGGCGACTCCGGGAGATTCGCGCGTCAACCATATGCTGGAGCTCCTTAAGAGCAAGGGCCTGGCCGCCGCCCTCCAGTATGCCCAGTCCTATCCGGACCTCATGAAAAAGATCGTCAGGCCGGATCAAACCAAGGTCATTATCCTGGCCACCGATGGACAGTCCAACGAGGGTATGGATCCCATGGATGCGACGGCCATTGCCAAGATGCTGGGTATCCGCATCTTCACCATCGGTATCGGCAGCGACGCGGACGTGCCCACGCTGACTCAGATCGCCAAGACCACGGGCGGGCTTTATTTCTCAGCCAGCGACGCCAACTCGATGCGGCAGATTTTCCTGCAGATTAATCAGCTGGAAAAGACTCCCGAGAAAGTAGTTTCTTCCCTGTCAGTCAACGATTACTCCGGAGACCTGGCGCTCTTGGCGTTTTTAGCCTTGGGGCTTGAGTTGGGCTTGTCCGCCACGGCTCTGCGTAAATTTCCCGCGCTGTTGCTGACCCTGCCGCTTCTCATGCCCGCAATGATGCCGCATGCCGCGCAGGCCAGCCCGCTTTATGCCGCGCCCACCGCAATTTCCCAACCGGCGCCCGCGACCTCTAAGACGGGACTCTCACCTGCGGCGCGCATCCCCGCGCCGCCCCTCAATAGTCCCATTAAAGAGATCATGGACGGCAATCTTCTCTACAACGAGGGCCGCTATCCCGAGGCCCTGCAGAAATACATGCAGGCTCTGGCGCGCTACCCGGACGTTCCGCAGGCCTACTTCAACATGGGCGACGTCTACGCTCGCATGGGAAGCAACGAGCAGGCGCAGCTCTGCTACAAGAAGTTCCTGGAGCTCAACAAGGATCCCAAGCTGGCGTCCAAGGCCTACTTCAATCTCGGCGACATGGCGCTGGCCCGGAAGGATTACAAGACCGCTTTGGAACTCTACAAGCAGGCATTGCGCCTGGACGCAAATGATTTCGACGCCAAGTGGAACTTGGAAATCCTTGAGCGGTTGGCGAAGCAGAATCCAGAATACCAGAAAAATCACAGCAAGCAGAGCCAGCAACAGCAAAACCAACAGAACCAAAAGAATCAGCAGGACCAACAGAACCAGCAGGGTCAACAGAACCAACAGAATCAGCAAAACCAACAGAACCAGCAGGGTCAAAAACAAGGCCAAGGTCAGAAACAGGGTCAAGGCCAGAAACAGGGCCAAGGCCAGAAACAGGGCCAAGGCCAGAAACAGGGTCAAGGCCAGAAACAGGGTCAAGGCCAGAAACAAGGCCAGGGCCAGCAACAAGCCCAAGGCCAAGGGAACAAAGGCAACGGTCGTAGCAGGGGTGGAGAGCAAAAGGGCTCCTATGCGGGAGGGCATAACGGCCAAAACGGCCAGGGCAACAGCGACGGCCATGGACAAGACGCCGCAGCCAAGGCTGCGGCGCAAGCCAAGGAAAACGCCAAGCTTAAGAAGTTGGGAGGCATCCTCGCCGGGCAGGAAGGCAAAGCCAAGGCCCAGGAAAAGCAAAAGTTAAACAACGTTCCCACGCAGGGCAGCCAGATATGGGGATTCGCGCCTTTAGCCGTTTTGGGAGCCGTGGCTTACGGCGCTCACGGCTTCGCGTTCGGATCCCCGCACATCCTTTTATTGGCGGCTTTGGCCTTGCCGGTTTTGGCTGGTTTTGCGGCTTATAAAATCTACAAGCACTTGAAGGCGGCACGGGCCCTGGCGCCTCACAAAGCGCCCGCCCGATTCCGCGATTGGTCCGGCCGCAATAGGGTGCTGGTAAAATCCGGGCTCGCCTTGGGCGCGGCCGCGCTTTTGGGCTTGGCCGCGGCCAACCCGCAGAGCGGATACTCCAAGAACAGCGTCAATTTCGGCGGGAAGGACGTTATCGTTGCGGTAGACGACTCCTACAGCATGCTCTATGCCAACGATGGACGCTACAAAGCTACGGAAAACGCCCTGGAGCGCTTCATCTCCCTGCTCCACGGGACCGATCGCGTGGGCTTGGTGGTGTTCGCGGGCTCCTCGCAAACTGCGGCGCCGCTCTCCATCGATTACGGGACCTTCAAGTACAAA
>DAIDHS010000011.1 GCA_027451985.1 Elusimicrobiota bacterium
TCACGGTGAGGTTGAGCGCGCCACCGACCTCCGTGCGGCTTTTGTCCAAGGAGTCAGAAATGGAAAACCGTCCGACCGCTCCGGAGAAGTTCTGGGGTTGGCCGGCGCTGGGCAGCGGAAGCACGGTCAGTTTGAGCGCGTTGGTGGAAACTGTCTTCGTCTGCGTCGCGCCAAAATTCATGTTGAAGACTTGGTTGAAGAAATTGGAGGAGAACGGATCGGCGCCTTGCTCCATTACCGGGCAGACGACCGAGGCGGGTCCGATGGTCAGGCGGCCGCTGTGCTCCGGGAAAAGGGCGGTCTTAATCACGGACACGTCGTACATTCGGCCGCGGAACTGCGCGGTTTCCCGGCGGATGGGCGGGAGATCTTCTTCCATGAATCCAGAAAGGTCCGGCGGCGTGTATTGCGGGTTTCCGGCTAGCGCGGCGGCATTGTAAAACTTCACGGTCAGAGTCGCCTGCTGGTCCACGTAGATTTCCTTTTTGTCGAGCTGAGCAGTGACGAAAAAATCCGGCGCGCCGGAAACCCGCTGCGCTTGGATTTGCGAGGGCGGCGCCGCGGCCTGCTGCTGGGCTGCGTTGGGGCTTGAGCGCAGGACCTCGATGGTGATGGGACTGGTCTGAACCGTGCGGCCCTTATAGCTCAGCGTGATGGGCGGGATGATTCCTTTGCCTACGAACCGGGGCACGAGCACGTAGGTGTAATCAATGGAGCTGGAAACCCGGCCGTTGATGATGGAGATGCTTTGATTGCGGCCTGAAGAGTAGACGCTGAAATCGGGGAGCGCGGGGATGCGCGGATCGGGAAGAGAGCTGTCCGGCCCGTTGACGCTGACGGTCAGGGTGATTTGGCCGTTGAGCGGGACCTGGCTGCGATCCACTTGATCGTTGATGGAAATCTGCGCCCGCGCGGCGGCTGCAGTGGCCAGCAAGAGCGCCACCAGGGCCGCGATTCTTATTTTCCCCATCATGGCGCTATTCTATTATTTTGGGAGGCGCGCCCTCACCAATCCTCTCCGCTAGGCGTTCGTTCCTTAGCCTGATTCTTGAATTTATTCGCCATCGGTTTTTCCCGTTCCGCCACCGCCTGCATGATGCGCTTGGCGTCCTGAGGAGAAATTTGGTTTCGGGGGCTGGGCTTGGGCTGCTGATTTTTTTGGCCTGAGCCGCCGCTTTGCGGCTTGGGAGCGTTGTTGTGCTGGTTCTTATTGCCCGCGCCGCGCTGGTTCTGCTTCTGGTTTTTTTTCTTCGGCGGCGGGTGTTTGAGCGCGCGCAACGCCACCGCGAGGTTGTAGCGAGCGTCGGGATCTTCGGGATCGAGCACCACGGCTTTGCGGAAATCACCGACGGCCGCTTTGTAGTCGCCTGCGGCAAAATCAACGTCCCCTAGATTGTAGCTGGCGGCGGAGCGGACTTTGGGCGAAGCATTTGAATCGATCAGGGCCTCAAATGCCTTCCTGGCCTCGTCTAAATCTTCAAGTCGGAATAGCGCGTCGCCGGAATTGAATACGGGACGGATGTCATGTGGGCTTTTTGCCGCCGCCGCGGAGTAGTCGTCCAGCGCGTTTAGATAGCTTTGTTGTTGGTAGAGCTTGTTGCCGGCTCGCAAATCGCCTTCAGTGGTTGCGGCGCGCGCGCCGATTCCGGGGAGAAGGAGCAAAAAAACGAGGAACAGCTTTTCCGCGTTTTTCGCTTTCCCCCAAATGTCTCCAGTTTCGGGAATGAGGAACCCCGCCAGCAAAAGGACGAAGGCCAAAGCCAGCGGCCATTGGAAGTGGTTGCGGTAGCGATCGGTGGAAGATGAGACGCTTTGCGCTTGAGTGGTCTTAAGGATCTGCTGAGCCACGGCCGAAACCTCGCTCTGATCCGCGTTGGCCCGATAGTAGGTCCCGCCGGTCGCGGAAGCCAAGGCGGAAAGAACGTCCTCGTGCAGACGCGTGATGACGGTGTTTCCCTTGTCGTCCTTTTTGTAGCCGGTGAGGTTCCCGGAGGAGTCTTTTAAAGGGATGGGAGCGCCTTCCATGGTCCCGAAGCCGATGGCGTAGATGCGGATTCCCAATGGCGCGGCGGCCTTGGCAGCGGCCAGCGGATCGCTCTTATGATCCCCGCCGTCGCTGAGGATGACGAGCGACTTCACTCCGGGATATTGCTGGAGTATCTGTGCGGCTTGAGTGATGGCCGGACCCATGGCGGTACCGGGCACCGGCAACATGTCCGGAGACAGGGAATCGGCGGCTTGGCGCAGGGCATCCATGTCCAAAGTCATGGGGCAAATGACGGCGGGTTCGCCTGAAAAGGTCATCAGCCCGATACGGTTTCCGGAGAGTTCGTCCAGGAGCAAGGCGAGGTCGCGCTTGGCTGCCTCCAACCTTGAAGGCGAGACATCCTGCGCGGACATGGATAGGGAGGTATCTACGGCGATGAGAATTTGGCGGGTTCGGGATTTGCTGGCGACGAGCTCGATGCCCCACTGTGGTCCGGCCAAGGCGACGAAAATGAGCGCGAGGGCTGAAATTTGCAGCGCTGTTTTGAGCGAACGACGGGAAGCCGCTTGTTCGGGAATGAGACGCCCAAGCGTGGCCGGCGTCCCTAGGAGGGCGTTTAGGCGTCGGCGCCGGCGGCCCGCCGTCCAGGCCGCAAGCGCCGTTGCGGCAAGGGCCGGAAGCATCCATAACAGCCAGAGCGGATCTTTCCACATATTCTAGGGCCACCTTAGGAAGAAAACGCCGCCAAGAATCGCCTCAAGCACGAGGCAAATTGCCGCCGCGGCCGCCGGATATTGGTAGAGGTCCGACTTGATGAGCTCGGGAGGCTGGCGGGTCTTGGATTTTTCCAGTTTGTCGATGATGTCGTAGATTTGCCTCAAGTTCTGCGAATCCGAGACGCGGTAATATCGTCCCCCGGTCATGTCCGCGATTTTGGTCAAAAGAGCGTCGTCGAGATCATCGGAGACGGTGGCCATCACTGTTCCTTCCGGGGTTTGGACTGGCGCTTCGGCCGGGCCGTGCTTGGCGCACCCGATGGTGTAAATTTTCACTCCCTGTTCCTGCGCCACCTTGGCCGCGGTGATCGGGTCGACCAAACCCGTGTTGCTGCGTCCGTCGGTCATAAGAATAATGATCTTGCTTTTCGCGGTTCCGGCTTTCAGGTGGTTAAGCGCGGAGACGATGCCGTCGCCGATGGCGGTGCCGTCCGATCCGGTCATGCCCGGATAGAGAGCGGAGATTTGGGAATCCAAAGCGGAATAATCCGAAGTCAGGGGACAGACGAGTTCAGGCGCTCCGCCGAACTGAATGGCGCCGATGAGGTCAGAAGTCCGGCGGGCGATGAAGCTGATTGCCGCCGCCTTCGCGGCCTGGATGCGAGATGGAGACAAATCGATGGCGCTCATTGAAGTCGAGGTGTCCATCGCGAGCATGATGTCGATGCCCTCGCCGGAGCCGTGTAGGCGCTCCAGGATTTTTTCCGGACGGGCCAGGGCTAGAACGATGAGAGCGAGAGCGGAGAGAATGAGCACGGGAGAGTGTAGAGCCGCGGCACGAGCCTTGAGGGATGGTCTTGCTTCAGATAGAGAGGAATTTTCAGGCAGCGGCCAAGCGGCTTCCTGCGGGCCGCTTGAGCGGAAATAAAGCCACGCGGCGGCGGCGGCGAGAATTAGGAGCAGCAAGAACAGCGGGTTTTCCAGGCTCATGCTTTTGTCCTGGTTGGTTCATGCGGCTCGTTCGGTTCGGGTTGAGGCGTCGTGTCCCTGACGATTTGGATGGCTGTCACGATGTCTGAGGGTCCCCATTCCGGATCCGGAGAAATTTTGGCGAACTTAATGAGATCGGCGCGATCAAGGACCCCCTTGGCTTTGGCCGAAAGGCCGCGGCTTGGGTCCTCCCCGCGCAGTGCGCGGGAAATCTCGGCGGTGGTCATCTGCGGCGCGGCAAAGCCGAAACGCCTCTCAAGGTAGCGCTTCAAAATGTCGGTCAGCGCGCTGTAGAAGTCCTTGTGCCGGCCCAGCTCCCATAATCCGGATTTCTGCAGTGCGCTGAGTTCCGATTCCGCGATGACCTCGGGCGGTCGCGAATCGACGGCCGGACCGATTGCGGCGCCGCCGTCCGCTTTTTTCGACAGCTTGCGATAAAGCGCGTAGCCGGCGGCGATGAGAACAGCGAGCAGGAGCCATCGCCAGAGGGGCGGCCTTGCCGCCCGCGGCGCCTTGATGTCGCGGGGCTCGGCGCCATTTGACAGAGAGGGCTCCGCCACGGTGATCGGGATCGAAGGGCTCAGGAATTGCGGCGTTCCTGTGGAAGGCGCGCAGGCCAGAGAAACGGCGATCTTTCCCACCGCGAGGGGTAAAATGCGCGCGGAAAAAGGCTGGAGGCGCTCGTTGCCCTGCACGATGGATTTTCCAAAATGGGCGTTGGTCACGGCGTAGGAAACGTCCGTTGAGATGGAAAGCTTAAAAACCAAATCTTTTGGGAAATCGGACGCGACGGTGCCGGAGATTGCAAAAGGCAGGCCCAGTTGAGCCTGCGCGGTAGACGGGTTGATGCTCCAGCGCACGTCCTGCGCCGCCGCGGGACGGCCGAGCGCGGCCAGGAGCGCGAGCGCGGCGATCATCGCCGAAGCCTCTTGGCCCGCCGGCGGAAAAACCGCACCACGGGATCGATGTAGGATGACTCGGTGTTGATCCGGATGGCGTCGAGTCCCGACTGAGTGAAGATGGCGGATAAGCGTGACAGCCGTTCCTCTTCTTTTTTGCGATAGGCGAGCAGTCCGGCTTTTTGGGAGGCATCAATGAGAAAGCGTCTGCCGGATTCGGGGTCTCGCGCACGGAGGAACGCGCCCGCGTTGGGAAGCGACGCTTCCTTGGGATCTGCGATCAGGATGGGGATGACGTCGTGCTTGAGCGCGGCCAGGCGCAAAGATTTCTCAAAGCCCGCGTCCCGGAAGTCGGAAATGAGGAAGAGGATGGCGCGCCTTTTGAGTACGCGGTTGATGGTGTCAAGCGCGGAGGCGATTTCGGTCCCTTTCCCCTTCGGCTCGTAGGCCAGGACGTCTCGGATGAGGTGCAGGACGTGCGTGCGGCCCTTTTTGGGCGGCACGTACTCCTCAACGGAATCAGTGAACAGGAAAAGGCCGACCTTGTCGTTGTTGTGCAGGGCCGAAAAGGCGAGAATGGCGGAGAGCTCCGCGGCGATTTCTTTCTTGAGGCTCTGTCCGCTGCCGAAAAATTGCGAGCCCGAAAGATCGCAGGCCACCACGGCGGTCAGTTCCCGCTCTTCTGAGTAGCGGCGGATGTGAAGGCGGCCGGTGCGCGCAGTCACGTTCCAATCGATGGAGCGTACGTCGTCGCCCGGCGCGTATTCACGCACCTCCGCGAACTCCATGCCGCGTCCCTTGAAGACGCTTAGATATTCCCCCGCGAATGTTTCCGCGACAAGCCGTCCGGTTAGGATTTCAATCCGCCGGACTTTCGCCAGGATTTCCGGAGCGATCATTGTGGCGCGGCTCCTGGCCTTAGGGAACCTCCACCGCCTCGAAGAGCGAGCGGATGACGGTCTCGGAGGTGACGTTCTCCGCCTCCGCCTCGTAGCTGACCATGATGCGGTGGCGTAGCACGTCCGGTCCAATCGACTTGACGTCCTCGGGGGTGACGTAGCCGCGGCCGTTCAAGAATGCGTAGGCCTTGGCCGCCTGGGCCAGAAAGATGGTCGCGCGGGGGCTCGCTCCGTAGGCGATGTGCGACTTGTGGGCGTCCAACCGGTAGCTCTTGGGATCGCGGGTCGCGAAAACCAAGTCCAAGATGTAGTTCTTGATCTTCTCGTCCACGTAGATTTCGGCCACGGTCTTGCGCGCCGCGACGATATCGGAGATTTTGGCGGCCTTCTCGGGCTGAGGCGTTTCCGCCGAGGTCATTCGTTCCAGAATGCTTTTCTCCTCGGTTTTGGAGGGATAGCCGACTTTGATTTTGAGCATGAAACGGTCGACTTGGGCTTCGGGCAGGGGATAGGTTCCCTCCTGCTCAATGGGGTTTTGCGTGGCCAGCACCAGGAACGGATTGGGCAGCGGGTAGGACTCGTTACCGATGGTGACTTTTTTTTCCTGCATGGCTTCTAGAAGCGCGCTCTGCACTTTGGCCGGGGCGCGGTTGATTTCGTCGGCCAGAACTAAATTCGCGAAGACCGGGCCCTTGCGCGGCAAAAAGTCCGAGGTTTTGGGGTTGAAGATCAAGGTTCCGGTCAAGTCCGCGGGCAGCAGGTCGGGCGTGAACTGAATGCGGGAGAAGCTCGCGTCAACGGCCTGGGCCAGGGTCTTGACCGCCAGGGTTTTCGCCAAGCCGGGAACGCCTTCAAGCAGGATGTGCCCGTCGGCCAAAAGCCCGATAAGAAGCCTTTCGACGGTTTCCTCCTGCCCGACGATGACGCGGGCCATCTCGCGCTTCAGGGCCGCGACGAAGCGGCTTTCCTGCGAGACTTTCTGATTGATTTCGGCGATTCCTAGCTGAGACATGTCCCGATTCCTCCTTTAAGTCTTATCCGTTTCCGTACGCCCTGTGCCGCGGCTCCTACCATAGGCCGGCGCCGAGCTCCTGCTTCTTCTGCGCCGCCTCTTCCGCTTTGCGCTTGGCGGCTTCCTGCTCTTCCAGGATTTGCTCCTTTTCCAAATTTTGAAGCGTGGTCAATGTCTTGAGGGCTTGGAGCCTGACGCCCTCGTCGATATCGCTGAGCGCCGTGGTGACGTTGGGCGCCGCGGAGTAGTCTCCCACTTGGGCGAGGGCTTTGAGGGCCGCGATCCGGACGCTCGCGTCTGGATCGCGCAGCGCCCAAATCAGGTTTTGGGACACATCGTGGCCTTTGTGGGTGGCCAGGATCTGCTCCGCGATCTTGCCGCGGATTTCCGAGGATTCGTCGGTGCGAAGCTTTTTAAAGATGACCTGTTGCGCCTGGGTGTCGCACCAATTGGCGTCTAGAAACTCCAGGGACTGCCAGCGGACGTCCTTGTGGTCATCGTTCGCGGCGTGGATGACTTTGGCCAAGTTGGCGTTGTCCACGATGCAAGGCGGAACGGCCGGGATGACCGGCGCGGGTGGCGGCGGCGGAGGAGGCTTCATTTCTTGGTAGCCGAAATAGCTGGCAATGGCCAGAGCGATGACGAGAAGGGCGTATTTCATGTTAGTTCGTTTTTTTCACCCAGCGGGGCAAATCGATCTTCCGGCGGGCGACTTCCAGTTCTCCCTTGCGGATTTCAACGGACAAAATTTCAGGTGGCCGCAGCCGCGTCCACCGGCCTGCGTCCAAGTTCTCGCTGCCGATGACGATTTTGCCGTTCCGTTCAGCGAAGCTCATGACATACCAAGGCTGCGACGGATTGCAGGCGCGCCAGCGGCTCGGCTTGGATGCGTGGCATAAAATGTGGACGCCGTGGGCGCTGGCCGCGACGGCGTTGAGGCTCGTATAGGGCGCCGCTTTCCCCGGATGGTTGCGCTTGCACCTGGCCCAAAGCCACCAGTCCTCCGCGATGCAGGCCTTGAAGGCCGCAGCCGGGCTGCCGGTTTTTTCGAGGAACTTTAGGAACTGCCAGAAATAAACCTCGCTGTCGTTCTGGGATCGGACGTTGCGGGCCAGCGGTCCGAGAGCTCGGGCGACTTCATCGGGAATCTGGAGGGTCCCGTTATGGGCGAAAATCCAGCGGCCGTCCGTATAGGGATGGGTGTTGGCCTTGCTCACGAGTTTTTGAGCGGCAATTCCCCTGGGATTGGATGCGGCGCGGATGTGCCCAACGACGACCCGGGACCGCGCGCGTCCGACCGCCGCCGTGAACGCGGTTTTTTGTCTGTAAACGGGCAAGGGGCTCTTTTCGATCGCGACCCGGCCCGAAGCGGTGAAATGCCCGATGCCCCAGCCGTCTTTCTGGAGATTCTTGGGATTGGCCCGGGCTTGTTTGAACAGCGAGCGTTCCGATGCCAGCAGGTACTCGGCGGCGGAAGCGGGATCGGGCGAAACTTGCGCAAAAAGCCGACACATATGGCCAAAAAAATTAGAACAAATCAAAACCCGGTGTTCAAGACGTCCGGGTCGCTGCTCATGCAGGCACTATACAAAAAAGGCGGAGAAATTGTCAGTCTCGCCTTGATTTAGGTTTTCCCGCAATCTATACTAACCCTACATGCCCGAGGAACGGATTCTTGAGTTTAAGCCCGCGCGGATCAGCGAGCGTTTCCTCGCCTACATCCTGGACCTAATTCCCTTCCTGATCGGCTATGCGTTCTGCATCCGCCGATTCCGAAGTCTCCCCCACGGCCCGGGCTTGGGTGTGCGCTTGACGCTTCTGTTCCTTGGGGCCTATTTCATTTACGAGTTCTTTGGAAACCTCTTCGGTGCGACTATCGGCAAGTGGCTCATGGGAGTGCGCGTCATCGGAACAGACGGCCGCTCTTTGGGCTTGTTCCGCAGCTTGCTGAGGGCGGCGGGCTATTTCATCAGCACTCCCTTCTTCAACCTCGGCTTCATCGTCGCCTTATTCCATCCGGAGTCCCGCGCTCTGCATGATTTGCTGGCGGGGACGACGGTCGTGGAACTTAAGCCCAAAACTCCGGCGCAGGCGACACTGGTCTTCACGGCCGCACTGGCGCTCGTTTCCCTGATCTATGGAGGCGCTCTCTACCTATCTTCCGTGGAGCCGACGCCGGCCGATGTCGTGGCCATGCGGCAAGCCCAAGAAGCTCTTGCGGTCCTGGGCCGAATAGAGGAGTCCTACAAGGCGAGCCACGGCGCCTACACGGCTTCGCTGATGGACTTGGCCCGCGCCAGCGGAAACGTCGGAACCTTTAGGGATTCCCTGCTCAGGATGTTCAATCCCGACGATTTTGTCATTGAAGCGGACGCGGAGCACTACCGTATTCAGGCAAGGCTGAAAGGACCCTGGGCCAAGCCCGTCGCCATTGAGGGGCCGGAGCAGCCGGCCCCGGCCTCACGCTAGTCCGCAGTTTGGGCGCTCTGGCGCGCCTGTTCCAGCTTCTCGGTCGTTCCCACGTCTTGCCAATAGGCGCCGTCGCATCGGAAACCGCGCAGGTCTCCCCCCTCGGCCGCGATGCGGACGTAGGCATCGCTTAAAGAAAAGGCTCCGGTTTCCGTCATCCGTTCCAAGAGCTCCGGAGAAACGACCGAAATGCCGCAGAAGGCCAAGGCCACGGAAGCTTTGTCCGCTGGCGTGGCCCCTGCCGCATTGGGCGCTCGGCCACGCAGGCGGCCATCAGGGCCGAAGAGAAGCCGCCGGGAACTTACCCTGTTTTGGACCGCGAGCGTGGCCAAGGCGCCGCTTTGCAAGTGGCTTTGATAGAGGACGTTTAAATCTATGTCGCTCACCACGTCCACATTGTGGACGAAAAAAGGCCGGCCTTCGCCTATGAGCGGGGCGGCCTTCTTAAGCCCGCCGCCCGTATTAAGCAGAGTCTTCTCTCGGGAAATCCGGATATCGAACCCGAAATTCTTGTGCTGGCGAAGGAAGCGCTCGATGTCATCCGCCTTGTGAAAGACGTTGACCGCGAAGCCGTCGACTCCGGCCGCGGCGAGCCGCCGCAGGACGATTTCCAGAAGCGTCTTGCTTCCGATTGTGGCCAGAGCTTTAGGCGTTTTTTGAGTCAAGGGAGCCAGACGGGTCCCCAATCCCGCAGCGAGAACCACGGCTTTCATGCCGGGATGCCCGCGCTACGCCTCGCCGCGGTGGGAGATTTCCACGGCGATGTCTCCCCGCCGGCGCAGGAACTCGGCCATGGTTTCGGCGCAGTAAACCGAGCGATGGCGGCCGCCGGTGCAGCCGAAGGCGACGAACAAGTCCGTGAAATTGCGGCTTTTATAGTTGTCGATGGCCCCGCTTAGGAGGGCTTTAGCATGGGAAAGAAACTTTCGCACGGCCGGCTCTTTCTTGAGGAATTCAGCGACGGGGGCGTCTTGTCCCGTCATCTTGGCGTAGCGCGGGAGCCTGCCCGGGTTTGGCAGCGCGCGGCAGTCGAACACGAAGCCGCCGCCGTGGCCGTGCTCGTCCGCGGGGACGCCGCCGCGGTAGGAAAAGCTTTGGATGCGAACCGTCAGGCCCAGGCGCGCCTCGCCGAATTGCCGCAGCCGTGAGGAGGCGACGAGCGTCTTAAAGACGCTAAGCAGTTCGGGGCAGTCGACCGGCAGAATCGTGGTGCGCAGAAGGCGTTCGATGTTGCGGATGGCGTAGGGAATGCTCTGGAGGAAGTGAGGCTTTCTTTGGTGGAAGCCGCGCAAGCCATAGGCGCCCATGGCCTGCATGATACGGATGTAGACGTAGCCGGGGTAATAGCGCAGGAAGCTTTCCTCGCTGATACGGGCCGTTTTGCGGATTTCGTGGACATAGCGCAGCAAGAGCTCGTCGCGGAGCTCGTGCGGCAGATCGGCTTTCGCGTCATAGAGAAGCGAGGCGATGTCGTACTGAAGCGCACCCTTGCGGCCGCCTTGATAGTCGATGAAATAAGTTGAATCATTTTTGACCATGATGTTGCGCGACTGGAAGTCCCGGTAGAGAAAAAAGCGCCGGTCCGCTCCCATGAGATATTGGATGAAGCGCCGGAAATCGTTTTCCAGGGCTTGCTCGTGAAAAGGAATCTGGGCCAAAGTTAGGAAGTAGTACTTGAAGTAATTGAGGTCCCAAAGCATGGACTGCGCGTCGAAGCTGGCGCGAGGGTAGCATAGGGAGTAATTCAAGGTTTTTCCCGCCCGAATTTGAAAGAGAGGCAGGAATTTCACTGCTTGGCGGTAGAGCCGCAGAATACTTTCGGGAATTGGCGCGCCCTCGGGCTTGGCCGAGAGAAGCGAGAATAGGGTGACGTTGCCGAGGTCCTCTTCCAGGTAGGCGCCTCCTTTGGAACTTTCCGCGTAGATTTCGGGGACGGGCAGTTTTTTTCGTCGAAAATGGCGGGTGAATCCGATGAAAGCCCGGTTCTCCTTGGTATCTTCATTAACGACGCCGATGGCAGACTTGGCTCCTCTCTTAAGTCGGAAAATCTTGCGGTCGGAGCCGTCCCCTTTGAGCATGGCGACGTCACGGGCGGGAACCCCGAACTTTTCCTGGAACAAATCCTTGAGAATATTTTCCATTCTATTTCACCGCTTTTTGCCCGGGGAATTCCGCCAGTTCATAGGGGCCGAAAGACTCGAAAGACGCGCGGCCGGGCTTGACGAGGCTTTTAACGAATTTTATTTGAGAGTTTTTGAAGACCAGGAAAACGCGGCGGCCGGGAAGCGGGAAACGGGAGATGTCTTCAATGTAGCCGAAACGCCCGGCGTTGGCCGGATTTTTCTTGGCATAGGCGAGTTCCCCCGTCCAATTGAAAATCCGGTCGACCCAGTGGCCGGTATAAAAAGGAAGCCCATGGAAGTAGGTATCGTAGACGTCGATTTGATCGCCGGGCTTGTATTCACGCGTGATGACCGCGGCGACGTCCTTAACGCTGAGAAAGGAGGCCGCCACATTCATCGTCCCCAAGGCCAGCCCCCAGGCCAAAAGCCCTCCGGCTCCCAGGCTCACGGCGGCCGGGAGCCCAATGCCGAAGGCCAGCAGGGAGGCGCCTGCCGCCGCAATCGTCGCATCGCCTAAGATTTGTGCCAAGAGGCTGAACTGCGCCTCGAATCCGCGGGCGGCGGGGATGAAAAATGAGGCCGCCAGCGCCGCCAGCAGCAACGCGCCCAGCCCGGAAGAGACGCGCTTAGTCCAAACCGGTAGAGGCTTTTCCGTCGCCGCAGCTCCCAGCAAAGCCAAGGTTGGAAACACGGGCAGGGCGTAGGTCGCGAGCTTGGAGTGCGAGATGGAGAAAAAAATGACAATCATCGCGACCCAGATCCAGAGCGCCGCCTCTTTCGGGCTGCTTTTCAGTGCGCGCCAACTTTTTGGAACGGCGGCCAGCACGGCTGGCGTTACGGGCAAAAGAGTGGCGGGTATGACCCAGAAGAAGAAAAACCAGGGCTGGTCGCGCTCATATTTCATGGTCAGGAAGCGCTTGAAATGTTGGTCGACAAAAAAGAAATGGAAAAAGCCCGGGTGCTGCTTTTCCATGAGAACGAACCAAGGGGCGACGATCAAGACAAAAAGCGCGATGCCCAGCGGCCGGAAAAAGACCAGCATTTTCCGCCAGGTTTCGGGATAGATCAGCGCCATGAAGAACACCCATCCCGCCGGAAAGACCAAGGCGATGAGGCCCTTGCTTAAAAACGCGAGTCCTGCGAAGGCCCATGCGGCCGGCGCGGCCCAGCGTGCGTCCTTCGGATGCAGGAGCGCGCGCAGAATCATCGCCACCGAGCCGAACATGAAGACGGAAAGGGCCATGTCCAGCGTCATGTAGTGAGAGAGGAAAAAGTATAGAGCCGAGGCGTTTAGGAAAATAGCGGCCGTCATGCCGGTCCGCGGAGAGAACAGCCAACTCCCCAGCCAGTAAGTCAGCAAAAACCCCAAAAGAGCCAGCAGGGCCAGAGGTAAGCGGGCTGCGGCTTCGCTCACGCCAAAAACCTCGTAGGATGTCGCGGCGAGCCAGTACCACATCGGCGGCTTCTCCACGTAATCCATGTTGTCCAAATGGGGCGTGACCCAATCATGAAGAACCAGCATCTCGCGCGGCACTTCCGCGTAGCGCGCATCGTCAACCTCGATGAGCGGGGTGCCTAGGCGCCAAAACGGGGCGGTCAATGCCGCAAAGAATAGGAAGGTGAGCCAGCGGGGTTTCAAGGGATAAGGACAACCTTCCCAAACTGGTTTTTGCCGGAGAGGTACTCATGGGCGGCGCGGGCTTGGTCGAGCGGGAACGTTTTGCCTACGACCGGTTTGATGCGGCCTTCGGCCGCTAGTTTGGCGACGAGGCGCATCTCGGACTGTGTGCCCATCATGGAGCCCTGGATTCTAAGCTCGCGGCTGAACACGTAGCGGAAATCCACGGTGATTTCTGGGCCCGTGGTGGCGCCGCAAATGACGAGACGTCCTCCGGACTTTAGGCTCTTGAGCGCGGCATCGAAGACGGCTTGTCCAACGTGCTCGAAGACGATGTCCGCCATGGCCCCGTCCGTGGCACGCCGGGTTTCCTTGACGAGATCCTGCTTGGGGAGAAGAATCGCTTCATCCGCTCCGAGGGCCTTGGCTTTTTCCAGCTTGGCTTCCGATGTGGAGGCGGCCAGCACGCGGGCTCCGCAGAGTTTGGCGATCTGGATAGCGGCCACGCCCACGCCGCTGCCTGCGCCAAGGACCAAGACGCACTGCCCAGGCCCGCAACCGCCGTGCGTCATCAGCATATGCCATGCGGTCAGAAAGGTCAGCGGATAGGCGGCCGCTTCCGTGAAACTCATCGAGTCGGGAATGGGGAGCAGATAGTCTTCCGGCACGGCCAGGTACTCCGCGTAGCCTCCGGGCCCCCCGTGCGCTCCGATGACCCCGTAGCGACGGCAATGGTTGTCGCGTCCCGAGAGGCACTCTGCGCAACGACGGCAGGAACGGCCCGGGCTGACCGCGAACCTCTGTCCGACTTTGGCGGTGGAGACTCCTTCCCCCAACGCTGCGACTTCTCCCGCTACGTCGCAGCCAAGAATGTGCGGGAGCTGGATGTGGTAAGAAGGGATTCCGCCCCGAACCCAGATGTCCAGATGGTTTAAAGCGCAGGCCTTGACCTTGAGCAGAACCTCGCCGGGACCGGGAACCGGATCCGGCGCTTCTCCCCTCTCAAGAACCTCGGGTCCTCCGAAGCGTTTGATCAAGATCGCGCGCATGGCGATCTGAGTTTACCAAAAACGCGGCGGGGATGGGTCAGGGCTTGCCGAGCATGTTCCGGAACGTGTTGTTGAGCATGGCAAGCATCTCGTCCTTCTCGCGCAGGGCGGCCATGAGCTTCTCCTTTTCCCGGTCCCAAGCGGCGTAGCGGGTCTGGAGTTCGTCCTTCTCCTTGAGAGCGCGGGTGAGTTGCTCGCTGCTTGCGGCAATCTGATTGCGCAGTTGCCCCATGGCCATTTCATGGGTGAGTGTGCGTTCGGCGGCCTGGGCCAGGCGCTTTTCCACGTCCTCCACCCGTCGTTCGGCGTCCTGCTGGATTTGCCGGCTTTTCGCTGCTTGCTCGCGGCCTTTGGCGAGTTCCGAGAGAAGCGTCTTGGACATTTCGTCCTTTTGCGCGGCCAACGCGGCGTAGAGTCCTTCCTTGTCCTTGACGGATTTCTCCGCGGCTTCCAAGCGGATGGCTAGCCGGGCGTTTTCAGATTCCAGATCGGAGAGTCTCGTGCGCAGGGAATCCTGCGCGCGGCGTTCCTCATCCAACTTTTGGTGCAGAATCATGATTTTACCGGCTAAATCCTCTTCCGAGGCTCGGCGATCCTGAGAGATCCGCGATAGGTTTTGTGATTTCTCTTTCAGCGCGTCCAGAAGTTTTAATTTCTCCTCTTCTAAGTTTCTGATGATCTCATCGCGGCTGGCGGGTGACGCGGATATGGTCTTGGAAATTTTGTCGGCGGATTCCTTGACTTGTTCCAACGCGACGGCATTGGAACGCTGGGCTTCCAGGATTTTCTGCTCCATGGCCGCAAGCCTGCTTTCGATGTCGGCTTGGCGGCGCAAGCTTTCTTCCAGGTGCTCCTGGCGGACGGCGTGGTTTTGCTCCTCCCAGGTTCTTGAGAGAGCCGCGCGCTCGTGCGCTAATTCCCCGAGGCGTTCGCGCTGGCGCTCCATCTCCAGCTGCATGACCCGCTCCCACGCGGAAATCCGATCGTTGAGTCCAGCGGCGATGCGGCCGAGTTCCTTGGCGGACTCTTCCTCTCTGCGCCGCATTTGCTCTGGAATCCCCTCAAGAGCCTTTCGACTTTCTTCCCGCCACGCCTCGATGCCGTCCTTAAGTCGATCAATCTCCGAACTGAGGGTCAAGAGCATTTTTCCGAATTCGTCCGGAACCGGGGCGGGGTTTGACGCGGGAACTATTTTGGAAGAGCCTGCGTTGGCCGCGAATGATTCGCGAATAACGCTCAGCAGGGATTGGTGCACTTCATCAAGACGCCGCTCCAGTGCGTCAACGCGGCCCTGATCGTGGGATTTCTGCTCTTGCGCTTCCCGCTCGGCCTTCTCGCGCTTGAGCTGATCCGTGACGTTTTTAAGATAAGACTCCACCTCCGTCTTGACGGCCTGCTGGCGTTTGAAAATTTGCTCCGCGGCGAAAGCCCTCTGGTGGGCGGCGGCCAAGTCTTTTTCCATTTTCTGAAGGCGCTTGCGCAGGTAGAAGTCGCCGACGCCGCCCGCAGCCGGCGAGGAGGGCTTCTTGGGAGGCGCCGAGGCTCCGGCCTGCGTCGGAGGCACGGGAGGCAGGGATTTGGGTGGCTCGGGTGGGACGGGCTTGGAATCCATCGTCATCTCTCCTCGTATCTCTGCGACGCGAACGCAGGCAAATTATAGCTTAGCGAAACATTGTGAACTTCTCCCAGAACTCCCTGAGGTGCGAAGGCGTAGTCAAAACTGAAGTCTCCGATGGTCAGGCCCACTCCCGCGGTCAAACAGGACGCCAAGCCTAAGCTGGTGAAGTCCTGGGAGTTGAAACCTCCCCGCAGGGCCGCCTTCATGGAATCCGTGATGGGAATGGAGTACTCGACGCCCAGCGCCCCATAAGGAACGTTTCCCGACGGCAGGTCGGCTTCCATGGCCAGAATTAGGTTTTGAAAAGGGTAGGCGTCCGCGCCGAATTTAGCTACGAAAGGCAGCGTGTTGCGAATCTGATCAAATTTTTGCCCGCTGCCCATGTTCTGCGCATCGAATGAGAAGTCGTATGGGAAGGGGCCGTTGTAGAAATGGGAAAGGATGCCGATGTCCCCGCCGAAGCCGTTGGCGGAAGAGGAGGCGTAGTCCGAGTGGATCCAGTGGCCGGCCACGCCCATGGCCATGTCCATGTTGCTGGTCGACATGTCGTCGATGGTCTGGGCCCAGCCGAAATCGAGGACGTAATCGCGGGGATTGAAGGTCCCTTCGCTGTTCCCCGCCATGTCGGTCTGCGGAATGGAGCCGATATTCTGGTAGCGCAGCCCTCCGGCCAGGACCGAGGTGTCGTTGATCCGATCGGCGATCTGCGCGGTCTGGTAATTGATGTTCGCAACATAATCGGTGTACATCATGGAGGCTGAAAAGCGGGGTACGCGAACCAGTCCCGCCGGGTTCCAATAGAGCGCCGTGGCGTCGTTGACGGTCGCGCTGTAGGCGCCGCCCATGGCGATGCCGCGCGCGCCAATACCGGAGGTCAGGAACTGGGAGCCCGTCGTTCCGATGGCGGCCGAGGTGAAATCGCTGGCCCGGGCCGGCGCGGCAAGGAACGCCAGGGCGGCCAAGGCGGCGCAAAGCCTCATCGAATGACCACCACTTTGAAGATATGGCGGGACCCGGAGCCCTCGACGACCGCGAGGTAGACGCCGCTGGCTACGGGGCGCCCGGCGCGGTTGACGCCGGTCCAGACCAGCACTCCCGAGGCGTTGGCGGGCTCATCGAAGACCAGTTCGCCGTGCAGCGTGAATATCCGGATACGGGAGTCGGCGGGAACGTTGCTGAAGGTGACGTAGCCGTTGCCTCGGCTGGCGTAGAAGGGATTGGGGAAAATTTTAGCGTCGTTGGCCGCACCGCCGGGGGTCTGCTGGGCCACGACGAACTCGGAGAAATGATTCACGGTGGCGTTAATGACGTTCTGCGAGGTGTCCACGGCGCTGGCCAAGGGTACGCAGGTTCCGCTGGCGTCGACGCGCATGAGCGCGGCTTGATCGATGGAGAATGGGATGGCGGAAGGCGAATAGGTGATGCTGAGGTAGTAGGGCTTGAGCGGCTCGAAGGCAGGAGTCGTTTGGATGGTGAGTCCCGTGGAATTGACAGAGCCGGGGCATGGAGAAACGGCGAAGCTCATGGTCGAAATAAGGATGGTGACGGGCGTGTTGACCACTCCTTCGGGCGCGTTCAGAGAGACGGTCATTCCGTTGGGCAAAAGTCCCTGCATGAAATTTGCTTCGTTGGGGTAGAGGATTCCGCCCAAGGTCCCGGCCGGAGCGCCGCCGTTGAAGGGTTCCGTGGAAACGACGTTGGAAAAGGCTGTTACTTGACCGTAGGGGTTTTCGGCCTGGACGCGGAGATAATATAGCAGCGTGCTGGACAAGCCGGTCAGAGTGTAGGAATTGCCGCGGAAGTTGGAGGAAAACGGCAAGGCGGTGAAATCGGTCGCCACGAAGTTGTCGGTCGAGTAGGTGACTTGATACGTGGTGGAGGACGAATTGGTTCCAGTCAGCCAGGACAAAGAAATGGAAGTCGGGCCGACGGAAGCCACCGTCAGGTTGCTGGGGGCGTCGGCGTAGGTCGCCGTGCTGCCCAAGCTGACATAGGATGAAAGTACGCCGTTCTGGTTGAGGGCCGCCGCCTGAGCGCTGAAAATCGCGCCCGCAGAAGGAATCCCAGTGAATGTCGCGCTGACCGCCTGGGTCGACACGGTCGCGATGACAGATCCGTTGACCAGGACCTGCATTTGATACTGGGTGCCTGCGGGATTCCCGTTGGAGGTCCAGGCTCCGATAAAGCTGCTGTCGTTGAGGACGATGAGAGGAGGCGACACGCCTCCGGGAACTGCGGCGAGCGTGTAACCGGTCGCGACCGCGGACAGAGGACCCTCCCCTTGCGAGGTGACGGCGCTGACTTCCACGGAACGGATTGAATTAGTGGAGAGCCCTATATCGGCGAAGGAGGTGGCCGTGGGGGTCGCGATGACGACGGCAGGCGCCGTGGCGTTGTAAACCTTATAGTAGTTGACGGATCCGCCCGGGCTCGTCCATGTCCACTGGATGCAGGTGGTGCCGTCGCTGGCGCAGGGCGTTCCGGCGACGCTGATGACGGAGATGGTGGTTCGGGTCGAGGCGACGTTGCTGAATCCGGAAAAGGCTCCGCCAAGCGACGCGGCTCTAACGCGGAAGTAGTAGGTGGTGTTGGGCATGAGAGGCGAGATGGTCGCCGTGCTGGCGCTCAAATTGTCGCCGATGGAAACGGGCGTGGAGAATGAAGCGGTGAAATCATCGGTCGAGTCGGATATCTCGTAAAGAGTTCCGAAGGAGTTTTGATTGGAATTCCAGGTGAGAGTCACCGATGTCGGGGTTGCGGATGAAACTGCCAGGCCCAAAGGTTGCGCGGGCGGGGTATAAACGAGGGTCGAGGTCGATGCGGGGCCTTCTCCGGAGAGCGTATAGGGTGCGACGGTGATTTGCGCCGTGGACGATGGGGCAAGACTTGATTGAGTGAAGCTAAACGGTGAAGCGCCCGCCGCCGACACGGTCGAAAGGAAAAGGCCGCTGGTGGCGGAGTAAACGTCGAAGCCGTCCGCTGAAGGCCCGGAGCCTGCCGACCACGACCAAGTCCAAACGATGCTGGAGGTGTAGACCGTGTCCGCCATGCCGGTCGGCGCGGCCGTGGGTTTGGGCGGGCCGGCCTGAAGAACGACGGCATTCGCGTACTGGGCGTTGGAAACAGTTCTGAGTCCGTACCACCCGTAAGGAAGCGAGTGGGCGGCGGCGGGAGACGTTACGGTGAGCGAGGAATTCATCGTCGACCAGGAAGTGTTGACGCCGCCCCCATCGGCGTAGATGTCCGTGGTCAGATCGATGGCGAAGCCGCTGTCACCCTGCGAGGAGCTTCCGCCGGAAGAACCTAGGGCGTCAAGCACCATCCTGGGCGCGTAAAAGGATGAGTTGAGGGGCCCGCCCCCCCCGCCGCTGGCTTCGGTGTTCCCCTCGAAGTTCTGTCCGGTAACCGTAATACCGGTCGCGCGATCAAATAGCGTCGGAGTTGCCGCGGTGATGGAAGACTGCCGCAGGCTTGAGGTCGTGCCGCTTTCAGCGTCGGGCGTCTGCGAGAAGTACATGACCTCCGTACTAGCCAGGTCGCTTGATCCGTTAAAGCCGCCCATCACATGGACGTTGCCGTCCGGCGTCAGGATGGCAGCCTGGTAGGCTCTGGCCGCGGTGAGCGTGGTCAGATCGGTCCAGCTTTGTGTTTCCTCGCTGTAGATTTCTACGGAGTTTAAGGCCGTGTTAGAGGCCGTGATTCCTCCCGCGACCAGGACTTGACCGTTGGGCAAAAGAGTGGCTGTGTGATTGAAACGCGCCACGTTCAGAGAACTTGTCGCGGAGAAGGTTCCCGCGCCTGGATTATAAAGGTAGGCGGCCGAGGTTTCCCCGCCTCCCGTGTCTCCTCCGGCGATGAGCACTTTTCCGTCCGGCAGCAGCGTCGCGCTGTGATGGTAAAGCGGTTGCGGCAAAGAACCAGTAGCCGAGAAGCTGCCCGTGGCCGGGTTGTAGATTTCCGCGCTCTTGAGCGCTCCGCCGGAATTGACGCCGCCCACGAGGAGGACCGTGCCGTTTTGAAGCAGGGTCGCGGTGTCGTAGGCGCGGGCTGCCGTCATCGTGTTGGAGAGTTTTGACCAAGTGGCGGATGTTGAATAGTAAATCTCGGCGGTGTCGAGATACTGCTTCGTGTTGCTGTCGTATCCGCCTGCGACCAGGACGGATCCGTCCGGCAGCAGCGTCGCCGTGGCGTTTTCGCGCGGAGTGTTCATGGAGGAGGTTGGAGCCCAAAGCCCTTGGGACGGGTAGTAGATTTCGGCCGCGCTCGTTGTCCCTGAACTTGTGGCGTTGGTTGTGAAGCCTCCGGCAACCAAAACGTTTCCATTGACGAGCAGCGTCGCGGTTTGAAAATCGCGCGCGGCCGTCATGGAATTGGTTGGAGAGAAGGTATTGGCATTGGGATCGTAGAGCTCCGCCCCATTAAGCACGGCATTGCCCTGCGCGCCTCCCGCGATCAAAATTTTGCCGTTGGGCAGCAGCGTGGCTGTGAAGTCGGCGCGCGCGCTGTTCATGGAGGGGCCCGCGGAAAAATTGCTGTTGACGATTTCCGCCGCGGAAAGCCCGCTCATCGTGCTCCAAGTGTTTTGCGCCGCGCAGTTACCCGACGTGCAGGTCAGGCCGCCCAGGAAAATAAGATTCCCATCGGGCAGCAAGGTCGCGGACTGGCCGTAGCGGCCGGTGAATGTGGTTGCCGTATTTTGCCGATCGCAGAATGTCCACTGATTTTGCGAGGGGTTGTAGCATTCATTGTCGCCAAAGAACATCTCATTGATGACGACCGTTGAGACGCCGAAATTAAAAGTTGCGTTGGTCGTGTTAAAGCCGTTGAACACAGCTTCGAGGTTCCCTTTTATGGTTTGCAAATCTGTCGTTGGGAAATATGTCCCACCCATGGTCGCGGAGTTGACGGAGCCAGCCGATTGAAGGGTGACTTGGCCGGTAAGACTGGAAAATGTAACCGCAAAAGTCGCTACGCCGTTTCCTTTGCCATCGCTGGTGACGGTGGTATTGGTAGGAATGGCGCCGAGAGCGTAGCTTAGAGTTAAAGTGGAGGTGTCCGTGTTGATGGCTCCGTTGGTTAGGGTGAAGCTGCCGGCCTCGATCGTGTAGCCAACGAACTCTCCAGGCACCGTCAGCGCCATAGTGCCGCTCAGGGTTCCTCCGGTCAGGTCGCAAGGACTGTTTGATGCGTCGCAACTGTTGAAGTTGATGGTTCCGGACATGGACGCGTCTGCTCCATTTACGGAAAGAGTCTGGATCTGATAGTAGCCTTGGCTGAAGCCTGAAAGGCTGAAATTCCCGTTTAAGATGCCGCAGTTTCCGCCGGAGCAGGTGACCGGGACGCCCGATAGGTCGGAATAGAGCCCTCCTAGGGGGTTGCTGCTCCCAGGGACAAAATACGCATGCACTGAACCGTCTCCACTGACGATAGTGGGAGTCGAAAAAATGATTTCTCCGTTCTGAATAATACCGCTGGCTTGAACGCCCAGTTGAATATTTAAAGGAACACTCACCGAACCGCCGGTTGTCGAATCCTGGGCCACCGTCCCGTTGAATCCGTAGTCCGCGGGGTTTGCGCTGCCGGTGATGTCGCCGCCGGTAAGCGTGATGTTTTGCGCTGAGATTTGCGTGTAGGGAATGTTGCCGAAGCCGCCGAAGACTTGCACGGAGCCGTTGGGCATGAGCGTGGCGGTATGAAAAGACTTGCGTTCTTCCATCTGCGCCGCTGTCTGCATGCTGTCGCTCGCCGGATTATAGATTTCCGCGTCGGCGAGATATCCGTTGCTGCCATCGAGGTTGACGCCGTTGTACCCCCCGGTGATAAGGACTTCTCCATTGCCCATCAAGGTCGCGGTCTGGCTCGAGCGCTCCACGTTTAAGGCATGCGCGGCCTGAAAATTATTCCCCGCTCCGGGGTTGTAGATTTCCGAGGTGACTAGATAGGGTTGAGTTGCTGCGGGGTTGAATCCTCCGGTGATGAAGACACGCCCGTCGGTCAAGAGCGTGGCGGTGTGATCGCCGCGGGCTTGGAGAAGCGTCGGACCCGCGATGAACGTCCCCACGGTTCCCGGGGTCGCCGCCGGTTGGTAGATGTCGCATTGGGCGTCGTTGTTGGCTGAGTTGCCCGAGTAGGTGGTGTCGTCGAATCCGCCGCACAGGAGCACGTCGCCAGAATAGCTGCCTGTTTCCATAAGCGTGGCTGTGTGCGCGAAGCGCGCGACGCTCATTACGTTGCCTGCGGATGTGGTCCAATTCCCGGTCGCGGGATTGTAGATTTCTACGGTGTTTAAGACCGTTCCTAAGGCGTTGACGCCGCCCGCGACCAGGACCGTGCCGTCAGGCAAAAGCGTGCCGGTGGCGTCGAAGCGCGCCGAATTCATGGAGTTGATGGTTTGGAATGTGCCGTCGGGCAGAAGCAATTCCGCTTCGCTGGTCGCGGTGCCGTAGCCGGTGTTGTCCGTGACGCCGCCGGCGATGAGAACCTCTCCGTTGGGCAACAGCACGGAGATGTTGCCATAGCGGGCGGCGCTTTGGGCGTGGGCGGGGAGAGAGAGAATGGCGGCGAGGCCGAAGACGGCCAAGGCTCCCAGGTTTTTCTTATGCATAGACACAAGTTGCCGCGTTGCCGGAGGCAATGTGGCAATAAAATAACGAAGCGGTGTTACAAAATCAATAACGAGGACCGCGGATAAACTGCGGAATTACGGTCTTATTTTGCGGGGACGATCAGGAGGGAGTCGCCGTTTTTGCGCTGAGCGTCGGCCGGGTCCAGTCTTTTTTTGCCGTTGACCAGGAAGTAATAGCGGTAGGATCCGGGCATGAGGTAGACTTTGAGAGTCCAGACGCCGTTTCTGCGGCGCATGGATTCTTTGCCCCCCTGCCGGATGAGGAAAGCCCCGGCCAGTTCGACTGAACGCGCATGAGAAGCTCTGAGCTTGAAAACTAGGGCATGAGCTTTTTGCGGGTTCGCGGTAGAGGAGGCCTGTTTCGCGGCGGAGGCGGCAGACGGTTTGCGGGCCGATGCTATGGATTTCCCCGCTTGGGCGGCTTTGGGCTGCGCCGGCGGATGTTGAGCCGCGGGCTTGGGCGGACGCGCTTCTGGTTTCTGACGCTGGAAAAGAACGGGGATTGCAGGCGGCGCCTGCCAATGTTCGTAAAGCGTCGCGGCGAGCGCGCCTCCGAAGAGGATGACGAAAAAAGAATCCGCAACCAGAAGGACGGCCCAGATCTTCTGGCTGGAGAAAAAACTTTTCTTCTTAGGATCCTGTTCCACCGCGTCCATTCTAGCGAAGCCGCCGCGGGCTGTCAATCAAAATGAGCCAGGAGTTCTTCCCACCGCTCCTGGGCGCGCAGGAGAGTTTCGACGACTTCCCGCACCGCGCCGGCGCCGCCGAAGGCCTTCGTGACCCAGTGGGCCGCGGCTTTGACCTCGGGACGCGCGTTGGCAGGCGCCACGGCCAGGCCCACGCGCCTAAGGACCGGGAGATCCGGCAGGTCATCGCCCATGTAGAGCGTGTCGCGCAGCGAGACGCCTGATGCGCGTCCGATTTCCTCCAGCACCGCGACCTTGTCGAGACGGCCCTGGTAAATGTAAGCCGCTTGGAGCATCTCAAGGCGTTTTTGCGTTCCCGCCGATTGACGTCCACTGATGAATCCCGTTTTGACGCCCATCTGCGTCAGCCAGGTGAGCGAAATGGAGTCCTGCGAGTGCATGCCTTTAAATTCTACTAGGCCGCCCGCGGAATCCACGAAGTGGTAGATGAGCCCGTTGGTAAGCACGCCATCAACATCCATGAGCGCGAGTTTCACGCGTTTGGCTGCCTTTCTAAGCTGGTTGCGGCTTAATTTCGGCATGAGGTTCTGTTCTCCTTCTTCAATTTCCGCGGGTCAAGAGCGTTGACGATGGCGGCCATGTGGTTGGCGCCGGGAGCGCCCAGGTCCAGGCGCAAGACCCGGCGGTCGGCCGCGAGCAGAGCGGCAAAATCTCCCTCCGCCTGGGCGCGGCAGACGGTTTCAAGGCCGTAGCGCCGGCGCGGCAGGGGCAGCGGGGCGGCAGGCGGCGCGATGATTTCCACGAAGAGGCCGCGGTTTTTGCCGCCCTTGTAGAACTGGCCGCCGGAGTGCAGATAGGCCGGACCGAAGTCGAGGACGGTCGCAAGCCCCGTCTTTTCGCGTAGAAGCGCGGCGAACCTTTCAAGCGCGGCCGCGTCCTTGCCCTGGGGCGCGGCGTAGGCCAACACGGCGCAGTAGTCTCCCGGGCGCCCGCGGCCGAGGTGGGCGCCCAGCGCGTTCTCCAATGGGCTGTAGCCCGTTGGACGCTCCGGAAACACGAGTTTTTTGAGCTCCGGATCGCAGAACGCAGGAATGCCGGAGGCATAGAAGTCGGGTTTGGGACCGCGGCCGCGCGGTTTCTTCGGGCCGGCACGTCCGGCGCTCTCGAGGATGCCCCGCGCGGCGACTTTGGCGGACTCGACGTCAGGCTCGCCGAACGGGTTTGCTTCCGTCAAGAACGCCGCGGCGCACGCGGCGATTTCCCAGGTTAGGAACTCCGCAACCGCGTTGGTCGCGATGGGAACGGCGAGTTCGTCCGGCGCGGCCGCCTTTGGTGCGCCATCGCTCTCGCGTGGGACGGGTAACAGCCCGCGGCCGCCTTTGCCCAACGCCTCCGCGGTCATTTGGGAAATCCAGGGGCCGAAGCTCCGCAGGCGCGGGGGCAATTCGAGCACGAGTTTGTCGCGGCCGGTGAGCTCTCCGCACGCAAGGCGCGCGCCCAGCCTCAGCGCGGGGTTGTCATCGGCGGGAGCCCAGAGGCGTTTTTCCTGCTCTAGGGCGTCGCGCAAAAATGCGTCCACGTCCACTCCGGAAAGCGCGGCGGGCACCAGGCCGAAGGCCGTCCAAACGGAATAGCGCCCCCCCACGTCCGGCGGTGCCGTGAAGATTTTGCGGAAGGTTAGGCGCCGGGCTTTTTTTTCAAGGGACGTGCCCGGGTCCGTGATCGCAGCGAAACGGCGGCCGGCCTTGCCCGGGAAAAGCGCGTCGACGCGGTTGAAAAAATAATCCATAAGACAGCCGGACTCGACCGTGGATCCTGATTTGCTCGAAACGATGAAGAAGGTTTTTTTTAGATCAAGCGAAGCCTCAAAGTGGCGCACGGCGTCGGGGTGGATTGAGTCTAAAACCTCCAGACGGGGGAAGCTCTCATTCCGTGGGAAGCAGTCGCGGAAAACGCGGCAGGACAAAATGGAGCCGCCCATGCCCAGCACGGCGACCGCGTCCCAACCCTCGGATTTGAACTCCTCAGCGAAGGAACGCAGCGGCCCCAGGCCCGCAGCCGAGGCCGCGGGCGCCGTTACCCAACCCAGACAATTGCGGGCAAGCTCCTCGTCTTGGGTCGTCTTGCCGAAAAGAGAGGCGTCCTTGCGGCGCAGGCGCTCCAAAAAACGGCTTTCGAGGAGCGCGGAGACGCTAGCGTCCAAGTGCCTTTGCCGCAGGCCGGGAAAATTCCGCTTCGATGGCGGCGACTTTTTTTAGGCGCCGGACATGACGCGCCGCGCCAGAAAAACGCGCTTTTATCCAGGTTCGCACGATCTCAAGCGCCAGCGCAGAACCGATGACGCGTTCTCCCAGGCACAAGATGTTAACGTTGTCATCCTCAACGCCCTGCCGCGCGGAGAAAGTGTCGTGACAGAGTCCAGCGCGCGCGCCCGGGACCTTATTGGCGGCCACGCTGGCACCCACGCCGCTGCCGCAAACCATGACTCCGCGTTCGGCCTTGCCCGTGGCCACAGCCAGCGCCACTTTGCGGGCGTAGTCCGGATAGTCCGCAGGGCGTTCGGAGCGCGTTCCGCAGTCAATGACGCGGTGCCCCGCGTCCCGAAGAAGCTTGCCGACGAGAGTTTTGAGCTTGTAGCCGGCGTGGTCGGCCCCGATGGCGATGCGCATGATGAGATTCTAGCGAGTTGGGACCCGCGGATCAATTGCGCGGCCAAGCGCCATTTGAGCCGCAGCCTCTTCGGGCCGTATTCCGATCGGGGTCGGAACCAGCCGCAGACCGGTCGCTTTAAGCGCGCGGCAAAACTTATCGTGGAAAAGCGGGCTGCGGAAAAGTCCGCCGGTCCAGGCCACGGAAACCGGGCCGCGCCATGGCAGCTTTGTAGCGAGTTCAGCGGCGAGCGCGGCAAGATGAGCGGCAGCGCGATCTAGAAGGACGCTAGCCGCGCGATTTTTTGGCGCCATTGAAGCGATTCGCCGCGCTAGACGGGCTGTGCGTCGCACGGTTCCCGGGCCGTGAGCTAGGACGAGTGCGGATGGGAGGCGCCCGCGCAGCTGCGGGTCTTTAAGCGCCTCTCTGCCAATCCAGAAGGCCGAGCCCTCGTCGCCTAAAAGCGCGCCCCAGCCGCCGGCGCGTTCGGTCTTTCCTTTGGCGTCTCGCGCGTAGGCGACCGATCCGGTGCCGGCCACGATGAGGATTCCTGGCCCACCGCCGAAAGCCGCGTAGTGCGCCAGTTCCACATCCGAAAGAACATGAACGCGGCGGGCGGCACCGCGCAGCGTTTTTTTGATTTTCTGTCTGGTGGCCGCGGTCCAGATGCCGGTGCCGCCGAGCACGAGGCCATCAAGCGGCCCTGCACGCCAGCGGTTCAAGAGCGCTCGCGTCGCGGCGGGGATGTCCTCCAATTTAGGCGCGGTCAGGCGCGCGCGATGGAGGACGCGGCCGTCCGGAGCAATAAGGCAGGCGCGCAATGAAGTGCCGCCAAAGTCGAGGCCAAGTCCGCCGTTACGGATTCTGGTCAAGCGGAGTCTGCGGCTGTGCGGCCAGGGTGATGAGGATGTTTTGCAACGGATTGAGCCATGCCTGTGTGTTCTGCCTCAACTCGGAGGACACGGCCGGATTCATCATGCTTTGGATGAGGTTCTGCACCATGGTCCGCTTGTCGGCCACATAGTCGTCAAGGGAAACGCTTAAAAGCGGACCGCGGCCCGGAAGGGCCGACGACAGCGCGACTTTTAGCACGCCCAAAACGAGGATTCTGCCGGGTTTGGCCTTGAACTCGCCCGCATTGGCGAGCTCGAGCGGAAATGGCGTTTGGTAAGGCTGTCCATCAATGTTTGCCGTTAGGAATTTTTTCGGCGATCCGAAAATCGTGCGTACCGACGTCAAGTGGTACACACCCGGCTGGATTTGATACAGGAAGGTCCGGCCGGCCTCCACCCGCAGGCGGTAGACGAGCCCGTCGCGGCCTTCCAGCCCGACAACGGTTTCGCCGCGCGATGTGGGGCCGTTGGGATCCTGAAAAAGGCCACCGATGATGACGGCGGCCATGCCCGGATGAGGTTCATCCTGCGCGACGGGGAGCGTGCCCCGGCATGCCGCCAAAAACAGGAACGCGGTTACGCAAGCTGGACCGAAAATTCTTTTCATCAAGCGCATCATAG
This sequence comes from Elusimicrobiota bacterium, assembly GCA_027451985.1. Lineage (GTDB taxonomy): Bacteria > Elusimicrobiota > Elusimicrobia > UBA1565 > UBA9628 > JAGWJU01. The sequence goes on from DAIDHS010000011.1 coordinate 26,816, forward strand.
AAAATCGGCGGCGGAGCGGCAATTCAATACTTGAGCGTGCGAATGGTCACACCCGGAAAGTAGCTCTTGATAATGCGCGTTGCGCTTTGTCCGGCAAGAGCGCGCCCGATGGCGCCGGACTGGCATAAGCCTACGCCGTGTCCCCAGCCGCCGCCGTGAAAGATAAGATCGATGGGGCGGCCTTGGGCGTCGTAGTCGGCCTCCGTGACGAAGAGCGTGCTGCGCAAAGAGCCCAGGGCCAGCAGATATCGGATGTCGCTCTCCGAATTGATGCGCGCGTCGCGGCGCGTACCCACGGCGAGGACCGAATTCACGTTGCCGGACGGGGCGCGGCGCAGAACGATGAGGCGCCTTAAGCGCCCGATGCGGTAGTGGGCCTCGAGTCGGTTGCCGATTTCCCGGAACGAAACTACTCGTGTCCAGCGGAAATGCGATGGAGCAACATAGAGAGAAGCTCCGCAATATGCCTTGGGCCAGGAAAACAGCCATTCACGCAATGCCCAGGGCGAGTCCGGGGGCGGCGCGCCGCCCGGCATATCAGAGACGCCTTTCCAATACGGGATGTTTCCCCATCCGAAAACTCCTTTGGCGCTCTGCGTGTGGCCGCCGCAGTTAGCGGAATAGGTGACTTGGGCGAGCCGGCCTTTGTAATAGACCACTTCTCCACGCGTGGCTTTAACCACGGCTCGGGCTCGGGCGCTTTCCGCGCGCGCACCCTCATAGACCTGGCAATGCTGGCTGTCGCAGAGATCGTAGCCGTCTTTCCGGTGTGGCCTCAGGACGGCCTTGAGGTAGAGCGCCTCGGTGCGAGCCAGAATCGCTTGAGCCTTCAGGGCCTCGATGGGCGAGTCGATGGGCATTTCCGCTGCGAGCACGCCGGCGACATAGGACTCCACGTTCACGATGTTGATGATTCGCAGGCTGCCGTGAAAAATCGAGATCTCCACGGTGCCGCGCAGCGTCTCGTTTGATAACCGTGGCCCAACGGTGGCGGCGTCGTTGAGCACGATGACGCCATGGGCGATGGAGAGCGGTTTGATGAGAACGGGCCCGCGGAGCAGGTAGACATTGCTTCCCGCGGGCCCGCGCAGTTCCAAGCGCAGGCGTCGATGAAGCCGGCGCAGCATAAACGTCCATGTTTTTCCAGGGCTGCCGTCGAAAAGGAACTTGCCGCGGCGCTCGTCTTCAACGGTGAAGCGCGCGTTGGAGCCGACGGTTAGAATGTCGCGGGAACGTGGCCGGCCCATCGCGTCCGTGCCGATGCCTACGCGGACAAAGGGTATTCGTGGAGACTTGGCGAAAGACTTCGCCACCGTGAGCGGCATCGTGGGCGCGGGGATTCCGAGAATCTTCGCGGGGCGCAGGGTGATAAGCGGCTGGAGTCGGCGCAGCAGGCCCAAGAGGAGGCGATTGTGCGGCTCGGCATTAACGATATAGGCAACCTCGCGCCAAGCCAGGTTGTAGCGGTGTTCGGAGAGATAGATTCGCGCCAGATCCTGACGGGCTTCCTGAAAATAAGAGTCGGCGATGATGCTCTGCTTAAAGGCTTTGGCGGCGGCGTTTTTTTTATCGATCTTTTCGTAGATTTCCGCGCGGTAATAGGGAATAAGGTTTAGAAACGGCGCTGATTTCTCGGCGTTGTCGAGGTCGCGCAAAGCGGTTCCGGGACGCGAAAGGGCATTGTCCACGCGCGCCATGCCTACCCATGCGTAGGCCTCGCCGGAATTTTTTTCAAGCGCGCGTTCGAAGCTTTCCTGCGCGGCGGCATAGCGCCGGGTCTCGAATTGGGACCAGCCCAAGGCGGTGAGCACGTCCGAGGACGGATCGATCGCCGCGGCGCGCGAAAACCACTGCTCGGCCGATTCCGGTCTTTGGATTTCGGTAAAAATGGATCCGCCGTCTAGCCAGGGCTGTGGATTGGGGGGATCGAGTTTGGCCGCCCGACGGTAATTGTCAATAGCATCCTGGTAGCGGCCCTGGAAGTAGAGATGATTCGCCCGTGCGATGAATTTTCGAGCTTTGGAAGGGAGTGCGGCGCGAACGCAGGGAAGTGGCGCGAGAGAAGCCGCGGCGAAAATGGCGGCTCCTGCAAGCGCTCGCTGTCGGAGGTTAGAAATCGTCTCCGCCTCCGCCGGCGCAGCGGCCTCCCGCGCACGCGGAGCGCCCGCAGGGACCGACATCTTCGGCGGGCGAACTCCCGCCGTGCGAGGCAACTTTCGGTACGCGGCCGGAAATCTTGATGACCTTGCCCAGCGCGGCGTCGTAAACGTACGTGCCGGTGGCCTCGGATGCGGCATCCTTCGCTTTGGCGTCGGCGTTCTGGCGCGGTGAAATATTCTTGGTCTTGGCGGGCCTCTCGGCGGTTTTGGTCATCCTACCTCCCTGGTGCGCGCGTCTTGGTGCGGCCACGAGCATTTTAGCAGAAAAGAAAAGCCCGCGCCGTTTGAGCGGCGCGGGCCGGTGGTTTCTCGTCCGAAACTAGAGCTTCTGGACGTTCGTGGCGCGAGGTCCCTTGTCGGACTGCTCGACGCTGTACTCGACGGATTGGTTCTCCGCCAAGGTCTTGAATCCATTGCCCTGGATCGACGTATGGTGGACAAAAAGATCCTTCGTGCCGTCATCGGGGGTGATGAAGCCGTACCCCTTCTGATCGTTGAACCACTTCACTTTACCGGTAGCCATTGTGCTTTTCTTATCCTCTCTGATACTACTGCATGTGCGTCTAACTGGGGTTTTCCCCCCTCAGTCATTTAAAGTATAACACGAAATCGGACAAATCAAGCGCTAAATTGGCGCGCCGGAACAAACGGCGTCCCAGAGCCGATCCGGGCCCATTACGCGCGCGCCTTCTTCCTTCGCGGCTTGGGCAAGGGCCTTGTCCCAAGTGACGACGGTCGCGCGCGTCCCGAAGTAGCGCAGGGCGCGCGCTCTTTCCAGAATGACCGAGTCGGCGCTCTCTCCGTCCGAGAACAGGACCCGCATTCCCGCCGCCTGCCGCGGCCCGAGGGGCCTAGCACCACCGTCGAAGATCACCTCCGTTTCCCAGGCATTCTGCCGTCCGGCCCAGTCCGCGATTGCGGCGACAAACTCCTCCGCTGCGGCGTCGTGTTGATCGCGGGTCTCGGGCCAGACTCCGAAAACCGCGTGCACGGCGTTGGAGCCGTCGATGAGCAGCGTTTTTGCTTGCGCGGGCATAACTATTCCACGGTACTTCTCTTATGCGCGGCTGTCAACGCCTGAGAGGATCTGCGGTTGGGTATGAGCCGGATCCGTTCTTATTGGTAGACTATCTGCCTTATGAATAGAGCCTGGAGATTATCCCGCATCTCGGCGCGCGGCGCCTGCCTGGCTGCGGCTGCGTGCTTGGCCGCCGGCCGGCTGTGGGCGGGCGCGTCCCTGCCCTTTACTGAGGAGTCGGGACTGCGCCTGAGCTCGTCCGCTGTTCAGTCCGCCGTGTCCGTGACGGCCTCCGACTGCGGCGGATCGGCCACGGCGTGCGAACGCATCTACTACATCGCGCAGAGCACTTCGACCGGCATGACCCAAGTGCTTTCGGCTTTGACCAGCGACGAATTGACGCTCAATCCCGAATCCGGCGTGCGCCTCTCGACCGCCACGACACCCGCCCTGGACATTCAAGTCAGCTCGATTACGGGCTGTTCGGTGCTTGCTCTTTCCGGCGGCGGCTACCGCATGCTTTACTCCGTTTTAGGATCAACCGGCAGCTACCGCGTTTACTCGGCGACGTCCGCAGACGGCGTGGCCTGGGCCAACGACCCCGGTACGCCGGTTCTCAATCCGGGCGGCGTGGTGGCGTCCCCCTCCGTGGTGAAGCTCACGGCCGGGAATCTATCGGGCGACTGGACGGCCTATTATGTGGGCAATCAAGGTTCGGGGAATGAGATCTACGAAGCCTACTCCTCCAACCAGGGCGTGTCCTGGAACACGCCGTTTCTAGCCCTCTCCGCCGCCGCGACCCAAGTCTCGGCGGCTGTACTTACCAGCGGCTCGGTGAGGTTGGTCTACACCGCGCCGCTTTCGGGCAGCACCACGGCGACGCAGGTGTTGAGCGCCCTCTCTTCGGATTCCAGCGGCGCGAGCTTCAGCGCCGAATCGGGCGCGCTGGTCTCCACTGCCGCGGCCGACGGTTCGCTCGGCTATCCTTTTCTTCTACGCGATCTCTCGCAAACTTACCGCTGGCGCCTTTACTACGATTTTATCCCTCTGGGCGCGGCGACGGGCACGGTTTTAAGCGCTTTGACTCAGAGTCCGGTGCCGCAATCGATGTCCCCTTCCTCGATCTATTATACACAGGCCGGCAGCACCTTCACTATCAGCGGCGAAGTATTTTCCCCCGCGCTCAATAGCGTGGAACTGACCATGTCCGGTCAAAGCTCCATCATCGGAAGCGGTGTAAGCGTCACCAATGATAATACCATCAGCGTGTTTTTTAACACCCAGAATGCGGCGACGGGAGACTGGAGTTTGCAGGTGACTAACTCCGACGGAACAAGCGGGGTCTTGTCGGGGGCGCTGTCCATCACCGTGCCGCCGGGTTCGGTGAGCTTGACGGACAACCTCATCCGACCGCTGGAGGGAGGCAAGACCAGCGTGAAAGTCACCATCTACGCGGCCGGACCGGTGAGCCTGCGCATTTACGACTTGCGCGGCCGCCTAGTCGACGATTTGCTCGAAGCATCCGAACCTATAGGAACCTTTACCGAGTATTGGGACGGAGTGACCTCGGACGGGCGCACGGTTGCCAGCGGCGTTTATGTGCTGCGCTCGCTGGGGCCCAACTTGAAATCCATAGATAAAATCGTGGTGATCAAATAGGGATGGAGCGCTCACGCAGACATCCAGTTTGGACGGCCGGCCTTGCGGCGCTGGGCGCGCTCTGCCTTGCTCGAAGAGCCAGGGCCCAAGCCGGACTCACTGCGGCGCAGATATTGACGCGACCCTATTCCGCGCGCGCCATCGGCATGGGCGGGGCCTTCTCCGCGATTCAAGACGCGGGCCTGGATTCCTTGGGCTATAATCCCGCGGGGCCGGCCTCTTTGCGCGCGGCGGACGTCGAGACGGCCTACTCGGCCGGCGTTTTTGGTGACAATTTCGGGTTCTTCGGCGCGGCCGTGCCGGCCGGGCCCGTGGTGCTCTCGGGCGGCTATCTTTACGACAACGCGGGCACCATCGATTTGAATCTTTCCAACGGCACGCAAGGGAATGTGACCGCCGAAGAGGATATGGTTGGCCTCTTCGGCGCGAGCGTCCCGTTGGATTGGGGACTCTCTGTTGGCGCTGTGGGTAAATATATGCACCTGACCTTGGCTCAGCAGGCGACAGCGACCAGCTTCGCGGCCGATGCCGGCGCTTTATGGAGAACACCTCTGAAGGGCTTAAGCGTCGGAGCCGCAGTGCAGAACATGGGGCCCGATGTCACATACGAAAAGGTCGGCGACCCTCTGCCGCTGAGCGAACGCGTCGGCGCCGCCTATCATCTGCCGTGGGCGGAATACTCTCACGGCATGTTTGATTTCATCCAAAGCTACGAGTTCGCGGCCGATCTGGTGAAAGAGCGGGATCAAACCAGTTACGGCGCCTTGGGCGCGGAGATCGAGTCCGCATTGCTGGATTTACGCGTGGGCTACGACGTCGATGCGTCCCCACAAACCTTGAGTCTCGGCTTTGGCATCAAGGAACGCGGTTTCCGGTTTGACTACGCCATGAACCTCATGGGAGACTTGGGCGAGGTCCACCACGTTTCCGTGGGCTACCGGTTCTAAGGAGGCAGCATGCCTAAAGGCCGCATAGAAGCCTTCAGTGACGGAGTCATCGCCATCATCATCACCATTATGGTGCTAGGCTTACGCGCGCCCGCGGGAGCGGGGCTTTCTTCATTGCGCGAGGTTTTCCCCATGTTTCTGACCTATCTCCTGAGCTTCGTGTTCTTGGGTATTTATTGGAACAATCACCACCATCTCTTCCAAGCGGCCAAGCATGTGGGCGGCGGGGTGATGTGGGCCAACCTGCACCTCCTGTTCTGGCTCTCGCTTATTCCCTTCGCGACGGACTGGATGGGCGCGCATGTCTGGGCGCGTGGGCCGGTGGCGTTCTACGGCGCGGTGCTTCTGATGGCGGCGTGCGCCTATTGGGCGCTGGCGCATTGCCTGATGAGTCGGCACGGTCCGGATTCTCTGATTGCGCGCGCCTTGGGCCGGGACTTCAAGGGGCTCATCTCGGTCATCATCTACGCAGCGGCCATTGCGGCGGCGTTCTTGGATGTGCGCCTATCTTATGCGGGCTATTTGCTGGTCGCGGTCATTTGGCTGGTGCCGGACCGGCGCATTGAGAAAATCATCGTCGCGGGCTGACGGATTTTCCCGCTTACCAGGTTATTCACCTGGCGGACGTCTGGCGGACTGCTTCATCGGCCGCGTTGCGGAGTTCCCCGTGGATTTGCTATTCTCTGTACGCGGGGTAGAGCAGCCCGGTAGCTCGCAAGGCTCATAACCTTGAGGTCGCTGGTTCAAATCCAGCCCCCGCAACCATTTCGGCTCGTTTCTCGACGGAGAACGCGACAAAACCCTGGTCCAAAAGGCCAGGGTTTTTCTTTTGCGAAACCCTCGCCACACCACAAGGTTAGTTGGGGGTCAAAACATGAAAAAGACGCTCGCGTTCAAGCCTGCCGGACAATTTGAAGTAACACTAGGTTCGGCCTCGGAGGCTTTTCGGCTTCGCTGCCAGGCCCAGCATCTCTCGCCCGCCACCATCCATTGGTACAAGCAAATCCTCAAGCTCTTCGGTCGATTCCTGGAGGAATATGGCGTTACCCTCGTGCGCGACGTGACGCCCACTCTCCTGCGCGAGGTATCGGGCACGATTCATTAAGCGCCGTAACTCGGCCAAAGCCTTTCAAGGTCATTGCGAGCTTCGTGAACACGGTAAAACACGGCACCCACGGCAAGGGGTTCCTAAGCACCCGGGTCCACAGTGTTGTGATACAAGCGCTGAAGCGTGGTCCTCAACCGTCGGCTTCCGATCCCATTCACGATGCCGGACTGCTGATCAATTATGACGGCGAACTTTTCCACGCTTCTGAACTTGCGTCGAAGGCGATCTTCGCTTGGATCGCCTGCTTTGCGGATCAGCCGATGAATCCATTCAAGGACTTCGAAGCAAGGATTAAAGGGCTGAACGAGAAGACCACGGTGCTCTATGTTTATCAGCTAGAAATTCCAAAGGCCCTCGCTCAACAAGCTAAGGCAGATTCTGAGGCGCGGAAAAATATTGGGCGGCCAGCCAAGTAACCGTCTGAGCGAAAAAGGTGGCGCGCGAAAGCTGACCGTGTTATACTCTTCTCCAGGACCACTAGGTTGAGTCGTTCAACCGAGTGATTGCGAGGCCCGGTTCTCGACGGAGAGAAGTGGTTTTCTCGTCGAGAAAAACGGGTGAAGCTCATAACCTTGAGGTCGCTGGTTCAAATCCAGCCCCCGCAACCAGTTTTAGTCCTTAGTCTCTACGAGAAACCCCCGGCCTTAAGGCCGGGGGTTTCTCTTTTGCCCTAAACCTTCCCTTCAGACAAGTTCAATGGCTGGCAGGCGCGGTCGAAACCGGTTTGGACGCCGCAGGCGGAGCAACCGTGCTTGGCTTGGAGTCCGTAGGTGCGGAAGCGGCGGAGGCAGGCGCACTATCCGTTTTTTGCTGCGCGAGGCGGTCCATCGCTGAGGTGATGCCGGCCTGGGCCTGAACCAGATCCGACTTTAAGTCGGAAATCAGATTCGCCAACTGCTTTTTCGTCTCGGCCAGATCGGAAGAAAGCTTGTCGTTTTTCTGCTGGAGCTTTACGTTGTCGGCTCGGGAGGCCTGCAGGCTTTGCGCGGTTTCCTGCTGTTGGCTTTGAAGCTTGCGGTACGTGCTTAGGCGCACGCAGCCGGTCATCGGGATGAGAACTGAGAGCAGCCAAAAACGTTTCATGGTTGAGCCTCCTCTAAATTTTGATTGTCCGGCTATTCTATAATTTCTCAGGAGGAATTCGGTCGGAGCGCAGGAAATTTAACTCGCGCTCCAACTCGTCCATGTGCTCGCGCAGTTCGAGGATGATCTCAGCCGCGAAGACGTCGACCTGGAGCGCGCTGGAAATCCGATGCAGCGTGCGCAGGCGCGCCGCATCTCCGGCGGCGATGCCGGGATCCTCGCCCAGATGCTCTTCGAAGACGATTTCCTCCTCTAGACACTGCTCCAGGAACTCGGGCTCGACGCCCATCTTGGCAGCCACGGACTCGATTCTTTCACGGGAAAGATTCATTCCTCGGTCTCCCGCAGCTGTTCGTAGAGCCGGCGCGCTTTGTCGCTCAGAGGTTCCGGAATGTCGATGCGCGCCACGGCGTAGAGGTCGCCCCGCGCGCCGCCGCCTTTGGCCAGCCCCTTCCCGGGCACGCGAAAGGTGCGCCCGGAGTGCGTGCCGGCGGGGATGCGGATGCGCACGGGACCTTCAAGCGTCGCGATGCCCGCCTCGCCGCCCAAAGCCGCGGTCGAGGGTGACAAGGTGAGCGCCGTCTCGACGTCGCTGCCCGAGACCTTAAAGCGCGGGTGAGGCAGGAGCTTGACGCGCAGGAACAAGTCTCCTGCCTCCCGCGAGCCTTGGCCCGGCGAACCCTGGCCGCGCAGGCGCAGCTTCACGCCGTCGCCCACATGCTTGGGGAGGTGCGCGGTGATGGAACGCTGGCGCTGGAGTTCCCCCACGCCGCCGCAGGACGGGCAAAAACCGCGGCCGCGCCGCCCCGCGCCGCCGCAGGCGGGGCAGACTTCCGGCACGGCGATGGAAATCCTTTTGTCGCCGCCCGCAAAGGCGTCTTCGAGCGTCAACGGCAGTTCGGCCTCGATGTCCCGCCCAGTCTCGGGTTCGGTGGCGTAGGCGTCGGAGACGCCAAAGCCTCTGCGCCCCGCGCCGCCGAAAAGCTCCTCGAAAAAATCGCTGAATCCAGAGAAGGATTCGGCGCCGCGGCGCGGGCTTGGCTCCGGGCCGGGCCGCTGATGATGCGCGCTTTCCCAGCCGGGCCCGATTTGATCGTATTTGGCGCGTTTCTCCGGGTCGGAGAGCACCTCGTAGGCCTCGTTGATTTCCTTGAACTTCTCCCCGGCCTTGGCCTTGTGGGCCTCGCCGTGAAGGTCGGGATGGTGCTCCTTGGCCAAGCGGCGGTAGGCGCGCTTGATCTCATCGGCCGAGGCGTTCTTCTTGACGCCCAAAACCGCGTAGTAGTCCTTGTAATCCATGGCGCTGCGTTTGTCCCGCCTTTATTTTAGCAAGCAACGAAGCCTCCTGGCGCAAGCGCAGTACGGCCTGGACAGGTTTCCTGCGCTGCCCGTCCAGGCCGATCCTTAATTCCGCGCGCCTTCCTCGGCCGCCTATTCCACCTTGACGCTGATGCCGCGGCTCTTGGACGGCTCGGGCTTTGGCAAGGTCACCGTTAGCATGCCGTCCGCGTGGACGGCTTTGATCTGCTCGGGATGAATGTTCTCGGGCAGCAGGAACGACCGTTGAAAATACCCGTATTGCGTTTCGTGGCGCAGGCAGGTTTTGGTCTCCTCCTTCCTCTCCTGCTTGCGTTCGCCGGAGATGATGAGCGCACCGTTCTCAACGGATATCTTCACGTCTTCCTTTTTTACACCCGGTAGGGACGCCGTTACGATATAGTTCTTGGCGTCCTGGTGGATGTCCACGCGCGGCGTCCAGGTCTTTGGCATGGGCATCGCGCGAACCATCGGAACTGTGGAGAAAAAGCTCTCCATCATGTCCGACAAAGTCGGGAAATCCCGAAAGGGATCCCACGTCTCGCGGCTTTCTCGCGTCTCCAACTCTTTCGTCGCCATAGTGACTCGCACCTCCTGTGCATCTTGGAATCTCGCAACGCTTGTTCCTACCCGGACCGATGCGCGCGATCCGGGGCCGGACGATCCGTTGCGATAGTGTGGGGTGAAGGCGCCGCCGGAACTCCGCAGCGCAGAGAGTTCCCGCTCCGCAAACAAAAGCGGGTGGGCGTCGGGTCCGTCTCGGACCTGAGGCGTGGTGGCGGAACCGGCCAGCCTTCAGCGCGGCGAGAGCCGCGCGAAGGGCGCGGGCGGAGGGTTTAGACTCTCCGCCCGCCGATTTTTAAGGAGACGGGAAAGGAATTTGGGGCTTGCGGATCAAGATCGGCCGCTGAACTACATCTTGACCTTGAAGCGGCGGGGCGCGGAAATGGCGAACTTGCCGTTTTTCTTTTCCGCGCGGGCGGTCACCACGTGGGCGCCCGGCTTATACCCCTGCCAGTCGAACCACCAGAGGCCCAGAGACTCCCGGCAGGCCAGCCAGTCGCCGCCGTTGATGGAAACCTCCACCTTGGCGGTCTCGGGCGTGGCGACGCTGATGCGGTATGTGTAATAAGGGAAGAGCACGACTTCCGCGTCCTGGGGATAATCAACGCGGACTTCATCCGGCATTTTTCGGGCCGCAGTTCGCGCGCGCCCCGCTTTTTTTGCGGTTTTCACGGCCGCGACGGATCCTTCGCCGTTGCCGGCGGACGCCGCGCGTCGCGCTCCTTTCTTCATCATGTCCATGTCCTCCGTAATTGTCGCAACAAAATGTCCCACAAATTCGAGGGCTAGGCGATATTCCCCCACTCGAAAAGACCCAGGCGATCCTGCGGCCGTTGGAACGCCGCCGCGGAAAGCTGGGGCCAAGGCGCGTCCAAGCCCGAACGACGGCGGCTCAGCGTGAAGAGCGAGCTGATTTCCTCGGCCAGCGTCCCTTCGCCGCTCATGCGTCGGCCAAAGCGCGGATCCTGGAGTTGCCCTCCATGCAGAGCGCGGATTTGGCCGAGCACCTTGTCCTTGCGCTCGGGGAAGTGGCGCAGGAGCCAGTCCTCGAAGACGGCGGCGACCGCGCCCGGCAGGTGCGCTAAAATGTAGCCCGCGTGGCGCGCTCCAGCTTTGGCTGCGGCTTGCAAAATCGCCGGTATCTCATGGTCGTTTAAGCCCGGGATCACGGGAGCGACGTTGACGCCCACGGGCACGCCGGCTTGGGATAAAATCCGCACGGCCTCAAGACGTTTTTCCGGGGTCGAAGCCCGCGGCTCCAAAAGGCGCGCCAGCCTGGCGTCGAGCGTGGTAATCGAAAGGCACGCGGTCGCGGCCTGGGCGCGCGCGAGTTCCGAAAGCACGTCCGCGTCGCGCGCGATGAGACGGTTTTTGGAGATGACCGAAACGGGGTTCTTGAATTCGTTCAAGACTTCCAGGCAGCGCCTGGTAATCTCCAGCTTGCGCTCCACGGGCTGGTAGGGGTCGGTTACGCCGCTTAAGGACAGCGTTTGCGGCCGCCAGCGAGGCGACGAGAGTTCCTTGCGCAAAAGTTCGGGCGCATCCTTCTTGACTATGATGCGGCTCTCGAAATCCAGCCCCGCCGAAAAGCCCAGATATTCGTGGAAAGGCCGGGCGTAGCAGTACGCGCAGCCGTGCTCGCAGCCGCGGTAGGGATTGAGCCCCGCGGAGAAGGGTACGTCCGGGCTGTCGTTCATTGAGATGACGCTGCGCGATGAGTCCGCGAAAAACTGGGTTTTCGGGCTTGAACCCTCTTCGTTAAAATCCGCGTCGCGTTCGATCTCAATTCTATCGAAGCGGTTGGCAGGATTGACGGAGGCGCCGCGCCCGCGCAAGGACTCTTGGTTTTTCATGGCCGTGAGGGCATTTTATAAAAAGCCGGCCTCATCCGTTTGGGATCGCCGCTGCGGCCTGTTTGTTGCGGAACGAAAAGATATGAACATCCCGCACATTCCCCCTAAAAAGGTTCTCGTGCCTTTTGATTTCTCCACGGCCAGCCTCAATGCCTGGGACATGGCGCGCTCGCTTTCAGGCTCTTTGGGAGCGTCTTTGGAGGCGCTTTACGTCTACGAAATTCCCACCTACCCCGACTGCGTTCCGGTCGCCGCGCTTTCCCTGAGCGAGGAACTGCGGCGCAAACTTGTCGACGACATGCGCCGAGTGCTGGGCCAAGACGCCCGCGTGGAGGTGCGGCAAGGTTTGAGAGCCGAGAGCATCCTCGCCTTCGCGGTCGAGCGGAAAATCGATTGGATCGCGATGGGAACCCGCGGCCATGCAGGCGTCTCGCGGCTTATGTTCAGTTCCGTCGCGGAAAGCCTGGCGCGGCATTCGTCTGTGCCCATCCTGACGCTGCGCAAATCCTGGGCTCCAGTTAAGTCCATACTGGCGCCGATCAACTTCGCGCCTTATGCGCTCAAAGGCTTCTTCGCCGCGGCCGAACTCGCCCAGCGCTTGGGCGCGCGCTTCGACGTTTTGCGCGTAGCCGATGGGCGGCGCTGCGAGCCCGCGGAACGGGAGGTCTTTAACGATTTGGTCGACGAATTGCCGAAGTATTTTGCGGATAAAAAGCCGCGTTTTTTGTGCGGAACGGGCGAGCCCACGCGGCGCATCGTTTCAGCGGGGGTGGACTACGATCTTGTCGTCCTGGTCGCGCACCGCAAGTCCATGTTCAAGGATGTAGCTCTCGGAACCACAGCAGAGCGGGTTTTGCGGCACTCCCTCACGCCCGTTTTGGCGATCCCCGATGCGGAAGAGCCGGTCACACTGCCGCGGGAGCGGCGACGGGCTTTGTTCTCGGGCTGAGCCCGGGCAACGCGCTTTGCGCGCCGATGGACGAGAGCGTTTCCTGAATGCGCTCAGGCCTCCCCCAGTCCGACCAGTGCACGCCTGAAAGCGGCAGGACTATGCTCCATTCGGCCACGCGCGCCAGAAGGCCGCTCGAGAAATTAATCGCCGGCATGTCCCGGTAAACCAAATCGACGGCCTCGGGTTCTTCCTCCGTTCCAATCCATGGCCTTAGGGCGTCGAACCGGGAGATCATCCGCGGGTAAAGGATTTGCGCCATGTCCCAGAGCGCCGCGGCGCGCGCCACCACGATCATGGTATTCCAGAGCCCGCCTTGACGGCGCAATTCCCTGGCTTCCTCCGGGGCGGGCTTCTCTCGAAAGCTTCGGACCAGGGAGGCGCGCGAGTCGGGGAGACGCGAACCGGGCGAGATCCAGCCGTAGTCCGCTTCGCAGTTCGAGGGCGCGGCTGCCAGAAGGATGATTTGTCCGGGTAGGAACTCGGCAAGCCGGAAAGCCTCGTCTAGCGCGTCCTGGAAACGCTCCTTGGGACGGATGAAGTGGTCCGAAGGCATGACGGCCACGAGCGCCTCGGGGTCTTGCGCCAGAACCGAAGTCAGGGGCAGAAACACGCCCGGCCCGGTATCGCAGCGTCTGGGCTGAGCGATAATGCGGCCGGGAGCCTTGAGCATCCGGGGCGATTGGAGGAACGGCTGGTGATGCCGGTTGACGACCGTGACGACGCGCGCGGCCCCGGCGGCCGCGGCCGCGCGATCCCAGGTGTGCTCAAGCATGGTGCGCCTTCCGGTGAAGGAGCAGTACTGCTTGGGGCGGGGCTGGCCCAGCCAGCCCTGGATGAAGGACTGCATGCGTTCCCCCTCGCCGCCGGCTAGGACGATGGCCCATCGCTGCCCCGTGCCTTCCAAGTTCATGATTTCTCCCGCCGCCTTAAATCGATTGACTCCTGTCTGTCACGCAACGATTGCTCCATGTTCGCGAACGATCTTCCGCGTGCGATGGCCGAAGGCCTGGAACAAGCGTTGCGATACAAAATATGCCTCTAGGGAGACGCTTATGCACGAGATCGGGAAGCTCTCTGTTATCGAAGCCATCCACCAGCGCCGCTCGGTGCGCGACTTCACGCCCAAGGAGGTGGAACGGGAAGCGGTGCGCAAGCTTCTGGAAGCCGCCGTCCGCGCGCCGAGCGCCTCCAACCGTCAGCCGTGGGCTTTCGCCGTCATTCAGGACCGCGGCGTGCTGGCCGAATATTCGGCCGAAATCAAGGCGAGTTTTCCCCGTTCCTCGGAGAATGAGCGCTTTGAACTGCAGTACCGCGAGATGCTGGGGTTTCCAAATTTCAACGTCTTCTACAATGCCGGAACGCTCGTCGTCGTCTACGCGCACGGGCCGGCGCCCGGCCTGCTGGAGGAATGCTGTTTCGCGGCGGAGAACCTCATGCTGGCGGCCTGCGACTTGGGCTTGGGCACCTGCCCCATCGGCTTCGCGCGGCCGTGGTTCGATCTTCCGGCGACGAAGGCGCAATTGGGGATTCCAAGCCAGTATGAGGTCGTCCTGCCCATCGTGGTGGGCTATCCGGCGGCGCTGCCACCTGAGACCGAGCGCCGCGATCCGGAAATTCTGGTCTGGAAGCGCTAGGGGTAAACGAAGGCGATGGGCGCGGCGACGTCCGGGTGCAGGCTCTTGTGCACCGGGCAGTGCAGGGCGGCGTGCTCCAGTTTGGCGCGCTGATCCTGGGGCACGCCCGCTGGAAACGTGACCTGCACGCGCAAGGAGCCGATGCGGCGCGTGGGAGAGGACACCATCTCCTTTTCCACCTCGGCGCGCGCGCCCTTGAGTGACACGCCGTTTCTCTCGGCCACGATGGCCATGGTCGTCAGGACACAGCTGGCCAGGGCCGCGCCGACCAAATCCGTAGGAGAGAAGCGCTCGCCTTTGCCCTGGTTGTCCTTGGGAGCGTCGGTCTCAAGGTTGGAGCTTGAGGGCTCGTGAATAAGTTCGCAGTGCAGCCCGCCCGCGTACACGGCCGTTGATTTTACCATGGCTCCATTGTCACTTTAAACGACCGGCCGCGTCAATTTGCTAGACTAAAATCCGCGTACACATTCGTCGTTTCGGAGGAATTTATGGCCAAAGCCAAAGCCCGTCACATTCTGGTCAAGACAGAAGCTGAGTGCGAGAAGATTAAGAAGGAGATCGAAGGCGGAGCCGACTTCGCCGAGATGGCCAAGAAGCACTCCACCTGCCCGTCGAGCCGCCAGGGCGGCAGTCTGGGCGAGTTCGGCCCCGGTATGATGGTCCCCGAATTCGACAAGGTGGTTTTCAGCGCCGAGGTGGGCAAGGTTCAGGGTCCGGTCAAGACCCAGTTCGGCTACCACCTCATCGAAGTCACCAGCCGGGCTTAAAGACTTTATTTTTTAAGGAAGCCCATCAGCCTTCAAGAGCCCGGGCCAGTGCGGCGGCCGCGCGCCGCACGCCCGCCTCGCTGACTTGTTGGTGCATAACGAAGCGAAAGACTCCCGCTTCGGGCGGAAAAACGCGCACGCCGTCTTTGTTCAGCGTGGCGATGAGTTTTTGAGGCGCTCCGCGCAGGGGCAGCGCCGCGAAGACCATATTGATTTCAGGCTCGCGCAACACTGAGACGCCGGGGATTTCCCGCAGAAGCCCGGCCAGCAACTTAGCCTTGGCGTGATCGTCTTTGAGCTTCGGACGGATTTCCTTTAAGCCCACCAAGCCCGCCGCAGCCAGGACGCCCGCCTGACGCAGGCCGCCGCCCATGCGCTTACGGTTGGCGCGGGCGCGCTCGATGAAGTTCCGGCTCCCCAGGAGCAGGGAACCCACTGGGGCGCAAAGGCCCTTCGAAAGGCAAAAAGCGATGGAATCGGCTTGGCGCGCCATTGTTCGGGGCGCGACGCCCAGCGCTTCGCAGGCGTTGAAGAAGCGCGCGCCGTCCATGTGCACGGGAATGCCGTGCGCGCCGGCGATGCGCTTGATTTCGGCGAGAACATTAAGGGGAATGACCGTGCCCGAACTCGTGGCCTGCTCCACGCACACGAGGCCGGTGCGCGGGTAATGGATGTCGCCCGGTTCGCGCAGGCGCTCCAGGACGTCCTGCGGCAAAAGATGCGGACTTCCCGCGCTGGTTGGCCGCAGCTGGACGCGCGAGAGAAGCGCCGCCGCGCCGGCCTCGTGCTGGATCACGTGGCTGTTTTCGGCCAGGATGACTTCGTTGCCCGAGCGGGCATGCGTTAAAATGGCGCATTGGTTGGCGAACGTTCCCGAAGGCACGAACAGGGCCGCTTCCTTTCCCAAGAGCGGCCGCGGCTCGCTCAAGTTCGTTGACCGTGGGATCTTCCCGCATCACGTCGTCTCCCACCGCGGCTTGGGCCATGGCGCGGCGCATGGCCGGCGTGGGGACGGTCACCGTGTCCGATCTGAGGTCAATGAAAGCCATAAGGGCGAGAGTTATTATCCAAAATTTATGAAACAAATGTGACCAAAGTCGCTCTTGACTCTGCACGTTCCTCTGATACACTTCAGGGACGCCGCAACGCATGAAAACGGATTGCATTCCGGTCCGCTGTTGGCGCAGGCCCGCGACGAGGACGTTCATCGCCGCGGGATTTCTTGCTTTTTTCTGCTCCTACGCGCGCGCTTCCGCGACCATCTCCGATTATTTCGGCAGCGTGAAAGTGCTCAAAGCGGGAACGCAGAATTGGGTCAGGGTCGACCAGGCCCCGGCCGTTTTGGGCGTGGGGGACCAGGTCAGCACGGGATTTTTGTCGCGCGCGACCATCCTCTTCAAGGACGGCTCGAAGGTGGAGTTGAGCGGTAGTTCGTCCTTCACCCTAGACGAGACCAAGCCCGGGATCTCGCTCATGTCCCTGCTTTTGGGGGTCCTGCACGCCGAGGTGACGCACAATCCCGCGCGCAGCTTCGAGGTGCGGACCCCTACCACCGTCTGCGCGGTGCGCGGCACGAATTTTAAGATCCGGGTGATGGCCGGGGGCATGACCGTCGTTGACCTCTACCGCGGGCTTTTGGCCGTGACCGACCACAAGGGCCAGCAGATTCTCCTGCATCCCAACCAAAGCACGCGCGTGGGATTAAAAGGTCTGCCGCGGCTGGGCGCCTTGCCGGGGCGGGCCGCCGCGCGCTTGGCTGCGGCGCGCTTCCATGCGAGCATGAAGCGCGAGATGAATTTCGAGATTTCCCGCGGGCAAATCGAGGCCATGGCCGAGCGGGATCTGAGGCTCGCCGATTACCAGCAGGGCAAGACCTTGATCGACGTCTCGGGCCACGTGGTGCGCGTCGAGCAGTACATCATGCAGCCCTCTCCCGACCAAATCAAGATGGTGGTTTTGGACAAGCGCCAGAACAGCCTCAACTATTTCTATTACTTGGGGACGTTTAACACGACGCTTCCCCCCGACATCAGCGTGGCCTTGCGCGAACTGCCGGGTACGCCGGACGCCCCTCCGCAGTACTACCTGACCGGCTACCACTCGGTCTGGTCCAACGGCACCGATTCGCTGCAAGAGATCACCAGCGGCGGCCATTTGGTCAACCTTAATAACAACTCGAGCGGCGACACCAGCGAGGCCGTCACCACGTATTTCGATCCGCTGACCAACTCCTATAAAACGCTTACCTCAGGTGAAGCGTTCTATTCAACGCTCTTTGACAATGAAGGCCTCTATGTGGACGGAAATTTGAAATCCGGTTGGAGCGGGAGCGGCATCGAGACGTATCACTCGGGCTACGGCTCCTATAGCCCGACGCTGGCGAGCAACACGGACCCCATCACCGGCGCGGCGCTTTCCACGTCTTTGCCCGGAGTCACGAGCAGTTCGACTTTCCCCGATCCGGGGCAAGTGCACCAGACGATTTATAATTCCTACACCGATGGAACGTTCCTTAAATTCGACAACTACATCATCAACAACCAGGGTCAGGTCGCCTCAAACTCCGCTTTCGGATCCACCTCTGGAACAGAGTTCACGCAGAACATCTTGAACTACAACTTCGAGCAGGTCATCACGGCTTCGGAGTTCCAGGGGCGCTCAATTGATTTGGTGGTTTCGCCCAAGATTTTCGTGCAAGCTGGTTTGATCCAGTGAGGCGGGCCGCGCGGCGTTTGGTTTGCGCGGGCATGGCGCTGTGCTGTTGGTCGGCTTGGGGAGGAGCCCAAATGCTGATGAGTCCGGACATCTTGTCGCTGCCGCTGGCGGAGCCCGTCAAGCGCCTGCCGCGCGTCATTGTGAGCCCTCTCTACGACTTCCAGGTTTTGGGCGGGCAGAACTTTTACACCGGGGAGAACAGTTCCTTATCCATGGACGCCAACGGCTTCGTCGCTCCCGCAATTAAGTTCAACGATGAGTGGTCGCTTCTCCCCTCCTTCGTGACCGCTTACAACGGCACGCGGCAAGTCGTCGACATCGTCGGCGGCGGAACCGCCTTCCAGTCCCAGTGGGACAACGAGGCCGCGGTGAAGGCCATCTATTCCCCGGACGGCAGCAAATGGCGTCTTAAGCCTTATTCGGACTTCAAGTACGAATTTTTGCAGCAGAGCACTCAGGAACAGCTGGGACAAGGCCTCTACGACTACTACCAGTGGGACGCGGGCATGTCCGCGGAGTACGTCTACCACGATCCGTTTTCCATCCGCTTCGGCGCGGATTACTACGCCGTGCACTTCCCCAACTACACGTCGCTGGAGTCCGAAGCGGCGACGCAATTCCAAGGCCAAAGCCTGGCCCGCGAGCTGGTGGGTAACTACATCCTGGACAGTCAGAACGCGCTTCTGACTGTTTCCGCCGACGCGCCCGTCAAGGGCAAGTTCATCGTTGAGGGCCAGGCCGGCCTGCTCTACGCCAATTATCCGCAGCAGCACTTGGTGAACGAGTCGGGGAGCCTGGACAGTCCCGTGAGGACGGACGTCACCAGCATCCTGGGCGCGAGCGTCAAGTATCCCCATCAAATCGAGTCCGGCGTGCGGGAGGTGATTTCTTTCGGCCTGAATTATCTCTATGACAGCTCCAACCAAAACAGCTTCGACGCGACGCAGTCCCAGTACATTCCCTTTTTCTACAACTACGGCCAGCTGACCGTGACGCCGGGATTCGAGCTTTTGGTCGGACCGGATAAAAATCCAGTTGACTGGTCCGTTTCGGCGAGTTGGTGGTACGACCGCTATCCCCACCGTCCGATTCAGAGCGCGGACGGGACTTATCTGGGCCAGGCGCTTTACACCAACAACTGGATGATCCAGAGCAGCCTCAATTATCCCATGGCGCCGCATTTCAGCCTCGTTTTCAGCGCGCAGTACGGCCGCGGGACCAGCAACGACCGCTTCCAACAGTTTTATCAATACGCCTTTACGACCGGGACTTACATGTTCGGCGTGAGCTATGACTATTAAGGAAAGAGCCATTCAAATTGGCATTGTGGCGGCCCTGGCGTTCGTTTTTGCGCCTGCCGCTTTCGCGCTTCCTGCTTGCCCGTCGGCAGCCCTGCCTAGCTGGTGTGCCAGCGGCGAGTTCGTGGCCACTACATGCGCAGTCAGCGGCTCCACGATCTCAATCCAGGCCGCCATTAACTCTTTACCGACGATTTTGACCGGCCCGGCGTGCGTCATTATTGAAGATACCGCGACCTACAACGAATCCGTCTCCGTCTCCGGCTTCACGAACAACGGCTCGAGCATCACCATTATGGCAGACCCGGCTGATCCAACCCCCCCCATCATCGCGCCTCCGTCTGTTGCTGCTTTCGAAATTGCGCAGGCCAGTGTCATAATCCAGGGACTGAAGATTATCCCCCCTGTTAGCATACAAGATGCAATTCTTATCTCTTCTCCTGATGTTGTTGTCGATAGCGTGTCCATTGCTGATACTGCGGGCTCCATCGCGGCTGCGGGAATTTCCTTGACCGGTTACGACACGGTGCAAAACTTCACCGCTTCCCTGCAATCCGCTTCGGGCATTATGCTAAACGGTTCGGGCAATGTGGTTTCTGCCAGCAGTGTGACCAATAGTTCGGCCAATAATGGCGCGCTGATTTTCGAGGCCGGCGCTTCGGGCAACCAGGTAAGCAATAGCTATTTCGCAAATTCAGGCGGCGCGACCGTCTTGATCGCCGGACCCGGAGCTAACAATAATTCCTTGAGCCAGTCGACCCTCTCTGCGAATAACAGCTCTTCCGTCGCCCTCCAGCTTTCGAGCGCGGCGCTGAATACTTTTAGCGGCGATCGCATTATTAACCCGTTGGGAGGAGCGGTCAGCTTCATTTCCGGTTCCTCGAGCAACACCATCAGCCAGAGCGTCATTCTCAGTACCAGCGCCAGCTATGCGGCGCTGTCGATAGACGCCTCCTGCCTCTCCGACACAATCCAGACAACGCAGATCTCTAATTTTTCCGGGGCCGGGGCAATCATAAATGGATCTTCGCATTCAATAACACAAAGCACCTTCACGGCCTCCTCGGGGAATTGGGCTTTGCAAATCCAAGGCAACGGCAACTCCATCGCCCAAAGCTACGTTCCCAGCCTTAGCCCCGGGATTATGATCAACGGATCTTCCAATACTGTAAGCGCGAGCGTCATTAACACGGGCGGAATGGCTCTCGAATTGGTGTCCGCCGTTGATAGCGTCATCAGCCAAAGCACCGTGGCCAGCTCGGGTGCGGCGGGGCTCTATCTGAGCTACGCCTCCTCTACGACCGTGTCGCAATCCTATGTCTCGGGCACCGGGGCCGCTGAAATTTTCACTTCGACTTCGACCAACATCAACGGCACGGCTCTTATCGGGACAAATTCTTCGCAGATCGCGTTCTACGTAACCAACCAAAGTTCGGGGGTGGCGTTGGCGAATGATGCGGTCTCCGGAGGCTCAGTGGGCATTAATTTTAGCTTGGGAGGTTCCGGAGTCTTGAGCCTTTCCTCGGTGTCGATTAGTGGGAGTTCCACGGGCCTTGAGATAGATTCTCAGACCCCGACCGCCATTCTCTCCGTGTCCTCCGTCACTTTCGCGTCCTTGATGCCGGGTGCGACGGCCATCGGTTTTTCAGGCGGCGTGTTCAACAGCACTTTCTCCGGCGTTAATTTCGCCGATAGCAGCGTCGCGACCAACATCAATGCGAGCGCCTTGGCCTCGCTGTCTTCCATCGTGATGAGCGGCAGCGTGGGCCCAAGGACCGGGCCTGGGTACGCGGATGATCCCAACCATGTGGTGGTTTGGCCCAGCCAGCCGATTTCCGCCGTCGCATACCCTGCTAACGGCGCGGCCATTAATAGTTTATCTGCCATTTCTGGAACGGCCGCGAGTCCGACCTCGACCATTACCTCGGTTTCGGTTGCTTTGAGTTCAGGTCCAGGGTTCAACACGTGGTGGTACGGGAGCGCGTGGATACCGGGGACGTTGTCTTGGAATTCGGCCGCTTTTACCGGCGCATCTTCCGGGACATGGGCTTGGTCCACGAGCCTCCCGACCTTTATAAGCGGCGTATCCTATCACGTCCTGGTGCAGGCAACGGACGCGGCGGCAAGGACGCAATCGCCTGCGGCTAATTCCAGTTTCGTTTTCGACAATACTCCGCCGATCTCTTCGATCAGCGTTCCCGCCCAAGGGAGTACCGTGTCGGCGCTGGGAACCATTTCGGGAACGGCAGGCGACAGCGTTGGTGTTGCTGTCGCTTCGGTGTCGCTTAATATTCAAGATTTAAGCGCCGTGCCTTCCCTGTGCTATAACCCCGGAGCTAACAATTTCACTGCGGCGTGCCCAAATTTTTTCTCGGTCTCATCCGCTTCCGGTTCATGGTTCTATAGCGGAACCATCCCCTGGATTTCTGGGCATAAGTACCTCATCGTGAGCAGCGCCATGGATGCCGCAAGCAACGCTCAGCAATCGTTTCCGGTCGGCACGAGTTCCAATACGTTCACATTCAATGGTTTGGTGGTCGGGACGGTGGGCGATGGGCAGGGAACGGCATCGGTTTCTCCCGCTTCCTTTCCTGGTTGCCAGGTGCTGACGGCAACGATTTCCTACGTCGCCGGATCCTCCGGGCTTCAGTCCGGAGGCATGGTCGCCGTGAACATCCCTCCCGGCTGGAGCGGTCTGCAGGGTGAAGACGAACTCAACAACCCGCCGCTGAACCCCGGCTTCGTGCACGTCGTTTCAACTATCGGATACGGCATGCAGTTTAATCCCAGCCAAATCGGAAATGCGGTTTTAGGGACGAACTGGATGGTCTACACCGCCTCCGCGCCGCTTCCGGCCGGCGCCACGGTCCAGTTCGTGTATAGGGGTTATCCCGCGGGCGGTCCCTTGGCCCAGAATGCGCAGGTTTTCGCGGTGCAGGTCCAGGGTGGCCCGGGCGGGAATTTGCAGCCGATTCAGTCCCCCTCCGCAAGTTTGACGCCGGGGCCGGCTGCTAACTTGGCGTTTTATCCCAACGCTTCTTTGGCGTTGGGACCGCTGCAGAATTCGCCGACCATGTATCTGGAAGTGACCGACGCCTGCGGCATTTCCACGGCCGCCGCTTCGGCCATCACGGCGTCGCTGTCAGGCAGCGTCAACGGCAGCCAGGATTTGGGCGCGAGCTTCTACAGCGGCGGAGCGCCTCTGGCGGGCTCTCAAATTACCATCGCGCCGGGATCGGCGCAGAGCGCCGGATTCTATTTCAACACTTCTAGCTCGTCCGCTTACGAAGATCTGCTCGCTTCGGCGACCGTATCAGGAGCGGGGATTTCTTACGCTAATCGCTATGTTCAGCTGCTTTCCTCCGGCGCTTCGATTTCGGGAGTCTCCATCGATACGGGGACCCCGGGAAGTCTTCTGAATGTTCCCCTCACCCAAAATGGATCTGTTGGCGGTGTCGCTTTCATCAATTTCAGCTTGTCCAATCCGGCCCTGAACTGGGAAGTCGTCGTCTCCAGCAATTCGACATCGTTCTCACCAAAAGTGGCCGACTTTTTCGGGGTGGGCAGCCCTGGGCGCACTTTGACTTGGAACGGGCTTAACAACATGGTCTATCCCAATAGTTTTGTTTCGACGGGCACCTACTACGTGGAAATCATCGCCGGGGGCGGCGCTGCGGTCAATACGAGCCTATCCGTATCCGTAGGCGCGGGCGCTTCGATTTATGGAACCGTTGCAAACGGCGCGGGAGCCTCCATTTCGGTCATGGGCCCCAATGTCGGCCCCGGCAATTTCGCCCAGGCCGACACCAACGGCAATTTCATCGTCCCAGGCTTGCAGAGCGGCGGGGTTTACAACGTCCAAATCAGCTCCATGCTGATTCTTTCGGGGGTGCCGGTCAACGTCAGCACCGGAACATCCAGCGTCACGGCCAGCGCGATGGGCACCAACATTGGGACGCTCGTCTTGCCCGTGCCCTCTTACATCGCGGTTTCGGCGACGCTGCCGCAGGCGGCTCAGAGCGAGATTTGGGGCAACGTCTCGGCCCATGACGCGAGTTATTCCAACACGGCGAATGCGGCGCTTCATTTCGCTCAGGGCAGCGCGCAGTCCGATAACGGCGCCCAGAATTTCGGCGTGACCGCCAGCACGTGGACGCAGCTTTTCCTGCCGCCCGGAACCTACGAGGTCGACGTCAACCTGCCTTCGATTAATCTCTCGACCAGCGTGTTTAACGTCTCGTTGGCTAGCGGTTCGTCAGTCGATCTGCCGTTGTCCTTGAGCAAACAAGCGGACGTCTACGGCTACGCGTTTTTGCCGGCGGCAGCCTCCACCGGAACTTCCGTTTCCGTGCAGGCTTTTCCCGCGGGATCGTCGAGCGGGCAGGGCGGTATTTTCGGAGGAACCTTCGTGCCGCCGGGATCGTCGAGCGGGATTTACTCCCTCTTCGGCCTGTCGCCTGGAAGTTGGACCATTACGGCGCAAAGCATGGGCTACGTCGGAGTGTCAAGCGAAGTGTTCATCTCCAGCGACGCGGATGTGGGTACTGCTTCAGGCGGCGGTTTTAATTTGACCCTGAACACGGGCGGGATTATTTTCGGCACGATGACCGTTACGGGCGACAGTTCGCAGGAATCCGCCTCATCGACCTGCGGAATGTCGGGAAGCGGCTTCTGCGTCCGCGTCAATGCTTATGGCCCGGCCGCCATTTCGGGACAGGGGATTTCGGTTCATCTTGCCACCAGCACGACCCAAGCGCAAAGCACGTTTACGATTACGGGACTGCCGGACGGAGCGTACTTCCTGAAGTCCTCGCTTCCTGGTTTTGTCGGAGGAAGCCAAAACGCGGTGGTTTCGGGAGGTTCCGGGAGCGCCAATCTGGCAGTGACTGAGGCTAACGACGGTCTGACTATTTCCGTCGATTTGCCAAGCGGAAGTTTTAATGAAGTTTCCTTAGGCTACGCCGATAATCAAGGAGACTCTAAATCTTTTGATGACATTACTCAGATTCCGGGCTTCGCGTCTTCCGGCTCCACGGCGACCGCTGTTTTCTCCGGCCTAAACCCCGGCCTCTATTCCATCGATGCATTCGATAAGGCGGACGGGATTTTCCGCCAAGTCAGCGCCGCAGTGTCCGCGGGCACGACCACGGCAGTCAACCTCGATATGTATGGGGCAACCTATTCCGTCCAAGGGTCCCTCTCTTTCTCCGGAACCCTGAGCGTGCCGGAGCCCGGCGGGTTCTCCGTGATGGTGAGCTCCGCGGCGGGCTGGATTTCCCAGGTTTCAACCGTGGCTTACTGCGTGATGGGATCCTCCAACGGCGTCACGCTCTCGGCCGCCCAGATGCAGCTCCTTCCGGCGGGGCCCAACAACGGCGGCTTTTACGGCGGAACTCTTCAAACTCCGCCCAACTGTTCCAACATGATGACGGGTGGATCCAATAACAACCAGGGAAACTCCAATCCCTTCCACGTGTATCTGGCGACCATCAGCGCCGATGGAAGCTTCGATTTTTCCGGCATTCCTCCAGGACTTTACCAGTTGCGCAACAATTCCAGAATGGACTCCTCGGGCGATTCCGTTCCACAGTTCTCCCAGGTCGTGCTGGTGACCGGACCCATCTCCGGGATTTCTTTCCCCATCGGCAGCGGTTACTCGATTTCCGGCAGCGTTCTGGCGCCGGCGCAGACGTCCTTGAGCCGCCAGGTCTTCCTGAACCTGATGGATCAAAGCAACAACTCGGTCGGCCAGCCTCTTGTTGTCTCCTTTAATAATTCCGCTTCGGCTTCGTTTTTGTTTCCCCAAGTGCCATCTGGGAATTATCTTATCCGGCTTATGGACGGAGGCTATCCGCAGACCTACGCGGCCGCGCCTTTGGCCGTCAATGTCAATGGGCAAAGCCTCTCAGGTCAAGTGATCCAGCTTGTTCCCAGCGGGACCATCAAGTTCAAGCTTGCCCTTGAACAGAAGACGCCGGCTGGAAGCGATCAGTTCACCCAGATTACTCAGAACAACGCGAATCTGCTGCCGTCTTCCTTCCAAATTCAGGCCCAAGCCGACCCGTGGTTTAATGGCGGCTATGGATCCGCTCAATTCCAAGGTGGGCAGCTTGTCTTGGACTCCAACGGCGAGGGCATGATTGCGGGTCTTCTGCCCGGAACCTACGACGTGCAGATGGCCATGCAAAACGGGCCTTCGGTGGGCAATGCCGGCTTGGTTTCTTCGAGCATTTCCGGGGTGAAGGTGACCGGAGGAGCGGTGACGGACGTGGGGACCATCAATGCCCTTTTGGGCGACCAGATTTCCGGACGGGTCACGGACGAGAGCGGAAACCCCCTGCCCAACATCAACTTGGTCGCCCGGATTTCCCAAAGGAGCGCCGGAATCCAATTCCAGGAGCTTTCCGCCGTCACCGACGGCAACGGCTACTACGCCTTGAACGGTCTTGATCCCAACGCGCGCTATTACGACATTTATGCCGCTTACCGAGGGGATGAGGAGCATCAAGGGGAATTCCTGCCGCCCTACGAACAGAAGATCGATGAATCGGTGGACGTCAGCAGCGTGACGAACTTGAATTTTTCCCTGGCGCAGGCTCCCTACTCCGTCGGCGGGCAGGTTCTTGCCCCATCGGGTGGGCCGTCTCTCATCATTCCGTTCAACAACGGAGTAAATAACGGCGCCCAAGTCGCCCAGCCCGGAGCCGCAGTGTTCCTGCAGAAGGTCGGAGTCCCCCCGACCAGAACGCCTCTGGGCGACATCCAGTTCAATACGGACTTAAACGGCGATTTCTCCATTCCGAGCCTTGCGACCGGAACTTACCGGATGACGATCGTTTCTCAGGGCTACTCGTCTTTCCAAGAGAACGTTCTAATTTCCTCCGCGTCTGTCAACCTCGGCTCCATCACCATGTCGCAAGGCCCGACGCTTTCCGGAACCTTGACGACCACGAGCGGCGGCAGCCCCAGCACGAGTCAAATCCAAAACTTGATCGCGGCCACGCCGAATGTGAGCAGCGTCTTGGTAGGCTCCTTGCAGACCAACTCGCAGGCGCAGACGGTCTCGGGCTACTCCGTGAGCGGGTTCAAGCTCGGAACCGCGTATGAAATCCTGATGCTCGATTCCAATGGCAACATGGTGACTCCCCTGGAAGGTCGAGACATTGTCTTCAATTCAACCGCGCCGATGACGTTGAACATGATTTACCGCCCTTCCCCGCCGCTGGTCATGGCCAAGGCTTTCCGCCAAGGCAATGGATTCAACATTGAGTTCGACCTGAGCCAGCCTCTGCGCGACGAGACTTCCGCGGACGATAATGCGAGCCTCATCCTCAGCACTGTCTCGGCCCAAGGAGCGCTGAGCGACGAAGCCATTTCCCAGGACCGCACGGAAGTTACGGCATTCTATACGCCCGGCATATCTGAATCGAGCTTTACTTTGCGCTTCGACGGCTACAGCAATGTGACCAACCCGGACTCTCTGGATCAGACCAACCCGCAATTCATGGCGCAGAGCACCGTCACGTTCTACACCGGCATCGGCGGCCTCAGTCAGTCCAACATCCAAAACTACATCGGCGGCGACGTCATCGCGCAGGGAGAATCTGGGCGAGTCACCCTCCCGGCCGACGCCTTCAACGTCAACGTGGCCTCCTCGGTGCAGGTGACCCTGCAGCTGGCCGAGGAGGCGCTCAATACCGGCAATCCCTCCGTGTCCGCGCTTTCTTCTCCGGGCGCGCAAAGAATAGAGTCCTTGAGCCGCTCCCCAGCATCCTATCCCTCGCAGCTCTTGGATGCGGTCGCCGCGGTGCCGCCGAGCGTCAACCCGTTGTCCTCCTTCTACAACATCTTCCTGCCCCTGGGTGTAAGCACCCTGCTTTCGAGCCCGGCCCAGCTCACTATCTCTTATTCCACCAGCGCGGCCGACCCGTCTTCCTTGAACGTCTATTGGTACAACGCTTTGGCTAACGCCTACGTGCTTCAGCAGGACGTCACCGGGGCCTCGCCCGTCATCGACACGGTCAACCACACGATCACCATCAACGTCAGCCATTTCTCGACCTACGTCTTGTTCAACAGCAACCAGGCGCTCATCAGCAGCGGATCGGGGGCGACGGATTTTTCGGCGCACAACTTTCCCAATCCCTTCGACCTGACGGTCAAGACCGTGCAGCCGCAGCATACCGGCGGATCCTGCGGGTCGTCGTGCAGCATCCGCGGCACCATGATCGCGGTCTCCATTCCCGCGGGCATGTCCGGCGACGCTTCCATAGACATTTACAACGTCGCGGGGACCAAGGTGCGCCACATCGACTTGGGAAGCGTTTCCGGCGGCAACTACTACTACCAGAACTGGGACGGCACCAACGATGACGGGCGGGACGTAGCCAGCGGTGTCTACTTCGGCGAGCTTAAAGTGGGCGGCCAAAAAACCTTCTTCAAGATGGCCGTGATCAAGGGGTCCGGCTTATGAAGCGGCGCCTGAGCCCGGTTTGGCCGGCGGCGTTTGCCCTGGCCTGCTCATGCGCCTGCGCGTGGGGGTTCGGCACGTCCCAGAAAGGAACCAGCGGCGCGCAGTTCCTTGAGATTGAGCCGGGCGCGCGCCCTTCGGGCATGGCGGGCGCTTTTGCGGGCTTGGCCGATGACGTCAACTCGGTCTATTATAATCCCGCGGGCCTTGGAGCCATCAAGAGCGTGCAGGCGGAAGGAATGGAAGATGAGTACTTCCAGGGCGCCAACTACGATTTTGGGGCGCTGGCCGTGCCGCTCTTGTCCTGGGACAAGAAATCCTCGGCGCCGAAGAACGAATACGGAACGCTGGGCGCGGCGGTCTACAACCTTTCGGTAGGCAGCATCCAGGGCTACAGCGCCAATGAGACTCCAACGGGAAATTTCGCCTCGCAGGACTTCGCCTACGCGCTCAGCTACGGATACGAAATTCCCCATGCGGGGATTTCCCTGGGCGCGACGGAGAAATACATCACCTCCAATCTCGACGGCTACGGGGCGTCCAGCTATGCGGCGGACATGGGCGCGCTCTACCGCTGGGGCGATCAATTCTCCGCTGGCGGCGGCGTGAGAAACCTGGGGCCCAAGTACGGTTTCGCCGGACAGGGCGACCCCTTGCCCATGGCGTGGTATGCGGGCGCTGCGTGGAGAATTATACCCCAGTGGCTGGTGACCGCGGAGCTCGATCTGCCCAGGGACAACGGCGCGTCTTACGCCCTGGGGACCGAGTACGCGATGATGTTCACGGAGAACCTCGGGGCCTCTTTGCGCGCGGGTTACGCCAGCCGGAACACGGATGCTGGCGGGTTTTCAGGCGCGACCTTCGGCGCGGGCTTGAAGTACTCGAACTTCGGCTTCGACTTCGCCTTCGTACCTTTCGGCGATCTGGGCGACACCTACCTTTACTCCCTCACCGTCGGATTCTAAAAGCGCTCCGGCGGACTCGAATAAGGTAAAATAGCCCGGGGCATGGATAAGTCTTCCGCTTATAAGCGTTACCTCGAACCTCTCGTTCAAGATGTTTCCAATTTCGTTCTCAACCTAACCACCCACCAGCAGCTCATTTTCTCGGGTGTTTTGGTCGGCGGCATGGCGGGTTTGGCTGCTTTTTTGTTTGAGGAGCTCACCGATCTGGCCGCGTCGGTCAGCCTGGACCATCTCCAGCACTTGAATTGGATGTGGCGCTCCGCCGGCCTGATTTTTTTCCCAGCCTTTGGCGCGTTTTTAGCCGCCCGCCTGATTCACTTTCTGTGCCAGGAAGCTCACGGCCACGGCGTTAACGAGGTTTACAAGGCGATTAAAGAAGAGGACGGACGCATTCGCGGGAGAGTGGCGGTGGTCAAGCTCCTGTCCTCGGCCTTGACCATCGGCTTTGGCGGCAGCGCGGGCCCCGAGGGCCCCGTCATCCAGATTGGCGCCTCGGTTGGCTCCTGGATCGGGCAAAAGTTCGACGTGTCCACGCACAACTTGAAAATGCTGGCGGCTTCGGGCGCGGCGGCGGGCTTGGCCGTGTCGTTCGGGGTTCCTTTGGCCGCGGTGTTCTTCACGATGGAAGTGCTCTTGAAGGATTTCGCCAACGAGTCCTTCCCGGCCGTGGTCATCGCCTCGGTTTCCGGCGTGGTCACGGCCAGCGTCTTCATGACCAATGCGCCGGTTCGTCCGGCGCTCTTTTACTCGTGGCATGGTCCGCTGGACTTAATCATGTACGCCCTTTTAGGCTTGGCCTGCGCGCCGTTCGGCGTGCTCTATATGCGCTGTTTGAACTCCGTGGAGCATTTCATGGAGAGCGATCGGCGCATGCCCGAATGGTTCAAACCCGCGCTGGGCGGCATCATCGTGGGAATCATCGCCTTATTCCTCCCGAGAATCATGGGTACGGGCCGGGACACCATAAACGCCGCTTTGCAGGGCCAGATGCTGGGCTGGAGAACTGGCGCCTTGACGCTGGGCAAAATCGTTGCTACTTCGGCGACGCTGGGCTCGGGTGGCTCGGGCGGCGCTTTTACGCCCGCGCTATTCATCGGCGCCACGGCCGGATCCGCCTGGGCGCTGCTGCTGCACTCCTGGCTGGGCGCATCGACCACGCTGGCCGGGGGTTTCGCCATCGTGGGGATGGCCGCGGTCGTCACCTCATCCTATCAGGCCCCGGTGACCGCCATCGTGCTCGCGCTTGAGATGTCCCGCGACTACAATATTTTGATGCCGGTGATGCTGGCCTGCGTGGTCGCTCATCTGACCACCCGCGCGCACAAGGCCACGCCGGTCATCGAACAATAGGCGCGGGCGGCCATGGCGATTTTACGCATCGCGGCCGTGCTCATTACCCTTACCGCGGTCCTGAGCTACCTCAACTCCCGTTATCTGCGGCTTCCTCCCACTATCGGGATGATGCTCATTTCCCTGGCCGCGTGTCTTGCGATGATCGTGTCCGTGCATTTCGGCGTGGTTTCCCGGGTGTTGGTCCACGCTTTATTGGATCGCATCAACTTCAAGCAGACTTTTACCCAGGGGATGCTCAGCTTCCTGCTGTTCGCCGGAGCCATGCATACGGATGTCGGAGAGCTGCGGATAAACGGCCCTCTCATCGGCGTCCTAGCGACTTTTGGAGTGGTTATCTCGGCGCTCTTCATCGGCACGACCGTCTACTGGATTTTGGCCGTCTTCGGAGCGCCGTGTCCTTACGCGGCCTGTCTGCTTTTTGGCGTCGTCATCTCCCCCACCGATCCGGTCGCGGTCCTGGGCATTTTAAAGGACGTCGGCGTGCCGAAAAAGCTGCGCACGGTGGTTTCCGCGGAATCCCTGTTCAACGACGGCGTCGGCATCGTCGCCTTTTTCGTGCTCTATCCCCTGGTCGCGGGAGGCGATGGTCCGGGCCCGGCGGGCGTCTTTAAGCTCTTTCTGATTCACGTCGCGGGGGGCGCGGCTTTGGGCGCGGCCTTGGGATGGGTGGCGTCTTTGATGATTGACTCCATCGATGATGTGCTCACGCAGTCCTTGATCACCATTGCTTTGGCCAGCGGCGGCTACGCCTTGGCCGCGGCCCTGGGAACTTCCGGGCCCATCGCCATCGTCGTCGCGGGGCTCTTCGTCTCCGGGCGCTGGCCGGAAGCTGGCGAGGCCCACCACGTCCTGCCGGTCTTCTGGGATCTGCTTGACTCCGTCTTGAACGCCGTCTTGTTCGTCATGATCGGCATCGAGGTGGCGGCGGTTTCGCTGCGGCTACTGCCGCTCGTCGTTGGGGCGCTCACCGTGCCCCTGGCGCTCGCGGCGCGCTGGGCCAGCGTCGAGGCGTCCGCCGCGTTTTCCTTGTCCCGGCACCGCCTCCGAGACGGCGTGCGCGACATTCTCGTTTGGGGCGGGCTGCGCGGCGGCGTGGCCGTAGCCCTGGCCCTGTCTTTGCCGGAGAGCCCGCAGAAGGACCTGTGGGTCACGGCGACTTACGTCGTCGTTGCTTTTTCCATCCTCGTGCAGGGAACCACCATCGGCCCCCTGGCCCGGCGCCGGGCCCTTTAGCTCAAAGTCGTCCGGAAGCGCCTAAAGCTGGCCGCGGCGCTGACGGCCGCCAAAATCAGAAGGACGCCGATGTGCCAGGCGGAGGCTTGCAGGCCCCCGCCCTTGAGCATGATGTTGCGCAGCAGGCTCAGATAGTGGGCCAGCGGATCGATGAAGGAGAGCCACTGCACCGCGGCCGGCATGTTCTCAATGGGGAAGATGAGCCCCGAGAACATGATGGCCGGGAACATGAAGAGAAAGCTCGCCATGCTGGCCTGCTGCTGGTTCTGGCAGTAGGTGGAGATGAGCGTTCCCATCGCCACCGTGGTGCAGACGAAGGCCACGGTGGCGGCGATGAGGGCAAGGATAGAGCCGCGCAAAGGCACGTGGAAGACGAGCATGGCAATCGCCAGCAGGAGAGGCAGGTTGGTCATGCCGATGAGCACGTAGGGCAGGGTCTTGCCGAAAATGACCTCGGACTTGGAGACGGGAGCGGAGATGAGCATCTCGAAAGTGCCCATCTCCTTTTCGCGCACGATGCCGATGTTTGCCAGGATGAGCGTCGTGAGCACCATGAGCATGGTCATGACGCCCGGCACCATGAAGATGGCGGTGTCGAGCGAAGGGTTGAAGAGCACGCGGACGTCGAACTTGATGGGCGGCGGCCGCGGCGTGAGGCCCAAGTCGTCGGCCAGCGTCTGGGCGACGATGGCCTTCATGTAGCTTTCCACGGATTGGGCCTGGGTCACGTTCGTGGCGTTGACCAAGATCTGCAGCTGCGCATCCCCGCGCCCGAGCGCGCGGGTGAATCCCCCTTCCGGCGGCACCAGCACCGCGTCCGCATCGCCGGAGCGCACGAGTTCGAAGGGATCCTGGGCCGTTTCTCCCGAGGCGCGGGCGGGAATGAACCACCCCCCGCCGATGGCGTGCTCGTAGATGTCCCGCACCAGGTAGTCGTTCGCGCCGAAAAACGCCGCCAAGCGGATGTTCTTGACCTCGTTGGAAATGGCCACGCCGAAGAGGGTCATCTCCACGATGGGCGCGGCGAAGAGGATGTACTTCATGCGCGGATCGCGCAGGGCCTGGATGAGCTCCTTTTTGATGAAGCCCAGAAGCGTCTTGTTCATCATTCGAGCGTCCTCTTGAACTTGTGCGCGGCCAAGGCCGTCATCGCGAGGCAGGAGAGGCTTAAGGCCGCGAAAGGCACGGCGAGCTCTAGAAACGACGAGCCTTCCAGGAAGCAATGGCGCGAGATGACCATGAACCAGCGGGCCGGCAGCAGCATGGTGAAGTACCAGAAGAACTTCGGCATGCTGGCGATGGGAAAGACGAAGCCGGAGAGGATGACCGAGGGCATCATGCCGGTCAGCATGGAGAGCTGCATGGCCAGGGTCTGCTGTTTGGAGGCGATGGAGATAAAGAGGCCCTGGGCCAGGTAGGTCAATAAAAAAATAAGGCAGCCCAAGCCGAAAACCCAAAGGTGCCCGCGGAAGGGCACGCCGAAAGCCGCGCGCGCGATGATGTAAACGAAGACCACGGCCAGCGCGCCCAAGGAGGCGTAGGGCAGGGCCTTGCCCACGATGATCTCGATAGGCTCCACCGGCGTCGAGAGCAGGAGCTCCATTGAGCCGTTTTCCCACTCCCGCGCCACGGTCATGGCTGTGAGGAAAATCGACAAAATGGCCATAATGACGACCACCACGCCCGGGATGATGAACCAGCGGCTGTTGAGTTCCGGGTTGAACAAAAAGCGCGTGCGTAGGTCGTAGGGCGGCCGCATATCCGCGCCGGCGATGCGCTCGGAGGCCAAGGTTTGGATGGTGTTGACGTACTGGGAAACCGGGACGACCGTCGAGTTGTCCGCGCCGTCCAAGAGAACCTGCGCCTCGGCGGTCCGGCCGCTCCAGAGATTCTTCTCGAACTGCGGCGGGATGATGAGGGCCGCGCGGGCGCGCTCGGCCACCAAGTCGTCAAGGGCCTGGCCGGGCGAGAAGTCCCGCCGCACGCGGAAATAGCCGGAGCTGGAGAACGTGTCGATGAGCCGGCGGGAAGCCTGGGTCTGATCCGAGTCGCTGACCGCCAGTTTGACATTTTTGACGTTGAAGTCGATGGCGACGCCATAAATGACGACCATCACCAGGGGCATCACCAGCGCCAGGCTCATGGTGAACGGATCGCGCCGGATGTGGAACCACTCCTTGCGCGCCATGGCCGCGGCCCGCGACCAGACGAAGTTCATGGCCGGTCCTCCACCATGCGGATGAAGACGTCCTCCAGGCTCGGCGCGATGGTCCGAATGCGGAAAGTCTTTTCCAGCTCGGGCCGCCAGTGCCGCCAGGCTTCGGCGTTTGCCGCCGCGGCGTGGAACCGGTGGCCGTAGGGCTCAAAGAAGGCGAAAGCCTCGTGGTTTTGAAACGCTGTCATCCGGGAGAAGCTCAACTCCTCGATGGGCTCGAACTCGAAGACCTGCTCCGGGAAAGCCGCGGCCTTGAGCCCGGCCGGGCTGTCCATGGCGACCAGCTTGCCCTCGCGCATGAGCGCGATGCGGCCGCACTGTTCGGCTTCGTCCATGTAGTGCGTCGTCACGAAGACCGTCTTGCCGCTTTCGGCCACCCGGCGGATAAGCGCCCAGAAGCGCTCGCGCCCGGCCGGAGTGACTCCGGCGGTCGGCTCGTCCAGGAAGACGACCTCCGGGTCGTGGAGCAGGGCCGCGGCCAGGGAGACCTGCTGCTTGGTGCCGCCGGAGAGCTCATGGACGAAGGCGCCGAGGCCTTTTTTGAAGGAGATGAGTTCCAGAATCTCTTGCCGGCGCTTGGCGTAGTACGCCGCATCGAGCTTGCGCAGGCTCGCGATGAAGTCGAGATTTTCCTTGACCGTCAAATCGTTGTAGAGGGTGAACTTCTGCGACATGTAGCCGACCTTGGCCTTGATGGCGTTTTCCCCGTCTTCGTAGCCGGTTCCGGCCACGCGGACGCGGCCCTCGGTGGGCGGCAGCACGCCGCAAAGGACGCGGATGGTCGTGGTCTTGCCCGCGCCGTTGGCTCCCAGAAAGCCGAAGATTTCGCCGCGGCCCACCGTGAAGGTGACGCGGTCGACCGCGGTGAAATCGCCGTAGCGCACGACCAAA
The DNA here is from genome assembly GCA_027451985.1 of Elusimicrobiota bacterium. Classification (GTDB taxonomy): domain Bacteria; phylum Elusimicrobiota; class Elusimicrobia; order UBA1565; family UBA9628; genus JAGWJU01. The sequence goes on from DAIDHS010000011.1 coordinate 61,017, forward strand.
TCGCGCGCCTCGACCACCGTCTCGTCGTTCATGGGCCCCCTAAGGCCGCGCGGCGCAGGAACAATTCGTCGAAGCTGCGCGCTTTTTGCTCCTGAAGAAGAGTCCTGGGCTCGCCCGAGGCCAGCAACAGCCCGGCTTCGAAGAGATGAACCTTGGAGCAGCGCTCGGCCTCGTCCATGTAGGCGGTCGTGGCCAGGATGAGGATGTGCTCGTCCAACAGGCGGTAGAGCAGGGTCCAGAGCTCCCTCCGGCTGATCGGGTCGACTCCCGTGGTGGGCTCGTCCAAGATCATGACCCGCGGGGAGCGCAGCAAGGCGCAGATGAGCCCGAGCTTCTTGTACATCCCCCCCGAGAGCTGTCCGGCCGGACGGCGGACGAACTCGGCGAGCCTGGCGACTTCAAGCAGTTCCTCCCGCTTGCGCTTGTAGTCTGGGGGCGCGATGCCGTAGAGGTCGCGGAAGAATTCCAGGTGCTCGTCCACGGAAAGATCGGGATACAGGCTCTGGGTCTGCGGCATGTAGGAGATTTTGGGGCGCAGATCCGCGAAGGAAATGTCCCGCCCGCCTTCGCGGTACGAAATGGAACCTTCGTCCGGACGCATCAGGCCCAGCACGATGCGCAGCAAGGTCGTCTTGCCCGATCCCTCGGGGCCGATGATGCCGTGCATCCGTCCCGCCTCGAACTCGGCGGAGACGCCGTGCAGGGCCTGGAATGCGCGGAAGGACTTTTTGACGCCGGCGACCGAAATGGAGATGGGTTCGCTCATTGGGGAAGCGCGACCTCGATGGTCATGCCGGGCTTGAGAATTTCCCGGTCGTTGGAGCCCAAGAAGCTCACTTTCACGCCGAAGACCAGGCGCTCGCGCTCGGCCCGGGTCTGGACGTTCTTGGGCGTGAATTCCGCCTCGTCGTTGATTTTGAGGATGTGCCCTTCAAAGGGCCGCATGCCCATTTCCGGAAGATAGCCGATGAGCCTTTCTCCCGGGTGCAGGCTCGCCACCAGGGGCTGGGGCACGTAGATGTAGGCCCAGATGTCCTTGATGTTCGCCAGAGTCAGGAGCTTGGTGCCGGGTCCGACGAGCTCCCCGGGCTCGTGGTAGCGGCTTAAAACCGTCCCGTTGATGGGCGAACGGATGGCGCACCAGCTCAGATGCACGTCCGAATCCTCCTTGCGGTTGCGGATTTGGTCCATGGTGTCCGGCGAGATGGTCCCGTTCTTGAAGAGCCTAAGGCCGCGCCGATAGTTGATGTCCGCCAGATCCGCCGCCACTTTGACGTCGTCGCAGAGCAGGCGCACGACCACCTCGCCCTGGGTCACCCGGTCGCCTTCCTGCGGCACGACCTCCGCGATGGGCGAGGACAGCCGGGACGAGAGGTCGACGTTGGTGGCCTCCAAGGTGCCGGCGTAGAGAAAGGGCGAGCGAAAAAAGACGAGCTTCACGGCGACGCCGAGAACGGCGGCCGCGGCCGCGGCGGCGATTAAAATCTTCTTGTTCATGGGGTCTCCTTGGCGGACGAAAGGCTCGCCAGCGTGGCGAGCTGGATGAGCTCCTGGGTCTTGGTCTGGGCGGATCCGATTTGGGCCTGCAGGGCGTTTAAGTCCGCGGTCTCGACGTCGAGGATGGTCGATCCGCCGCTTTTATAAGACGAGTAGCGCAGCTCGGCGATTTGCGAAGTGTCCTTGACCGACTCGCGGTCGAGCGTCTCGATGTCGCTGAGCGCGGCGTACTCGTCCTTGGCCTTGCGCCAGTCGCGCGCCAAATCGTCGTAAGCCGCCGCTTCCTGGGCCAGGCTCGCCGCGGCCAAGTCCTTCTGCGCCGCCGCCAGGCGCCGGGTGCGCCCGAACTCGAAGAGCGGGACGCTGGCGCTGACGCCGGCCGTATTCTGCCAGACGCTTTCCAGGAGCGGCATGTTCGGGTACATGTAGTCGGACTTGTAGAGGAGAGCAAAGCGCGGCCAGAGCTGGTCTGAAAGACTGCGGGACGCCAGCGTCTGCGCCCGGGCCTGGCGGGCATAGACCGCAAGCCCGGGATAAGCTTCGTCCATGGGAGCCTCGGCCGCGAGCTTGAAGGCGGCTTCCACGGACCCGAGCGGCTCCAAATTGACGACGAGCGTCGGCGGGCTGATCTCCGGCGGAGAGGAATTCGCGATGCGTGCGTCCAAGGGAGCGGAGGCGTCGAGCTCCTGATTGCGCCCGGTTTGGGCGAAGAGCGTGCGCAAGGCCGCGGAGGCCTGGACTTGGGCGGCCCGGAAGTCGCGCAGGCGCTCGACGACCTGTTCCTGGGCCGTCAGCGAGTCGATGCGGCTGGCCGCGCCCGCGCGGAAGCGGCTTTCGATGTCCTGGTCCTGGGCCTGGGCCAGCTTGAGGGAATCGGCGAGCGAGCGCTCCTGCTCGAGCGCCAACTGGACCTGGAAATAGTCGAGGCGCGTCATGAGCAGCACTTGTCTGCGCACGAGGTCGCGCTGGGCTTCCTGGGACGAAGCCAGCGCTTTTTGGCTGCGCCAGGCGTTTAAGAGCGTGCCTTGATCCCAGAGCGTATAGGAAACCGTCGGACCGACCGAATAGCTGTCGTGGGAGCCGAACTGGAAGGACGAAAGTCCGGGGGCCAAAGACAATCTGGGCACGATGGTTTGGTATTGATAAGCGGCTTGAAGGGATATCTGTGGCACGAGAAGGGCGAACTGGGCGTCGACTTGGGCCGTGGCTGCGGCCAGGCCGCTTTGGGCGGCCTTCAGGGCGGGCGAATGGCTTAAGGCTTCGCTCTCGGCTTGGGCCAGCGTGAGGGAGAGCTCCGGCGGGGCGGCCGCGGCGGCTGAGGGCGCGGCAATAAAAAAAATTGCGGCAAAAATTAAAGTGCGCGCGTCTGATTCCTTCGCCATGAGCGTTCTGGATGCGTAAAATAACTAATAGCAACGCTCCGGCCAAACGCGAGGCGAATCGGGGCGGCTTTTAACGCGCTCTGCCGCCGTCGAAGAGGGCGATGCCTCGTCCGCGGCCGTCATAGGCCGAGGCGGCGGGTGAGACGGCGAGGTTTTGGGCGATGCTTTGGAGCGCGGCGCGCGCCTTGGGAAAACGGGCGCCGTCCGCGGCAGTTTGCACGGAGCGGATTAAGCGCCGGCCGAGGCCGGGCTTGATTTCTTCAAGCCGCGTCGCCACGCGGTTGAACTGGCGCGGCGCGGCCAAGGCGCCCGCCGCCAGGAGAGCGCCGGCTTGGCGTTCCCCTAAAGAGCTGGTCTCGAGCTGGGCCGCGATGGCCTTCGAGTTTTGGGCTTGCTCCGGCCCGGCCACCTGCCATTTCAGGTAGGCGGCGGCGGAAGGCATGTCCGGCAGCTGGGAAATCAACGCCATGTGGCCGTCGAAGCTCATGGCCAGTTTTGACGCGAAGAAAGAATCGACGTTCAGCGTGCGTTCGATGGAATCCGCGTAGTGCGCTTCGAACACCGAGGGCATTTCGGCGGCCCGGACGCCGGACGTCAAGCTGAGGACCAGCGCGAGGAGTATCATGTGAAAGAGGATAGCCGGAGCGGGGCGTTGCCGCGAGGGCCGTCGGTCCCCCCCGGGGAGTGGGCCTTGAGGCCCATATCAGTATGCTGGGAGAGAAAATCTGGAGCGGGCGATGGGAATCGAACCCACGTCCGAAGCTTGGGAAGCTTCTATTCTACCATTGAACTACGCCCGCGATTAGCTTTATTATTTAAGCTCTATTTAATAATTTCCGGTCCCAAATTTGGCGTCAATTCCGCTTTTACTGTCGACTTTTTTCAAATGTAACGGAACCTGGTTTTGATACAACTGGGTGCCGCAAAAAAAAGTTCAAGGTTATTAGTCTGGCATGCACTCTGGGGGCAATTCAATGTCTGATTCGGGAAGCCCAAGAATATCGCGCTCGACGCGGTGCAGATTTTTGAGATACCGCGGAACATCCGAGGCACGGGCATCCATGGAGAACCAGTCTGCGGCGTCCTTGAAGCGCTGAACTAGCGTTGTGTGGTCAAATAGTTTCCTCTCGGCCATGGCGCGGATATCATTTTTGTCGTCGCTGTTGCAGCGTTTGAGTTTGCTGAGTACGACGTCCCCGACGTCTAGCACCTCGGCTTTAAAATTTCTCAACCGTAAGTTCGGGATCGGATGAAAGATAGGCTGCTGCGGTAGGAATAGGATGGCCCGGTTGACGACATCGATATGAATGCGGAATTGCCTGTGCAGATCCGTCTTTTCCCCCGCCAAGGAAACGAGTTGCTCTTTAATTCGGGCTGGGCCGCTTCTCGACTCCAACACGTCGCTGTCCTTGGTGCCGCGGTCGTAGTCGGTCTGGAGCATCAGTGCGGCGGAGCCGATGACTTGCAAAACGAGCGGCTCGCCGCCGATGGGTTTCCAGCGCTCGTCTATCGCGCTCAAGAATTCGCTAATTCGCGGCACGGGTCGCTCTCAGCGCGCGGATAAAATCATCGACTTTAATTTCCGTGATGATATGCCATCGCTTGGCAATAGGAGAAAGATGTGTCTTCACCTCGTTGAGCGTTTCTTCGCTGGCAATTTCCGGTTCAAGAACGGCGAATCCCCCCGTCCTCAGGCGCCCATGTATGCCGGAATGTTTTCGCCAAGCGTTCAGGGAATCGATAAGCACACGGGCTCGGCGATATTTCAGACGCCATTCCTGCGGCAGTTTTTTGGACGCATCTTCACGTTTGACGGCTTCCAAGGTGTTATCGATAAGCCAGCCTAACTTGGATTCTTCGCCCAGTTCAACGAAATCGGCGTGGAGTTTCGAGAAATTGAGATTTCCAGCATGCTCGACAAGAATGGGCGCGATTCCGGCTATCTGGCGGGATGATTGAGCCGAGATGAGCGCCTCTCGAATCGCATCGATGGCGGCTTTAAGCCTGTCTGACGGAATGATTTGCTCGTTCTCCGCCAAATGTTTGGCCCCAAGCCTGGCGAGTGAATTCTGAAGCTGGTCTTCGGCAGGAGTCTTTGTTGGCGCGAAGTAATCCACGGGAACGTTGAACAAGCGCAAGATGGTCAGCAACTGCTCCGCCGTGAACGAGCCTTGACCGTGCTCTAGCTCGGAGAGGTAGTTCTGCGAGATGGACAGTTCCTTGGCAAGCCGCGCCTGGGTCAGCCGGCGTTCTTGGCGGAGTTTGCGAACGCGCTCGCCGATGGAAGCCCTTAGCTCTTTGGTCGTCATATCGCTATAACGATATTATAATCGCTATAGCGATATTGTAGCCCCCGCGTTCCTGAAATTCAAGGGGTGGCAGTTGAATCAGTGTGTAAAGAAAGCAGTGTTCTGCTCCTACCTAATTCTGGACAGTTTCCATTAGACTGTTTTGAAATGTACAGCGGTTACTAAACTGTCCAATTCCTAAGTGGGGCAGAACAGAACCTGGAGAATGTTAGGCGGGGTTTATTTTTTACGTCGTTTCTGCCTGCTTCTTCCATTCCGGCTAAGGATGCAGCTTAAAGACCTGGACCCAAGCTTGTCTATCGGGACTTTTGTATTCGTAAACCATGGTCGTGTGGCGTGCCACATCAGCAATTGCGGATGCGGGCAGGCTTTTCATTAGTGATTCGTAGTTCGAGGATGCTTTATTAACCAACAAATAAGAAATACCTTCATCCTTTAGTTGAGAGTAAACGTCTTTTTGGCGCGTGGAATTTTCGACGGCTTCTAATAGCGGATTCTCATTAAATACGGACGCCGTGACGAATTTCCGCTTATAATAAAACCCGCGCTCATCACCCACGACAAGCACTTTGGCATCCAAGGGCAAATGCTCATTGATGAATTGGGCCCCGGCATAGTAAGGAGTCCTGTATCCCGGGTGATTTTGATTGAGCCACGCTGCTTTGGAGACAAGTCCCAGTGAGACTTGCCAGAGGCCCATTTGGAGCGCAGTCGCGCACACAACGGAGACGCAAAGCAGCATGCCGTACAAGCCGGCGATGAGTCCCGCGAACTTAACAGCCACGGAACCGCCTTCCATGATCGCGAGCGCAGCGAGAATGCAAAATAGCGGCCAGACCGGCATGAGAAAACGCGCCATGCGGGAATATAAGAACCAAGTGATGAAAAATCCAAGCATGATGAGAAAAATACGCCGCGTATCATCCTTCCATTTGGGGATGAAAGCCAGAGGCAGGAGAATCAGCGTCGCTGGTCCGGTGAAATTGTAGATTTTGTTGTTAAGACTCCAGATGTCGCCGAAAGCCCCCCAGGTCTTGAATGAAAAAACGGCGGACAAGGAATTCCATCTCACATGGTCGCCATTGACTACTCCGGCAACCCTGGCTTTGGGAGCGTGCGGAAAGAATTGAGGGAAAACCGGGTAGAACGGATTGTGATAAAAAGCCCAGTTCTTAAAAATCCACGGGATCACGATCAGGGCAGCTGTACCCCATAACGCCAAAAGCTCCAGCGTAAGAATCTTATAGTCGGCGGCATTTTCTCGGCGCTGGCCGCTAAAAATGAGCGGCAATGACAGCGCCGCCAATCCAAGAATTGCCGGATACTTGACGCTCATCGCGAGTCCGACGAAGCATCCGGACAGCGCTAAGAGTTTATATCGCTGTCCGGAACCAGAGGCGGCATTGCACGCTTCTAAAAGGACAAGAACGGCCAGCAGAGTATAAAGCGTCCAGAAGATTTCGACGGTCGAAGCCCAATTTTGGAAGCAGACCAGCGGGATGGAATAAAACAGCAGCGCAGCGAAGAGGGCGCTGGAGCGGCTGAATCGAGCGCGCGTTTTTTTATAGATAAGGCCGGCGATGAGCAGCGCCGCGCCCCAATTGAATAGTTTGGCCAGACTTGCCCCTTGGAGCATGAGGCCCAGCCCATAAAGCATTTCGGCTCCAAAAGGATTGCCTGTATAGACCATGTGTGGCGTGGGGATGATGCGGTGGTAGAGAATATAAAGCTGCGGCATGGCCAAATGGTAAACCAGGGAGTCGTAGAAAATTTCGGGGCCTAAACTTGACACAAGATTGATTGCGGCGATGAAAAGAAAAAGCGTTAAGAAAATACCGTCGATCACGCTCAGAGGCGGCGTCGGATTCTCCGCCGCCGGCCGCCAAAACACTTGGCGCCAATTTGTTTTGTGCCGCCAAAATCCCAAGACAAGGCCAATGGCTGGTACGGCGGCGATGATGGGCGTGCGCCAGAGGCCCAGTAGCCCCAGGAACAGCAGCGCATGAGAGACGACTCCTAGACCCAAGCCCAATGACCATCCGCGATGGCGCGCGGCTTCCGGCAAACCCGCAAAATCCAAAAGGGCTTCTCCGAGGAACAGGGCGCTTAAAAAAACAGCGACTCCCAAAACCAGGTTGCAAAAAATAAAAATCGCACCGGATCCGGTCGCGCTACCAAAGCACTGCAGCAAATAAGAGAAATTCTTCGGCTGCGGTATGAGTCCCGCCTTGTCCCAGGAGGAAATCAGCCACGCGGACCATACAAACATGCCGATGAGAATGATGTTTACGGGTAAGTTGTAAATAATTGCAGGGGCGGGCAGGGACGAGTTCGGCCGTCTGTTTTTAATGATTTTTTGCTTCTTGCTGTTCATGCGCGTCGTGCGATTTTACGATTTTAAGGGGCGGATAGCTTGGTCTGGGCAGTTGTAATGAGATATCCTCATTTATTATTCCTGCCCAATTCCTTCGTGGGACGAGAGAAAGAGTGGAGCGGGCGATGGGAATCGAACCCACGTCCGAAGCTTGGGAAGCTTCTATTCTACCATTGAACTACGCCCGCGCTGATGAGAATTGTATCCGGGAACGCCGCGCGCGTCAAGCCTCGGCGTCGAAGCGGTAGCCGATGCCGCGCACGGCCACGATGCGGTCGGCCACCGAGCCCAGCTTTTCCCGGATGTGGCTCAAGGTCACGTCGATGACCTTGGTGGACAAATCAAGCCCCTGCTCGTAGCCCCACACTTTCTGCAGCAGGACTTCCCTCTGCACCACCTTGCCCTGCTCGCTCATCAAAAACCAAAGCAGGTCGAACTCCTTGACGCTGAGCGCGACCTCTTTTTTCCCCAGGTAGGTCTTGCGCGCGGCGATGTCGAGCGTCAGGCTTCCGGACTTAAGCGCCTTGGGCCTTTCCGTCGCCCCGGAGCGGCGCAAGAGCGAGCCCACGCGCGCCAAGAGCTCCTCCACGCTGAAAGGCTTGGCCAGATAGTCGTCCGCCCCGCCTTCTAAGCCCGTGACTTTTTCCTCCACGGATTTGCGCGCGCTCAGGAACAAGACGGGCAGTTTGGCCGAGGCCTGCTTGGCGCGGACTTCCTGGCAGATGGCGAGGCCGTCGCCGTCCGGCAGATTGCGGTCCAAAATGAGCAGATCGGGCAGGGCCTTGGCGAGTTTTTCCCGCGCCTGGGCCAAAGTTCCCGCCACCGAGACCTCGTACCCGGCGTCGCCCAGGGCGTCCACGAGCAGGTTCGCGGTGGTCTGCTGATCCTCGAGCGCCAGGATTTGGGCTTTGGCGGCCATAGCCGTTTCGCCGCCCTAAAGCGGGATGTTCCCGCGGTTGGCGTGCGAGCCGGGAACGCGCTTGTCGCGCAGAAAGCGCAGGGCGCGGGCCAACTTGACGCGCAGCTGCGAGGGCTCGATAACTTCGTCGATGGATCCGGTGCGCGCGGTCTGGTACGGCGAGGCGAATTTTTGGGCGTACTCGTCGGCCAAAGTCTTGCGCAGCGCGGCTTTCTCCTCGGGGGTCTTGGCCTCCTGCAGCTTGCGCGAGAATAGAATTTCAACCGCGCCGGCCGGGCCCATGACCGCGATTTCAGCCGAGGGCAGAGCGAAGTTGAAGTCGCCCTTCAGGTACTTCGAGCTCATGGCGATGTAGGCGCCGCCGTAAGCCTTGCGGAGGATGACGGAAATCTTGGGCACTGTCGCCTCGCAGTAGGCGTGCAGGAGCTTGGCGCCGTGACGGATGATGCCGCCGTGCTCCTGGTGGACGCCCGGCAGATACCCGGGCACGTCGACCAAGGTCAAAATGGGGATGTTGAAGGCGTTCAAGAAGCGGATGAAGCGCGCGGCCTTGCCCGAGGCCTCGATGGTGAGCGTGCCGGCCTGGTGCGCGGGGTTGTTGGCCACCACGCCGACCACGTCCCCCCCCAGCCGCAGGAATCCGATGACCATGTTGCGGGCGTAGGCGTCCTGGACCTCGAAAAATTTGTGCTCGTCCGCGATCTGCCAGATGACGTGGTGGATGCGGTAGGGCCGCCGAGGGTCCAGCTCGCAGAGCATCTCGGCCAGGGGCGTGGCGCGGCGCACCGGATCGGGGTTGGCCAGGCGCGGGGCTCGCTCCCAGCGGCTCTGCGGCAGGTAGGACAAGAGTTCGCGCACCTGCCTAAAGCAGTCCTGCTCGGACTTCGCCACGAAATGGCAGACGCCCGACTTGCCCGCGTGCGCTTCCGGGCCGCCCAGCGCGTCGAAGGTGGTCTCCTCGCCGGTCGCGGCCTTGACGACTTCGGGCCCGGTCACGAACATGTGGCTGATGCCTTCCACCATGAAGATGAAATCGGTCAGGGCCGGAGAATAAACCGCGCCGCCCGCGCAGGGGCCGAGGATGACGGAAATCTGCGGGATGACGCCAGAGCAGGCGGTGTTGCGCTGGAAAATCTCCGCGTAGCCGTCCAGGGAGTCGACGCCTTCCTGGATGCGCGCGCCTCCTGAGTCGATGAGGCCGATGACCGGCACCCGGTTTTCCAGGGCCAGGTCCATGATCTTGACGATTTTCTTGGCGTGCGCCAGGCCTAAAGATCCGCCCAGCACGGTGAAGTCCTGCGCGTAGACGCACACCGGGCGCCCGCCCACGGTGCCAAAGCCCGTGATGACGCCGTCGCCCGGGATGTCCTTATCCTTTAATCCGAACTCGGTGGCGCGGCTTCCGACGAGGAGATCGGTCTCCTGGAAGCTGCCCTCGTCTAAAAGGTAGTGGATGCGCTCGCGCGCGGTGAATTTGCCGCGCGCCTTCTGCGCGGCGACGCGCTCGGGTCCGCCGCCGGCCTCGGCCCGCGCGACGGCGTCCCGCAGGCGCGCGAGCTTGGCGGGCGCGGCCCGGACGGCCGGGTCCCGGCGCTTGTCCTTGCGCGGTTTTTCTTGGGGCGGCTTTGAGGCGCTCATGGATGTTTTTAAACGGCGAGGCTTCATTATAAACATCCTTGACACGGCCGGTCAATTCCGATAACATTCAGGAGCCATGGCGATGATGAATTTTCCGGGCCTTTGGGCCGACGGATGGTTCTATCTCTCGGCGGGCGGATTCCTGGCCAGCGCGATCCTTTTCGTCTATTTTTTGAGCAATTATCGCGCGGCCGTGGAGGCCGAGGATGAGGAGTTCCTGCTCGAGCCCGAAGCGGAGAAGGAAGCCGAACAGGCCGCGCCCATCCTGCACGAAAAATCCTCCGTTCCGTCCGAGCCCGCCGCGATTTCCGCGCCGGAGCCGAAGACGCGGAACGCGCCGTCCACCGTGGCCGACGCGAGCGTTCACGGGCCATTTCCCGCGATCGCTCCCGACGCTTCCCTCGAAGTCGAGGCCGGCCTCAAAAACCTCGAGGCTCGCCTGGGCCAGCGTCTCTCGGCTCTGGAATCGGGGTTGGGCGAGCTCAAGTCCGTCGTGGACTCGGAGGCCGAGCAGGGCCGGCAGATTTTAAAGCGTCTGGACGAGCTTGCCGCGCTCAAAGAGGCCGTCCGCGCTAGCGCCGAAACGGGCGCGACGCTCATCAAGCGGATCGCGGAACTCTCCAAATCTTTGGCCGCCGCCGAGGCGCTGGTTCAACCGAAGCCGGAGCCCAAGCCGGAGCCTGCGCCGCGCGTAGAGCCCGTTGCGGAGGCCGCGCCGTCCGCGGAAAAGCCGCCCGTGGTGGAAAAGGCGGAGAAGAAGGCGGAGCCCGCTCCCGAACCCGTTGCGAAGGCGGAGCCGGCCCAGACCGAATCGTCCAAGACTCAGGCGGCTCGAAAAACCCCCGTTTGGCCGATTTAAACCTCCGGCGGACCGTCGTCTGCGCGGCAGCCGTCTTCGCATTTTCGGGCGGCTGCGTCCTGGCGGCCTCCTTTTCCAGCAGCGCCGTCGGTACCTCGGGCGCGGCTTTCCTGGAAATCCCGACTTCGGCCCGGATTGAAGCCATGGGCGAGGCCTCCGCCGCTACGTCTCGTGGCGCTGAGTCGATTTTTTTGAACCCCGCCGGCTTGGCGACCTTATCAGAGGGAGGGGCTCATTTCCAGCCCAGGAGGGAGTCTTCCTCCGACCCTTTTGGAGGATTGGTGCCCTCCGAGGGCGGTTGGCAGGACCTTTCCGAAGCCGCCGCGTCGCCGTCCGCCGGGATGTCCTCGCCCGCGCCGTCTTCCTCCGCCGGCCGCTCCGAAATGAGCCTCGATTACAGCAGCCTCATCCAGACCACTTACGCCGGCGCCGGATCCTACGCCTATTCGCTCGGTCCGGCCGGGGTCCTGGCCGCGGGATTCATGTATTTTTCGCAGGCGCCGCAGACCGCTTATGACTCCCTGGGGAATTCCCAGGGAAGCTTCACGCCCTACGACTTGGCCTTCGCCCTGGGCTACGCCGGCATCGTCCAGGGCGTGCGCGTGGGCGGCGACGTGAAGCTCATCCAGTCGCAGATTATCGGCGGGACCTCCGGGCAGACCGAGGCGGCCGACCTGGGCGTCCAGGTTCCCGACGTCGGCGACGTGGGCCAGGGTGCGGTCGACATGGGCGGCTCCATCACCAACTTGGGCCCGGGCTTGAAGCTCGGCACCCAGGCCTCGCCGCTGCCCACGGACGTGCGCGGCGGATTTTTCTGGCATGCCTATCCCTTTTTGGGCTTCGCCATGGACGTCAATTTCCCCGAGAACCAGGACCCTTACGTGGATTTTGGGACGGAATGGACGTACGCGCAGCCGTCCTGGGCCGCGGCCCTGCGCGCGGGCTACGATCAAAGCGCCGGGCGCCAAAGCCTGGGCGGCATCGCCGGGGCCTCGGCCGGCGCGGGCCTGTCCTGGAAGAGCTTCTCGGTGGACTACGCCTGGGCGCCTTTCTCGGATCTGGGCATGACCAACCGCGTCTCCCTCGCCTTCCGGTTCTAAGGTGGAACTCAGGCCTTACGAGGAGGGCGACTTGTGGCTGGCGCGGGCGCTTGAGAGCGATCCACAAGTGATGCGCGATCTGGGCGGTCCCACGTTACCCGAAAAAATCCTTCAGCACCATCACCGCCGAGCTAAAAGCGTCCGAGACGGCGACGTCTGGTACTTCACCGTTTTGGCGGAGGACCGCAGTCCCGCCGGGACCATCGGCATTTGGGCCTCCGAAGTTTCCGGAGCCTCCATTTATGAGGCTGGTTGGATGGTTCTTCCCGCCTATCAGGGTCGAGGCCTGGCGACCGCGGCCGGCCGGGAGCTTTTGAGGCGCGCGCGCCAGGCCCGGCAATTCAAAACGATCCACGCCTTTCCCTCCGCGAGCAACGCCGCCTCCAATGCCATCTGCCGAAAGCTGGGATTTGTGCTTGCGGGTGAGGCCTTCTTTTCCTACAACGGTCCGCCGCAAAAATTGAACGACTGGAAAATCGAGCTTTAGCCTCGCGCCCGGGAGCGCAGGAGCTTGAGCATCTGGCCGTGGATGAGGCC